>NZ_JBWKQL010000003.1:0-774378 GCF_059418765.1 Pseudomonas sp. GW821-FHT07F05
TTCCCCATGTGAGAGTAGGTCATCGTCAAGATTAAATTCCGAAACCCCATTTGCGAAAGCAGATGGGGTTTTGTTTTTTGCGCGCGGAAAAGCGGGCAGTCATCCTCATACCTAACAGCGGATGAGCGCAGTTGTCAGTCGCCCTGACAAGATCGACCGATAACGAATCCTCACCCTCTGTTAGTCTTCTCCCTCTTTTGAAAGACCAAGGGACGCAGCTATGCCGGTGACATCCAATCTCAACCCCGGATTTATGGTGGTCCATGGGAATCGCCTGGATGAACTGCGTGGCCTTGTGGTGTCCTGGATGCGGCGTTATCCCCTGACTCCGCTTGAGAACGAAGTAGCGCTGGTTCAAAGCAACGGCATTGCGCAGTGGCTGAAGCTTGCTTTGGCAGAAGATGCACAGGACGACGATCAAGGGGGTTGCGGCATTGCCGCTGCGATCGATGTGCAGCTCCCTGGCAGCTTTATGTGGCAGCTGTACCGTGCGGTGTTGGGCAAGGCAGAGATCCCGGAAACCTCATTGCTCGATAAGGCTCCCCTGACTTGGCGTTTGATGCGTCTATTGCCCGGCCTGATCAATCAGCCGCACTTCGAGCCGCTGCAGCGATTCCTGACGGCCGATACAGACCTGCGCAAGCGCTACCAGTTGTCCGAACGACTCGCTGACCTGTTCGATCAATATCAGGTGTATCGCGCCGACTGGCTGGAGGATTGGGCCGCGGGCAAGCACCAACTCAGGACCGGGCGGGGAGAGGCAAAGCCGCTCAAAGCAGAGAACTGCTGGCAGGCCGAACTGTGGCGTGCGCTGCTCCATGATGTCGGGGCAGAGGGGATGGCCCAGAGCCGGGCCGGCGTGCATCAACGTTACATCGAACGCATCAATAGCCTGGTCGAGGCACCGGCCGGTTTGCCGGCGCGGGTGATCGTTTTCGGTATTTCCTCTTTGCCCGCCCAGGCATTAGAGGCGCTTGCCGGGCTAGCCCGTTTCAGTCAGGTCCTGCTCTGCGTTCACAACCCTTGCCGCCATCACTGGGCAGACATCGTGGCTGACAAGGATCTCCTGCGCCACGAATACAAACGCCAATCGCGAAAACCCGGCATGCCAGTGGTGCTGAACCCTGATGCGCTGCACCAGCACGCTCACCCGTTACTGGCCGCTTGGGGCAAGCAGGGTCGTGACTACATCAATCTGCTCGACAGTCATGACGACCCGAACAGCTATCGCTCGATCTTTCGCGACGGGCGCATCGACCTGTTCAGCGAGAGCGAGCCCAAGACACTCCTGAATCAACTCCAGGACGATATCCTCGAGCTGCGCCCCTTGAGCGAGACCCGCGAAGTCTGGCCGCCCGTGGATATCAAGACCGACCGCTCCATTCGCTTTCATGTCGCCCACAGCGCCCAGCGCGAAGTGGAGGTGCTCCACGACCAACTGCTCGCGCGCTTCAGCAGGGATCCGGACCTTCGTCCGCGGGACGTCATCGTCATGGTCCCAGACATTGACAGCTACGCCCCTCACATTCGCGCAGTGTTTGGCCAACTGGATCGCGACGATCGCCGCTTTATTCCCTTCACCCTCGCCGATCAGGGCCAGCGTGGCCGTGATCCGTTGCTGATCGCCGTCGAGCATTTGCTGAAGATTCCGGACAGTCGATTCCCGGTCAGTGAAATCCTCGATCTGCTGGACGTCCCCGCATTACGAGCACGGTTCGGCATTGATGAGCGAGACCTGCCAACCCTCCATCGCTGGATTGAGGGCGCGGGTGTGCGATGGGGGCTCAATGCGAAGCAGCGTGAAGGGCTAGGGCTACCGGAACAGCTTGAGCAGAACAGCTGGCATTTCGGTCTGCGTCGCATGTTGCTGGGGTACGCCGTTGGGGCGGGTGCGGCTTACGACGGCATTCAGCCGTATGACGAAATCGGCGGGCTCGATGCGGCTCTTATTGGCCCGTTGGTGTCCCTGATCGACGCGCTTCAGGTCGCGCACAACGAACTCTCCCAACCCGCGACGCCCGCGATGTGGGGTGCGCGCCTTCAGGCGATCATGCAGCTGTTCTTCATGGCCGACAGTGAGCACGACGACTACCTGCTCAGTCAGCTGGAAACCCTGCGTGAAACCTGGCTGCAGATCTGCGAGACCGTTGGCCTGGAAGAAGAATTGCCGTTGACGGTCGTGCGTGAAGCCTGGCTGGCCGGGCTGGATCAAGGGCGGTTGTCCCAACGCTTTCTGGCCGGATCGGTCAACTTCTGCACGCTGATGCCGATGCGCGCCATTCCATTCAAAATCGTCTGCCTGCTGGGTATGAACGATGGCGATTACCCCCGCGCGCAGCCGCCGCTGGATTTCGATCTGATGGGCAGCGATTACCGTCCCGGCGACCGTTCCAGGCGTGAGGATGATCGTTATCTGCTGTTGGAAGCGCTGTTGTCCGCCCGTGATCAGCTGTACATCAGCTGGGTGGGGCGCAGTATTCGCGACAACTCCGAGCGGCCGGCTTCGGTGCTCATCGGGCAGCTGCGCGATCATCTGTCCAGCGGTTGGCGGCTGGCCGATGCCATCGAGCCCGAGGACGATAAAAAGCGTGATCCGGGCCAGCAGTTGCTGCACACACTCACCGTCGAGCATCCGCTGCAGCCTTTCAGCGCCAAGTACTTTCAGGAGAACCCGGAGTTCTTCAGCTTCGCCCGAGAATGGCAGGTGCTGCACGAAGCCGTCACCGAATCAGGGGAAACAAAAGCGCTGCAAAAGCACCAGCAGGAAGAGCCGTTGAGCCTGATGCAATTGCAGGATTTCCTGCGCAATCCGGTGAAGCACTTCTTCAGCCAGCGCTTGAAGATATTCTTTGAAGTCGCCGAAGCGCCATTGGCGGACGAGGAGCCGTTCGTACTCGACGCGCTCGAGCGCTATGGCCTCAGCGACAGTCTGTTGCAAGCGGCGCTCACAGATCCCGAGGACATTCAGGAATCGCTCCATGCTCAAGCAACGCGCTTGCAGGGCAGCGGCTTGCTGCCGATGGCCGGGTTTGGCACGTTGCTGCAGGATGAACTGATCGAACCGCTACCCGACCTCGTCGCCCGCTATCACGAATTGCTGATTCGCTGGCCGGTGCGGCTGCACAGCGCGTTGCCGGTCAGTTATCAGCATCAGGGCGTCGAGCTCGATGGCTGGGTCGATGGGCTTTATCAGAATCCTCAGAACGAGTTACTCGCGATCACCGCTATCCCCAATGCCATCGCCAGCAAGAAGACACGCAAGTGGCATCGCCTGACCAAGCCTTGGGTGAACCATCTGGTGGCCTGCGCGTGCGATCTGCCGTTGACCACCGCGCTGGTGGCCAGTGACGAGACGCTCTTGCTGCCGCCGCTAGACAAGGACACTGCCACGCGCACGCTGAATGACCTGCTGCTGGCCTGGCATCAGGGCATGCAGCGACCGCTTCCGATTGCGGTGAAGACGGCGTTTGCCTGGCTAGGCCAGAACGATGAAATCAAAGCCGAAGCCGCCGCGCGCAAGGCCTATGAAGGCGATGGCCAGAACAGCAAGGGCGAGCGTGCCGAGAGCACTGCCCTGGCGCGCCAGTTCCCGGACTTTGATGCGTTGCTGGGCAGCGAGGAATTCGTGGGTTGGTGCGAGGCGCTGTACAAACCGATTTTTGAAGCGCCTTGGCAGGCACTTTCTCGTGAGGAGGCCGGCGCATGAGTGACGCACAACAACCTCTGGCGCTGCGCTTCCCGCTGAGAGGCAGCCAGCTGATTGAAGCCAGCGCCGGCACCGGCAAGACGTTCACCATCTCGGCGCTGTACCTGCGTCTGGTATTGGGTCACGGCAGCGAGATTTCTGGCTTCGGCCGAGAGCTGTTACCGCCGCAGATTCTGGTGGTGACATTCACCGACGCAGCGACCAAGGAACTGCGCGACCGTATTCGCACGCGACTGGCCGAAGCCGCGCGGTTCTTTCGTGAAGAAATCGAAGCGCCTGATGCGTTGATCGCTGGGTTGCGGGACGAGTTCGCCATTGAGCAATGGCCCGGCTGCGCCAGCCGTCTCGACATCGCGGCGCAGTGGATGGACGAAGCGGCGGTCTCGACCATCCACAGCTGGTGTCAGCGCATGCTGCGCGAGCACGCCTTCGACAGCGGCAGCCTTTTCACCCAGAGCCTGGAAACCGATCACACCGATTTGCTGAGCGAAGTGCTGCGCGATTACTGGCGCAAATTCTGTTACCCCATGAGCGGTGACGCGCTGCTGTGGGTGCGCGAGAACTGGGGCGGACCCGCGGCGCTACTGCCAAGGGTGCGCGCATTGTTCGGCAGTGAGCGGGCGAGTGTGACGCAAACCCCGACGCAGATCATCGAGCACTCGATTCAGGAGCGCCGCGAAACCCTCCGCCAGCTCAAGGCGCCATGGGCCAACTGGGCGGCGGAGCTGCATGCGATCTGCATCGACGGCGTCGCCTGCAAAGTGGTCGATGGCCGCAAGATGCAGGAGCGTTATTTCAGACCCTGGTTCGACAAGCTGATTGCCTGGGCCAATGACGACGAGCAAGAGCAGTTGGACCTCGGCACCGGTTTCACCCGGCTGACGCCTGATGGCATTGCCGAAGCGTGGAAGAACAATCCCCCGTCGCACCCCGCGTTCGAGGCGATGGTCGAGCTCAAGGTGGCGCTGGACACGCTGCCAACGCCCGATGCAGCGGTGCTCGAACACGCCGCGCAATGGGTAGGCGCCCGCTTTGAAGAAGAGAAGCGACGCCGCGCGGAAATGGGTTTCGACGACATGCTGCTGCGGCTGGACGCTGCGTTGCGCGGCAGCGGTGGCGAGCGCCTGGCGACCCTGATCCGCGAGCAGTTTCCCGTCGCGCTGATCGATGAGTTTCAAGACACCGACCCGGTGCAGTACCGCATTTTCGACAGTATCTACCGGCTTGAGGCCAACGACGAGAGCACCGGCCTGTTTCTCATCGGCGATCCGAAGCAGGCGATCTACGCGTTCCGTGGTGCCGACATCTATACCTACCTGCGCGCCCGTCAGGCCACCACCGGACGCTTGCACACGCTGGGCACCAACTTCCGTTCCAGCCACGCGATGGTCGATGCGGTGAACCACGTGTTTACGCGCGCGGAGACGAGCGAGGCCGGTCGCGGAGCGTTCCTGTTCCGCACGCCTGAGGACAATCCCGTGCCGTTTCTGGCAGTCGGCTCCCAAGGCCGTAAAGAGACGTTGCAGGTCGACGGTCAGGTGCTTGCGGCGCTCAACGTCTGGCAGCTGGAAACCGATCAGCCAGTGTCGGGCACGGTGTATCGAGCGCAACTGGCGGCGAGTTGCGCCAGTGAGATCGTGCGTTTGCTCAACGCCGGGCAACAAGGGCAAGCGGGCTTTGCCAAAGCTGGAGAGCCATTGAGACAACTGCTGCCTGCCGACATCGCGATTCTGGTGCGGGATGGCAAGGAAGCCCAGGCGGTGCGTGGCGAGTTGTCGGCGCGGGGTGTGCGCAGTGTGTATCTCTCGGACAAGGACTCGGTGTTCGCGGCACAAGAAGCCCATGACTTGCTCGCCTGGCTCAAGGCCTGCGCCGAGCCTGACGCCGAGCGAACCCTGCGCGCGGCCTTGGCCTGCATCACCCTCGCGTTGCCGCTGGCCGAACTCGAGTTGTTGAATCAGGACGAGCTGGCGTGGGAAAACCGCGTCATGCAGTTCCGCGATTACCGACGCATCTGGCGCACCCAAGGCGTGCTGCCCATGCTGCGTCGGCTGCTGCACGACTTCAAATTGCCCCAAGCGCTGGTTCAGCGAACCGATGGCGAGCGTGTGCTGACCAACCTGCTGCACCTCAGCGAACTGATGCAGCAGGCCGCCGCCGAGCTGGATGGCGAGCAGGCCCTGATTCGCCATCTGAGCGAGCATCTGGCCCTGTCTGGCCAAGCGGGGGAAGAGCAGATCCTGCGCCTCGAAAGCGATGAGCAACTGGTCAAGGTCGTGACCATTCACAAATCCAAAGGCCTGGAATACCCGCTGGTGTTTCTGCCCTTCATCTGCTCGACGAAGCCGGTGGACGGCAGCCGTTTGCCGCTGCACTTCCATGACGCCGAAGGCCACGCGCAGATAAGTCTCAAACCCACGCCGGCGCTGATCGAGCAAGCGGATGACGAGCGTCTGGCGGAAGACCTGCGTCTGCTTTATGTGGCCCTGACCCGCGCTCAACACGCGTGCTGGCTGGGCGTTGCCGATCTCAAACGCGGCAGCAACAGCGCCTCGACACTCCATCGTTCGGCCCTGGGTTATTTGCTCGGCGGCGGGCAGAAGCTGGCTGAGTCAGTGGCATTGGGCCAATGGCTGCGCTCGCTGGCAGAGGACCACCCGGCCGTGAAAGTTGAACCCGTTCCACTGCCGACCACCGAATCCTTCAGCGCGCCGCGCAACGAGGTCGCATTGAGCAAGCCGCGCGTGCCCCGGCGCAGCGCTCGGGAGAACTGGTGGATTGCGTCCTACAGCGCGCTGCGCATTGGCGACACCATCACTGACAGCGGCGATCAGTCGCCGGACAGTCCGCAAGCGCAGAAGCTGTTCGACGATGAGCGTCTCGATCCGGATGCGCCGCGCGAGGTGATGGTCAGCGGCGGCGATATCCACCGATTCCCGCGTGGCCCCAACCCCGGCACCTTCCTGCACGGGCTGTTGGAATGGGCGGGCGAAAAGGGCTTTGCCGAGGCGGCTGCCGATCCGCTTGCGCTGGAGAAAGTCGTCGCCCAACGCTGCAATAGGCGCGACTGGAAAGGCTGGATCAACACGCTGACCGATTGGCTGCAGCATCTGCTGACCCTGCCGCTGCGTCTGGGCTCAGATGTGCAGCCCATGGCCTTGTGTGAGCTGGATCAGCCGAACCAGTACCGCGTCGAAATGGAGTTCTGGTTCGCCTGCTCGAAAGTCGATGTGGCGCAGATGGACGCGCTGGTTCGCCGATACACCCACAACGGTGCGCCGAGGGCGGCGGCAGAAACGGTTTCGCTGAACGGCATGTTCAAGGGCTTCATCGACCTGACGTTCGAGCACGAAGGCCGTTACTTCGTTGCCGATTACAAATCCAACTGGCTGGGCGTCGACGACGATGCCTACACCGAGCAGGCGATGGAAAACTCGATTCTGGACAACCGCTACGACCTGCAATACGTGCTTTACCTGCTGGCCTTGCACCGTCAGCTCAAGGCGCGGCTCGCCGATTACGATTACGACCGGCACATGGGCGGCGCGGTGTACCTGTTCGTGCGTGGCAGTCGTGGGGCGAGTCAGGGTGCGTGGTTCACCCGACCGCCCCGTGAGTTGATCGAAAGTCTCGATCTGCTGTTTCAGGGCCGAGCGCCGATCACGGCCGACGTGCTGTCAGGAGACCTCGTATGAACCGGACCTTCGCTCACTTGATGCCCTCAGCGCTGGACGCCGACAGCCTCGCCGAGCTGAAGCCCCTCAGCCGGGTGGATGACTTGCTGCTGTTGCTGCAGCGCTGGGTCGAACGCGGCTGGTTGCGCGCGCTGGACAAAGCCTTCGTGGCGTTTCTGGCTGAGCTCGATCCTGCCGCCGATTCGCTGGTGCTGTTGGCGGCCACGCTGACCAGCCACCAGTTGGGCCACGGGCACGTCTGTCTGGACCTCTATGAAACCCTGAAAGAGCCGGACTTCGCCCTGTCGCTGCCGCCGGAGGGCGATGTGTTGTCGACGCCGATGCTGCTGCCGTCCTCGCTGCTCAAATCCCTCGACGGCGCGACGTGGTGCAAGGCGCTGGAAGCCAGCGCCCTGGTGGCCCACGCAGGGGACCTCAGCGAAGCAGCGGCACAGAGGCCGTTGGTTTTGTCCGATCGGCGCCTGTACCTGCGCCGTTACTGGACGTATGAACGGCGGATCGATGCGGCGTTGCGTCGTCGACTGGCTCAGGTGGAAACGGGGTTCAGCGATTTGCCCCAGCGTCTGGATGCGCTGTTCGGCCCGGCCAACCAGGCGCCTGACGCCTTGATCGACTGGCAAAAGTTGGCGTGCGCCCTGGCAACCCGAGGCGCGTTCAGCATCATCACCGGCGGCCCCGGCACGGGCAAGACGACCACGGTCGTGCGTTTGCTGGCACTGCTGCAATCGCCAGCAGTGGAGCGCGGCAAGCCGTTGCGCATTCGCCTGGCGGCACCGACCGGCAAGGCCGCGGCACGCCTGACCGAGTCGATCAGTCATCAGGTGCAGTCGCTGCAAGTGCCGGAAGACGTGCGGCAGAAGATCCCCAGCGAAGTCACAACGGTTCACCGCTTGCTGGGCAGTCGTCCGGGCACGCGGCATTTCCGGCATCACGCGGGCAACCCGTTGCCGCTGGACGTGCTGGTTGTCGATGAAGCCTCGATGATCGACCTGGAAATGATGGCCAACCTGCTGGACGCGCTGCCGCCCCATGCGCGGATGGTGTTGTTGGGCGACAAGGATCAACTGGCGTCGGTCGAGGCTGGCGCCGTGCTGGGCGATTTGTGCCGCGACGCGGAGGTGGGGATGTACAGCCCGCAGACCCAGGCGTGGCTGGAATCGGTCAGCGGCGAAGATCTATCCAGGAGCGGCTTGCAGCAGGGCGACGATCAGCATCACGCGTTGGCCCAGCAAGTGGTGATGCTGCGCCATTCACGGCGTTTCGTGGCCGGCAGCGGCATTGGTCAGTTGGCGAAGCTGGTCAATCAGCAGCAGGACCAGGAAGCGCGCGCATTGCTCGCGGCTCGCCAGTACCCGGATCTGTTTTCCCTGGTGCTCAAGGGTGAGCAGGACCGCGCACTGTCGCGACTGCTGCTCGACGGTCACGGCGATGGCCCGCAAGGCTATCGCCATTATCTGGGCGTGATGCACGCGCAGCGGCCGCAAGACCTGACGCAGATCGAAGACCCGCGCAGTGTCGAGTGGGCGCGGCAGGTGCTGAATGCGTTCGATGAGTTCCAGCTGCTGTGTGCCGTGCGCAAAGGGCCGTGGGGCGTGGAAGGGTTGAATCGACGGATCACTGAAACGCTGTTCAGCGCCGGACTGATCGAGAGCGATCATCAGTGGTACGAGGGGCGCCCGGTGTTGATGACACGCAACGATTACGGGCTGGGTTTGATGAACGGCGACATCGGCATTGCCCTGCGTCTGCCCGAGGGGCCGGTCGAGGAAAACCGTCAGGCGCTGCGTGTTGCGTTCCCGCGTAACGACGGCAGCGGCGGCGTGCGCTTTGTGCTGCCAAGCCGGCTCAATGACGTGGAAACCGTGTACGCGATGACGGTGCACAAATCCCAGGGCTCGGAGTTCGCGCACACGGCGCTGATTCTGCCGGAGGCGCTGAACCCGGTGCTGACCAAGGAGCTGATCTACACCGGCATCACCCGGGCCAAGCACTGGTTCAGCCTGATCGAGCCGCGTCAGGGCGTGTTTGAAGAAGCGCTGCGGCGCAAGGTAAAGCGCCTGAGCGGGTTGATGTTGGGGCTGTGAGGCTCAAGCTTCTTTCAGCGCAGGCGTTTGTTGCGTCACGGCGTGATCCAGCCCCATGAACCTGCGCACACGCTCGCCGCACTGATCGGCAAGAATCGTCTGCGGCGCGGCGTCGACCTGCACGATGCCGTTTTCCATGAAAATCACCCGGTCGGAAATCGACAGGGCGAAGTCCATCTCATGGGTGACGATGAGCATCGTCATGCCTTCCTTCGCCAGGTCGGCGATGACCTTGAGCACGTCGCCCACCAACTCCGGGTCCAGCGCAGACGTCGGTTCGTCGAAGAGCATGATCTGCGGGTCCATCGCCAGTGCCCGGGCAATCGCCACGCGCTGTTGCTGACCGCCGGATAACTGATGGGGGTATTTGTGCGCATGGGCCAGCAGCCCGACCTTGTCGAGCAGGGCGTAGGCGCGTTGCTCGCTGAGGTCCCGGTCGCGGCCGTGATAGCGCGGCGCGAGGGTCACGTTGTCGAGGATGGTGCGGTGTGGGAACAGGTTGAAATTCTGGAACACCATGCCGATGCGCTGCACGCCCCGGCGGATCTGCGGCGCGTTGGGGTTGTCGCCCGCGTGAATGTAGCCCTCGCCAAACAGGATGATCTCGCCCTTGTCGATGGTCTCCAGGCTGTTGACCGTGCGAATCAGCGACGTCTTGCCCGAGCCCGACGGGCCGATGATGGAGATGACCTGCCCGGCCTCCACCTCCAGATTGATGCCCTTAAGCACTTCATGCTGCCCGTAGCTTTTGTGGATGTTGACCAGTTGCAGCGCCGGCGCAGCCCCCGGACCTGTGGCCTGCTCGCGCATCACTGCAGGCTGCGCGACGAGGCTGGCGCGCAGGTGAGTCAGGGCGCTGTCGTCGAGGGTTTGCGGCTTGCGGTTGCTCAGCTCAAGGTGCTGCTCCAGCCAGTGAAACAGCCAGCCGAACACCGTGACGATCATCACGTAATACACCGCGACGGCTGACAGCGTTTCCATGACCAGAAAGTTTTGCGCGTAGAGGCGTTGGCCCACGGTCAGCAGCTCGGTGAGGGAAATTACTGACACGAGTGAGGTCAGTTTCACCACGGTGATGTATTCATTCACCAGCGTCGGCAGGGAGATACGGAATGCCTGGGGGATGACGATCAGACGCTGCATGCCGATCAGACCAACACCCAGGGCGCGGCCCGCTTCCTTCTGGCCCTTGGCAACGGAGATCAGGCCGCCCCGGTGAATCTCCGCCATGTACGCCGCTTCCGTGACCACCAACGCGAGAAGGCCGGAATAGAAGGGGTTGGACAGCACGTCGCGGGTGACCGGAAACATCTGTGGCAGGTTGTAGGTAAACACCACCAACACCAGCAGCGGGACACTGCGGAAGAACCAGATATAAATCGACGCCGGCACGCTGATCCAGCGCGCGGTCGAGAGCTTGGCCGAGGCCAGCAGGAAACCCAGCAGCATGCCGATGAACCAGCCCAGGGCGCTGAGTTCGATCACGGTGATGCAGGATTCCCAGAAGTCAGCGACCGAGAACAGAGAAAAAAAGTAGGACCATTCGAATTGCATACACACACCTCAGCAGGGCGGGGCCCGGCGGGATTCTCTTGTCAAACGCGATCCCTGTAGGAGTGAGCTTGCTCGCGATGACTTCGGTACATCCGACACACCTTCATCGTCTGTCACGGCCAATCGCGAGCAAGCTCACTCCTACACGGGTGACGCATCAAGCCGTCAGTTCGCGGGCTCTTCCAGGTTGTATTTCTTCAAGAGCGCCGCGTATTCGCCGGATTTTTTGGTCTCGTCGAAGGCCTTGAGCAGCCCCTGATACAGCTCGTCATTGCCCTTCTTCACGTAGATGCCTAGCGTCTGCTGGTAGATGGAATGCTCGGTGCTGACCACCACGCGGCCCTTGGTGCGTTCGGCGATCATCCCGGCGGCGCCGTCGATCTCCACCTGCGCCTGCACGTTCCCTGACAGCAGCGCCTGGGTCACTTCCGGGGCCGACGGGAATTCGCTGACGGCGACCGGGCCTTTGCCCTTCGGCACGCAGTATTCGGCGGACAGCTTGTTGAACTGGGTGACCCACGTGGTCCCTTTTTCCAGGCCGATTTTCAGCCCGCACAAGTCTTCCGGCACCTTGGGTTTGAGCGGACTGTCCTTGAGCACCATGATCGCCGCGCCGGTTACAGCGTAGGGAATGGTCTGTGCCTGGGTCTGGCGCTCCGGCGTGATGTACATGCCCGAAATGATCGCGTCGTAGTGCCCGGCGTTGAGGCTGAGGATCAGGCTGGAGAACTTGGTGTCGACGAACTCCGCTTTGAGGTCCATGTGCTTGGCGAGCAGGCGCGAGAGGTCAGGGTCGGCACCGACGACGTTCTTCTTCTCGTCGTAGGATTCGAATGGGGGGTAGGTGATCTCCATGCCAACCTTGAACTGCCCGGGCGTCACGGTGGTGGCAGCTTGTGCGGCCGTGGCAGCCAATAACGACGCGCCGAGCATGGCGGAGGCAAGCACGGTCAAGCGGACAGCAGTGTTCAAAGTGTTGCGCATCGTCGGTGACTCCACGTCAGGAAGGTAGGGCTGGGTGTGCTGGGTATTCGGGTGATGCAGGGCGCCGTATCGCATCAAGATACGTCCTGTGTCTGATTCTTCAGGTGGCCGAAGCTCGACGGCTTACGCGCCTTTTCGTGCAGCTTGAGTTCGCCGTTCTCGACCTTGCGCCGCAGGTATTGGTAGGTCTGCAACGCCTGACCGAACATGTGCTCGCCGATGGTGATTTCTTCGTAGTCGGCCGTGCCCTTGTCGAACTGCGGAAGGGGCTTGATCTGGGTGTGAAAGTCACAGGCGAAGAACAGCGGAAACGAATAGCGCTCCTCGCTGACCGTGCGTACCCGATGAGCCGTAGCAACGAACGTACCAGCGGTCATGACCTCCAGCATGTCGCCGATGTTGACCACAAACGCGCCATCAACCGGGGGCGCGTCGATCCACTGCCCGAGGTCGTTCATCACTTCCAGCCCGGGCTTGTCGGCCAGCAGCATGGTGAAGCACTCGTAATCGGTGTGCGCACCAATTCCGGGCGCGTCCTGGGCGGCACCGTCAAACGGGTAATGAATCAAGCGCAGCTTGGAGGGCGGGCGGGTGACCATCGCCTCGAAGTAGCCTTCCTCCAGGCCCAGCGCCAGCGCAAAGCCATCGAACAGGCGGCGGCCCAGGGCAAATACCGCCGCGTAATACGCTTCGACCGCATGGCGAAAGCCGGGCAGGTCCGGCCACTCGTTAGCGCCGATCAGCGGGGTTTTGGCGATCACCAGCGGGTCGTCATCGCCCACTTCAAAACCGATATCGAACGCCTCTTTTTGATCCGGCTTGCCCTTGGCGTACACCTCTTCGCCTTCGGGCACGAAGCCTTTGTGGCTGCGTGAAGTGCCGATGTAGTGCTGCATTTTGTAATCGAGGGATTGGGCGAACAGGTCCTTGGCCGCCTGACGCAGACCCTCGATCAACGACGGTGCAATGCCGTGATTCCTGACGTACAGAAAGCCCACTTCCCGCGCCGCCTTGCCCAGTTCGTCGGCGACGGCCTGACGCAGTGCGATGTCGGGGCTGAACAACCCCGCGATATCGACCACCGGGATGCTGCTGAAATTGGCGACCTTCGGGGCTGCCGTGTGCGACGGATCTGGCATGACGAAACGCTCCTTATCGGCTTGTGGTGTGGGTGAAGCGCTGAAAATGTTCGCGTTCGGTCCGGCCCATCCACAGGTTCAGCGACCAGAGATCGGCCACCGGCACATTGGTGAAGGGCAGATGATGCAGATAGCCGTCGGCGCCGAATTCAGGCGTCATCGTGCTGACCTGATAACCGCGGGCCTGCTGGGATGTCCACACGGCTTCCCAGTGCTGCTGATGGAAAGCCAGCTCTCGGGCGTACTCGGGGGCAGCCGGATGAGGGACTTGCGGACCCTGGTCGTAGCCGACCCGAGCCTGAATGTGATGAACGCGCTCGACGAACGCGCTGAGGTCGTCTTCCGGGTCGTCGAGCAAACGCTCGCAGGTGACGATCCAGTGGCTGATGTCGCTGGTGAAGCGTAGATCGGGCAGTTGGCGGATCAGCTCAAGGGTGACCCACGGATTGAACAGCGAGCGGGCGCGATGGGTTTCGAAAGTGACGGTCTGCCCGTGCTTGCGCGCCACCTCCAGTGCCCGACCGAAGAAGTCCACCTGCTGCGGCAATTGCCAGCGGTCGTTGCCGGCCAGCACGTTGACGAAGCGCGGCGCCAGTTCGGTTGACCAGGCGAGCTTCTGTTCCAGATCGGTGAGGTGTTCCGCGGTGGTCGCTGATTGTTCCGGGAGGACGTCGTAGGCGGTGAAAACGGTGGCGATGTAAGGCACGTGATTGGCGCGCAGGAAGGCACCGAATTCCGCACGCTCGACAGGCGTCAGTGGCAGGCGTGCTTCCATGCCGTCGAATCCGGCTTCCAGCAGCTCATCCAGCGCCTGGGCCTTGCTGGCGCGGTAGCCCCAGAGCGTGCGGAAGATTTCCAGTTTCATCGAGCGTCCTCAAAGATTGCTGCAAGCGGCTGACGTGTGACCCGAGAAAGGGCTCCGACGCGGCGCGGGCCGAGACGGGTACAGCGGCAGTCACATCAGAAAAGGCAATCTTCGGGCCGTGTCTCTACTGGACGGGCTCCTTTATTGCGGCCGATCTTAGATTCGGCCGATGAACGGGAAGAATAGGAAAGCTCAAATGCATAGTTCAGAGATTTCTGAACTATGGTCGGGAGGTGCGAGGTAGACGCAGACTTCAGGCATGCGACGTTCATGTGGGAGTGGCCGGGATGGCGCTCCACCTTGCTCGCGAATAGATAGGAACATCCACCGCATCTTCAGCGCCTGAGATGCCGCCTTCGTGAGCAAGCTCACTCCCACAGGATCGCGTTTCATCCGCAGGCAAGTTGGGCGCTACCCCTACCTGCAGGCGACTTTTCGTTCAATCCACAAACGTCATCCGTTCCGTCTTGCCCAGCAGAAACCCCTGATTGCGCTCGGTAGCCTCACGGATGTAATCCCACAGCAACGTAATCCGCTTGAGCTTCCTCAAGTCCTCGCGGCAATACATCCAGAACTGCCGCGTGATATCCACCTCACTTTCCAGCACCGGCAACAGCCGAGCATCCTGTGCCGCCAGAAAGCACGGCAGGATCGCCAGCGCTCGTCCCTGCAACGCGGCGACGTATTGGGCGATGACGCTGGTGCTGCGCAGGGTGGCGTGGGCGCCGGGGAGGAGGTTGCTGAGGTAGAGCAATTCCGAGCTGAAGGCCAGGTCGTCGACATAGCTGATGAACGGATGGGCGGCGAGGTCTTCGGTCTTGTGGATCGGCGTGTGATTGTCGAGATACTCCTGAGTGGCGTAGAGCCTCAGGCTGTAGTCGCACAGCTTGCAGCACACGTAAGGTCCGTGCTCCGGACGCTCCAGCGCGATGACGATATCGGCCTCGCGCTTGGACAGGCTGATGAAGTGCGGCAGCGGCAGGATGTCCACCGAAATGGCAGGGTACGTGTCGGTGAAGTGACTGAGCTGCGGGGTGATGAAGAAGCTGCCGAAGCCTTCGGTGCAGCCCATGCGCACGTGCCCTGACAGTGCGACGCCGGAGCCGGAAACCTGCTCGCAGGCGATGTGCAGCGTGCTTTCGATGGACTCTGCCGCGCCGAGCAATCGCTGGCCTTCCGCCGTGAGGATGAAGCCGCTATTGCGGGATTTTTCGAACAGCAACGTGCCCAGTGAAGTCTCCAGCGAGCTGATCCGGCGCGACACCGTTGTGTAGTCCACCGCGAGGCGTTTGGCCGCGGAACTGGCCTTGCGCGTGCGCGCCACTTCGAGAAAAAACTTCAGGTCATCCCAGTTCAGCGCGCTCAGGGACGTGATGTTTTTTTGCATGTTCAACCTGCTTTTATGTGCGTTCTTATTAGAAGTTTGCACATCTATACTCCGAAGCGCGGCCGGATCCAACCTGTCCGTCAACGCCTGTTGCAGCAGCTGAAACCAACGAGGTAACGCCCCGACAAACCGCCCCATCCCACATGCCATAACACCCTGCACAACAATAAATAAGCGGAGGAGTTTATGAAGAACGCTATTACGGCGGACGCTGGCGCACTCGATGCCGGCCCCGTAAAAAACGCTCGATCCTACCGGCTTGCCGGCGCGGCGAGCATGGCTGGCACGACCATCGAGTGGTATGACTTTTTCCTCTACGGCACGGCTGCCGCACTGATCTTCAACAAGATCTTCTTCCCTGCACTGGACCCGATCATCGGTGTGCTGGCGGCGTTCGCCACCTACGCCGTGGGCTTTCTCGGCCGGCCACTGGGCGGCATCGTGTTCGGCCATTTCGGCGATAAGATCGGGCGCAAGTCCATGCTCCTGTTCACCCTGATGCTGATGGGCATTCCGACCATCATCATCGGCCTGATTCCCACCTACGAACAGATCGGCTACTGGGCTGCGGTCCTGCTGGTGGCGATGCGGTTTCTCCAGGGCATGGCGGTCGGCGGCGAATGGGGCGGGGCGGTGCTGATGGCCGTCGAACATGCGCCCGAGGGCCGCAAAGGTTTCTACGGCAGCCTGCCGCAAACCGGCGTTGGTGCCGGGCTGGTACTAGCCTCGCTGGCGATGGGCATGGTTGCCAAATTGCCGGAGGCCGACATGCTCAGTTGGGGCTGGCGGATTCCGTTTCTGGCCAGCGTTGTGCTGCTGGGCGTGGGCTGGCTGATTCGCTTGAAAGTCCCGGAGTCGCCCGATTTCGAGAAGCTGAAAAAAGACAACATCGCCGTCAAGGTGCCGCTGTTCAAAGTGTTCCGCGAGCACCCTAGAGAAACCCTGACCATCATCGGCGCGCGCACCGCTGAGAACGCCTGGTTTTACATGTCGGTGACCTTCGCCCTGGCGTACGCCGCCAACCAGTTACTCATCCCCCGTGCCGACGTGCTGAGCGCGATCACCGCTGGCGCTGCGCTTTCTCTTGTGACGATGCCGCTGTGTGGGCACCTGTCCGACAAGGTCGGTCAGAAACGTCTGTATTTCGCCGGGCTTTTGCTGCTCTGCGCCTTCGTCTATCCGTTCTTCGCCATGCTCGGCACCCGCGAACCGCAGATGGTGTGGTGGGCGATGGTGCTGGCGGTGGGCGTGGTGTTCCCGATCCTGTACGCGCCGGAATCCCTGTTATTTGCTCGCCAGTTCCCGGCGGAAATTCGCTATAGCGGCATCTCTGTCTCGGTGCAGTTGGCGGGCGTGTTGGGCGGCGGATTTGCGCCAATGATCGCCACGCAATTACTGGCCATGGGCGGCGGCAGTCCGCACTACGTGATCGTCTACCTGATCGGCATGGCGCTTGTGGCATTGGTCTGCACCGCGCTGATGAAGCGCGATCCGCCTCGCCATCGCGCAGCCTGAATCGACTTTTTTTCAGCGCGCCCACGCCGGCGCGCTGCCTTGAATGGAGCAATGGCAATGAACGTGTCACTGAACAAAAACAACACCACCGTGGCCCGCGTGAAGCTGCTGATCGGCGGCGAATGGGTTGAGTCGCAAACCACCGAGTGGCTCGACGTGGTCAACCCCGCCACCCAGGAAGTGCTGGCCCACGTGCCGTTCGCCACGGCCGCTGAGGTCGATGCCGCCGTCGCCGCTGCGCAGAAGGCATTCACCACCTGGCGGCACACGCCGATTGGCGCCCGTATGCGCATCATGCTCAAGCTGCAGGCGTTAATCCGGGAACACTCCAAACGCATCGCCGCGGTGCTCAGCGCCGAACAGGGCAAGACGATTGCGGACGCCGAGGGCGATATCTTCCGCGGCCTGGAAGTGGTTGAGCACGCGTGCTCCATCGGCACGCTGCAGATGGGCGAATTCGCTGAAAACGTCGCCGGCGGCGTGGACACCTACACCCTGCGTCAGCCCATCGGCGTCTGCGCAGGCATCACGCCGTTCAACTTCCCGGCGATGATTCCGCTGTGGATGTTCCCGATGGCCATCGCCTGCGGCAATACCTTCGTGCTGAAACCGTCCGAGCAGGACCCGATGTCGACGATGCTGTTGGTGGAGCTGGCGGTTGAGGCAGGCGTTCCGGCGGGCGTGCTCAATGTCGTGCACGGCGGCAAAGAGGTGGTCGACGGGATCTGCACCCACAAGGACATCAAGGCGGTTTCCTTCGTCGGCTCGACGGCAGTGGGCACTCACGTTTACAACCTGGCCGGCAAACACGGCAAGCGTGTGCAGTCGATGATGGGCGCGAAGAACCATGCCGTTGTGCTGCCCGATGCCAATCGCGAGCAGACCCTCAACGCACTGGTCGGCGCCGGTTTCGGTGCGGCGGGTCAGCGCTGCATGGCGACGTCGGCGGTTGTCATGGTCGGCGCGGCGAAGCAGTGGATTCCCGATCTGAAGGCGCTGGCGCAGAAGCTCAAGGTGAACGCGGGAAGCGAGGCGGGCACCGATGTCGGGCCGGTGATTTCCAGACGCGCGAAACAGCGGATTCTTGATCTGATCGAGAGCGGCGTTCAGGAAGGGGCCACCCTTGAGCTGGACGGGCGGGGCATCACGGTGGCGGGTTTTGAGGAGGGCAACTTCGTCGGGCCGACGCTGTTCACGGGCGTGACCACCGAGATGCAGATCTACACTCAGGAAATCTTCGGGCCGGTGCTCGTGGTGCTGGACGTCGACACGCTGGATCAGGCCATTGCGCTGGTCAACGCCAACCCGTTCGGCAACGGCGTCGGGCTGTTCACCCAGAGCGGTGCGGCGGCGCGCAAATTCCAGAGTGAAATCGATGTGGGTCAGGTCGGCATCAATATCCCGATTCCCGTGCCGGTGCCGTTCTTCAGCTTCACCGGTTCGCGCGGTTCGAAGCTGGGAGATCTGGGGCCGTACGGCAAGCAGGTGGTGCAGTTCTACACTCAGACCAAGACCGTCACCAGCCGCTGGTTCGATGACGACAGCGTGAATGACGGGGTGAATACGACGATCAATTTGCGTTGAGTGCGACGCGCTTTAAGCAGGCGCGCGTGTCGCCGGTGGCACTGGAACTGAACAAGGAGAACGACCATGAAAATCGCATTCATCGGCCTGGGCAATATGGGGGCGCCGATGGCGCGGAACCTGATCCGTGCCGGGCATCAGCTGCATTTGTTCGACCTGAATCAACAGGTGCTGGCCGAGCTGGCCGAATTGGGCAGCCGCATCAGTGAGTCGCCCAAACATGCTGCTCAGGGTGCTGACCTCGTCATTACCATGCTCCCGGCGGCAGCCCACGTTCGCGCGGTTTATCTGAATGAAGACGGCGTATTGGCTGGCATCAGCGCAGGGGTGCCGGCGGTTGACTGCAGCACCATCGACCCACAAACCATCCGCGATGTGGCGGCCGCAGCGGCGAAACAGGGTGTGGTGGTCGGCGATGCGCCGGTGTCGGGCGGCACGGGCGGCGCGCAGGCCGGGACGTTGACGTTCATGGTCGGCGCGAGTCTTGAGCACTTCACGGTGCTCAAGCCGATCCTCGCGCAGATGGGCCGCAACATCGTCCACTGCGGCGATGTCGGCACCGGGCAGATCGCCAAGATCTGCAACAACATGCTCTTGGGCATTTCCATGATCGGTGTGGCAGAAGCCATGGCGCTGGGTAATAGCCTGGGCATCGACACCGGCGTGCTGGCGACCATCATCAACAGCTCGACCGGACGCTGCTGGAGCTCGGAAATGTACAACCCGTGGCCCGGCGTCGTGGAAACCGCCCCGGCGTCGCGCGGCTACACCGGAGGGTTTGGCGCAGAGCTGATGCTCAAGGACCTGGGCCTGGCAACCGAAGCCGCCAAAGCCGCACGCCAACCCGTGATCATGGGCGCGCTGGCGCAGCAGCTGTATCAGGCGATGAGTCTGCGCGGTGATGGCGGCAAGGATTTCTCGGCGGTGGTTCAGGGTTACATCAAGAAGGAAAACTGATGGTGCACGCCCCGGCCTCTTCCCGGCTAAAGCCGGTCCCACAATGTGCACGCGGTCAGTCAGTGGGACCGGCTTCAGCCGGGAAGAGGCCAGCACCAACACAGCAATGCCGCGGTGTGACATCCGACGCCTTCCCGGCTAAAGCCGGTCCTACAATGTGCACGCGGTCCCACTAAATGCACGCAGTCCCACCCAGAACTAACCCCGCGGGCCGCTGTAATCCTTGGCCCACTGCTCTTGCGCCACCAGGTGCTGTTTAAACCGCGCGATCTGTTCGGCCACTCGCACCGGCGACGTTCCGCCCCAGCCGCTGCGCGCCGCCAGTGCAGCTTCAAGCGTCAGGCTCTCCAACACCTCCGGCGTCAGGCGCGGATCGGTGTCGGCGAGCATCTTTGGCGTCAGCTCCGGCAGCCCGATGTCCTGCGCCTCACACAGCTGCACCAGTTGCCCGGTGATCTCGTGGGCTTCCTTGAACGGCACACCGCGAACGGCCAGCCAGTCGGCGATTTCCGTCGCCAGGGTGAACCCCAAAGGTGCCTGCCGCAGCAATTCGTCCTTGCGCACCTTCATGGTTCGAACCATGCCGGCGAAGGCGGGCAGCACCAGATTCAGCGTGTCCAAAGCGTCGAAGATGGCGTGCTTGTCTTCGCTCAAATCCCGGTTGTACGACAGCGGCTGCGCCTTGAGCACCGACAGAATCGCCGTCAGCGAACCGATCAAACGGCCGGATTTGCCCCGGGCCAGTTCGGCGATGTCCGGGTTCTTCTTCTGCGGCATGATCGAGCTGCCCGTGGCGTAGGCATCATCCAGCTCGACCCAGCGAAACTGCCGCGATGTCCAGATGCAGAACTCCTCGGCCATACGCGAAATATTGATCCCCAGCATGCTCGCGCAGAACAGAAACTCGGCCACGTGATCGCGGCTGGCGACGGCGTCGATGGAGTTCTCACACGGCCCGGCGTAGCCCATTTCCGCCGCCGAACGTTGCGGGTCGCGGGCGATGGCGGAACCGGCCATGGCGGCGGCGCCGAGGGGCGACAGATTGAAGCGCTCATCCCAATCCTGCAGGCGCTGGATGTCACGATGAATTGCCTGGGCGTGGGCCATCAAGTGATGACCGAACACGATTGGCTGCGCTTGCTGCAAGTGGGTGAAACCCGGCGCGATGGTCTCGATATGCGCTTCGGCCTGGCCGACCAACGCCTGCTGCAAATCCAGAATCGACAGGGTCAGCACGCGAATCCGGTCACGCAAAAACAGCCGCATGTCATTGGCTGTCTGATCGTTGCGCGAGCGCCCGGCGCGAAGCTTGCCGCCCAGTGCGCCAAGGCGTTCGGTAAGCAGGCGCTCGATGAAGGTGTGCACGTCCTCGTCGGCGGGAATGGGCTGAATCGTGCCGGCGGCAAAATCCTCGTCGATCGATTGCAGCGCGTCGATGATGCGGCGAGTTTCGTCGGCGTCCAGCAAACCGGCGCGCTCAAGCTCGTGGGCGTGGGCCTTGGAGCCTGCCACGTCATAAGGCGTCATGCGGAAATAGACGGCGGGCGAGCGTGACAGGTTGGCCATCGCTTCGGCTGGCGCTGATTTAAAGCGCGCGCCCCACAGACGCTCAGTTGCATCGGACATATGCATTCCCCCTCAAACACGTGATTGCTGGCGAGCCAGGCGTCGGCGACGTCAGGGGATCCTAGAAAAAACCGGCTGCCGGTGAAACGTTACAAATGGCAAGTCGGGTTGGCAGAAATGGAAAGCTGCCTGGTTCGGCCTGAGCAGAAGCGTAGTGCCGACTATTTTTCTGTTACCGCAGGTGCCCGAATGTGTTGAAGTGGCGCCGATTGCAACGCCCGATGTTTCCCCTCGTCGACCTTTTCGCAGGATGCGCCCATGACTGGTTTCCTATCGCTTTATCAACACCTTGGCTGGACCTTGTCAGTGCTGGTGCTGCTGACGTTTCTGCTGGCGGGAACGGTCAAGGGCGTGATCGGCATGGGGCTGCCGACGGTTGCGATGGGCCTGCTCGGTGCGATGATGCTGCCGACCCAGGCGGCCGCGCTGCTGCTGATTCCCTCGACGCTGACCAACTTCTGGCAGTTGGCAACCGGCGGGCATTTGCGAGGACTCTGTACGCGGTTGTGGCCGCTGCTGTTGATGATCGTCATCGGCACGCTACTCGGCTCATACGCACTGGGCCTCGGCAACGGGCACGGCATGGCGAGGGCGCTGGGCGGCGCGCTGTTTGTCTACGCGTTGTGCGGCCTGTTTCTACCGACGCTCAACGTGCCGCCCGCTGCCGAGCGCTGGCTCGGGCCGTTGTGCGGATTTATTACCGGCCTGGTCACCTCGGCCACCGGCGTCTTCGTGATTCCGGCGGTGCCCTACATCCAGGGCCTGGGGCTGGATCGTAATGAACTGGTGCAGGCGCTGGGGCTGTCGTTCACTGTCTCGACCCTGGCACTGGGTGTTGGTCTGTTCTGGAACGGCGCAGTGGGCAGCGCTGAAATGGGCGCCTCGTTGCTGGCGCTGATTCCCGCGTTGCTCGGGATGATGTTCGGTCAGTGGCTGCGTCAACGGATCAGCGCGCTGGTGTTCAAGCGGATGTTCTTTATCGGCATGGCCCTGCTGGGCGCGCATCTGATGATCGCGGGCTGATTACGCGGCGTTCGGCTCGGATTCACGCTGCCGTTCTATCAACATAAATTCATCAATAGCCGCCTGACTCGTGATTCAGGCGCAAATGTATTTTGCCCGTCTGTGGCTTATTCCCGTCTCGTCCGCCAGATATTCTGCCGTCCATTCCAATTGAAGACCCTCAATCCAGTACCGCTGAGCCGCGGGCTGCATTGACGACGGACGAGGCTTGATATGAAAAAAGTACTGTTTCTCAACGGCGGCAAACAATTTGCGCACTCCGATGGCCGCTACAACACCACGCTGCATGAAGCCGGCCTGGCGCGGCTGGATCGTGCCGGTTTTGAAGTACGACAGACCTTCATCGACGGCGGCTACGACGTGGCCGAAGAAGTGCAGAAGTTTCTCTGGGCTGACGTGATCATCTGGCAAATGCCCGGCTGGTGGATGGGCGCGCCATGGACGGTGAAAAAGTACATCGACGAGGTGTTTACCGAAGGTCATGGCAGCCTGTACGCCAACGACGGTCGCACCCGTTCCGATGCCTCCCAGCGTTATGGCAGCGGCGGCTTGCTGCACGGCAAGCAATACATGATTTCGGCCACCTGGAATGCGCCACAGCAAGCGTTCGACGACCCGGCCGACTTCTTCGAAGCCAAGGGCGTGGATGCCGTGTACTTCCCCTTCCACAAGGCCAACCAATTCTTGGGCATGACCGGCCTGCCGACCTTCCTGGCGGTGGACGTGTTGAAGATGCCGAATGTGGAAGCAGACGTGAAGCGGTACGAGGCGCATCTGGCCTCGGTGTTCGGGATCTGAGGGGGAGGAGCGAGCGACAAGCGGCAAGCGGCAAGCTCACGGCGTACGGCTTTTAGCGCCTGGCTTGCAGCTCAGGGCTTTTAGCGCCTGGCTTGCAGCTCAGGGCTTGTAGCTTGCCGCTCTTGCCAGCAAGCGCGCTAATATCCGGTCTCTTGTGAGCGGGAGACAACAGTGAAAGCCAGGTCGGATGAGTTGCAGGTGTTTGTGACGGTGATCGAAAGCGGCTCGATTTCCGCTGCGGCCGAGCAGGTCGGGCAGACGCCTTCGGCAATCAGCCGCACGCTGTCGCGACTCGAAGGCAAGCTGGGCACGACGTTGATCAATCGCACCACGCGGCGCATGGACCTGACCGAGGAGGGCAAGTATTTCCTTGAGCGGGCCAGGCAGATTCTGGATCAGATGGAAGAGCTGGAAGAGCGCATGTCGGTGCGCCAGCAGACGCCGTCTGGCCGTTTGCGGATCAACGCGGCGTCGCCTTTCATGCTGCATTCCATCGTCCCGTACGTCGCCGAGTTTCGCGCGCTGTACCCGGACATCCAGCTGGAGCTGAACAGCAACGATCTGATCATTGATCTGCTGGAACAGAGCACCGATGTGGCGATCCGCATTGGCGTGCTGGCTGATTCCACCCTGCACGCCCGGCCCCTCGGCAGCAGCCCGCTGAACATCCTAGCCAGCCCTGAATACCTCGAAAAGCACGGCACGCCGAAAACCGTTGCAGCGCTGAGCGAGCATTCCCTGCTCGGCTTCACCCAGACTGAAACCCTCAACCACTGGCCGTTGCGCCACGCCGACGGGGATCGGCTGTTCATTCAGCCGACGGTCTCAGCCTCCAGCGGCGAGACGTTGCGCCAGTTGGCGTTGGCGGGTGAGGGCATCGTGTGCCTGTCGCACTTCATGACCCACGAAGACATCCGCCAAGGGCGCCTCAACGTCATCCTGCCCCAGGCCAACAGCGGCTATCGACAGCCGATCCACGCCGTTTACTACCGCAACTCGCAGCTGGCGTTGCGGATTCAGTGCTTTCTGGATTTCATTCAGGAGAAACTGTCGGTGTACGCCGCCTGACGCGTCACGCCTCGCCCACCCCGCTGAATTCCGCCCGTAACATCTGCACAAACGCCTCCCGCGCCGGGTGATGCTCGGCGCTCTCGTGCCAGTAAAACAGGTTGTCGATGGAGGTCAGTTCAGGGAATTCATAACCGACCCAGCCCGAGCCTTTGCGGTACTGCTCGTAAACCCCTTTGGGCACCAGCGCCACCCCGGCCCCGGCGCTGACGCAACCGACGATGGTGCCGTAATTGGCGATGCTGACGATGGGCGGACTCTGGCCGTCGCTCTGCAACCAGCGCTCCAGCGCCGCGCGATAAGGGCAGCCTTCGGGCCACATGAAAATCGATTTGCCCTGCAGATCCGCCGCGCTGCGAATCGGCCCCAACGACTCGGCGGCAATCAGCACCAGATCCTCCCGGTACATCGACGTGCGCTTGAGCCGTGGGCGTTTGACATCGATGGCGACAATGGCGCCGTCGAGCTTCTGGTTGAGCGTCGCTTCCAGCAGTTGCGTGCCGGTGCCAGTGGTCAGCTCCAGCGACACCTGCGGATAACGCGCATGAAAGCGCGCCAGCAGTCGCGGCAGCCGCGCCGTTGCCGAAGATTCGATGGCACCGATGCGCAACGGCCCGGATGGCGCGGCGTCCGGGTGCACCGCGCGTTTGGCTTCGTCGGCCAGGCTCAGCATCTTGCCGGCGTAGGTGAGGAAGATTTCCCCCGCCGGGCTGATGCGCAAACCGCGACCCTGACGGTAGAACAGCTCGGTGCCCAGCTCTGCTTCAAGCGCCTTGATCCGTGCGGTGATGTTCGATGGCACGCAATGCAACACCTCCGCAGCGCGGGCAATGCTGCCGGTGTCGACGACGGTCTTGAACATGCGGATCTGGGCCAGTTCCATTCATCACCAAAAGTGAGGGGTTGAGTCATTATTGTTCGGTTGTGGTGAGCATAGGTTGTTTCGATACTCGCAGCCATGGGCAAGCGCCGGGCTTGTCGGCAGGAGTATCGAGATGAGCGTGGTGGCTGAACCCGTTTGCAAGTCGGAGACGACGGTTAGTGCTGCAGTGCCTTGGCAAGGGGTGAAAGTCGCCCTTGCCACTTTTTTCGTGGTTGCTTGCTGGGGCTTCTCGCCGACCGGCATTCGCATCGGTTTGCAGGCCTATGAGCCGGGGCATCTGGCGCTGCTGCGCTTTCTGATCGCGTCGGTGTTCATGCTGTTAATCGCCTCATCGCAACGCATCGCGTTACCGCGCCTGAAAGATCTGCCGTTGCTCGCGGTGCTGGGTTTCTTCGCCGTCAGCCTGCATCACATCGCCCTCAACTTCGGCCAGGCCGGCGTGACTGCCGGGGCGTCGAGCGTGCTGGTTCAGTCGACGCCTCTGTTCACCGCGCTGCTGGCGCATTTCGTGTTCAAGGAGCGGGTCAGCGCCTGGCGTTGGGGCTGTGTGGCGCTCGGGCTGGTGGGCGCCGCAATTGTCGTCACCGGTGATCGCGGCATCGGCCACATGGACGCCCGCGGGCTGCTGATCTTGGTGGCGGCGTTTTCCTGGAGCGTTTATTTCTCTCTGCAGAAGCGTCACAGCCACCGGTACGACGGCCTGACCATGGTCTGTTACACGGTCTGGGCCGGCACGGTGTTCCTGCTGGTTTACCTGCCGGGGCTGATCGGCGAAATCGTCAACGCGCCGCTTAGGGTCAATGTGGCCGTGGGTGTGTTGGGGCTGTTCCCCAGCGCGCTGGCGTATCTGGCCTGGGCGTACGTCTTGAAGCACATGGAGGTCAGCCGCGCCTCGATGAGTTTGTACCTGACGCCACCGATGGCCATCGCCATCGCGTCGGTGATGCTGGGCGAGTTGCCCTCACAGCGGGTGATCGTCGGGTCGATTGTGGTGCTGGCGAGCGTGTTGGCGCTCAATCTGCGTCGGGAGAGGGCGGTGGTGTTTCCCGTTCGGGATGAACCTGAAAGTGCCCCGGTTTAGGCGCTTGGCCGTTTGCGTTTGCGCCAAGTTTCATCATTAATGTGCAGCCGGACCGTTAGTCTCTTCAGCCTCCAGACAGCCCATCAGTTCCAAGCTGTCGCATTTGCCATCAAGGAAGCCCCATGCGTGCAGTGACCCTGAAAACCCTTGCCCTGTCGGTGATCTTCGCCGCGAGTTCGCCGGTGTATGCCGTGGTACTGGAAGGCGGCGCCGTTGCGGCCCCGGACCAATACGGTGCTCAGGTCGCTGCGCAGATTCTGAAAAAGGGCGGCAACGCCGTCGATGCCGCTGTCGCCACGGCCTTCACCCTGGCGGTCACTTACCCCGAAGCGGGCAACATCGGCGGCGGTGGCTTCATGACCCTGTTCATGAACGGCCGACCGTACTTTCTCGACTACCGCGAAGCCGCGCCGAAAGCCGCCACGCGCAACATGTACCTGGACGACAAGGGCGAGGTCATCCCGGGCATGAGTCTGGTGGGCGCACGTGCCTCGGGCGTGCCCGGCACGGTAATGGGGCTGTGGGAAGCCCATCAGAAATTCGGCAAGCTGCCGTGGGCCGAGCTGCTGACGCCGGCCATTGGTTATGCCAAAAACGGGTTCAAGGTCGCCGACAAGCAGTACATGTATGGTGCCGAAGCCATCAAACAGCTCAACGGCAAAACCAATTTTGCAGACTACTTTGGCGACATGAAGACCGGGGAGATCTTCCGTCAGCCGGAGCTGGCCAAGACCCTGGAACGCATCGCCAGCAAAGGCGCCAACGAGTTTTATCAGGGCCAGACGGCCGATCTGCTGGTGGCGCAGATGCAGCAGGACAACGGCCTGATCACCAAAGAGGACCTGCAGGATTACAAGGCGGTCTGGCGCAAGCCGCTGCACGTGAACTTCAACGGCAACACGCTTTATACCGCGCCGCTGCCCAGTTCCGGCGGCATCGCGCTGGCGCAATTGATCGGCATGAAGCAGCTGCTTGCCGATGACTTCAAAGACGTGCCGCTCAACTCGGCGCGCTATATCCACCTGCTCGCTGAAATTGAAAAACGTGTGTTCGCCGATCGCGCCAACTACCTGGGCGATCCGGACTTTTCCGTGGCGCCGGTGAATCAGCTGACCGATAACGCCTATCTGGCCAAGCGTGCCCATGAGGTCAACCCGACGGCGATTTCGCCCACGGAAAACGTAAAGGCCGGGCTTGAATCCCACCAGACCACGCACTTCTCCATCGTCGATGCCAAGGGCAACGCGGTCAGCAACACCTACACCCTGAACTGGGATTACGGCAGCGGCGTGGTGGTGAAGGGCGCAGGCTTTTTGCTGAACGACGAGATGGATGATTTCAGCTCCAAGCCCGGCGTGGCCAATGCGTTCGGTGTGGTGGGCGGGGATGCCAATGCCATTCAGCCCGGCAAGCGCATGTTGTCGTCGATGAGCCCGAGCCTGGTCACCCGCGATGGTGCGGTCACGCTGGTGCTGGGCACGCCGGGCGGCTCACGGATTTTCACCACGGTGTTTCAGGTGCTGAACAATATCTATGACTTCCACATGCCGCTGAAAGACGCGGTTGCCGCGCAGCGGGTTCATCACCAGTTGCTGCCGAAAGACACGATCTACACCGAGAAATTTGCACCGCTGGCGACCCCGGTTGCCGACGAGCTGACGGCCATGGGTTACACGTTGAAGGACCAGGGCTGGTCGATGGGCAATGTGCAGGCGATCAAGATCGACGGCACGAAGGTCGAAACCGCGTCCGATCGCCGTGGGCGGGGTGTGGGGATGGTGGTGAAGTAACGAGAGGCCCATGTGGGAGTGAGCTTGCTCACGAATGCGTCAGTTCAGGCTACTCCAATCGCCCGTCCTGCCGCTTTCGCGAGCAATGTGGAGCGCCACCCCGGTCGCTCCCACAGGTTTTGCATCACCCCGAGATCTGATACAGCCCCGCCCAGTCGATGATTGTTCCCACGCAGAGCGTGGGAACAATCACTCGGAGGAGTGAGCCTTAGTGATGCTCCCGCGTTGCGCGGAATTTCACGTCAGGCCAGCGCTCTTCCATCAAGGCCAGGTTGACCCGCGTCGGCGCGAGGTAGGTCAGGTGACCGCCGCCGTCCACGGCCAGGTTTTCCACGGCCTTGTTCTCGAATTCCTCGAGCTTCTTCTTGTCGCTGCAATCGATCCAGCGGGCTGACCACACGGTGATCGGCTCGTAGGCGCACTCGACTTTGTATTCTTCCTTCAAGCGGCTGGCGACCACATCGAACTGCAGCACACCGACGGCGCCGAGGATGATGTCGTTGCTGCGCTGCGGGAAAAACACCTGAGTGGCGCCTTCCTCGGCCAGTTGCTGCAAACCCTGACGCAGCTGCTTGGATTTCAGCGGATCTTTCAGGCGCACGCGGCGGAACAGCTCCGGGGCGAAGTGCGGAATGCCGGTGAATCCCAGCGCCTCGCCTTCAGTGAACGTATCGCCGATCTGAATCGTGCCGTGGTTGTGCAGGCCGATGATGTCGCCGGCGTAGGCTTCTTCCAACTGCTCACGCTCGCTGGAGAAGAACGTCAGTGCGTCACCGATGCGCACGTCCTTGCCGGTGCGCACATGGCGCATCTTCATGCCCTTGTCGTACTTGCCCGAGCAGATGCGCATGAACGCGATGCGGTCGCGGTGTTTCGGGTCCATGTTTGCCTGAATCTTGAACACGAAGCCGGCGAACTTTTCCTCGACCGGCTCGACCGTGCGCTCGTTGGCAACCCGGGCCAGTGGCTTCGGTGCCCAATTCACGACGGCGTCCAGAACGTGGTCGACACCGAAGTTGCCCAGCGCCGTGCCGAAGAACACCGGGGTCAACTGGCCGTCGAGGAATTCCTGCTGGTTGAATTCATGACAGGCGCCTTGCACCAGTTCCAGCTGATCGACAAAGCGATCGTACTCATCACCCAAGTGGGCGCGCGCTTCGTCCGAGTCGAGCTTCTCGATGATTTTCACCTCGGTGCGCTCGTGACCGTGACCGGCGGTGTAGACGATGATGTAGTCGTCGGCGAGGTGATAAACGCCTTTGAAATCGCGGTAGCAACCGATCGGCCAGGTGATCGGCGCAGCCTTGATCTTCAGGACCGCTTCGATCTCGTCGAGCAGCTCGATCGGGTCACGAATGTCGCGGTCCAGCTTGTTGATGAAGCTCACGATCGGCGTGTCGCGCAGGCGGCAGACGTCCATCAGTGCGATGGTGCGGGGCTCAACCCCTTTACCGCCATCGAGCACCATCAGCGCCGAGTCGACGGCGGTCAACGTGCGATAGGTGTCTTCGGAGAAGTCTTCGTGGCCCGGGGTGTCGAGCAGGTTGATCATGTGATCGCGATACGGGAACTGCATGACCGAGGTGGTGATGGAAATGCCGCGCTGCTTCTCCATTTCCATCCAGTCGGAGGTGGCGTGACGGTCGGATTTACGCGACTTCACCGTACCGGCGACGGAAATGGCCTTGCCCATCAGCAAGAGCTTTTCAGTGATGGTGGTCTTACCCGCATCGGGGTGGGAAATGATGGCGAAAGTGCGGCGTTTCGCGACTTCGGCGGCCTGTCTGGTCATGGGAAATCGCCCGAGAGGTGATTCAAAAAAAGGGCGGCGATTATAGCCCAAACCAAAGCAATAACCGAACCGTTCAGTCAATAAGGGGTGGCCAGATACCATCGCACGTGGGAACCTTTGCGGTTACGGAGACGTCCATCCCCTGGTATCGCAAGACGCCAAGGGTTGCAAAATCAGCAAGTTAGCTTGACGAAGCTACGCTCATGGCTTGTGTTTTCGCCGAGGTATCAACCTTTCCGGCGACTCACCCGCTGCTCTTCGCGAACGTTCGCGTGCTGCCTGAAAAGGCCGGTTTCACGCCAGACGTTCGCCGACTGAAATAAGGAGTCCGCCCGTGGCAAATCGCTATGGCAAGGGGCTGTTGGGAGGTGTGATTGTCATTGCACTCCTGGCCCTGCTGGTCCAATGGATCGGCATCAGTACCATCAGGCAATATCAGGACGATCTGCTGTTTTATCTGCAAGCCCATGTCTGGCTTGTGCTGGCTTCGATGCTCGCGGCACTGGCGGTCGGCATCCCGACCGGCATTGTCCTTAGCCGACCGAACATGGTTGGCCGCGCCGAACGCTTCATGCAGATCTTCAACATCGGTAACACCGTTCCTCCTCTCGCCGTGCTGGCCATTGCTCTGGGTATTCTGGGCATCGGCAGCGGTCCGGCAATCTTCGCTTTGTTCCTCGCTTCGTTGTTGCCCATCGTGCGCAACACCTACGAAGGCCTGAAAAACGTTCAGGGATCCCTCAAAGAAGCCGCTCGCGGCATCGGCATGACACCGCGTCAGGTGTTGTGGCGTGTCGAGCTGCCCAACGCCGTACCGATCATCATCGGCGGTGTGCGTGTGGCGCTGGCGATCAACGTCGGGACCGCGCCACTGGCCTTCCTCATCGGCGCGAACAGCCTGGGCAGCCTGATTTTCCCCGGCATCGCCCTGAACAATCAGCCGCAACTGGTGCTGGGCGCCGCGTGTACCGCGTTGCTGGCGCTGCTGCTCGATGGCGCCGTGACCCTGGCAAGCCGTCTCTGGCTGGAACGCGGCCTGGCTCGATAACTCGAGCCCCGCTGAGAAAGGAATTGCTATGAAGAAGTTATGCACATTAATCATGGGCTTCGGGCTGTTGCTGTCCGGTTTCGCCCATGCCGCGGATGCAGCCGCTGAAACGCCGGTTCTGCGGATCGGCGCGCGGGTGTTCACCGAGCAGACCATGCTGGCCGAACTGACGGCTCAATACCTGCGCGACAAGGGCTATGACGTCCAGATCACCGGCGGCCTGGGCAGTAACCTGGCGCGCAGTGCTCAGGAAAGCGGCCAGCTGGATCTGCTGTGGGAATACACCGGTGTGTCGCTGGTGGCCTACAACCATGTCGACGAGAAGCTCGACAGCGATCAGACCTATCAGCGCGTCAAGGAACTGGACGCGAAAAAGGGGCTGGTCTGGCTGTCGCCGTCCAAGTTCAACAACACCTATGCCTTGGCTCTGCCGGACAAAATTGCCCAGCAGTATCCGCAGGTCAACACCATGTCTGACCTGACCACAGTGCTCAAGGCCGAAGCCGACAAGGGTCACATCGTTGCGCTGGACACCGAGTTCGCCAACCGTTCCGACGGTCTGGTGGGCATGGTCAAGCATTACGGCATGAACCTGGGGCGTGAAAACACTCGTCAGATGGACGCCGGCCTGGTCTACACCGCGCTGCGCAACGGGCAGGTTTTTGCGGGCCTCGTCTACACCACCGATGGCCGCCTGAACGCGTTCAAACTCAAGGTGCTGGCGGACGATAAGCACTACTTCCCGGACTACACCGCCGCACCAGTCATCCGCAAAGAGTACCTCGACAAGCACCCGGAACTGGCCGATTTGCTCAAGCCACTTGCCGCGCTGCTGGATAACCAGACCATGCGTACGCTGAACGCGCGCATCGACGTCGACCACGAAAGTCCTACCGTCGTGGCGGCAGAATTCCTGCGCGAGCATCCGATCAATCCTTCCGCCGACAACGTGCCGGTCCCGCCGGCGTCGGCGGCAAAACAGGAGGAGAAACCATGAGTTTCCTCAGCGCTTTCTCCCATCTGGACTGGAATCAGGTCATGCACCTGACCCTGCAGCACATCACCCTCGTCGGCATCGCGGTAACGCTGGCGATTGTCGTCGGCGTGCCGCTCGGCGTGTTAATGACGCGCTTCCCGACCCTCGCCGGGCCGTTGCAGGCCAGCGCCACCGTGCTGCTGACCATCCCGTCGATTGCCCTGTTCGGCTTGCTGCTGCCGTTCTATTCGAAGTTCGGTCAGGGCCTCGGCCCGATGCCGGCGATCACAGCGGTGTTTCTCTACTCGCTGCTGCCGATCATGCGCAACACCTACCTGGCGCTGACCGGCGTCGAGCCCGGCATTCGTGAAGCCGCCAAGGGCATCGGCATGACCTTCGGCCAGCGCCTGCGCATGGTCGAACTGCCGATCGCCGTGCCGGTGATCCTTGCCGGCGTCCGCACCGCCGTGGTCATGAACATCGGTGTCATGACCATCGCCGCCACCATTGGCGCGGGCGGTCTGGGCGTACTCATCCTCGCTTCCATCAGCCGCAGCGATATGTCGATGCTGATCGTCGGCGCCGTACTGGTCAGCATTCTGGCCATCTTCGCCGACCTGCTTCTGCAATGGCTGCAACGCTCGCTGACTCCAAAAGGACTCCTGAAATGATCGCCAAACAAATGATTGAGCTGCAGAACCTGACCAAGACTTTCCAGAGCAACGGCAAGGAAGTGAAGGCCGTCGATTCAGTGAGCCTGACCGTCAATGAAGGCGAGATCTGCGTGTTCCTGGGTCCGTCGGGTTGCGGCAAAAGTACAACACTGAAAATGATCAACCGGCTGATCATGCCGACCTCCGGCAAAGTGCTGATCAATGGCGAGGACACCACCGGTCTCGACGAAGTCACCCTGCGCCGCAACATCGGTTACGTGATTCAGCAGATCGGCCTGTTCCCCAACATGACCATCGAGGAAAACATCGTGGTCGTGCCCAAGCTTCTGGGTTGGGACAAGCAGAAGTGCCACGACCGTGCTCGCGAACTGATGAGCATGATCAAGCTGGAACCCAAGCAGTACCTGCATCGCTATCCGCGCGAGTTGTCGGGTGGTCAGCAACAGCGGATCGGTGTGATTCGTGCGCTGGCGGCCGACGCGCCGCTGCTGCTGATGGACGAGCCCTTCGGTGCGGTCGACCCGATCAACCGCGAGATGATCCAGAACGAGTTTTTCGAGATGCAACGCGCGCTGAACAAGACCGTGATCATGGTCAGCCACGACATCGACGAAGCCATCAAGCTGGGCGACAAGATCGCCATCTTCCGCGCCGGCAAGCTGCTGCAGATCGATCACCCGGACACCCTGCTGGCGCACCCGGCGGATGATTTCGTCAGCAACTTCGTCGGCCAGGACAGCACGCTCAAGCGCCTGCTGCTGGTCAAGGCCGAAGACGCGGCGGACAACGCGCCGTCCGTGAGCCCGGAAACGCCCGTCGCCGATGCCCTGGAAATCATGGACGAAAACGACCGCCGCTACGTGGTCGTCACCGATGCCGAAAACAAGGCAATGGGTTACGTCCGCCGCCGCGACCTGCACCGTCAGGCCGGCACGTGCGAGCAATACCTGCGCCCGTTCAACGCCACCGCCGCTTACGACGAACACCTGCGCATCCTGCTGTCGCGCATGTACGAGTTCAACCGCTCGTGGCTGCCGGTGCTGGATGCCGACAATGTGTTCCTGGGTGAGGTGACGCAGGAGTCGATCGCGGCTTACCTGAGTTCCGGCCAGTCGCGCGGGATGAAGACCAGCATTGTTTCGCCTGCGGAATTGGTGGAGCAGGCTGCGTTGAGTTGATGTGAAGGGTCCGGGTGCTTTGGTGCCCGGGCTACTGTTGACGGTGACGACGCTGAGTCGTTATCGCCGACAGTCAGGGTTGTAATTGGTCTGCGTGAATGACATGAGGATCAAGCCCACAGCGTTCCCAACAATCGTGATGACCATGAGCGAGTCAACGGACTGTTGAAAAACCGCTACCTGAACGATCAGCGTGTAAACGGCTGTTCCAGCAATACCCACCGTTACGACATGTCGGCCGATTGTTCTTATGGACAGCACCAGTGCTGATTGCATCAGGACCAGGAAGATCACGGTGAGGGCCGTCAACTGAGGCGCCTCAGACACGACGGTCACGAGGGCACCATCCAGCAATCCAATCGTTGCGCAGACCAGGAAAGCGAACAGTGATCTGCGCGCATATAGGTTGTGGAAGGGTTGGCCTAGATTGTTAAGTCGCTGGGTTAACAGTGTAATTAAATAAAGCGAAATGCCGCACGTTACTGAAAACGTCACACCTGTTTCCAGCTCGTAATCATCATGTATGCCACTGCCTTGCATGACTGAGCTGTAAGAAGTACACAGCACCCATCCTGTGCCCAGTGTAAGCAGAAAGCCAAATAGGCCCAATCTGCCTGACTTTCTTATATTCGTCAGAGCGATGATGATCGAGCTCACCGAGAAGGCGATGCCGGCAAACACGGCTGGGTTAAGGTTTAGCAAAGCTGTGTAGCCACTTGCCCAGCAGGTGAACGTAAACAGGGTGATCCAAAAATAGTTCTTGATCAGTTGTCTTGAAGAGAATGTGGTGGTTGGCGGAGTGGGGGTAAACAGGAATAGGGGTAACGCTATGATGATTGATGCCAACGATGCAACGGCGGCAAGGACGATGGGTTCCAAGTCCACGTTCTGCTTGTAAGTGATGTAATTCATTGTCATGGCATTGCCAGTTAGAAAAATAATTAGTGCGGTCAGGCCTAGCGAGTAAAGTTTTTTCATATTCAAGTCAATGTGTCGTGGCTGTAGTCTGTTTTTTGAATGAATCGATATATCCCTTGTGGCATCCATCTCTGTCTGATTCGTCCTCTATTTGCGTGATATATCCTAAATGGTATCGGCAGTAATCGATCAAGTCCTGGCGGTCGTCATCCCTCAGCTCATGCACCGGATCAAAATCGCTGTCGGTCGCGAACATATTCTCGAATTCGATTTGTAGGGCGGGTTCTTTTTTTATAAAAAATACGGTGATGTTGTCTTCCGCCCAGTGCGTGTCGTAGTAGCCGATGTTGAGGACGGTCCATGCTGTGATGATAAGAACCACCGTAAACAAGAGAATAATCTTTTTCATTCTTGTAGTGGCCTGTGTAGTCCGGTAGTGGCACGCACTACTTTCACAAAATTCATTCCAATATTTCCGGGGCAGATTTTATGCTGATCCTCCGTCTGATGAGGGAACTCTCTGTGGCCGCCGAGGTGTTTTATAGGAAACTCGCGGTTGAAAGCCCTGATCAGATTGATAGCAGCCTCCTGCTGAATATTTGGCACTTGCATCGTGGTGTTAATTCCAAGGTGACTGAAAATCGTACGTGCTACCGCAGTCAGCCCTCCGCCCTCTTCTGGACTACTTAGGTTGTCCAGAAGCACGATGCCTAACACGTTGGAGTTATAAAGCTTGAGGTGTTCGCCCTTGAAGCGTATGTCCCTACCTTCGTAGACGACGCCGGAACAGTCGATTCCAAAATGGTAACCGACGTCATCAGACTTTTCGGCCATTTGAGAATCTTGTACATACCGCATCTGTTCGGCCCCAATACCGCTTGCGTAGCTTCTCCCCGCGTGATGAAGTGCAACCATGCTGTAATCCCAGTCTCGGTCCAACGGCTTTTTAGGCGAAGTCGCATGCCACTCCGAACGTTCAACAAACCCGTGCCCCAGCTCCCGCACTTTCCGAATAATCGCCTCTCGCGTCGCGGCCCGATCATTCACGGTGATCACCATGGGCTTCGGCGCATCCCCATGGATCAACGTCTCCACGCGCGTTGTGGTCGTCACTTCGCGCGTGGTCATTCCCGCAAGCTCACTCAACTCTCGCACTGGCGAGCGGAACATGACGTGGAGAGACACGACGGACTCCGCTGAAGAACCCTCAACGCGGGCCAGTCCATAGCTGTCGGTGATACCGGTCTTCTGCTGACCGTCCACCCTCGCCACAAACGCCCGGTTCACCAGCGGCTGTCCCGTTTCGCTGTCGCGGATGACGAAGGTACGGACGAAGACTCTTCCCGACGCCCGAGTGGTGTGGGGATAAAGAGAAGGCGGGGTACTCGACGTGGGCGTCACGTGGCGTGGCGTCGCAGGAGTAGGCGCAACGCGAGCGGCTCCCGCGCGCCCTGACCGCGATGCAATCAATCGATTCGTGCCCGGCGGACACGCGCACAACACAAGCGCGTTATGCACGGCGGTCGGGATGCCTAGCCACACGAAGCGACTGTCCCCTTCGACGATTTCACCGATCTGCCCACACACGCCGCAAGGGCTGGTCTTGTCGCCTAGCCGCAATGCCATCCGGCCCTGTTCCAGGGATGACTGCACAAGACTGGCGTGGCAGATTGCGCCGGTGGTGGTCGCGTCTCCATCGAGGCCTTGTTCCCGATTGTGGATGCCGAAGAATCCCATGCATCAACACTCCGCAGCAGGAAGGAAATCGTCCGGCCACGCGACATCCTGGCGTTGCAGCAACAGAAGGTGTCCCTGGGGCGTATTGATGATCTCGTCGCCGTTGCTCAAGCGACTGCCAACTAGCGCAATTTGACTGTTCGCTTCTCCTGCACCGGTAAGGATCTGCGCCTCAGTGCCATCGGGGTAAACGGCGTAATCACCGACTCTTGCGCCCGCGACCTCACGGCCGTCAGCGAGCGTGAAATTCATACCCAGTGTGCCTTTCACGATGACACCGCCATCGCGGGTCTGGCTGCGTTCCGCTGCCACCCGGAAAATGCCAGTGGCGGGGTGGGCCTGCTTGAACGCTTCGTTCTCTTTTACCCGAGCCAAGGCTTCCGGACTGAACGTGGCAAGCGCCTCGTCTGAAAAGTGCGGTCGATTCTGATCACGCAGGTACTCGGCGGTGATGTCGTTGTTGTACAGCGGGGAAAGGGCGTTCTCTTGCATGACGCTGATCCTTGGCCGGGTTGATTCGCCTCCTCGTACCGTTCGTGCGAGGTGAATGAACGCCAACCCTAGTGATCAGGATCAATGGGATACGTGGGGGAGAGAGATCCGGTGCGTAGGGCATTTCGGGTGATCAGGTAGCCGATGTCTGACGGACAGGTGGCTTTCGTAACGGATCGCCCATTTGCCACCCACCGGGAACATCACCCTGTCACATCGGTCGGTTACTACGGGTTGATTGAACGCGCGTGGATTCCCGTCTGGCAAAAACGGGCAGAAACGCGACATTTTTAGTTGATCTCCGGCCCCTCAGGTCCTACAGTTCGCGCCGAACGTCCATGCTGGAAACGATCCATCCGGCTCAAGTACTGACGACGAGACAGCAAGGCCACGGGACATCGCGTTCCCATGGCCTTTTTGCTTTCGGCCGAGCAGCCTTGGGAAGTAGGCGAACCAAAGTGGGGATACGGAGGACGTTCACGAGCCGCGCGCTCACACCCATTGTTTTTTACCGTTTGCCAACAGGAGTCCCCGCATGTCGATCCAGGTCGAAGATTATTTCGAGAAAAGCACCTTCGATAAAATGAAGGCGTTTGCCGACAAGCAAGAAACCCCGTTCGTGGTCATCGACACCGCGATGATCAGCAAGGCCTACGACGACCTGCGTGCAGGCTTCGAATTCGCCAAAGTGTATTACGCCGTCAAAGCCAACCCGGCGGTCGAAATCATCGACCTGCTGAAGGAAAAAGGCTCCAGCTTCGACATCGCCTCGATCTACGAGCTGGACAAGGTGATGGACCGCGGCGTCAGCCCGGATCGCATCAGCTACGGCAACACCATCAAGAAATCCAAAGACATTCGCTACTTCTACGAGAAGGGCGTGCGTCTGTTCTCCACCGACTCCGAAGCCGACCTGCGCAACATCGCCAAGGCTGCGCCGGGCTCGAAAGTCTACGTTCGCATCCTCACCGAAGGCTCGACCACGGCTGACTGGCCGCTGTCACGCAAGTTCGGTTGCCAGACCGACATGGCCATGGACCTGCTGATTCTGGCCCGTGAACTGGGCCTAGTGCCTTACGGCATCTCGTTCCACGTCGGTTCGCAGCAGCGCGACATCAGCGTCTGGGACGCCGCGATCGCCAAAGTGAAAGTGATCTTCGAGCGTCTGAAAGAAGAAGACGGCATCGTGCTCAAGCTGATCAACATGGGCGGCGGCTTCCCGGCCAACTACATCACCCGCACCAACAGCCTGGAAACCTACGCTGAAGAAATCATCCGCTATCTGAAAGAAGACTTCGGTGATGACCTGCCGGAAATCATTCTGGAGCCGGGCCGTTCGTTGATCGCCAACGCCGGTATTCTGGTCAGCGAAGTGGTGCTGGTGTCGCGTAAATCCCGCACCGCCGTCGAGCGTTGGGTGTACACGGACGTGGGCAAGTTCTCCGGCCTGATCGAAACCATGGACGAAGCCATCAAGTTCCCGATCTGGACCGAGAAGAAAGGCGAAGTGGAAGAAGTCGTCATCGCCGGCCCGACCTGCGACAGCGCCGACATCATGTACGAGAACTACAAGTACGGCCTGCCGCTGAACCTGGCCATCGGTGATCGTCTGTACTGGCTCTCCACGGGTGCGTACACCACCAGCTACAGCGCTGTGGAATTTAACGGCTTCCCGCCGCTGAAGTCTTACTACGTGTAAATCTGCGCAGTAACGAGAAAACGGCACCCGGTGGGTGCCTTTTTTTGCGGTTCAAATACTGAATCGAAGAATACTGTCGAGGGTGTAATTGATCAGCCGCTGAGCCTCGCGTGCTGAGATGGCCGCGGATTGACACGACACGGTCATGCGCCGCGCGGGTTGATTGGCCTTGAGCGCCTGGACTTCACGGAGTGTGGCGTTCAATAGGCCGGACAATCGCGAGCAATAGGCCCCCATATTTCCTGCCGAGAGGATCGTCGTATTGTAGGCGCGACGATGCCATTGCATTGCGCTTCTTGCCGAATCCAGACTGCTCTCGTCCGTCACCGCGCTGCTCAGCGTTTCCGGTACGTTGCTGGACTTTCCTTTAACCAGCAGCCCTTTTTGTTTCGCATATTCATACGTCCTGACGTTCATGAAATCGATGAACCGGGGAATGGTCTGCCTTGCGCATTCGATGATGCGGTCGCATTCCGCCTGTTGCCGCTTGAACTCTGCATCGTGGCGCAGCAGATCCTGCGTGAGCTGCGCGATTCGGCTGTCGAACGGGTTGCTGTCCAGTAGTGCGACCAGCTCAGCCAGTGTCTTTTTGGTGTCGTGATGGAGCGAGCGAATCTGCTTCACGCTGCTGCTCCAGAGCGTACTGCCCTGCCGCGCGATGGCGACGGCTTGATCCATCGCGGGCTCCCTGTATTTACCGTATTCGGCTTGAGGCACCAAACCGAGTTTGATCTTGAAGGCTTCAATGTGTTGGGGAAGTTTTTCCAGATAGCCGATGTTGTATCCCAAGTACCCGACATCGTCGTATTCGATGAGATGTGTTGTCATGATGCCGCCCTCCATGGCGTTACAGCGCAAACTCGTTGTGTTGCCACTGCGCGGTGGCGTAGGTCTTGTCTATGTCGAAGCGTTCGAATTCTTCATGCCTGATGCCCATAATTCTTGCGGAACTCGCGGTCTGCCTCTTTGAACACTTTGAGCAACGTGTCCGCTTCCCGTTTTATCTGGGTCCAGGGTTCAGCCACCAGATTAAAAGCGTTCATGAGGCGGCGCATTGACAGCGCGTTATCAATTTTGCCCGCTTCTTGAGCCGAGTGGATCAGGAAAATATGCAGACCGTTCCACACCACAACCATGTTCTGGATGGCAATGTCTGCATCCAGAATGATCAGGCTTAGATCATGCAGATCATGACGAACGCGCTGCAGTGAGGCGTGGATTCGGTTTTTTTGCTCCAGTAGACGAATGCTGTTCTCTTGTTCCAGGCGCAATGCATTGATCTTTCTACGCACTTTGCCTGCTTCAACCCCGTAGTAAATACCCAAACCGATCAGGGCAAAACTGGCACCCACCGACTTTTTGATCAGCGTTTTGTATGCCCGCTGTTTTTCTTCAATGTCTGCGGCACGTCGGTTGATGGCGTCGTTCAGCGTTTTGATGTCGGCCGGCACATTATTGTTGTCGATGCTCTTTAACTTGAGCTGTACGTCGGGCATTACCCGTGTCGACAACTCCCGCGAAAAGGCATCGAGCCGACCCTTGAGTGCTTCGGTTGTGTTGCGTCGATGCAAGACGAGCGCGGCGACCTGCTCGATGTAATGCAGAAAATCCTGGTGATCGGTCGGCTCGAGCGTCTCTGCAGCCTTTGCCCTGATCTCGTTATAAAGCTCTCTTACACCGTTGCCGTAAACTTGCATCTGATCGGCGAACACCCACAACTCGCTGCCTACGTTCATCAGGTCGGTACGAAGCGGTTTCCATTGCGCGGCATGAAGATGAATGCGATTGAAACTCGCCTGAAAATCCCTGGCTTCAAGATTCAGGCCGGCGCCTGTTTCGTAGCCCAGATACCAGACAACATCTTTGAGTGCGATGGGAAGCGCGAGACCGTGGGTTGTATAACGCATAAGGTCAATCAGTTGTGATTTGGTCAGGAAGAGGCCTGGCGCGCGAATGGCTTCTTCTACCGTACCCGCTGCAGCGGAAATCAACGTGCAGGGCAGGCGCTCTGCCAAGTCAAGTTTCTCATCCCGAACGGGTGCGTCATCCATGGCTCCGGATGATTTCATATCGTTAATCCTTTAATGAGATGAATGGTGTGAAGGGGAGGCCTGACGTGAACCAGGCGCTCCGGCATGGGGCCGGGAAGAACATCCCTTGTACTTCCCGGCCTGCATTGTTGCGCGTTGGCGGATGAAATCAGGCCATGACTTTCAAGTGTTTTGCCAGCGACAGCGCGTCAACGCTGAACTGAGTGACCGCGTCCTGATCACCACCGTTTACGGTGTTGTAAGTCGCGAGGAAGGCCCGTTTGGCCGCGACACATTTCTCGAACTCGGTGATGTACTGCGCCCGATGTTCATCGAAGTTATGGCACGCCGTGATCAGCTCTTTTTTTAATGTGACCAGGCGTAACTCATTGGTCTTCGCGTAAGTGCTGCTGATCAGGTCATCAATCTGTTTGCGCAGGGTATTGCGGGCTTCAACCATCCCCAGGTAGTTGATCAGGCTTTCGGCCCGTTCCAGGACCTGTTGCGCCAAGCCGATGGCGGCCTCTACGGCAATCAACTGGGGGGGTGTCATGCCCATTTTGACCAGCTCCTGAGCGGTCAGCGCTGTATCTTTGGCCAGCTCGGTGAAGCCCTTGGCTTCGATCAGTGCCATGGCGTCAGTCAGCGCTTTGCGCTTTGCTTCCAGCGTGTCCTGGCGTTCTTTGATCTTCAGCACTTCTGCCGGCAGGCGCGCCTGGTCGGCTTCAAGCTGCTTGATGTACGTCCCAGTGGCAGCTCGATCAATCGGCGTTGCCATGGCCGTGATCAGATTGTGGAGCATCAGCTCTTTATTGCCCACGGTGTTCATGATGGTCTGAATTCGAATGACGATGTCTTCAATGATTTCTTCTTTGTCGGACTCCGGGGCGCCCTGGAACTCACTTTGAAGTTCTCTGAGGGCGCCCACTTGAATCCCTAAAACAGTACCCAGTGATTGAACGGTGTCCCGAAGTCTGAAGTCAGACTCACGTATGGCTTTGTCCAGTTCAGAGACTCGGTTGTGCAATGACGGCAGATACTGTGTCTGAATGAACAGAACTTTCATTTGAATGGTTGCATCGTTGGCATTGGCTTTCGCCTGTTTGAACGCTTGAACGTTCAGCTCCGGATAGTCGAGGCTGCCTGGAAATTGAGAAATGTTATTCATGTTTAAACTCCGTAATCTTCTCTGAATTCGCGGTCCGCTTCTGCAAACACGTGTTGTAATTTTTGGGCGTCCACTTCAATGGTTTCCCACGGTTTAACCACGAGATTGAATTGGTTGCGGAACCTGCGCATGGACAGGCCGTCGTGGATACCATCTACTTCAGCGGCGGAAGCAGCGATGAACGTGCTTAACGAGTTCCAGACACTGATCAGGTTTTGGGTGGCGATGTCGGCATCGATCACAATCAGATCGAGGTTCTGGAAGTCCATCCGTATACGACCCAGCGACGCCAGGATCCGGTTTTTCTTCGCCATCAGCGCGATATCTTTTTCTTGCTCTTCGGTGAGCTTGTTGCGTTCCTTGCGGATTTTTTCGGCCTGGACGCTGGAGTAAATCATCATGACCAGGTTGCCCATGACGGCACCGATGGCCTGCTTGACCATCTCTTTGTATTCTTTGTTCTTCTCTTCAATGGCCAGCGCGCGGTTATCGATTTTCACCTGAAGCGCCTGGATCTCGCTGCTCATGGTGTTGTTGTCGATGCTCGCCAATTTGAGCTTGATGGCGGGGCCAACCTGTTGGGCCAGTTGTCGGCCGAATGAGTCCAGGCGCTGTTTTATTGCAAGCGCCTCCGCCTCTTGCTCTCTTACTTTCTTGAGTATTTCATCCAGATAAAAACCCAAATCAAGACGATCCATAGCCTCAATGCCGGGAAATTTTTTGCCCAGCTTAAGTTCGACTTTCCGCAGATCTTCAAGTGTCTTGATGTTGTATTTTTCGATCAGGCCCAATACCGCCATATCATCGAATACTTCCCTCATACTCGCGCCATAGACTTGCATGGAGCCGGCGAATACCACGAGTTTGGTATTGACGGTCAGCAGGTCGGTGCGCAGCGGATTCCACAGCCTGGCGTGGCCATTGACGAGCTTGAAGGTGCGCTGGAAGTCAACGGGCTCCAGCCCGAGACCGGCGCCGTTTTCATAGCCCAGATAAGCGATGACGTTGTCCAGTTCGGTCGGAAGGGCCAGGCCGGCGATTTCATATTTCTTGAGGTGCTTGAGCTGCTCTTTGGTCAGTATCAGCCCGGTGTCCCGGGTATCGCTCCCGTTTGTTGCGACCGATGAACCGAAAAGGCTTGCAGGATCACTCGCTGCGTCGGTGACGAGGTTTTCCGTAAGTTGAGACATATCATTAATCCTTTAATGATGCGTATTAAATGTTCTGAAGCTAATTAACGCTTCAGATGCAGAATGGTTAAGTTGTCTGCACGAGAAGGAGAGTAAGTCGTGTTTTTGAGGCGGTCAAAGTGCGAAGGCAGTCTGAGTTTGTAGGATGATTCGTTCCCGCCCATGCACAATGTTGGCATGTCCCCGGAAATGGGGGCGTAACACACGATTGGGGGCTGCTCGTGAAACTGTGTTTGGCAAATGAACTTACAATTGGCGGTTATATAACTTTCAGTAGTTCACGATATTCCGCCGCGTCTGCTTCATTTCCCAACTCCGCCGCCCGCTTATGGTAATCGAGAGCCAGCGCTCGAACCTGAGGATGGGGTGCTTGCAACAGCGTCTTGCGACTGACCCGCAGGAAGTTGAGATTGCCATTCTGCACGGCAGTTTTCAGCCAGCCTACGGCTTCCTCCACGCGTCCGTGATCTGCCAGCACTGCGGCATGACTGAACTGCCCACGGAAATCACCTGCCCGCGCCGACCGTTGATACCACTCATGGGCTGCAGCGAGATCCTGCTCGCAGCACAGACCCTCTTCCAGATAACGCCCCAGCAGATTCATCGACTTCGCGTGGCCCAGCTCTGCCGCCTTGCGATAGCAGGCCAGCGCGCGGGCCTGATCTTTGTTCACCCCGCGCCCGGTGGCGAGCAGGTTGCCGTAGTTATAAAAGCCCCAATCCAGACCGGCCTCGGCGGCGAGGCGATAATGCTCGGCAGCCTTTGCCGCGTCCGGTTCGCAGCCCCACCCATGCTCGTGGCAGCGGCCAGCCATGTTCTGCGCCATCGCGTGGCCGCGACGGGCCGCAATCTGGAACCAGACCAACGCCAGCGCCGGGTCGCGTTCAATGCCGGTGCCGTCGAGCAATATCTGCCCGAGCAGCGCTTGGGCGTCGACGATGTTGGCCTGCGCCGCGATCAGAATCGCCCGTGCGGCACTGGCCGGGCTGTCTTCAAGCATGGCGCGCAATTGGTCGCCGTCGAGCACCTCTTCACGTCGCAGATTCCAGGTCATGACTCAGACCTCGACCCACTGCCGCAGCAGGTTGTGATAGATGCCGGTGAGTTGCAGCAGTGAAGGATGATCGGGCACGTCGCGGCTCAATTGCTGAATGGCCGCGTCCATTTCGAACAGCAGTGTGCGGTGGCCATCGTCCCGCACCAGGCTCTGGGTCCAGAAGAACGAGGCGTACCGCGCGCCCCGCGTCACAGCATTGACTTTGTGCAGACTGCTGGCCGGATAAAGCAGCAGGTCACCCGCCGGGAGCTTGACCTGACGGGTGCCGAAGGTGTCCTGAATCACCAGCTCGCCGCCGTCGTAATCATCGGGATCGCTGAAGAACAGCGTCGATGACAAATCCGTGCGCACACGCTCGGTGCTGCCCTTGGCCTGACGCACGGCGTTGTCGATGTGGAAATCGAAACTGCCGCCGCCGGTGTAGCAGTTCAATAACGGCGGGAAGACCTTGTGGGGCAGGGCGGCAGACATGAACAGCGGGTTCTGCCACAGGCGCTCAAGCATCGCCGCGCCAATCTCCACGGCAAGTGGATGGCCCTCCGGCAACTGCAGGTTGTGCTTGGCTTTCGCCGACTGGTGCCCGGCGGTGATCTTGCCGTCCGCCCATTGGGTTTCCTCCAGCGCCTGTCGGATGCGACGCACCTCCTCGGGTGAAAACAGACCGGGGATATGTAGGAGCATGAATCGCGACCTGCGAGAAGAATGAAGCGGCGGATGATAGTGATTCTTATTGGTCGTGTAAAACGCCTCCCGCGCGTGTGAATGGGCAGATGTGAAAATTGAGTAATGGGAAAGTGTAAAGAATGTAAGTTTTCTGCGAATGCGAAGCAGTCTCAACTATATTCCGCCGCCTTATTGTTTCCTTGGGGAAGGAAAATGTCGCGCCAAGCACAACCGGTTACCGCCCATTCGCAGCGTTCCATTGTCAGCGCCGTGGGCGTCGCCCTTGCGGCGATATCAGCCGCCCATATGGCGCAGGCTGCAGAACCTGCATCGGATGCTCTGAATCTCGGGGCCACCAATATCGACGGCGAGCGGGCCGACACGGCTTACAAGACCGAAGAATCGGCCTCGAAAAAGTACACCGCACCCCTGCGCGAGACGCCGAAGAGCGTCACGGTGATCCCGCAGCAAGTCATCCGCGACACCGCGGCGACGAGCCTAGCTGACGCATTGCGCACCACCCCCGGCATTACTTTTGGTGCGGGGGAGGGCGGCAACCCGAATGCGGATCGCCCGATCATTCGCGGCTTCAACGCAGAGAGCGACGTATTCGTCGACGGCATGCGCGACGTAGCGGCGCAGAGCCGGGAGATTTTCAACGTCGAATCAGTCGAGGTCAGCAAAGGCCCGGGCTCGGCGTTCACGGGTGCAGGCTCCACGGGTGGCAGCCTGAACCTCGTCACCAAGGGCGCTCATCTGGGCGATGCCTTCAACGGCGGCTACACCTTCGGTTCGGACCAGACCCAGCGCTACACCCTCGACGTCAACAAGCAGATGACCGACACCTCGGCCTTCCGCCTGAACCTGATGAAGCATGATTCCAATGTCGCCGGCCGCAATGATGTCGACAACAGCCGTTGGGGCGTTGCGCCTTCGTTCGCGTTCGGTCTGGGCACCGACACGCGAGTCAAGGTCGACTACTACCACCTGTCCACCGACGACATGCCCGACTACGGCATTCCGCTGACCAACACCACGGGCCGCAGCAAGTACGTGGTCGACAAGCCGGCCCACGTCAACGAAAACAACTTCTACGGTTTGACCGACCGCGATTACCGCAAGAGCGTCAACGACAGCGGCACGATCCGCCTCGAACACGACCTCAACGACAACCTGACGATCTCCAACAGCTTCCGCATGTCGCGCTCGACGCTGGACTACATCGTCACCAACCCCGACGACAGCCGGGGCAACGTTGCCAGAGGCCTCGTCTCGCGCTCCGCGAAGAGCCGCAATTCCACCTCCAGCGGCTTCGTCAACCAGACTGACCTGCAAGCGAAATTCGACACCGGTTTCATTCAGCACAGCCTGGTGACAGGCCTCGAGTTTTCGTATCAGGACACCCACAACCGCGGCTACAACGTGCTCAGTGCCAGTGGCGGGACCATCGGCTCGACGTGTAACGCAGCGCTCTTGGCGTCCGGCGACTGCACCAGCCTGTCCAACCCGTCGCCGAAAGACGACTGGAACGGCACCATCACCGACAGCCAGGCGTACACCGATACCGACACCAAAACCAGTGCCGCGTATGTGTTCGACACGCTGAAATTCAACGAGCAGTGGTCGTTGAACCTCGGCCTGCGTTACGACGATTACGACGTGCGTTCCAGCGGTTACAGCACCGGTGGCCGGGGCTCGGTGGCGGGCAGCTTCAAGCGTGAAAACACCAGCCAGCTGTGGAATTACCAGGTCGGCGTAACCTACAAGCCATTGCCGAACGGCAGCATCTACGCGGCATGGTCGACGTCCAGCAACCCGTCGGGTGAGACCAGCGGCAATGGTGGTCTGGAAATCGCGGCGAACAACGCCAACCTCGATCCGGAAAAGAACCGCAACTACGAGCTGGGCACCAAGTGGGATTTCTTCGACGATAACCTGTCGCTGACCGCCGCGCTGTTCCGCACCGAGAAGACCAACGCGCGGGTCACTGACCCTGACAACGCGACGTTCCAGGTGCTGGACGGCGAGCAGCGTGTCGATGGTCTGGAGCTGACCTATAGCGGCAACATCACCGGCAAATGGAAAGTCTACGGCGGCTACACCTACATGGAGAGTGAGATCGTCAGTGCGACCAGCAAGGCGGATGAGGGTAATCACATGCCGAGCACGCCGCGCAACAGCTTCAATTTCTGGTCGACCTACGAACTGATGCCGAAGCTGACCTTGGGCGGCGGCGCGACGTTCGTCGATTCCCGTTTCGGCAACGAAGCCAACTCGGTGGAAGTGCCGTCCTACTGGCGCTACGACGCCATGGCCACGTACGCGCTGACCAAGAACGTCGACCTGCAACTGAACGTGCAGAACCTGACCGACAAGCGTTACTACGATCAGGTCTTCACCACCCACTACGCCCACATGTCTGCCGGGCGTACCGCGCTGATGAGTGCCAGCTTCCACTTCTGATCCGGTCACTCCCACAAGTCCGGCGAACGATCCGAAATATCGAGTCAGTCCACTGCCTCGTGGGAGCGAGCTTGCTCGCGAAGACCTGAGTTCAGTCGCTGAAGATTTCAGCGACTGTGCCGGCCTCTTCGCGAGCAAGCTCACTCCTACAGGATTTATGTTGGCCGGGTGAGCGCGGGGTGGCAGGGCAAGCTCGGTCCCCCAGGTTTTGCATCAAGAATCAGCCACAGATGAGAATGTATGCCGTTTGTGCGCATAATGCGCGCCGTAGCGGGTGAGTGAGGTGTCGAGGGTGTTGAAAAAAGTCCTGTTTCAAGTGCACTGGTTCTTTGGAATCACGGCCGGTCTGGTGCTTGCCCTTATGGGGATCACCGGCGCGCTGTATTCTTTCGAGGACGAAATACTCGACGCGCTCAACCCCGATGTGTTGTTCGTGCAGCCTCAGGGTCGTCAACTGTCACTGGCGGAAATGGTCAGCAAGGTCGAAGCCCAGGGCAACGACACGGCGGCGATGTTCCGCATTGACGTCGACGGCGACAAGGTCGCTCAGGTCTGGTTCAAGCCGCCACCGGGGCAGCGTCGCGGCGAGATGCACAACTTCAACCCCTACACCGGCGCGTTCACCGAGGACGCCGTAGGCCAGGATTTCTTCGGTTTCATCCTCAACCTGCACCGATTCCTCGCCGCCGGGGAGTACGGCAAGCAAGTCACCGCGGCGTGCACGCTGATCCTGGTGTTCTTCTGCCTGTCTGGGCTGTATCTGCGCTGGCCGCGCAAGCCGCTGAACTGGCGCGCCTGGCTGACCATGGACTGGGCGAAGAAGGGACGCAGTTTCAATTGGGACCTGCATTCGGTGTTCGGCACCTGGTGCCTGATCATCTATTTGCTGCTGGCGATCACCGGGCTGATGTGGTCTTACGACTGGTTCAGCAACGGCATGACCAAGCTGATTGGCGATCCTCCCGTGGCGGGCGAACAGCGCCGTGGCGGAGGGCCGCGTCCTGGCCCTGCAGTGAAAGAGGCGCCTAAAAATGTCACGGCTTCGGCCCCGGATTACGACGCCATCTGGCAGACCATCCAGAGCGCTGCCGGACCGGACCTCAAGACCTACAACCTGCGCATGCCCCAGGCACCGGGCCAGATGGCGACGGTGTTTTACCTCCTTAAAACAGCGCCGCACCCCCGTGCCTTGAACCAGATCAGCCTCGACCCGGCCGATGGCTCCCTCAAGGCGGTGTCGCGTTACACAGAGAAAAACCTCGGCGCGCAGCTGTTAATCAGCAACTACGCCCTGCACACCGGCAGCTACTTCGGCTTGATCGGGCGCATCGTCGTGACCGTGGCCGCGTTGTTGATGCCGCTGTTTTTCATCACCGGCTGGCTGCTCTACCTCGACCGCCGACGCAAGAAGCGCGAGATCCGCAATGCGCGCGGTGAAGTGTCGACGACGAAGGGCGAGCAGGGCGCGGCGTGGCTGATCGGCTTTGCCAGCCAGAGCGGGTTCGCCGAGCAACTCGCCTGGCAGACGGCCGGCCAGCTGCAAACCGCCGGCGTGCCGGTGAAGGTGCAGCGTCTGGGCGACATCACCGAGCAGGACCTGCACCAGAGCCGCAACGCGTTGTTCGTGGTCAGCACCTTCGGCGACGGCGAGGCACCGGACAGCGCCCGTGGCTTCGAGCGCAAGGTGCTGGGCCGGCCGCTGGCGCTGGACAATCTCAACTACGCGGTGCTTGGGCTGGGCGATCGCCAGTATCAACAGTTCTGCGGTTTCGCTCAGCGGCTGCACGGCTGGCTGGCCGAACGCGGCGGACGCACGCTGTTCGCGCCGGTTGAAGTGGACAGCGGCGACGGTGCAGCGCTGCAACACTGGCAACAGCAGTTGGGCGAGCTGACAGGCTCGACGCCCGCGACCGTCTGGCAAGCGCCGGAGTATCAGAACTGGACGCTGGTGGCTCGGGAATGGCTGAACCCCGGAAGCGTGGGTTCGAAAGTGTTCTTGCTGGGACTGACGTGTGAGTCGGCGGCTGATTGGGAGGCCGGCGATCTGGTTGAGATATTGCCGCGTAACCCGGCATCTGCGGTCGAGCAGTTCCTGTCCGGGTTGAGCATTGCTGCTGACACCCAAGTCACCGTCGACGGCTTGAACGAGACCCTCGGCCAAGCCTTGTGCTCGCGACAGCTGCCGATCAACCGCAGTCATCTGGTGGGCTTGCACGCGCAGGCGCTGGTCGATGCCCTGGTGCCGTTGGCCATGCGCGAGTATTCGATCGCTTCGATTCCCGAGGACGGTGTGTTGCAGCTGATCGTGCGTCAGGAACTGCACCCCGATGGCAGCCTTGGGCTGTGTTCGGGCTGGTTGACCGAGCATGTCGCCGTGGGCGGCGCCGTCAGCGTGCGGGTGCGTCGCAACAGCGGTTTCCATCTGCCTGCCGAGCCTGCGCCGATGATTCTGATTGGTAACGGCACCGGACTGGCAGGCCTGCGCAGCTTGCTCAAGGCACGCGTCGTTTCGCGTGAGCAACGCAACTGGCTGCTGTTTGGCGAGCGAAACAGGGCCCACGATTTCCATTGCGCGAACGAACTTAACGGCTGGCTGGCGAGTGGCGATCTGGCGCGTCTGGACCTGGCGTTTTCCCGGGATCAGGCTGAAAAAATCTATGTGCAGGACCGCTTGCGGGAAGCGGCTGATGAGCTGCGTCACTGGCTGGCCGAGGGCGCTGTGATTTACATCTGCGGCAGTCTGGAAGGCATGGCGGCTGGCGTGGATGAAACGTTGAACGCGTTGCTGGGTGAGGACGCGGTGCGGGAGTTGATCGAGCAGGGGCGGTATCGGCGGGATGTTTACTAACTCGACTGATGATGGATATGTGGGAGCGAGCTTGCTCGCGAAGAGGCCTCAACATCCGCTAAATCTTCAGCGGTTGAAATGCCGTATTCGTGAGCAAGCTCACTCCCACAGGGACTGTGTTTGCTGCGCGAGTTCCGTTTATCCGTGATGAGGTGGACGCCACGAATGGCAACGGCGGCGATGATGTAAACGTCATAATCAAAGCCACAAAAAAAGGCCGTTGCGCTCTCACGCAACGGCCTTTTTTATGACTCAACCATCACGCCACAAACTGTTCCGCGTAATGGCAGGCAACCTGACGGTTGTCTACCCAACGCAGCTCCGGCACTTCGACGGCGCAACGCTCGGTTGCGTACGGACAGCGCTTGTGGAACGCGCAGCCTGACGGCGGGTTCAGCGGGTTGGGCAGCTCGCCGACGATTTTGATCTTCGGCTTCGACGGGTCCGGGTGGATCGTCGGAGTCGCCGACAGCAGCGCCTGGGTGTACGGGTGCAGCGGACGGTTATAGATCTCGTCCTTGGGACCCATCTCGGCCGGGCGACCGAGGTACATCACCAACACCGTGTCGGCGACGTGACGCACCACCGCCAGGTTGTGGGAGATGAACACGTAGCCCGTGTTGAACTCTTGCTGCAGATCCATGAACAGGTTAAGCACCTGCGCTTGAATCGACACGTCGAGCGCGGAAGTCGGTTCGTCCGCCACCAGCACTTTAGGCTGCAGCATCATCGCCCGCGCCAGCGCGATACGTTGACGCTGACCGCCGGAGAACATGTGCGGATAGCGCTGATAGTGCTCGGGACGCAGACCGACCTGGGCCATCATGGCCTGCACTTTCTCGCGGCGTTCGGCGGCGGAAAGACTGGTATTGATCAGCAGGGGCTCGCCCAGTTGATCACCGACTTTCTGCCGCGGATTGAGCGACGCATACGGGCTCTGGAACACCATCTGCACGTCTTTGCGCAGCTGTTTGCGTTGCGCCTTGGTCGCGCCGGTGACTTCCTGGCCGGCGATTTTCAACGAACCCGAAGAAGGCTCTTCGATCAGCGTCAGCGCGCGGGCCAGTGTCGACTTGCCGCAGCCGGACTCGCCGACCACCGCCAGGGTCTTGCCGGCTTCGAGTTCGAACGACACGCCGTTGAGCGCGCGCACGGTTGCATGGGGCTTGAACAGCCCACGGGACACATCGTAGTGACGAGTAAGGTCACGAGCGGTCAGTACGATTTCGCTCATCACGCCACCTCCTGATTCAGCGGAAAGAAGCAACGCGCCAGGCTATGGGCTTTCGGGTCTAGGCCCGGGCGTTGCTGGCGGCATTTGTCCTGGACGTACGGGCAGCGCGGCGAGAGCAGGCAGCCACTTGGACGGTCGTAGCGACCCGGAACGATACCCGGCAGCGTCGACAGGCGCGCGGCGCCCATGCTGTGCTCGGGAATCGCCGCCAGCAACGCTTCGCTGTACGGGTGCGCCGGGACGTCGAACAGCCCCGGCACCTGACCCACTTCCACGGCTTGACCGGCATACATCACGCAAACCCGCTGAGCGGTTTCAGCCACCACGGCGAGGTCGTGCGTAATGAGCACCAGCGCCATGTCCTGCTCTTTTTGCAGGGCCAGCAGCAGGTCCATGATCTGCGCCTGAATGGTCACGTCCAGCGCGGTGGTCGGTTCGTCGGCGATCAGCAGCTTCGGCTCGCCGGCGATGGCCATGGCGATCGCGACGCGCTGGCTCATGCCGCCCGACAGTTGGTGCGGGTAGGCGTCCAGACGCTGTGCGGCGCCCGGGATTTCCACCTTCTGCAACAGCTCCAGTGCGCGCTGATGGGCGGCACGCCCCGACAGACCCAAATGCTGCTTGAGCACTTCCTTGATCTGGAAGCCCACGGTGTAGCTCGGGTTCAGCGCGGTCATCGGGTCCTGGAAGACCATCGACATGTCTTTGCCGACGATCTTGCGACGCTGGCGGGCATTGAGTGTGAGCATGTCCTTGCCGTCGAAGACCAGGGCGTCGGCGGTGACGATGCCGGGGTGCTCGATCAGGCCCATGAGCGCCATCATGGTCACGGATTTACCCGAACCCGATTCGCCCACGATTGCCAGTACTTCGCCCTTGTCGACGGCCAGATCCAGGCCGTCGACCACCGGGGTGGCCGTGGCATCGCCAAAGCGCACGTTGAGGTTCTTGATGTTTAAAAGAGACATTCGGACGTCCTCAGGCGGCGTTCTTGAGTTTCGGGTCCAGCGCATCGCGCAGACCGTCGCCCATCAGGTTGATTGCCAGCACGCTGAGCAAAATGGTCAGACCCGGGAGGCTTACCACCCACCAGGCGCGTTCGATGTAGTCGCGGGCCGAAGCGAGCATGGTGCCCCACTCAGGCGTCGGCGGTTGTACACCCAGACCCAGGAAGCCCAGCGCCGCAGCGTCGAGGATCGCCGAGGAGAAACTCAAAGTGGCCTGAACGATCAGCGGCGCCATGCAGTTGGGCAGCACGGTGATGAACATCAGGCGCGGCAGCGTTGCGCCGGCCAGACGCGCGGCGGTCACGTAGTCACGGTTCAGCTCGCCCATGACCGCTGCACGGGTCAGACGTACGTAGGACGGCAGCGAAACGATGGCAATGGCGATGACGGTGTTGATCAGGCCAGGGCCGAGGATCGCGACGATGGCCACAGCCAGCAGCAGCGATGGCAGCGCCAGCATGATGTCCATCAGACGCATGATGGTCGGGCCGAGGATTTTCGGGAAGAAACCGGCCAGCAGACCCATGAGAATCCCCGGAATCAGCGACATCACCACCGACGACAGACCGATCAGCAGCGACAGGCGCGAACCCTGGATCAGACGCGACAGCAGGTCGCGGCCCAGTTCATCGGTGCCCAGCAGGAACTGCCATTGGCCGCCTTCCAGCCAGACCGGCGGGGTCAGCAGGAAATCACGGTATTGCTCGCTCGGATCATGGGGGGCAACCCACGGCGCGAACAGGGCGCAGAACACGATCACCAGCATAAACACCAGACCGGCGACGGCGCCTTTGTTCTTGGAAAAGTGCTGCCAGAACTCTTTGTAAACGGACGGGTAGAGCAGGCTTTGATCGACTGCTGCTACGGGAGTAGGTGTGCTCATAAAAAGGGATCTCAGCGCTGATGACGAATGCGTGGGTTGGCAAAGCCGTAGAGGATGTCCACCACGAAGTTGACCAGAATCACCAGGCAGGCGATTAGCAGGATGCCGTTTTGCACGACAGGGTAGTCGCGGGCGCCGATGGCTTCGATCAGCCACTTGCCGATGCCCGGCCAGGAGAAGATCGTTTCGGTCAGCACCGCACCGGCCAGCAGCGTGCCCACTTGCAGACCGAACACCGTCAGCACCGGGATCAGCGCGTTGCGCAGGCCGTGAACGAACACCACGCGAGCCGGCGACAGACCCTTGGCGCGCGCAGTGCGCACGTAGTCTTCACGCAGGACTTCGAGCATCGAGGAGCGTGTCATCCGGGCGATGACCGCCAGCGGAATGGTACCCAGCACGATGGCCGGCAGAATCAAGTGACGCAGAGCGTCCATGAACGAACCTTCTTCGTCGCTGAGCAGGGTGTCGATCAGCATGAAACCGGTTCTGGGGGGAATGTCGTACAGAAGGTCGATACGGCCCGATACCGGGGTCCAGCCCAGCGATACCGAGAAAAACATGATGAGGATCAGGCCCCACCAGAAGATCGGCATCGAGTACCCCGCCAGGGAGATACCCATGACCCCATGGTCGAACAGGGACCCTCGCTTCAGTGCCGCAATGACACCGGCCAGCAGACCGAGAATGCCTGCGAAGATCAGCGCCGCAATCGACAGTTCCAGTGTTGCCGGGAACAGCGAAGTGAATTCGGACCACACGCTCGTGCGCGTACGCAGCGATTCGCCCAGGTCTCCATGGGCGAGCTTGCCGACGTAATCGATGTATTGCGCATAAAGGGGTTTGTTCAGGCCAAGACGTTCCATGGCTTGGGCGTGCATTTCCGGATCGACCCGGCGTTCACCCATCATGACTTCGACAGGGTCGCCAGGAATCAGGCGAATCAGGGCGAAGGTCAGCAAGGTGATGCCGAAGAAGGTGGGTATGAGCAACCCCACTCGGCGAGCGATAAAACTAAACATCTTCTCGTGTACCTCATCAGGTACCGGCGGGTCTCTGGGTAATAGAGCCCGCCGGATTCTTCTTCTACTTCACTTGGGTGGTAGCGAAGTTATTAGTGGTGAGAGGGCTGATGTGGTAACCCTCCACGTTATTGCGCATTGCAGTGAACATTTTGGTATGGGCCATGCTGATCCATGGCAAATCCTGGTTGAAGATCACTTGAGCCTGCTCGTAAAGCGAAGCGCGTTCGGCCGGGTCGGTTTTTTCCCGCGCCTGATCGATCAACGTCTGGAACTTCTGATTGCACCAGCGCGAGTAGTTTTCGCCGTTTTTAGCGGCCTCGCAGCTGAGCAGTGGAGTCAGGAAGTTATCAGGGTCACCATTGTCACCTGCCCAGCCGGCCGACACCATGTCGTGTTCGCCGTTTTTGGCACGTTTGAGCATTTCGCCCCATTCCATGACGCGTATATCTAACTTAATGCCGACTTTGGCCAGGTCGGCCTGCATCATTTGTGCGCCCATGGTCGGGTTCGGGTTGGTCGCGCCACCGCCGTTGCGGGTGAACAGGGTCAGCACGGTGCCTTCAGGAACGCCGGCTTCCTTGAGCAAAGCGCGGGCCTTGTCCAGATCGTGAGCAGGGTTTTTCAGGTCTTTGTTGTAGCCCAGCAGCGTGTCCGGATACGGGTTCACGGCGACGGTGGCGTTGCCTTTGCCGAACAGGGCGTTGACGTAGGCTTCTTTATCAAACGCGATCTCGATCGCTTTACGCACCCGCACGTCACTCATGTACTTGTGCGTGGTGTTCATGGCGACGTACGCGGTGGTCATCGCGTTCAGTTCGTCGATCTTCAGGCTCGGGTCTTTCTTGATGTTCGGGATGTCATCGGGCTTCGGATACAGGGCGATCTGACATTCGTTTGCCTTGAGCTTCTGCAGGCGCACGTTGCTGTCGGTGGCGATGGCAAAGATCAGAGCGTCAGCCGGCGGCTTGCCCCGGAAATAATCCGCGTTGGCCTTGAAGCGAACCTGAGCATCTTTTGCGTAGCGCTGGAAGACGAACGGACCGGTGCCGATGGGCTGGCTGTTGAGGTTATCGGTCTTGTTGGCCTTGAGCAGTTGATCGGCGTATTCAGCCGAGTAAATCGAAGCAAAAGCCATGGCGACGTCAGCCAGGAACGGCGCTTCGCGGCGGGTCAGGGTGAACTTGACGGTACTGTCGTCCACTTTCTCGACGTTCTTCAGCAGCTCTTTGAAACCCATGCTCTCGAAGTACGGGTAGCCGACCTGCGACTGTTTGTGCCACGGGTGGTTGGGGTCCAGTTGACGCTGGAAGCTCCAGACCACGTCATCGGCGTTCATCTCGCGGGTCGGTTTGAAGTAGTCGGTGGTGTGAAACTTGACGCCCTTGCGCAGGTGGAACGTGTAGGTCAGGCCGTCATCGCTGATCTCCCACGTGTCGGCCAGTGCCGGAACGATTTCCGTGGTGCCCGGCTTGAAATCCACCAGACGGTTGTAAATGGTTTCCGCCGACGCATCGGCGGTCACGGCCGTGGTGTAGAGCGCCGTGTCGAAACCTTCCGGGCTGGCTTCGGTGCAGACCACCAGAGGCTTGGCCGATACGCCGACCGCGACGCTGAATACCGCCAGTGCGATCGCGCTGCGCAATGTTGCGAGTTTGAATGTCGATTTCAAGTAACGCACTCCGCAAGTGATGAAGCCATAAGTGAGTCGGTATCGGGCCACGAAGTTCGGTAAACCGCACCTTGAGGCCCGATCGATCGTGCTGATTACATAATGTTGAATGGAATCGTGGTCACCAGACGGAACTCGTTGATGTTGCCGTCAGCCTGGTTGGCGCTCGCGCGGTGAGTGGTGTAGGTCGCACGCATGGTCGAGGCCTTCAGCGGGCCGGACTGCAGGGTGTACGACGAGCCAACACCGTATTCGTAGTGAGTTTCGCCGTCCATGCCGCGGACATCGTAAGCGGTGCCTTTGTAATGAGTACCGTCGATGTCGAAACCGCGCGCCTGGTAGATGTTGAACTTCAGGCCTGGCACGCCGTAGTCGGCCATGTTCAGCAGGTAGCTCAGCTGAACCGACTTCTCGTTCGGGCCGTTGAAGTCCGAGAGCAGGGAGTTGGCCAGGAAGATGGCGTTGGTGTCGTGGACGTAGTCGAAGTAGGTGTCGCCTTCGACTTCCTGGTACGCAACGCTGAAGCTGTGCGCCTTGTGAGTGGCGGTCAACGACAGGCTGTACGTGTCGTTGTCGATCTCGCCCATCTTCTTCTGACCGGAATCCTTGGTCTTGTAGTAGTTCAGGTTGGTGCTCAGGCCCAGTACATCGGGGTCACCCAGTTCGTGGGTGAAAGCGAAGTAGTACTGATGCCAGAAGTCTTCGACGTTGGAGGCGTAGAAGCTGGTGGTCAGGCTCTTGAACGGCTTGTAATCCACGCCCGCCATGTCAACGCGATCGGCGGTGGCGGTGTTGTTGGTGTACTCGGAACGGAACTTGGTCAGGCTCTGCTCGGTACGTGGCGACACGCGGTCGAAGCTGCCGGCCTGGATCGAGATGTTGTTGAACTCTTCGCTCAGAATGCTCACACCTTCGAAGCTCGAAGGCAGTGCACGGTTGCCGATGTAAGCCAGCACCGGGGTGTTCATCGACTGACGTCCGGCGGTCAGGGTCGTGTTGGAAACGCGCGCCTTGATGTTGCCAAGGCCCAACTTGCTCCACTGTCCAACAGGGTCGCCGTTGTTCTCGGTCAGCGTACGGTTGGCGCCGCCCATCAGGTCGTCTTTGTCACGGTCCAGCGCAACGGCGTTGTAGACCGCCATTTGCGTGGCGAAGCCGACAGTGCCCTGGGTGAAGCCCGAGCTGTAGTCAACGATGGTGCCCTGAACCCAGTTGATCCGGCGCGGGTCGCTGTCGACGACGACGCCGTTCTCGCTGCGGCGGAACTCGCCGCCACGACGCAACAGTTCGTTGGCGTACCAGTTCTTGGTCGAACCGGTCAGTTTCGAGTCTTCCAGGAATCCCTTGGCTTCGCCCTGGAGGTTGCTGGTGGCCAGTGTGGTCGGAACGAATTCCTGACTGGTCGGCTCTGCCTGAGCCGCGACGCTGAGGGCGAGGACGGATAAGGCGAATACAGCGGTGCTGGCTTTTTTCACGTTTTGAAGCTCCCGATTGCTGCTTTTTTAGAGGCGGGCTTTTTATGGTGTAGCCCGCTCGGTGGTGCGGCCTCATGGCCATTTTCCTGCCTATCCGGCTAAACGCGGATAAAGCAATGCCAAAGGGCGTGGTTGCGCCCCCAGGCATGTTTTTGAATCAGTCGGCGATGCTGACGCCCGAGAAGTTGTTGCGATTGAACGGACTCACCAGAAAACCCTGCACTTCCTTACGCAGCGGCTGGATCACCGTCGAGTGGGCAATCGGCGTAATGGGGACCTGTTCTTTCAGGTAATGCTGCGCCTGTTTGTACAGCGCGATGCGCTGATCCTTGTTGGTGTTCGAGACAGCGGCCTTGACCAGCGCGTCGTATTTTTCGTCGCACCACATCGAGTAATTGTTGCCGCCGATGGACGCGCAGCTGTACAGCGTGCCCATCCAGTTGTCGGGGTCGCCGTTGTCCCCTGTCCAGCCGATCAGCGAAATGTCGTGCTCGCCGTTCTTGCTGCGCTTGAGGTATTCGCCCCACTCGTAACTGACGATGGTCGCCTTGATGCCCACCTTGGCCCAGTCGGCCTGAAGCATCTGGGCCATCAGCTTGGCGTTGGGGTTGTAGGGGCGCTGAACCGGCATGGCCCAGAGGGTCAGTTCGGTGCCTTCCTTGACGCCGGCGGCGCGCAGCAACTCGCGGGCTTTTTCCGGGTTGTAGGGCGCGTCCTTGACCGTGTCGTCGTAGGACCACTGGGTTGGTGGCATGGAGTTCTGGGCCAGTTGCCCGGCGCCTTGATACACCGCAGCGATGATCGCTTGTTTATCCACCGCCATGTCCAGCGCCTGGCGGACCTGCAAGTTGTCCAGCGGGGCGTGGCGTACGTTGTACGAGATGTAGCCGAGGTTGAAACCGGGCTTTTTGATGACCTGCAGGTTTTTGTCCGCTTCGATCGACTCAACGTCTGCCGGGCGCGGATTCAGCGTGACCTGACATTCATTCTTCTTGAGCTTTTGAATGCGCACCGACGCATCTGTATTGATCGCAAAGATCAACTGATCAATCTTGACCCTACTCGGGTCCCAGAACGCATTGTTTTTCACGTAGCGAATCTGCGAATCTTTTTGATAGCGCTGAAACACAAACGGGCCGGTGCCAATAGGCGCCTGGTTAATATCGCGCACATCACCCGTCGCCATCAGTTTGTCAGCATATTCAGCAGACAAAATTGACGCGAAGTTCATCGAGACGTTCTGGATGAACGCCGCGTCGACTTTGTTGAGTGTGAACACGACGGTCATTGGATCGGTCTTTTCCACCGACTTGATGTTCTTGTCCAAGCCCATGCTGGTGAAGAACGGAAACTCCGTCGGATAAGCAACGCGGAACGGATGGTCTTTGTGCAGCATGCGATTGAACGTGAACAAGACGTCGTCGGCATTGAAATCGCGCGTGGGCGTGAAGGTCTTGTTGCTGTGGAATTTGACGCCTTCGCGCAGATGGAACGTGTAGGTCAGGTTGTCAGGGGAGATGTCCCAGCTCGTTGCGAGAGCGGGTACGACGGTGGTCTCGCCTCTGGCGAACTCGGCGAGACGGTTGTAGATCGGCTCGGCGGCATCGTTGTCAGTGCCGGAGGTGTACTGACCGATATCAAACCCGGCCGGGCTGCCTTCCGAACAGAAGACCAGGCTTTTGCTGGCAGCCTGAACGCCGGGCGTCATAGCCAGAAGCCCTGCGGCAATAAGTGATGGCATAACGATATTCGAACGCATGATATTCCTTATCGTAAGAAGCGCATTAAATGCGAATGCCTGCGCGATCCATGGCAATTGTTTGCGCAAATGGACAGTCAACGCCCGGATACATCTCACTGTTCAAGATAAACAACGGACAATATTGGCGGCTTGTCAGAAGGTATGTCTCTGGCGCCACACAGTCCATAGTTACGCGTGCTTCAAAGTTTGTAGGAAAAGTGCTTATCGTTAGTAGGCAAGGACTGTAAGCAAGTCGCTACTCATCTAACGATAGTCAATTTCATTTAACGATCGTGCACATGACAACGCGGTCGCGTTGCCCTGAGGCAACGCGACCGGTTGGTCATTTAAAGATATTACTTGCCGCTGACGCTGACGCCGTAGAACGAGTTCAGACCGAATGGGCTGATCTTGAAGTCCTGAACTTCTTTGCGCATCGGCTGATAAACAGTCGAGTGGGCAATTGGAGTCATAGGCACGGCATCTTTCAGCAGATGTTGAGCCTGCTTGTACAGCTCGGTGCGTTTGGCCTGATCGGTGGTTTCCTTGGCCTGGTGGATCAAGGTATCGAACGGCTTGTCACACCATTTGGCGAAGTTGTTGCCGTTAAGGGCGTCGCAGCCAAACAGGGTACCCAGCCAGTTGTCCGGGTCACCGTTGTCGCCGCTCCAGCCAATCAGCATGGCGCCGTTCTCGCCGGCCTTGGCACGCTTGATGTACTCGCCCCACTCATAGGAAACGATCTTGGCGTTGATGCCGATCTTCTTCCAGTCGTTCTGGAGCATCTCGGCCATCAGCTTGGCGTTCGGGTTGTAAGGACGCTGAACCGGCATCGCCCACAGGGTGATTTCGGTACCTTCCTTCACGCCCGCCTGCTTGAGCAGGTCCTTGGCTTTGGCGACGTCGTACGGAGCATCTTTGATGGTGGTGTCGTAGGACCACTGGGTCGGCGGCATGGCGTTGGTCGCCAGTTGGCCCGCGCCCTGATACACCGCGTCGATGATGGCTTTCTTGTCGACAGCCATGTCCAGCGCCTGACGTACTTTCAGGTCAGCCAGCGGGTTTGGCTTGTCTTCGCCCTTGATCTTCGGCATCACGTTGTAGGCGATGTAACCCAGGTTGAAGCCGGCCTGATCAGGCATCTTCAAAGCAGGGTCAGCCTTCAGTGGCGCGAGGTCGGCCGGACGCGGGTAAGCGGTGATCTGGCATTCGCCTTTCTTCAGCTTCTGCGCACGAACCGAGGCGTCAGTGGTGATGGCGAAAATCAGGTTGTCGACTTTGACGTCTTCAGGCTTCCAGTAGTCCTTGTTCCCGGTGAACCGGATGTTGGAGTCTTTCTGGTAGCTCTTGAACACGAACGGGCCAGTGCCGATCGGCTTCTGGTTGATGTCTTCCGGCTTGCCTTCTTTGAGCAACTGGGCGGCGTATTCAGCGGACTGAATGGACGCGAAGCTCATCGCCAGGTTCTGAATGAACGCGGCATCAATGGTGCCGAGGGTCATTCTGACGGTGTGATCGTCGACCTTCTCGATCTTGGTGATGTTGGTGTCCATCGCCATGTCGGTGAAGTACGGGAATTCGGTCGGGTACGCCTTACGGAACGGGTCGTCCTTGTTGATCATGCGGTTGAACGTGAACAGCACGTCATCGGCATTGAAGGTACGCGTCGGTTTGAAGTACGGCGTGGTGTGGAATTTCACACCTTCACGCAGGTGGAAGGTGTAGGTCAGGCCATCCGGGGCAACGTCCCAGCTGGTGGCCAAGCCTGGAATGACAGCGGTGCCGCCACGTTCGAACTGGCTCAAACGGTTGAAAACGGTCTCGGCCGAAGCATCGAAGTCGGTACCGGTGGTGTATTGACCTGGATCGAAACCAGCAGGGCTGCCTTCGGAGCAGAACACCAGATTCGATGCTGCATGGGCGAAGGGAGCGCTGGCGATCAAACCTGCGCCGAGAAGAAACGGAATGACCGCTTTTTTGAGCATGGTGGCCTCAGTTGTTGTCATTTTTTGATTGAGGGTACGGCCTTTTGAGCCTGTCCCGCGGATACTTATGCAGGCGCCATACCCAAAGCAAGATGCTGGCGCCAGCAAGGTGACAAACAGTGGCACGAACGTACACGAATGTCGCATAAGTGTAATTTCTGACGCTGTTGAACGTTTGCGTGTCGCATATCGATATCTTTGCAGCACCAAAAGGGTGCATCGCAACGTGGCGATTGCACCCGCTTCGGTCATCAAGTGTTACTTCGCTGTTGGTTTCAGCGAATTATTTGGCCAGGCTCACGCCGTAGAAGGGCGTCAGGCCAAATGGGCTGAGTTTGAAATCCTGTACCTCTTTGCGCATCGGCTGAAATACTTTGGAATTGGCGATGGGTGTGATCGGCACGTCGTTTTTCAGAATGTTCTGCGCTTGCTGGTACAGCTTGATCCGCTCGTCTTTGTTGCTGGTCAGCTTGGCCTGGGTGACCAGCTTGTCGTAGGCCGGGTTGCACCACTTCGCGTAGTTGCTGCCCTTCACCGCGCCACAGCTGTACAGCACGCCCAGCCAGTTGTCGGGGTCACCATTGTCACCGGTCCAGCCGTAGATCATGACGTCATGCTCGCCAGCCTTGGCGCGCTTGATGTACTCGCCCCATTCATAGCTGACGATGTTGGCCTTGATACCGATCTTTGCCCAGTCCGACTGAATCATCTGCGCCGACATGCGCGCGTTGGGGTTGGACGCACGCTGCACGGTCATCGCCCACAGATTGATCTGCGTGCCCGGTGCAACGCCCGCTTCCTTGAGCAGTTGCTTTGCTTTTTCCGGGTCGTGGGGCGCGTCCTTGATGTTCGGATCAAAGCTCCACTGCGCCGGTGGCAGCGCGTTCTGTGCCAGTTGGCCTGCGCCCTGGTAAACCGCTTTGATGATGGCCGGCTTGTCGATCGCCATGTCCAGTGCCTGACGCACCTTCAGTTGATCGAGCGGCGGATGGGTCACGTTGTAGGCCAGAAAACCCAGGTTGAAACCGGCCTGGCTCAGCACCTTGAGATTCGGGTCTTTCTGCGCTTCTTCGATGTCCTGAGGGCGCGGATACCCGCTGATCTGGCACTCGCCGGTCTTGAGTTTCTGCAAGCGGGTGGCGGCGTCGGTGTTGATCGAGAAGATCAGGTTGTCGAGCTTCACGTCCTCCGGCTTCCAGTATTCCTTGTTGCCGACGTAACGGATCTGCGCGTCTTTCTGGTAGCGCTTGAACACGAATGGGCCTGTACCGATCGGCTTCAGGTTGATGTCGCCGGCCTTGCCTTGTTTGATCAGTTGCGCCGCGTATTCAGCCGACTGAATCGAGGCAAAGCTCATCGCCAGGTTCTGGATGAAGGCGGCATCGATGTTGTTCAGTTGAAAACGGACGGTCTGGTCGTCGAGCTTTTCCACCTGCTTGATGGTGGTGTTCATGCCCATGTCGGTGAAGTACGGCGACTCCGACGGGTACGCCTTGCGGAACGGGTCGTCCGCATTCAGCAGGCGATTGAAGGTGAACAGCACGTCATCGGCGTTGAAGTCGCGGGTGGGTTTGAAATAGTCCGTGGTGTGGAATTTCACCCCGGGCCGTAAATGAAAGGTGTAGGTCAAGCCGTCGTCGGACACTTCCCATTTGGTAGCCAGCCCCGGCTCGACCTCGGTGCCGCCGCGCTTGAACTGGGTGAGGCGGTTGAAGACTGTTTCTGCTGACGCATCGAACTCGGTGCCGCTGGTGTACTGACTGGGATCGAAGCCGGCAGGGCTGGCTTCCGAGCAATAGACAAGGGTGCTGGCCGCCTGCACCGAGGGAACGCACAGCGCCATTGCGGCTGCCAGGAGCAGGGGTTTGAAGGTTGTGTCCATGTGAACCTCATTAAGTGCGGCACTCATGCCTGAATTCATCGACGGGATGATAGACCGCCAAGAATGCCGCACGGCTCACTTGGGCAACAAGCCACGGAAATTCATAAGCTTATTACTTGATGAACGTTTGCAGCTCTTTCCACCAGGGTGTGCTGGAAACCATTTTCATGAAACCCTGCTCCAGAAAACCCTGCACGCCAGAGGTCTGAGAGGTTTTGCTGTTGAACACGTAGTCCAGATAGCTCTGACTGTTTTTGATGAGGGTGTTCTGGATGGCGCGGAGTTCATCGATCGCCGCTTGCTGGGTTTTGTCCAGCTCGCTCTTCGATTCACTGCGCGCCACTTCCGCCGGATTGCTGCCCGCCCATGCCGTGACGATCGGGTACTGCCACTCGCTGTCGGCGGGATGGCAAAAGAACGCCGATGCGACGGCGACCGGATCGGCGCCAGGTTTTCCTGCCCAGTGATCAACCATGGCCTGCGCGACCTGGCGCACGGCTTCGGTAGCGAGCAGCGCTGCCAGATCGTGAAGAGGGTGCTCGGCGTGGTCCTTGGAGAGTTGCGAGTGGCTCGGCTCCAGAGTCGGATCTATATTCGGGTCACTGCCCAGCAGGGTTTGCGCGTCGTCGACGCTGTTGCCGATCCAGGTCAGAACACCTTGCGCCGCGCTGTTATAGGCGTTCAAGAGAATGCCCGCCGGGGTGTTGATCAGCCAGCGATAGAACTTGAGGGTGTCTACGCCCATTTGCTTCGCAAGCGTCACCAGGCCGTCCCTGGCCGTGAGTAGTGCGTCGAATGCCTTGAAATAGTCCTGATCAGGATGTTCGCTCAGCAACACCAGCATCACTTTATCCCGGTCCGAACGATAACCCGGCTGAGTGAGCTCGAACTCCAGTTCCTGGGTGGAAAAGAGGATTTTGCCCAGCGGCCCCGCCAGACTGGCAATCACGTCGGTGGCCCCGAACGTGCCCGTGACCAAAGGCAGATTCCATTTGACGTGAACAGGCGTTGTCCAGGGCAGAACCCTGACATGCCCGGCCTTGATCAGGCTCAGCTCTGCGAAGTTTGAATGGGCGAACAGGTCTTCGAGCACATGCAGGGCGGCGCCGAAGCTGCGCAGCCCGTCGAGGGAACGGCCTTTGCTCATGGCAAGACGCAGTTCTTGCTCCATGTAGCTCACCGCATTGCCGATGTAGCGCTTCATCGACGTGGCTCGGTCCGCACCCAGGGATGGATCGCCGGGTAGCACCCAGGCTTCAAAGTCGGGATCACGCACCTTCGGGTCCGGGAAGGGCGGATCAGTGACCAGCGGATTGTCGATGTGCTCCGTCGGGCGATAAACGCCGAGCTTTTCGGGCGTGACCTTCATTTCGTTGGGGTAGCGCATCCGCAAATCGACGAATTTTTTAGCGGCCAGCACATCGACGAGGTGGGTCCAGCTTGCGCGAGAGAGGGCCGCTGGAAACTCCTTTGGCATGTCTGCTGCGCGGGTGATCTTGGGATCGACGACCTGGGAGTAATCTCGCAGCCAGTTGCCGAAGTACACGGCGTCTATCTCTACTCGGCTGAAATTGAAATCCCGCAGAACCCACTCGATTGTCTGGTGGGTGCTGCCTTTGGCGTCAGTGCCCGCTTCGAAGGCTTCCCGATCGGAATTGCTGTGGGTTGGCTCGAAGCGCAGATCGGTCGAGGCCAGATAATCGCGAATGGCTTCGCAGGCTTTTTTCCACGACATCGCGTACTGACGGCCGGTGGCTGCACTTTCGGAATACGTGGCAAAGGTCAGTTCGTCCTGGGCCGGACGAGCAGCTTCGGTTATCCACAAGGTGAACAGATGGCCCTCTTCGAACGGCGCATCCGTTGCCACGGGTGCGTTCTCGTCGATCAGCTCATGGCGCAGGACATTGTCGATGTGGTGGCCGAATTCGTGGAGCAGTGCGGTGAGCAGCCACCAGTAGTGCTGTGGGTGGGCAGTGGTGCGGACGAAGAATCCCCAATCGACGCGGATGACGCGCTCGCGGTTGTCGTAGTCCGCTTCGAAACACAGCTCCCAGGCAAGGAGGATCTCAGGGTTTGCCACTTCCCCTGCCAGCAGCTTGTCCTGCAGCTTCGTGTAGAGGTGATGCGGGATGTCGTTGCCGAAGATGTTGCTCATCTCCAGAGCAAAAGAATCTGGCGTGAGTTTTTTGGCCACTTGGGTCAGCAGGTCCAGCGCGAAGCTACTGCGTAACGTGCGGGTGGTCATGTCGACCGGAATGACGGGTTGAGCTTGAAAAGGCATGACTGGATTCTTCCTTGAATCATTAGCTGCGCACGGTCACGCCCCATAGGAGGCGGCCGTCATTGCGCGTTTAGGTTGGGTACTGCCGGGGACAATTCTATGTATTTCAGGCGACGTGAAAATCGGCCGAATCGCCCGGGGACGTAGGAGATAAGGGGCGCACGGATGTGGAAGGGGCCACGGGACAGCGGGATAAAAGCAGGGGCGGGGGAAGGAAAAAGCGGCAGCCCTTGGCTGCCGCCGGGTGCATCAAGGAATAGCGACTTCGATGACGCCGTCTGCCGCGACGCTGACCTGACTGGTGCCGGCCTCGACATCAGGCGTTGGCGCAGCGTCGGCACGGGCGGCCTTCATCATCATGACCGGCGCTCGCAGATAGGGCTGCGGGAAACCGGAGGTGTTCAGGTTCAGATTGACCACCTTGTAGCCAGTGCCGCCCAGTGCGTCAGTCACCAGTTTGGCGCGGGCGCGGAAGGCCGTCACAGCGTCCTTGAGCAGAGCGTCTTCGCTGGTCTTGCGCGCGGGGTTGGAGATCGAGAAGTCCATGCCGCCCATTTTCATGTCGCCGCCCAGCAGGTCGCCGGTCAGCTTGGAGAGGGCAGCGAAGTCTGCGCTTTCCAGACGCAATTCGGCGTGCTCGCGCCAGCCGGTGATCTTCTGGCCTTTGTCGTCGTAGATCGGGTAGCTGTTGCGGCTGCCCTGACGAATGTTGATGTCCTTGACCTGACGCGCTTCGCCCAGGGCCTTGGTCAGGGTTTCAGTGACACCGGCCGCCAGTTTGGCCGGGTCGGTGTTTTGGGATTCGGTGTAGAGCGTGACGGTCATCAGGTCGCGCTGCACTTCCTGGCTGACCTCGGCGCGGACCGAAACCTGGTTGTAGTGAATGTCGTCAGCGAGGGCAGGGGCGCTGGCCAGCGCGAGTGCGCCCAGGGTAAACAATGTGGCAGTGGGGCGAAGGCTGAACATAAAAACTCCTTGTTTGGCGAACCGTCCTGAGGCGCATTGCAAGCCCCCGGCGGACGGATGCCCATGAGACTGTGAACCCGGAGGCTTGTTCCTGCGCCGTCACACACCCGTCAGATGGATGTGGCGCTTTGACGCACTTTGACGGCAACTGTTGTCGCATTGGTTATACTCGCTCCGATTCGCCTGGAGCGCTCATCAGGAGAGCTCATGCTCGCCCCCTTGCAACTGCTTTCCGCCACCCGTCAGAACCTCTGGCGCCTGACGTTCATCCGCATTCTGGTGCTGGGTGCACAGGCGGGCTCGGTGGGGTTCGCCTACCTCTTCGATCTGCTGCCGCTGCCCTGGCTGCAGCTGGACATCACCCTCGGTTTTTCGGCGATCGTCTGCCTGCTGACCGCCATTCGTCTGCGCACCTCATGGCCGGTGACCGAACTCGAATACGCGGTGCAATTGGCGTTCGACCTGTTTATCCACAGCGCGCTGCTGTATTTCTCCGGCGGCTCGACCAACCCGTTCGTTTCTTATTATCTGGTGCCGCTGACCATCGCTGCAGTGACCCTGCCGTGGCGTTATTCGCTGATCCTGTCGGGCATCGCGCTGGCGCTGTACACGCTGATGCTGGCCAAGTTCTTCCCGCTGGATGCGTTTGTGGCCCGCGAGAACATGCAGATCTACGGCATGTGGCTGAGCTTTGCGCTGGCGGCCGGGGTGATCACCTTCTTCGCCGCGCGCATGGCCGAAGAGCTGCGCCGTCAGGAACACATGCGTGCCTTGCGCCGCGAAGAAGGGGCGCGCGATCAGCAACTGTTGGCGGTGGCGACCGAAGCCGCTGGCGCCGCCCATGAACTCGGCACGCCGCTGGCGACCATGAGCGTGCTGCTCAAGGAAATGCAGCAGGACCACAAGGACCCTGCACTGCAGGAAGACCTCTCGGTGCTGCAGGATCAGGTCAAGCTGTGCAAAGAGACGCTGCAGCAACTGGTTCGCGCCGCTGAGGCGAATCGTCGGCTCTCGGTGCAGGAACAGACCGTTACGCACTGGCTCGATCAGGCGCTCAACCGCTGGCACCTGATGCGCCCGGAAGCCACTTACCGTTTTCAACGCCTGGGGCAGGGCGACGTGCCGATGCTGGCGCCGCCGCCGGATCTCACTCAGGCGTTGCTGAACCTGCTCAACAATGCCGCCGATGCCTGCGCCGAAGGGCTCGAGGTGAATCTGGACTGGACCGCCACTGAAATCCGCATCAGCATCCGCGATCATGGCGCCGGTGTACCACTGGCCATCGCCGAGCAGATCGGCAAACCCTTTTTTACCACCAAGGGCAAAGGCTTCGGCCTGGGCCTGTTCTTGAGTAAGGCCAGCGTGACCCGCGCGGGCGGCTCGGTGAAACTCTATCCTCACGAGGAAGGCGGCACGCTTACCGAGCTGCGCCTGCCCCGTGACGCACGAGGAGATGAAGCATGACTGACGAAATCCAGGTTGAAGGCGAAGAACTGCCGCACCTGCTGCTGGTGGACGACGACGCCACTTTCACCCGCGTGATGGCACGGGCCATGGCGCGCCGAGGCTTCCGCGTGAGCACTGCCGGTTCCGCCGACGAGGGCCTGGCCCTCGCACAGCAGGACATTCCGGACTACGCCGCCGTCGACCTGAAAATGGAAGGCGACTCGGGGCTGGTGCTGTTGCCCAAGCTGCTGGAACTGGACCCGGAAATGCGCGTGCTGATCCTGACCGGTTATTCGAGCATCGCCACCGCAGTCGAAGCGATCAAGCGCGGCGCCTGCAACTACCTGTGCAAACCGGCCGATGCCGATGACGTACTGGCAGCGCTGCTGTCCGAACATGCCGATCTGGACACGCTGGTGCCGGAAAATCCGATGTCGGTGGACCGCTTGCAGTGGGAGCACATTCAGCGCGTGTTGACCGAGCACGAAGGCAATATCTCCGCTACGGCGCGGGCGCTGGGCATGCATCGACGCACCTTGCAGCGCAAGTTGCAGAAGCGCCCGGTCCGTCGTTAAGCAGGGACTGCTTTTTAAAGATTTATTCATGGAAGATCGTCTGTGGCGTCTGGCACATTGGCGCCAACGCCTATAACTGCCCGCTGCCGAGCTTTTTGCCATGAATTTTGATGTTGATGAATCCAGGGTCAATGACGCTGTGAACGGGAATTTCTTTTCCCGGGTCTGGAAGCTGGTGACGCCTTACTGGCGCAGCGAAGAAAAAGGCATGGCCTGGGTGCTGCTGGTCGCAGTGATTGTGCTGTCGCTGTTCAGCGTGTTCATTTCGGTGTTGGTCAACAGCTGGTACCGCGACTTCTACAACGCGCTGCAGAATAAGGACCTGGGGGCCTTCACCCATCTCATCCTCTACTTCTGCGGCATTGCCGCCATCGCCATTCTCGGCGCGGTGTATCGCCTCTATCTGACCCAGATGCTGACTATCCGCTGGCGTCGCTGGCTGACCGAACAGCATTTCGCCAAATGGCTCGCGCACAAGAATTACTATCGGCTGGAGCAGGGCGGTTACACCGATAACCCTGACCAGCGTCTGTCCGAAGACCTCAATAACTTCACGTCCGATACCCTCAGCCTGAGCTTGGGCCTGCTGCGCACCGTGGTCAGTCTGGTGTCGTTCTCGGTGATTCTGTGGGGTGTGTCCGGCAGCATTGAGCTGTTCGGCATCACCATTCCGGGCTACATGTTCTGGGCCGCACTTATTTACGCGGCGGTTGGCAGCTTGCTGACTCACCTGATTGGCAAACGCCTGATCGTGCTGAGCAACCAGCAACAGCGTTACGAAGCCGACATGCGTTTCTCGCTGGTGCGCGTTCGCGAGAACGCCGAAAGCATCGCCCTGTCCGACGGCGAGGCCAACGAAAATCAGCGCCTGAGCGCGCGTTTCGGCATGGTCTGGAGTAACTTCTGGACGATCATGAAGGTGCAGAAGCGCCTGACGTTCTTCACCGCCGGTTACTCGCAGATCGCCATCGTTTTCGCCTTTGTCGTGGCCGCGCCGCGTTACTTCGCCGGCAAGATCGAACTGGGCGAGCTGATGCAGATCAACTCGGCGTTCGGCAATGTGCAGGAGAACTTCAGCTGGTTCATCGACGCGTACACCCAACTGGCGTCGTGGCGCGCCACCTGTGATCGTCTGCTCAGCTTCCGTCAGGCCATGGACGAAAACGAAGCGCGCGTGCCGGCCATCCAGGTCAGTCATGAAAGCAACGCCTTGCAGCTTGAAGGCCTGGCGCTATCCCTCGCAGGCGGTCGCCAGCTCCTGAACAACGCAAACATCAGCATTGCAGCAGGTGAGAAGGTCATGCTCAGCGGCCGCTCCGGCAGTGGCAAAAGTACGCTGCTGCGGGCGATGGGCGGGTTGTGGAAAGAGGGCCATGGTGCGGTGAAATTACCGGCCAAACGCGCGTTTTTCCTGCCGCAAAAACCGTATCTGCCGATCGGCACGCTGCGGGAGGCGTTGAGTTATCCCCAGGCGCCCGAGGTCTATCCTGTCGAGCGCTTTGCCCAAGTGTTGGAAACCTGCCGCCTGGGTCATCTGATTCCGCGACTGGACGAGAGCGAGCATTGGCAGCGCATGCTGTCGCCGGGCGAGCAACAACGGGTGGCGTTCGCCCGCGCGCTGCTGTTCGCGCCGGACTGGTTGTACTTGGATGAAGCCACATCAGCGATGGACGAAGAGGATGAAGCCGCGTTGTATCAGGCGTTGCTGGACGAGTTGCCGGGCGTGACCTTGCTCAGCATCGGCCACCGCAGCAGCCTAAAGCGCTTCCATCGTCGTCACGTGCGCATTGACGGTGGCCAGTTGCACGAGCAGCCGCTAACCGAAACGGCACTTTGAGCGTAGAGTGCTGAAGCGATAAAGTGTCGTAACCAGGCGCCTCGCCGGGGTTATTGTGTGATCACACAACCCGGTGAGCTATCATCAGCGTTCAGCGTATTTAGAGATGCATGTTGGATATGGAAAATCAGAGCGCTCCGCCTCGCGCCCGCCGAAAGCACCGCAGTCTCGCGCAGGAGTTGGTTACCGAACTCTCCGAGCGCATCCGCACCGGCGGACTCAAGCGCGGCGATAAGTTGCCCACCGAGTCCGCCATCATGGAAGAGCAGGGTGTCAGCCGTACCGTCGTACGTGAAGCCATCTCGCGCTTGCAGGCCTCCGGGCTGGTGGAGACCCGGCACGGCATCGGCACTTTTGTCCTCGACACGCCAAGCCCGAGCGGTTTCCGTATCGACCCGGCGACCATCGTCACCCTGCGCGACGTCCTGGCGATTCTTGAGCTGCGCATCAGTCTTGAGGTCGAGTCGGCCGGCCTGGCTGCTCAACGCCGATCCGCCGAACAACTGGCGGACATGCGCGCCGCCCTCGATGCTCTCAACGAAAGCGCGGCCCATGCCAGCGACGCTGTCGGCGCCGATTTCCAGTTCCACATGGCAATTGCTCTGTCGACCGGCAACCGCTACTTCACCGACATCATGAATCACCTGGGCACGAGCATCATTCCCCGTACCCGGCTGAACTCCGCGCGCCTCGCTCATGATGACAACCAGCATTACATGAGCCGCCTGAGCCGCGAGCACGAGGAAATCTACGACGCCATCGCGCGCCAGGACTCCGACGCCGCCCGCGCTGCCATGCGCCTGCACCTGACCAACAGCCGCGAACGACTGCGCCATGCCCATGAAGAGGCTGAATCGCAGAGGGCTTGAGGTGGATTGTTTGAAAGGGCATGGCGTAGCTGCGCTGCCCTTGATTGAAGCGGTTGCGGGGATTGGTTAATAGCCTTGGGATTGCCCCTTTGCCCCATCGCCCCGGTCCGGAGGCAGATGCAATTGTTGTGGCAAACACTGTCAGTGTGGGAGTGAGCTTGCTCACGAAGACGGCATTTCAGGCTCTGCAGATGTACCGGATGTAAGGGCCTCTTCGTCCGGATGCGGCCCAGACCAAGCTCGCTCCCACAGGGTCGTGCAATCTGCGACTACGCAATACCACCACCTGACTGTCGCCACCTCCGCCAAATCTCGCCCTCCCTCAAATCCACCACTCATCCTCACCCGTCATAAATATTTCAAAACGCTATTGAGTGATCCCACTCCCAGTTGTACGATGACTTACGACATCAGCGCAGGACTGGTGCTTCATCCACAAAAATAGCTCCCCAGGGTGTTCGAATAATGAATCCACAAGAACTGAAGTCCATCCTCTCTCACGGTCTGCTTTCCTTCCCCGTTACCGATTTCAATGCCCAGGGCGACTTCCACCGCGCTGGCTACATCAAGCGTCTGGAATGGCTCGCTCCGTACGGCGCCTCCGCGCTGTTCGCCGCTGGCGGCACAGGTGAGTTCTTCTCCCTGACCGGCGACGAATACTCCGAGATCATCAAGACTGCCGTCGACACCTGCGAAACCAGCGTGCCGATTCTGGCTGGCGTCGGTGGTCCGACCCGCCAGGCGATTCAGATGGCTCAAGAAGCCGAGCGTCTGGGTGCCAAAGGCCTGCTGCTGTTGCCTCACTACCTGACCGAAGCCAGCCAGGACGGCGTTGCCCTCCACGTTGAAGCGGTCTGCAAATCGGTCAAGATCGGCGTTGTCGTCTACAACCGTAACGTCTGCCGCCTGACGCCTGCGCTGCTGGAACAGCTGGCCGAGCGCTGCCCGAACCTGATCGGCTACAAAGACGGCCTGGGCGATATCGAACTGATGGTTTCGATCCGCCGTCGTCTGGGCGACCGCTTCTCGTACCTGGGCGGCCTGCCGACCGCTGAAGTCTACGCCGCCGCCTACAAGGCGCTGGGCGTGCCGGTTTACTCGTCGGCGGTGTTCAACTTCCTGCCGAAAATGGCCATGGACTTCTACCACGCCATCGCCAAAGACGATCACCAGACCGTCGGCAAGCTGATCGACGATTTCTTCCTGCCGTACCTCGACATCCGTAACCGCAAACACGGCTACGCCGTGAGCATCGTCAAGGCGGGCGCCAAGCTTGCCGGTTACGACGCAGGTCCGGTCCGCGCGCCGCTGACTGATCTGACGTCGGACGAAGTCGACATGCTGGCTGCTCTGATGGACAAGCAGGGCAAACAGTAACTGCCCAGTTGCCGCAAAACCGCTGAGCGATCAGCGGTTTTTTGCCCTCGGGGCTTTGCTAACGGATACCTGGCAGGACAGCTTCACATCGCATCTGTTTTAGGGGCAGGGGCGAGCAGCACACACACATAAGATCGTTTACCCGCACAAAAAAATAATTAGTGGGAGTTTCGAACATGCTGAAAACCAAGCCGACCCACGTCCGCTATTTGATCTTGCTCATGCTGTTTTTGGTGACCACGATCAACTACGCCGACCGTGCAACCATCGCCATCGCGGGCTCCAGCCTGCAGAAAAGCCTCGGCATCGACGCCGTCACCCTCGGTTTTATTTTCTCCGCATTTGGTTGGGCCTACGTCGCCGGCCAGATCCCCGGCGGCTGGCTTCTGGACCGCTACGGTTCCAAGAAAGTCTATGCAATGAGCATCTTCACCTGGTCGCTGTTCACCGTGCTGCAAGGTTACGTCGGTGAATTCGGTCTCTCGACCGCCATCTTCCTGCTGTTCGCGCTGCGCTTCATGGTCGGCCTCGCCGAAGCACCGTCGTTCCCCGGCAACGCCCGTATCGTGGCGGCCTGGTTCCCGACGTCCGAACGCGGCACGGCCTCGGCGATCTTCAACTCGGCGCAATACTTCGCTACCGTTCTGTTTGCTCCGATCATGGGCTGGATCGTCTACACCTTCGGCTGGCAGCACGTGTTCGTCGTGATGGGCAGCATCGGCATCCTGTTCTCGCTGATCTGGCTGAAAGTTATCCACAGCCCGCGCAACCACCCGAACATCAACAAGGAAGAGTTCGATCACATCGCCAACAACGGCGGCATGGTCGATATGGATCAGGACAAGGGCAAAGGCTCGGCCAGCGGTCCGAAATGGGACTACGTACGCCAGTTGCTGACCAACCGCATGATGCTCGGCATTTACCTGGCTCAATACTGCATCAACGGCATCACCTACTTCTTCCTGACCTGGTTCCCGGTGTACCTGGTTCAAGAACGCGGCATGACCATCCTGAAAGCGGGCTTCATCGCTTCGCTGCCGGCCATCTGCGGGTTTATCGGCGGCGTACTCGGCGGGATCATCTCCGATTACCTGCTGCGCAAAGGCCACTCGCTGACCTTCGCACGCAAGGCGCCGATCATTGGTGGTTTGCTGCTGTCGACGTCCATCGTCACGTGCAACTACGTCGACATCGAATGGGTCGTCGTGGGCTTCATGGCACTGGCCTTCTTCGGCAAGGGCGTGGGCGCATTGGGCTGGGCGGTCATGTCCGACGCATCGCCGAAACAAATCGCCGGTTTGAGCGGCGGTCTGTTCAACATGTTCGGTAACATCGCTTCCATCACCACGCCGATCGTCATTGGCTACATCATCAGCACCACCGGCTCGTTCAAATGGGCCCTGGTGTTCGTCGGCGCCAACGCGCTGGTGGCGGTGATCAGCTACATCTTCATCGTCGGTGAAATCAAACGCGTAGAACTCAAGGAAACCCCAACGAAGGGTGCCTTGCCGGCCAGTGAAGCCGAGCTTTCTCAAGCGAAACTCTGAGGAAAAACCGTGATGAACTTGATCCAACATGCCGACTCGCCGCGTTACATTCGCTTGCATGCGCTTGATAACGTCGTCGTCGTGGTCAATGACCAGGGCGTTCCGGCGGGGACTGAATTCGATAACGGTCTGGTGACCGTCGACAACGTGCCGCAGAGCCACAAGGTGAACACCGTGGACATCGCCGAAGGGGAGCCGATCATTCGTTACGGCCACACCATCGGCTATGCACTGCAGCCGATCCCGAAGGGCAGTTGGGTCAAGGAAGATCAGCTGCGCATGCCGTCGGCGCCGGCGCTGGACAGTCTGCCGATGTCTGACGCGGTGCCGGTCAGGGGCGAGCCGCTGGAAGGCTTCACCTTCGAAGGTTATCGCAACGCCGACGGCACCGTCGGCACGCGCAATATCCTGGGGATCACAACGACCGTTCAGTGCGTGACGGGGGTTCTGGATTTCGCCGTCAAGCGCATCCGCGAGGAACTGCTGCCCAAGTACCCGAACGTCGATGACGTGGTGGCGCTGACCCACAGCTACGGCTGCGGCGTCGCTATCACCGCCAAGGACGCGTACATCCCGATTCGCACCGTGCGCAATCTGGCGCGCAACCCGAACCTGGGGGGCGAGGCGCTGGTGATCAGCCTTGGCTGCGAGAAGTTGCAGGCCGATCAGGTCATGCACAGCGACGACGCCTCGGTTGATCTGAGCGAGCCGTGGCTGTATCGCCTGCAGGATTCCAAACACGGCTTCAACGAAATGATCGAGCAGATCATGGAATTGGCCGAGACGCGTTTGAAGAAGCTCGACCAGCGTCGCCGCGAAACCGTGCCGGCGTCGGAATTGATTCTGGGCATGCAGTGCGGCGGCAGTGATGCATTTTCCGGCATCACCGCCAACCCGGCACTGGGTTATGCGTCGGACCTGCTGCTGCGCGCGGGCGCTACCGTGATGTTCTCAGAAGTGACCGAAGTGCGTGACGCGATCTACCTGCTGACCTCCCGCGCGGAAAACATGGAAGTCGCTGAAGGCCTGGTTCGGGAAATGGACTGGTACGACCGTTATCTGGCCAAGGGCGAAGCGGACCGCAGCGCCAACACCACGCCGGGGAACAAGAAGGGCGGGCTGTCGAACATCGTCGAGAAGTCCCTCGGGTCGATCGTCAAATCCGGCAGCAGCGCGATCAACGGGGTGCTTGGCCCTGGTGAGCGTGTGACGCGCAAAGGCCTGATCTTCTGCGCGACGCCGGCAAGCGATTTTGTCTGCGGGACGCTGCAACTGGCGGCCGGGATGAACCTGCACGTGTTCACCACTGGACGCGGCACGCCGTATGGTCTGGCGATGTCACCGGTGGTGAAAGTGTCGACCCGCACCGAGCTGGCACAGCGCTGGCCCGATCTGATCGATGTTGATGCCGGGCGCATTGCAACCGGGCGCGCCAGCATCGAGGACCTGGGATGGGAGCTTTTTCACTTCTACCTCGACGTCGCCAGCGGAAAGAAGACGACCTGGACCGAGAAGTATCGTCTGCACAACGACATCACCCTGTTCAACCCGGCGCCGATCACATAAGCCGGAATTCAGCCCTCTACCAGCCGGGTTTAGTAGTCCGGCTGGTGCATGGTCCATGTGGGAGTGGTCGTGTCGCCACAGGTTTCTGCGTCGTACTCAGCGCCCTGTGGGAGCGAGCTTGCTCGCGAGTACGTCACTTCTGCCGCTGAAGAGTCAAAGGCATCAGCGGCTAGTCACCAACCCCGCTTTCTCTTCACCCGCCTCAGGCTCCGGTTCCGGAAACGCCTCGGTGTGATCAAACTCCACGCCTTCGCCCATCGCCTTGTATTTCTTGCGCAGCGCGTGCAATTCCTTCTGATCAAGATTATCCAGACTCAGCACGGCGTTCTGCGCGTCTTTCGTCACGCGCAGCAGTTCGTCGATCTTGATATGCATCTCATCGGTGTCGCGGTTCTGGGTGTTCTGAATCAGAAAAACCATCAGGAAGGTAATGATGGTGGTGGACGTGTTGATGATCAGCTGCCAAGTGTCGTTGTAGTGGAAGAATGGCCCGGTCACGGCCCACACACAGATCAGCGCAATCGCCACGAGGAAGGTTCGTGGGCTGCCGGACCACTGCGACAAGGCCTGCGCGAACTTCGAGAATTTCATTAACGGGTTTCCTTAGTTAACCAAGAGAGATACCCAAGGGACCACGCTAAGTCTTTGAAATTTCTTATCGCAACATGAAATCGGCGACAGGTTTCAGTCCCAGCCGAACACTTCACACGCGTTGGCGGTGCTCGCTGCGGCCAGTTTGTTCGCAGGGATTTTCATCAGTTCGGCGATGGCCGCGCATATATCGGGAAGGTGCTCGGGGCTGTTGCGCATGCCCGGAAACATCGCAGGCGCCATGTCCGGGGAATCGGTTTCCAGCACAATGCTTTCGAGCGGCAACTCGGCGATCACCCGGTGCATGCGCAAGGCCTGCGGCCAGGTCGCTGCACCGCCCAGCCCCAGCTTGTAACCCAGCTTGATGTATTCGCGGGCTTCCTCGCGGCTGCCGGCGAAAGCGTGAACGATGCCGCGGCGCTTGAGTTTGAAACGCTTGAGCGCTGCGATGGTGTCGGCATGGCTGCGGCGCACGTGGAGCAGGGGAGGGAGGTTAAAGTCGGCGGCCAGCTGCAACTGCTGGTCGAGCAAGGTCTGTTGTGGCGGGCGGTCCAGGGATTCGATGTAGTAATCCAGACCGATCTCGCCCACGGCGCACAGCTTGGGATGCCCGGCCAGACGGGTCAGCCAGTCGCGCAATTGCTGCACATGCTCGGGCTGATGCTCTTCCAGGAACACCGGGTGCAAGCCCAGCGCGGCGTACACCGAAGGTTCGCTGAGCGCCAGATCCCACACTCGCTGCAGATTGCGCTGATAGACGCCCAACACCACGATGCGCTCCACCCCAAGCTGCCGGCTGTTGGCGAGGACGTCGTCGCGGTCGGCGTCGAAATCGTCGAAATCCAGGTGCGTGTGGGTGTCGATCAGTCGCACGTTGCTTACGCCTCGTGAATCCGCTGTTTGAATGTCCGCACGATGGCATGCACGCCCGGTTCGTACTGATCCTGCTCAATGGCCGACAACGCCAGCGCGAGGGCTTTCTCGGCGATCAAAGGGTGCTGCTGAGCCATGGCATTGACTGGCAACGGCAGGAAATCCAGCAACTGCGTGTCACCGAACGTGCCCAGGTGAAGTTGGTCCGGATTCAGGCGGCGCTGGTGCAGCAGGTCGAACACCCCTTGCAGCAGGACGTAGGACGTGGTGATCAGCGCATCGGGGAAATACCCCAGGCGATCAAACATGTCGCTGGCCAGTCGCAGGCCGCAATCACGGCTGAACGCGTCGCCGTGTTCGATGATCACCGAGCCTTCGAAACCCTCCAGCGCGTCTTCAAAGCCGCTGGCCCGCGCCTTACTGACGCTCAGTTCGGGCTGCGCGCCGATCAGGGCGATGTGCCGGGGGTTGATCTCCAGCAGGCTGCGGGTCAGCTGCTGGCTGGCGTCGTGGTCGTCGCTGACCACCGAGCAGAAGTACGCCGGGTCCATCTCCCGGTCGATGGCGATGACCGGCGTTCCTTGCTGCTGCAGCGCCCGGTAGCTGTCATCGCTGGCCGGCAGGCAACTGGCGACGAACAGCGCATCGCAGCGTCGCGCGCGAAACAGCTGCAACAACTGCAACTCGCTGATGGGATCGTCGTCAGAACTGGCGATCAGCAGCTGGTAGCCGCGCGCGCGGGCGCCCTGTTCCAGTTGCTTGGCAATGCGCGCGTAACTGGGGTTTTCCAGGTCGGGCAGGATGAAGCCGAGGGTTCGGGTATGCCGGCTGCGCAACCCGGCGGCCTGCGGGTTGGGCCGGAAGCCGTGGGCGTCGACCACCGCGCGCACACGCTCGACCGTCGCGCTGCTGATGCGTTGCTGTTCGGCCTTGCCGTTGATCACGTAGCTGGCCGTGGTCACAGAAACACCGGCCAGACGCGCAATATCACTGAGTTTCAAGCCGGGCATCCTTTCGTGATGGGAAGCAGAAGTGAGAGCTGAACTACCGTGGCAGGGATTTTCACCGATTAACAGCCATCATGACAGCAGACCGTCGTCTTGTAGGAAGCATGTAGCCCGCTTGGGATGTTTCCTACACGATTCGACCGGATGAGCTTCAAACCGCCGGGATTATCAAGTAACGTGCGCGACACTTCAGATTAAACGATTCAGCAGGCCTGTTTATGGCACTTTTTGCCCAATCGCACCTCTGAATGCCGCATTCAATATTCGCAAACCGTCAGTCATCGGTGTCTACGACCGGTCCTACAACAAGAATCTGGCGCGACCCCGCGCAGCACAGGAGAACGCAATGCTCGAGCTGACCATAGAGCAAATTTCCATGGACCAGTCGGCGGTGGACAAGCCCGCCGCGTTGCAACTGCTGGCTGACTTGCTCGTCGCTGACGGCCTGGTGGCTGCCGGCTACCTTGCAGGCTTGCAGGCGCGCGAGCAACAGGGCTCGACCTTTCTGGGGCAGGGCATCGCCATTCCCCACGGCACGCCACAGACCCGCGACCAGGTGTTCGCCACCGGCGTGCGCCTGATGCAATTCCCCGAAGGCGTGGACTGGGGCGACGGGCAGATGGTGTATCTGGCCATTGGCATCGCCGCCAAGTCTGACGAGCACCTGCGTTTGCTCCAGCTGCTGACCCGCGCCCTCGGTGAGAACGACTTGGGCGAAGCGCTGCGTCAGGCCAAGGACCCCGAGTCGCTGCTCAAACTGCTGCAAGGCGCGCCGCAGGAACTGGCCCTCGATGCGCAGATGATCAGCCTGGGCGTCATGGTCGATGATTTCGAAGAACTGGTCTGGCGCGGCGCGCGTCTGCTGCGCAAGGCCGAGTGCGTGAACAACGGCTTCGCGGCGGTCCTGCAGCAGGTCGAGCCGCTGCCATTGGGCGAAGGCCTCTGGTGGCTGCACAGCGAGCAGATGGTCAACAAGCCCGGCCTGGCCTTCGTCACCCCGGACAAGCCGATGAGGCATCTGGGTCAGTCGCTGACAGGGCTGTTTTGCCTCGCCAGTCTGGGCGAATCACACCAGGCGTTGCTTGAACGCCTGTGCTCGTTGCTGATCGAAGGCCGCGGCCACGAACTGGGCAAGGCCACCAGCAGCCGCGCCGTGCTCCAGGCGTTGGGCGGCGAAGTGCCGCCAGACTGGCCGAGCGAGCGCGTAACCCTGGCCAATGCCCACGGCCTGCACGCGCGGCCGGCGAAAATCCTCGCGCAGTTGGCCAAAGGCTTCGACGGCGACATCCGCGTGCGCATTGTCGACGGCACCGAGAATCCTGTGTCCGCCAAGAGCCTGAGCAAGCTGCTGAGCCTCGGCGTGCAGCGCGGTCAGTCCCTTGAGTTCATTGCCGAGCCGACCATTGCCGCCGATGCCTTGCCTGCGTTGATCGCTGCGGTGCTCGAAGGCCTGGGCGAAGAAATCGAGCCGTTGCCGACCCACAGCGAATCCGCGCCAGCTCCGGCGATCGTTGAGAAAACCCTCAGCGCGCCCGTTGCTGGCGCTCAGATTCAGGCCGTTCCTGCGGCGCCCGGCATCGCTTTCGGCCCGGCCCACGTGCAGGTTCTGCCGGTGATCGATTACCCGATGCAGGGCGAGTCCCAAAGCGTCGAACACGAACGCCTGCACAGTGCGCTGGCGCAGGTGCGCATTGATATCGAGCAGTTGATCGAGCGCAGCACGGCGAAGGCCATTCGCGAGATTTTCGTCACCCACCAGGAAATGCTCGCCGACCCCGAACTGGTCGACGAAGTGGCCCAGCGCTTGAAGCAAGGCGAGAGCGCGGCAGCGGCGTGGATGAACGTAATCGAGGCCGCCGCCCGTCAGCAGGAACAGCTGAAAGATGCGCTGCTGGCCGAACGTGCCGCTGACCTGCGGGATGTCGGTCGCCGCGTGCTGGCGCAGATCTGCGGTGTCGAGGATCTGGTTGAGCCTGAAGAACCGTACATTCTGGTGATGGATGAAGTCGGGCCGTCCGACGTCGCGCGTCTGGACCCTGCGCGCGTCGCCGGGATTCTCACCGCGCGCGGCGGCGCCACGGCCCACAGCGCCATCGTTGCCCGGGCGTTGGGCATCCCGGCGCTGGTCGGTGCCGGCGATGCCGTGTTGCTGATCAAATCCGGCACGCAGTTGTTGATCGACGGCCAGCGCGGGCGTCTCGACGTCGCGCCAGGCGAAGCAACCCTGCAGCGCGCCTTGCAGGACCGCGACACCCGCGAGCAACGCCTCAAGGCTGCGGCTGCGCTGCGCATGGAGCCTGCGATCACCCAGGACGGCCACGCCGTTGAGGTGTTCGCCAACATCGGTGACAGCGCCGGTACGCCGGCCGCGGTGGAGCAGGGCGCCGAAGGGATTGGCCTGCTGCGCACCGAATTGCTGTTCATGGCGCACAGTTCTGCGCCCGATGAAGCGACCCAGGAAGCTGAATACCGTCGCGTGCTCAAAGACCTCGACGGCCGCCCGCTGGTGGTTCGCACCCTCGACGTCGGCGGCGACAAACCGCTGCCGTATTGGCCCATCGATAAAGAAGAAAACCCGTTTCTCGGCGTGCGCGGCATTCGCCTGACCTTGCAGCGCCCGGACATCATGGAAAGCCAGCTGCGCGCGTTGCTGCGTGCGGCGGACAATCGCCCGCTGCGCATCATGTTCCCGATGGTCGGCACCGTTGAAGAATGGCGTCAGGCCCGGGACATGACCGAGCGTCTACGGCTGGAGATCCCGGTGGCCGATCTGCAACTGGGCATCATGATCGAAGTACCGTCGGCGGCGCTGCTGGCGCCGGTGCTGGCCAAGGAAGTGGACTTCTTCAGCGTCGGCACCAACGACCTGACCCAGTACACGATGGCGATCGACCGCGGTCACCCGACCCTGTCCGCCCAGGCCGATGGCCTGCACCCGGCGGTGTTGCAACTGATCGACATCACCGTGCGCGCGGCCCATGCCAACGGCAAATGGGTAGGCGTCTGCGGCGAACTGGCCGCCGACCCGCTGGCCGTGCCGGTGCTGGTCGGCCTGGGTGTGGATGAATTGAGCGTCTCGGCGCGGAGCATCGGCGAAGTCAAAGCCTGCGTCCGTGAATTGAATCTGATCGAAGCCCGAAAACTTGCGCAGGCGGCCCTGGCCGTTGGCAGCGCGGCAGACGTGCGAGCCTTGGTGGAGGGGCTGTAATGGCGAAAATACTGACATTGACCATGAACCCGGCGCTGGACCTGACCGTGCAGTTGGGCCCCTTGCAGATCGGCCAGGTCAACCGCAGCGACGCCATGCTCAGCCACGCGGCGGGTAAGGGCATCAACGTCGCTCAGGTGCTGGCTGACTTGGGCCACGAGCTGACCGTTGCCGGCTTCCTCGGCGTGGATAACCAGCAGCCGTTTGAAACCCTGTTCGCCAAGCGCGGCTTCGTCGATGAGTTCGTGCGGGTGCCGGGTGAGACGCGCAGCAACATCAAACTGGCCGAAAGCAGCGGGCGCATTACCGACCTCAACGGCCCAGGCCCCGAAGTCAGCGCCCAGGCGCAACAGGCGCTGGCCGCTCGGGTTGAGCAGATCGCGGCAGGTTTTGATGCGGTGGTCGTGGCTGGCAGTCTGCCCCGTGGTGTGAGCGCGCAGTGGCTGAAAAAGCTGTTGCTTCGCCTCAACGCGATGGGCCTGAAAGTGGCGCTGGACACGAGTGGTGAAGCCTTGCGCGCCGGGCTCGAAGCGTCGCCGTGGATGATCAAACCCAACACCGAAGAACTGGCCGACGCCCTCGATGCGCCGATCATTTCCATTGACGCTCAAGCGCAAGCGGCGGCGGACCTGCGCCAGCGCGGCATTGAGCACGTGGTGATTTCCCAGGGCTCGGAAGGCGTTCACTGGTTCAGTGCCGACGTGGCGCTGCAGGCGCTGCCGCCCAAGGTCACGGTCGCCAGCACGGTCGGCGCGGGTGATTCGCTGCTGGCCGGGATGGTTCACGGTTTGCTCTGCGGGCACAAACCCGAGCAAACCCTGCGCACCGCCACGGCCATTGCGGCCATGGCCGTCACTCAGATCGGCTTCGGCATCAATGATCCGGCGCAATTGAAACGTCTGGAAAGCGGCGTCAACGTCCGCGTCCTGACGGCATAACAAGAGAGGAAGTGTGATGAAGTTAGCCATCGTTACGGCCTGTCCGAACGGCAAAATCAGCAGCGTCCTCAGTGCCCGTCTGCTGGATGCGGCGGCCCAGCGCCAGGGTTGGAGCACCAGCGTCGAGATCCACGATCCCCGCCATCCGGAGAAGCAACTGTCGCCGGGCGACATCGAAGCGGCCGACTGGGTGCTGGTGGTCAACACCGGCGCGCTGGACCTGGCGCGTTTCTCCGGCAAGCGCCTGTATCAGGCCACGCCCGCGCAAGCGTTGCAGGACGCCGATGGCTTTCTGCGTTCAGCAGCGGCGCTGGCGACCGAGCACACCGCGACTTCCGCCCCGTCTGCTACGTCCAGCGCGCAGCCGCGTCTGGTGGCGGTAACGGCGTGCCCGACCGGCGTCGCCCACACCTTTATGGCGGCCGAGGCGATTCAGCAGGCGGCGAAAAAACTCGGTTATGACCTGCAGGTGGAAACCCAGGGCTCGGTCGGTGCGCGTAATCCGCTTAGCGCCCAGGCCATTGCTGACGCCGATGTGGTGCTGCTGGCGTGTGATATTGAAGTCGCCACCGAGCGTTTTGCCGGCAAGCGCATCTATCGCTGTGGCACCGGTGTCGCCCTCAAGCAGGCCGAAGCGACGTTGAAAAAAGCCTTGGCGGAGGCGGAGGTTGAATCCACGGCTTCGGCATCCAAGGCCTCCTCCAAGAAAGAGAAGACCGGCGTCTACAAACATCTGCTCACCGGCGTGTCGTTCATGCTGCCGATGGTGGTGGCGGGCGGTTTGCTGATCGCGCTGTCGTTCGTGTTCGGCATTCACGCGGCGGAAGAGCCGGGCACGCTGGCGGCAGCCTTGAAGCAGATCGGCGCGGGCGCGGCGTTCCAGTTGATGGTGCCGTTGCTGGCCGGTTACATCGCTTACTCCATTGCCGACCGTCCGGGCCTGGCGCCGGGGATGATCGGTGGGCTGCTAGCGAGCACTTTGGGCGCTGGCTTCATTGGCGGGATCATCGCCGGGTTTCTTGCGGGTTACAGCGCATGGGCGGTGAATCGCTACGCGAAACTGCCGGCGAGTGTCGAAGCGCTGAAGCCGATCCTGATCATTCCGCTGTTGGCGAGCCTATTCACCGGGCTGGTGATGATCTACGTCGTGGGCAAGCCGGTTGCCGGCATGCTCGAAGGGTTGACTCACTTCCTCGACACCATGGGCACGGCCAACGCCGTGCTGCTCGGCGTGCTGCTGGGCGCGATGATGTGTGTGGATCTGGGTGGGCCGATCAACAAGGCGTCGTATGCGTTTTCGGTGGGCTTGCTGGCCTCGAGCAGTGGCGCGCCAATGGCGGCCACGATGGCTGCCGGCATGGTGCCGCCAATTGGCATGGGCATCGCCGCGCTGATCGCCCGTCGCAAGTTTGCGCAGAGTGAGCGTGAGGCGGGGAAGGCCGCCTTTGTGTTGGGGCTGTGCTTTATCTCCGAAGGCGCGATTCCGTTTGCCGCGAAAGACCCGCTGCGGGTGATTCCGGCTAGCATCGTGGGCGGCGCGCTGACCGGTGCGCTGTCGATGTTCTTCGGCTGCAAACTGATGGCGCCCCACGGTGGATTGTTCGTACTGCTTATCCCTAATGCGATCAACCATGCGTTGCTGTATCTGCTGGCGATCGTGGCAGGCAGCGTCGTGACGGGCGTGCTGTACGCGCTGCTGAAACGGCCGGAAACGGCAGAGCTGGACGCGGTGCCCGCCGGCGCCTGACCGCTGACCGCACCGGTCACTTCCCGGCTAAAGCCGGTCCTACAGGTTGTGGCTCCAGCCGGTCCTGTTGGATGCACACGATGCTTTAGTAGGACCGGCTTTAGCCGGGAAGAGGCCCGTCAGCACACCATCAAAATTGCGGTGTGAATACCGACGCCTTCCCGGCTAAAGCCAGTCCACAAAGTGCATGCGGTCAGTGGGACCGGCTTTAGCCGGGAAGAGGCCGGTGTGTTCGCCATCAGATTTTTGGTGTGAATGCTGACGCCTTCCCGGCTAAAGCCAGTCCTACAAGTGCGCGGTCCGGCCGCTAGAGATGCTTTTGCATGTTCGGCCTGTTCGCGAGCAAGCTCACTCCCACAGGGGCGAAGTATGGCGCTGGATTTTGTGCCAGCCAGGGTCAACATTCAGCCCTCACCCCACTGCCCTGTCATCTCCCGCAAACAATCCGCTGCTAGCGTCCTTCTTTTGGCATTCGCTTGAGGAGGATAAACATGTCCCGGTTCGACCTGACTCGCCGCCGTATCATCCAGGCCGCTGGCGCCGGATTGTTGTTGCCGGGGCTTGCGCCGGCGGTCATTGCTTCGGTGAAGGACCGGCCGAAGATGACCGACGGCGTGCAGTCCGGCGACGTGCTCGGCGATCGCGCGGTGGTCTGGAGTCGCAGCGACCGGCCGGCGCGCATGGTGGTCGAATGGGACACCCGCAGCATGTTCAGCAACCCGCGCCGCACGGTCTCGCTGCTCGCCGACCAGCGCACCGACTTCACCGCTCGCGTCGAGCTGACCGGCCTGCCGGCCGATCAAGCCATCTTCTATCGCGTGTTCTTCGAAGACGCGCAAACCGGCGTCGCCAGCGAACCCTGGTTCGGTCACTTGCGCAGCGTGCCGGTCAATCGCCGCAACATCCGTTTCGTCTGGAGCGGCGACACCGTCGGCCAGGGCTTCGGCATCAACCCCGAAATCGGTGGCATGCGCATCTACGAAGCCATGCGCCTGCGCTTGCCGGACTTCTTCATCCACAGCGGCGACACCATCTACGCCGACGGCCCGGTGCCCGCTGAAGTGGTCACCGAAGGCGGGCGCGTCTGGCGCAACATCACCACCGAAGAAAAGAGCAAGGTCGCGGAAACCCTCGACGAATACCGCGGCGCCTACCGCTACAACCTGATGGACGAAAACGTGCGGCGCTTCAACGCCGAGGTCCCGCAGATATGGCAGTGGGACGACCACGAAGTGACCAATAACTGGTCACCGAGCAAGCAGCTCGACGATCGCTATAAGGTCAAAGACATCCAGCTGTTGGCGGAGCGCGGGCGTCAGGCGTTCCTCGAATACTCCCCTATGCGCCTACAGAGCGCCGACAACGGCGGGCGGGTCTATCGCAAGATCGCTTACGGCCCGATGCTCGACGTGTTCGTGCTCGACATGCGCAGCTACCGCGACGGCAACGACGCCAATCTCGCCGACAAACCCGGACCCACCACCGCATTCCTCGGCCGCCAGCAACTGGACTGGCTCAAACGCGAACTTCAAGCTTCTGGCGCTCAGTGGAAAGTCATCGCCGCCGACATGCCCATTGGCCTTGGCGTGCCCGATGGCGAGATCAGCCCCGGCGTGATGCGCTGGGAAGCGATCGCCAACACCGACAACGGCGCGCCGAAAGGCCGCGAACTGGAAGTCGCCGAATTGCTGGGCTTCCTGCGCCAGCAGAAGGTGCGCGACACCGTCTGGCTGACCGCCGATGTGCATTACTGCGCGGCTCACCACTACCATCCGGATCAGGCGGTGTTTCAGGATTTTGATCCGTTCTGGGAGTTTGTTGCCGGCCCGCTGAATGCCGGCAGCTTCGGGCCCAATACGTTGGACAAAACCTTCGGCCCTGAACTGGTGTTCCAGAAAGCTCCCCCGGCGCAGAACACTTCACCCTTCGCCGGCTTCCAGTTTTTTGGTGAGGTGAACATCGACGGTCAGAGCGGGGAGATGACCGTAACGCTGCGGGATCTGGACGGGATTTCAGTGTTCGAGAAGAAGCTGCAGCCTTCGCCCATCGCCTAACGCAGCCCTTTGGTTGTACGACCACTGCGTAATTGCCGGTAACACTTCCCGCGCCGCTGGCCTATCATTAGCCACCTAACGACGGCTCAGGGTTTGGCGTGCATGCTGGCAATCTTTCTGGAAACCCTGAACATCACCGCGCCGGTGTTCGCGATGCTGTTCCTCGGCGTGTTGCTCAAGCGCGTGGGCTGGATCAACGACAGCTTCATCCACACCGCTTCGTCGCTGGTGTTCAACTGCACCATGCCGGCGCTGCTGTTTCTGGGGATCATTCACGCTGACCTGCACGCGGCGTTTCAGCCGGGCGTGTTGATCTACTTCATCGTCGCCACCCTGGCGGGTTTCGCGCTGTCGTGGGGATGGGCGATCTACCGCGTGCCGTTCGCCGAGCGTGGCACTTACACCCAAGGGGCGTTTCGCGGCAACAACGGCGTGATCGGCCTCGCCCTGGCCGCGAGCATGTACGGCGACTACGGCATTTCCCTCGGTGCTATCCTCGCCGCGCTGGTCATTCTTTTCTACAACACCCTGTCCACCGTCGTGCTGGCGGTCTACAGCCCGGTGATCAAGTCCGACCCGTGGAGCATCACCAAGAGCGTCATGGCCAATCCGCTGATCATCAGCATTGTCGTCGCGGCGCCGTTCGCCTATTTCCAGATCCCACTCCCCAAATGGCTCGACACCTCCGGCAGCTATCTGGCGCAGATGACCCTGCCGCTGGCGCTGATGTGCATCGGCGGCACGCTGTCGTTGAAGTCGTTGCGGGAGAGCGGCACGCTGGCGATCAGCGCGAGCCTGATGAAGATGGTCTGGCTGCCGCTGATCTGCACGCTCGGTGCGTGGCTGCTGGGCTTCCGACATGCGGAACTGGGGATTCTGTTTCTGTACTTCGGCGCCCCGACGGCGTCCGCCAGTTTCGTCATGGTTCGCGCGGCCAACGGCAACCACGAGCTGGCCGCGTCGATTATCGTCATGACAACCTTGGCGGCGGCGGTGACGACCAACGTCGGGATTTTCATTCTGCAGTGGGGCGGGTGGATTTAGTCTTGATTCGGGCTGTCGCCAATCAATGCTGACGCCGCCACGCCCGCACCGTCCCCACCACAATGCACAGCGCAATCACCGGCAGCGCGTAATGGATCATCAGTCGTTCCAGCCGCTCAGCCAGTGGCATGCCCGTGGTAAACGAAACGATGTGCAGCCCGTACACCGCGTAAAGCCCAAGCATCAATAGCCCCTCCAGCCGGGTGATTCGGTACCCCGAATAGAACAGCGGCACGCACAGCGCCGCCACGCCCAGCATCACCGGCAAATCGAAATCCAGCGCATTGGGCGAGATCGACAACGGCCCGGTGGAAATTAGCGCCGTGATGCCGAGCACGCCCAGCAGGTTGAACAGGTTGCTGCCAATGATATTGCCCACTGCGATATCCCGCTCGCCGCGCAATGCGGCGACCAGCGAGGTCATCAGCGCGGGCAGCGAGGTTGCGACGGCGATCACGGTCAGGCCGATCACCCGCTCCGACAGGCCCAGATCCAGGGCCACCGAGACCGCCGCGCCGACCAGCAGATGACTGCCAAATGTCAGCAGCGCCAGGCCGCAGGCCATGAGTGCCAGACGGCCCAGCAACGGCCAGATGCGCCGGCGCGGCTCAAGGTCTGTTCTCGGCACATGCCGCGCGCCGTGGGCGAACTGACGGACCACAACGAACAGATACGCCGCCATGCCCAGCAACAGCACGACGCCGTCCAGCGCGCTCAGCTCGCCATTCCACGCCAGCGCCGCGACCAGGGCGGTGGCAGCGATCATCAGCGGCAGATCAACGCGCACCAGTTGCCGGGCCACGCGCAGCGGGATGATCAGGGCGGACAGCCCCAGCGTGACCAATATGTTGAAAATATTGCTGCCGATGACGCTGCCGACCGCAATGTCGGTGCTGTCAGTGAATGCCGCTTGCAACCCGACCGCCAGTTGCGGGGCGCTGCTGCCCAGCGCGACGACGGTCAGGCCGAGGAACAGCGGGCGGGTCTTGAGCAGGGCGGCCAGGGCCACGGCAGCGCGCACCGACAGTTGCGCGCCGATGATCATCAGCAGCAGGCCGCTGACCAGCTCGATCAGGGTGGGCAAGGGCAGATTCGTTAGGGCGAGAATTCAGGGCACCAGTCAGTCGTCGAGGGCTTGTACCCGCACTTGGGCGGTTCCGCTGCGCAGCATACCCAATTGCGCGGCGGCTGCACGTGACACATCAATCAGCCGCCCCCGGGTGTGCGGGCCGCGGTCGTTGATACGGACGATGACCTTGCGGTCGTTGTCCAGATTGGTGACTTGCACGCGCGTGCCGAACGGCAATTGCGGATGCGCGGCGGTCAGGGAATTGGCGTCGAAGCGTTCACCGCTGGCGGTGCGCTGACCGTGATGTTGCGAGCCGTAATAAGAGGCGCCGCCGGTGGCGTTGTAACCGTGCGGGTCGATGATGCCGTCACTGGCGCAGCCGGCCAGCAGAGAGAGCAGGGCGCAGGCGCCGAGGATTCGCTGCATGGGGCAGGGTCCCTACAGAAAGCGATGATCGTTCCCGCGCCCGGCGCAGGAACGATCACTGGGGTGAATGCACTCAGCCTTCGAGCTTGCGCTTCAGCAGCTCGTTGACCTGGCCCGGGTTGGCCTTGCCTTTCGATGCCTTCATCGCTTGCCCGACGAAGAAGCCGAACATTTTGCCGCGTTTGGCTTCATCCGCCGCACGGTATTGCTCGACCTGCTCGGCGTTGGCAGCCAGGACGTCGTCCAGCATCGATTCGATGGCGCCGCTGTCGGTGACCTGCTTCAGGCCGCGCTGCTCGATGATCTCGTCGGCGCTGCCTTCACCATTAGCCATGGCCTCAAACACCATCTTCGCGATCTTGCCGGAAATGGTGTTGTCCTTGATGCGCAGCAGCATGCCGCCCAACTGTTCAGCGCTGACCGGCGACTCGTCGATCTCGACGCCTTGCTTGTTCAGCAACGAACCCAACTCGACCATCACCCAGTTGGCCGCGAGCTTCGCGTCACCGGAAATGCTCACCACCTTCTCGAAGAAGTCCGCCTGTTCGCGGCTGGACGCCAGGACACTGGCGTCGTACAGCGACAAGCCGAACTGCGACTGGAAGCGCTCGCGTTTTTGCGGCGGCAGTTCCGGCAGGGTGGCGCGGGTCTGCTCCAGGAACGCGTCTTCGATGATCACCGGCAACAGGTCAGGATCGGGGAAGTAACGGTAGTCGTTGGCTTCCTCTTTACTGCGCATGGCGCGGGTTTCGTTGGTGTTCGGATCGTACAGGCGAGTCTGCTGAATGACCTTGCCGCCGTCTTCGATCAGGTCGATCTGGCGCTGGATCTCGCTGTTGATCGCTTTCTCGATGAAGCGGAACGAGTTGACGTTCTTGATCTCGCAGCGGGTCCCGTACTCGACCTGGCCTTTTGGACGAATCGACACGTTGCAGTCGCAACGCAGCGAGCCTTCGGCCATGTTGCCGTCGCAGATGCCGAGATAGCGAACCAGCGCGTGCATCGCCTTGACGTAGGCGACGGCTTCTTTGGCCGAGCGCATGTCCGGCTCGGAAACGATCTCCAGCAACGGCGTACCGGCGCGGTTCAAGTCGATGCCGGTCATGCCGCTGTAGTCTTCGTGCAGGCTCTTGCCGGCGTCTTCTTCAAGGTGGGCGCGGGTCACGCCGATGCGCTTGATGGTGCCGTCTTCCAGGGTGATGTCCAGGTGGCCTTTGCCAACGATCGGCAATTCCATCTGGCTGATCTGATAACCCTTCGGCAGGTCCGGGTAGAAGTAGTTCTTGCGGGCGAACACGTTGTGCTGACCGATCTCGGCGTCGATGGCCAGGCCAAACTTGACCGCCATTTGCACGGCTTCCTGGTTCAGCACCGGCAACGTGCCGGGCATGCCCAGGTCGACGAGGCTCGCCTGCGTGTTGGGCTCGGAGCCGAACGTGGTGGCGCTACCGGAGAAAATCTTCGATTGGGTGGTGAGCTGGGTGTGAATCTCCAGCCCGATGACGACTTCCCATTGCATGTGTTTTCTCCTTAGAAGCCAGCCGGCGAGCGGGTGTGCCAATCGGTGACTTGCTGATATTGATGGGCAACGTTCAGCAAGCGGCCTTCCTGGAAATACGGCGCCAGCAGTTGCACGCCCACCGGCAGGCCGTCGGCGAAACCGGCAGGCATCGACAGGCCCGGCAGGCCCGCGAGGTTGGCGGTAATGGTGTAGAAGTCTTCCAGATACTCGGCGATCGGGTCGGCATTCTTGGCGCCGATTTTCCAGGCCGGGTTCGGCGTGGTCGGGCCGAGGATCACGTCGACTTCAGCGAACGCGTTCATGAAGTCGTTCTTGATCAGGCGGCGGATCTTCTGCGCCTGCAAGTAGTAAGCGTCGTAGTAACCGGCCGACAGCGCGTAGGCGCCGACCATGATCCGGCGCTGCACTTCAGGGCCGAAGCCTTCGCCACGGGAGCGGTTGTACAGATCGGTGAGGTCTTTCGGGTCTTCGCAGCGATAGCCGAAGCGCACGCCGTCGAAACGCGACAGGTTCGAGGAAGCCTCGGCCGGCGCGATCACGTAGTAAGCCGGAATCGCATGTTGCAGGTTCGGCAGGCTGATTTCCTTGACCACGGCGCCGAGCTTTTTCAGCTCCTCGACGCTGGCCATGACCAGATCGGCGATGCGGGGGTCGAGACCTGCGCTGAAGTATTCCTTCGGCACGCCAATGCGCAGGCCTTGCAGCGAGGCATTCAGGCTGGCGCTGTAATCCGGCACGGGCTCGTCGATGCTGGTGGAGTCATTGACGTCGAAACCCGCCATGCCTTGCAACAGCAACGCGCAGTCTTCAGCGGTACGCGCCATCGGGCCGGCCTGATCGAGGCTGGAAGCGTAGGCGATCATGCCCCAGCGCGACACGCGACCGTAAGTCGGCTTAAGGCCGGTCAGGTTGGTCAGTGCGGCAGGCTGGCGAATGGAACCGCCGGTGTCGGTGCCGGTGGCGCCGGGCAGCAGACGCGCGGCAACCGCCGCAGCTGAACCGCCGGACGAGCCGCCCGGGACGTGCTCCAGGTTCCACGGGTTTTTCACCGCGCCGTAATGGCTGGATTCGTTGGCCGACCCCATGGCGAATTCGTCCATGTTGGTCTTGCCCAGGGTCACGGTGCCGGCGGCGGCGAGCTTGGCAACCACGGTGGCGTCGTAGGGCGCCTTGAAGTTGTCGAGCATCTTCGACGCGCAGCTGGTGCGAATGCCCTTGGTGCAGAAGAGGTCCTTGTGCGCCAGAGGAGCGCCCAGCAGCGCGCCGGTTTCGCCTGCCGCGCGACGGGCGTCGGCGGCCTGGGCCTGGGTGATCGCCAGGTCTTCGGTGACAGTAATGAAGCTATTGAGCTGCGGATCCAGCTGGGCGATGCGCGCCAGCAGAGTGCGGGTCAGTTCTTCGGAGGAAAACTTTTTATCGGCGAGTCCGCGAGCGATCTCTGCCAGAGTCATTTGATGCATTGCAGGCACATTCCCTTAGTCGAGGACTTTCGGAACCAGATAAAGGCCGTCTTGGACCGCTGGTGCGATGGCTTGATAGGCGTCGCGATGATTGACCTCGGTCACGGCGTCTACACGCAGGCGTTGCGAGGCTTCAAGGGGATGCGCGAGGGGCTCGATGCCGGTGGTATCGACCGCCTGCATCTGGTCAATCAGCCCGAGAATGCTGTTCAGTGCTTCAGTAGTACGCGGGATATCGGCGTCATTGAGGCCCAGTCGGGCCAGATGAGCGATTTTTTCCACGTCGGAGCGATCAAGCGCCATGGGGTTCTCCAGTGGAATGCGTACGGGCCAGGCCGTACGTCAGATTGCGGAACACTACGCCCTTTAAACGGTCATAAGGCCGCGATCTACCAGGGTAGTGCTCGGAAAAACCGCCAATTTAACATATTGGCTCCTTGCCCAAAATCCCTGTCGTTGTTAGAGTTTGCCGCACTTTTTTACCCACGCGTTGCCTAGGGTCCTTTCCCCATGTTCAAGAAACTGCGTGGCATGTTTTCCAGCGATCTTTCCATCGACCTGGGCACTGCCAACACCCTTATTTACGTGCGTGAGCGCGGCATTGTGCTGAATGAGCCATCAGTTGTGGCCATTCGGACCCACGGAAATCAGAAGAGCGTTGTTGCTGTCGGGATGGAAGCCAAGCGGATGCTGGGCCGTACCCCGGGCAATATCGCCGCCATTCGCCCGATGAAAGACGGCGTCATCGCCGATTTCAGCGTCTGCGAAAAAATGCTCCAGTACTTCATCAACAAGGTTCACGAGAACAGCTTCCTGCAGCCAAGCCCTCGCGTACTGATCTGCGTTCCGTGCAAATCGACCCAGGTCGAGCGTCGTGCGATCCGTGAATCCGCGCTGGGCGCCGGTGCACGTGAAGTATTCCTGATCGAAGAGCCGATGGCTGCGGCCATCGGTGCCGGCCTGCCGGTCGAAGAAGCCCGCGGTTCGATGGTCGTCGACATCGGTGGCGGTACCACTGAGATCGCGCTGATCTCCCTGAACGGCGTCGTGTATGCCGAATCCGTCCGTGTCGGTGGCGACCGTTTCGACGAAGCGATCATCACTTACGTGCGTCGCAACTACGGCAGCCTGATCGGCGAATCCACTGCCGAGCGCATTAAGCAGGAAATTGGCACGGCCTACCCGGGCGGCGAAGTGCGTGAAGTCGACGTACGCGGCCGCAACCTGGCCGAAGGCGTCCCACGTGCCTTCACCCTGAACTCCAACGAAGTGCTGGAGGCGTTGCAGGAATCCCTCGCAACCATCGTTCAGGCCGTGAAAAGTGCGCTGGAGCAATCTCCGCCAGAGCTGGCTTCGGACATCGCCGAGCGCGGTCTGGTGCTGACCGGTGGTGGCGCGTTGCTGCGTGACCTCGACAAGCTGCTGGCCCAGGAAACCGGTCTGCCGGTAATCGTTGCCGAAGACCCGCTGACCTGCGTCGCGCGTGGCGGTGGTCGTGCGCTGGAAATGATGGACAAGCACACCATGGACCTGCTCTCCAGCGAATAAGTCGCCGGAACGCAGCATGTTGCGCTTAACGGGCAGCACCTCACCGTGCTGCCTGTTCGTGTCCGACCTGTTGACGTCGCGCAGCGATGTTGCAAGTCTGACGCCCTGCATTTCCATCAACCCGCATCAGGCCGGTTTCATGTCGCATGAATAAGCACAGCCACACTCAAGCACCTCTGCACGCATCTCTGGAAGGAGCGGCCCATTAAACCGCTTTTCTCCAAGGGCCCGTCCCTGGGCGTCCGTCTACTGGTGCTGGTCGTGCTGTCTGTGGCCATCATGGTCGTGGACGCGCGTTTCACCTTGCTCAAGCCTGTCCGCAGTCAGATGTCTCTGGTGCTGATGCAGTCTTACTGGATTGCCGATCTGCCCGAGCGTTTATATCAGGGCGTCGCCAGCCAGTTTGGCAGCCGCACCGAACTCGCCGCCGAAAACGAAAAACTCAAGACCGAGAACCTGCTGCTGCAAGGCCGCCTGCAAAAGCTGGCCGCCCTGACCGAGCAGAACGTGCGCTTGCGCGAGTTGTTGAATTCGTCGGCGCTGGTCAACGAGAAAGTCGAAGTCGCCGAGCTGATCGGCATGGACCCCAACCCGTTTACCCATCGCATCATCATCAACAAGGGTGAGCGCGACGGTGTGGTCCTCGGTCAACCGGTGCTTGACGCACGCGGGCTGATGGGTCAAGTGGTCGAGTTGATGCCGTACACGTCCCGCGTGCTGCTGCTGACCGACACCACCCACAGCATTCCGGTGCAGGTGAACCGCAATGGCCTGCGCGCGATTGCCAGTGGCACCGGCAATCCGGAACGCCTTGAGCTGCGCCATGTGGCCGACACCGCTGACATCAAGGAAGGCGATCTGCTGGTGAGTTCCGGCCTGGGTCAGCGTTTCCCGGCGGGTTACCCGGTGGCGACGGTCAAGGAAGTGATTCACGACTCCGGCCAGCCCTTTGCCATCGTGCGGGCGGTGCCGACGGCCGCGCTGAACCGCAGCCGTTATCTGTTGCTGGTGTTCTCCGACGGCCGTTCCCCTGAAGAGCGCGCTGCCGACGCCGCCCAGCAGCAGGAATCCCTTGATCGTCAGGCGGCTGATCCGTCGGCAGTGCCATCGGCTACTGTGCCGGGTGCCGCGCCTGCCGCCACGCCGAACAAAGCGGTGGTTCCGGCCACCGTGCCGAAACCGGCCGTGCACAGTTCTTCGTCGACGCCTGCCAACGCCAACAGCTCGCCTGCTCCGGCAACCACCGCACCGGCGGCGACCACGGCTGCCAAGCCCGCGACCAGCAAGCCGGCCGCTAAACCTGCGGCAAAGCCTGCCGCTACCCGACCGGCGACACCTGCTGCGACCCCGGCCGCTCCACGCGAGAGGGAAGAATAATGGCGCGTCATGCTCCCGCACGGAACGGCTGGGTGGTCTGGCTGACCTTCGCCATCGGCCTGCTGCTCAGCGTTTCGCCGCTGCCGCAGTTCATGGAAATATTTCGGCCTTTGTGGCTGGCGCTGCTGTTGGCCTTCTGGGCATTGGCGTTGCCGCACAAGATCGGCATGGTCACGGCGTGGATGCTGGGGCTGGCCGAGGATGTGCTGTACGGCACGTTGCTGGGGCAGAACGCATTGATCCTCACGCTGATTACCTTTCTCGTGCTGTCGTTGCAGCAGCGTCTGCGGATGTTCCCGATGTGGCAGCAGTGCCTGGTGATCCTGGTGATTTTCGGTCTCGCGCAGCTGGTGCAGCTATGGCTCAGCGCCCTGACCGGTAACCGTCAACCGACCTTGGCACTTGTGCTCCCGGCGTTGGTCAGCGCATTGCTCTGGCCATGGGTCAGCTACGGCCTGCGCGGATTGCGTTTGCGGTTGAAGATCAACTGAGCAATACCATTCAGTGGGACCGGCTGCGGTCTGTTTCAGTAGGACCGGCTTCAGCCGGGAAGAGGCCGGTATGGGCGCCATCAGTTCTGCGGTGTGACACCCGACGCTTTCCCGGCTAAAGCCGGTCCCACAGGATGAATGCGATGCTTTAGTGGGACCGGCTTCAGCCGGGAAGAGGCCGGTATGGGCGCCATCGGTTCTGCGGTGTGACACCCGATGCTTTCCCGGCTAAAGCCGGTCCCACAGGATGAATGCGATGCTTTAGTGGGACCGGCTTCAGCCGGGAAGACGCCGGTGTGACCACCATCACGTCAGCGGTCTGCACCAAGGCTACGCTTGTGATCAACGACACGGAGACGTCCCATGCCTCAACTTCTTCTTGCCTCCGGCTCCCCGCGCCGTCGTGAGCTGCTGACCCAGATCGGCGTGCCGTTCACGACCCTTAGCGCTGACATCGACGAAACCCCTCTGGCCAACGAAACCCCTGCCGCGTACGTCCTGCGGCTGGCCCGTGGCAAGGCGGACGCCGGCCTGCTGCAGCTCGCCAACGATCCTGCGTACCCTACCGCCTGCGTCCTCGGCGCCGACACCGCCGTGGTCCTCGACGGCCGCATCCTCGGCAAACCGGCGGACGAGGCCGAGGCGCTGGCGATGCTTGCCGCACTCTCGAACCGAGAACACGAAGTCCTGACCGCCATCGCCGTGGTCCATGAAGAGCGCTGCGAAACCCGAACCGTCACCAGCCGTGTCCGTTTCCGGGCGATCCCGGAGGACGAGGCCCGCCGTTACTGGGCCAGCGGCGAGCCCTGCGACAAGGCCGGCGGCTACGGTATTCAAGGCCTGGGCGCGGTGTTCGTGGAAAACCTCAGTGGCAGTTATTCCGCCGTGGTCGGTTTGCCCTTGTGCGAAACCGCAGAAATCCTCCAGCGTTTCGGCATACCCTGTTGGCAACGCCCGGAAGGTGACAAGTCATGAGTGAAGAGATTCTGATCAACATCACGCCGATGGAATCGCGCGTGGCGGTCGTTGAGAACGGGGTGTTGCAAGAGGTGCACGTCGAACGCACCCAGCGTCGCGGGATCGTGGGCAATATCTACAAGGGCAAGGTCGTGCGCGTGCTGCCTGGGATGCAGGCGGCGTTCATCGACATCGGTCTGGACCGCGCGGCGTTCATTCACGCCTCGGAAATCTCCATGCGCGAAGGGCCGGCCGTGGAGACCATCAGTTCGCTGGTCCACGACGGCCAGAGTCTGGTGGTGCAGGTCACCAAAGACCCGATCGGTAGCAAAGGCGCACGGCTGACGACTCAACTGTCGATTCCGTCTCGCTACCTCGTGTACATGCCACGCACGGCCCATGTCGGCATTTCCCTGAAAATCGAAGACGAAGCCGAGCGCGAGCGCCTGAAACAAGTGGTCAGCGATTGCGTCGCCAAGGAAGGGATCAAGGAGAAGGGCGGTTTCATCCTGCGCACGGCGGCCGAGGGTGCAGGCGCCGACGAGATCATGATGGACATCCGCTACCTGCGCAGGCTCTGGGACCAGATTGGCGAGCAGATCAAAACCATCAGCCCGGCCAGCGTGATCTACGAAGACCTCGGCCTGGCGCTGCGCACCTTGCGCGACCTGGTCAGCCCGCGCACCGAGAAGATCCGCATCGATTCCCGCGAAACCTTCCAGAAGACCACCCAGTTCGTTGCCGAACTGATGCCGGAGATCGCCGACCGTCTTGAGCACTACCCTGGCGAGCGGCCGATCTTCGACCTGTATGGCGTCGAGGATGAGATTCAGCGGGCGCTGGACCGCAAGGTGCCGCTCAAGTCCGGCGGTTATCTGGTGATCGATCCTGCCGAAGCCATGACCACCATCGACGTCAACACCGGTGCGTTCGTCGGCCATCGCAACCTCGAAGAGACCATCTTCAAGACCAATCTTGAAGCGGCGACTGCCATTGCCCGACAGCTTCGGCTGCGCAATATCGGCGGCATCATCATCATCGATTTCATCGACATGGAAGACGCCGAGCATCAGCGTCAAGTCTTGCGGACCCTCGAAAAACAGCTTGAGCGCGATCACGCGAAAACCAACATCATCGGCATCACCGAACTGGGTCTGGTGCAGATGACGCGCAAGCGCACCCGGGAAAGTCTGGAGCAAGTGCTGTGCGAGCCGTGCAGCAGTTGCCAGGGCCGTGGCAAGCTGAAGACCCCGGAAACCATCTGCTACGAGATATTCCGCGAGATATTGCGTGAAGCCCGCGCTTATCAGGCGGTGGGTTATCGCGTGCTGGCCAATCAGAAGGTGGTCGACCGGCTGCTTGACGAAGAATCCGGCAACGTGGCCGAACTGGAAGTGTTCATCGGCAGAACCATTCGTTTTCAGGTCGAGACCATGTACTCCCAGGAACAATATGACGTCGTGCTGCTCTGAGAGTGCGTGATGCGCCGTGCTGCCGAGTGGCGGTGCAGTTGAAGACAGAAAACAGTGCCCTTGAGGCAGACGGAACGGATGCCGTCCAAAGAGAACAACGCGTGGCGATTGAGCACAACCTGGACGTACCCGCACCTGCACGATTGGGCCGGATGCCATATGCAGGCCGTTTTTGCGGAGGCGCAGCGACATGGAGCGTCTGACCCGGTTTCTGGCTGTGCTGACCCGTTGGGGCCTGAGTCTGTGCGCCCTTTTCGTGGTGCTGGTCGCGCTGTACGTGAGCGTCGGGCGTCAGTTGGTGCCGATGGTGGCCGAATACCGTGCCGACGTGGAAGCCAAGGCGCAGACCGCGCTGGGCATGCCGGTGAGCATCGGTCGGCTGGAAGGCAGCTGGAGCGGCTTCGCCCCCATCTTCGTCGCCCGTGACGTAATGATCGGCGAGGGCGGCAACGCCGTTCGGCTCGATCACGTGCGGGCCATGCCTGACCTGCTCGCCAGCCTGCGGACCCGTGAAGTGCGCCTCGAACGGCTTGAGCTGGACGGGCTGCAGTTCGGCCTGAAAGAAGACCAGAACGGCCACTGGGCACTGCAAGGCCTGCCCGTACAGCCGGATCAGGTCACCGATCCCGAGAAAATCCTCACTCAGATGCAGATGGTCTCGCACCTTTCGTTGTTCGACAGCCAGATCACCTTGCAGCCCTACGATCAGTCGCCCCTGACGCTGACCTATGTAAGCCTGACGCTGAAGACCGGCAGCGTGCACCAGCGCCTCGACGCTCGCCTGAACCTGCCTGACGGCCAGCCGCTGTCGCTGAACGTTCGCTCTACCCTGCGCGCCCATGAGTGGCGCGACGGTGCGGCCGAAGCGTACTTGAGCCTCCCGCAAAGCGACTGGTCGAAGTGGCTGCCGAAGAGCCTCACCCGCGACTGGAAGATCCAGAACCTCAAGGCCGGCGGTGAGGTGTGGCTGAACTGGGGCAAGGGCAATCTGCAAAGTGCCGCGGTGCGGCTGAATGCGCCGCAGTTCAAAGGCGCCTACGCCGACCGCAAACCCGCGAGCATCGACAACCTGGCCCTCAACGCCTGGTTTAAGCGCGACGAAAAAGGCTTCAGCGCCACCCTCGACTCGCTGGCGATGGACCTGAACAGCAAGCGTTGGGAAAGCCGCATTCACTTGCAACAGACCGCCGCCACGGCTGACGCCGAAGAACTGTGGCACGTCCAGGCTGACCGGCTTGATCTGACGCCCATCACGCCGTTGCTCGACTCACTGGCGCCGTTGCCCGACCAAGTCATGGTGGCGGTGGACCGCCTGAAGGTCACCGGCGGGCTGCGCAACGTGCTGGTTGATTACCGCCCTCAGGCCGAGGCGCCGAAACGAGTGAGCTTCGCCGCCAACCTGGACAAGGTCGGTTTCGACGCCTACCACGGCGCGCCGGCTGCGGGGAACGTCAGCGGGGCCATCAGCGGAGATCTGGGCCAGGGCGAACTGCGCCTGGACACCGACGATTTCATGCTGCACCTGGACCCGATCTTCCGTAACGAATGGAAGTACCGTCACGCCAATGCGAAGTTGACCTGGTCGCTGGACGATCAGGGCTTCACGCTGATTGCGCCGTACATCAAGGTCGCGGGGGAGGAGGGCAACATCGCCAGCGATTTCCTCATTCGCCTGCACTTCGATCACAGCCAGGAAGACTACATGGACCTGCGCGTCGGCCTGGTCGACGGCGACGGTCGCTACACCTCCAAGTACCTGCCCGCCGTGCTCAGCCCGGCCCTCGATCAATGGCTGCGCACTGCGATTCTGGGCGGCAAAGTCGATCAGGGTTTCTTCCAGTATCAGGGCTCGATCAACAAGGACGCGCCTGACGTGGCGCGGGTCATCAGCCTGTTCTTCAAGGTGCGCAACGCGAGCCTGGCCTTTCAACCGGGCTGGCCGCAGCTGAACAATGTCGACGGCGATGTGTTCGTCGAGAACAGCGGCGTGCGCATTCGGGCCAACAAGGGTCAGTTGCTGAACACCCAGGTCAGCAATGTCGCGGTGGACATTCCCCATGTCCCGGCAGGGCAGTCCAGCCATCTGTTGGTGGACAGTGACCTGAAAGGCAGTCTTCAGGACGGCATGAAGATTCTCCAGGAAGCGCCAATCGGCACCGCCCAGACCTTCGCCGGCTGGCAGGCGGAAGGGCCGTTGCAGGGGCACCTCAATCTGGATATTCCGCTTGTCAAGGGACAGGACCCCAAGGTCGTGATGGATTTCAGTACCGACAGCGCGCGGCTCAAGCTCGCCGATCCGGTGCTGGAGCTGACGCAACTGCGCGGTGACTTCCGCTTCGATTACACCAAAGGCCTGAGCGGCAAGAACATCAAGGCCGTTGCGTTCGACAAACCGGTCAACGCCGAGATTTTCGCCGAAGGCAAACCGGGGGCGCCGGTGACGCGCATCACCGCCAGCAGCCAGATTGCCAGCAAACGCCTTACCGATTGGCTGGGCGTCACGCAGCCTCTGCCGATTTCGGGGGATCTGCCCTATCAGCTGCAGCTGACATTGAGCGGCAACGCCAGCCAGCTGCAGATCAACTCGGACCTGAAAGGGCTGGCGGTGGATCTGCCGGCTCCGTTCGGCAAAACCGTTGATGAGACGCGCGACACCGATTTCCGCATGAACCTGCAAGGCCCGGAACGGCGTATCGACGTCGGCTACGGCAATATCGCCAATCTGGCGTTCGCGTCGCCGCCGGGTAAATTCGGCGACGGGCGTGGCGAGCTGTTCCTCGGTGAAGGCGGTGCGATCGTGCCGGACAGCAAGGGGCTGCGTGTTCGCGGCTCGTTGTCGGAGCTGGACATCGCGCCCTGGCAAGCCATGGCTGAGCGTTACGCTGGCACCGACCCGGGCGGCAGCGCCAAGCAGTTGCTCAATAGCGTCGACTTGCAGATCGGCAAGTTGACCGCGATGGGCACGACCCTGGAGCAGGCCGGCGTTCAGCTCAAGCGCAGTGATACTGCATGGGCGCTATCGCTGGACAGCTCGAAGGTGAAAGGCACTGCCACGTTGCCGGACAGCAAAACCGCGCCGATCGACATCAGCCTGCTCTACGTGCGCTTGCCCGCGCCGGACCCGAACGCCGCAGTTGTGGAAAACGCGCCAGACCCATTGGCGGATGTCGACCCGCGCAAGATCCCCGCGCTGAACATCAAGATCACCCAGCTGTTTCAGGGCGATCAGTTGATGGGCGCGTGGTCGCTCAAGGTCCGTCCGACGCCGAACGGTCTCCAGATGTCTGACATGAATTTGGGCCTCAAAGGTATTGCGCTGCTGGGCAATGGCGGTTGGGAAGGCACGCCGGGGACGACGGGCAGTTGGTTCAAAGGCCAAGTGAGCGGCAAGAATCTCGCGGATGTGCTCAAGGCCTGGGGCTTCGCGCCCACCGTCACCAGTCAGGAGTTCGAGCTGAACGCCGACGGACGTTGGCCGGGTTCGCCTGCGTGGGTGGGGTTGAAGCGTTATTCCGGCAGCCTGGATGCGACGCTGAAGAATGGCCAGTTCGTTGAGGTCGAGGGTGGCGCGCAGGCGTTGCGTGTGTTCGGCTTGCTCAACTTCAATTCGATTGGCCGGCGTCTGCGCCTGGACTTCTCCGACCTGCTGGGCAAGGGGCTGAGCTACGACAAGGTCAAAGGGCTGCTGGTGGCGAGCGATGGGGTGTACGTCACCCGCGATCCGATCACCATGACCGGGCCTTCCACCAACCTTGAGCTCGACGGCACGCTGGACATGGTCCGCGACCGCGTCGACGCCAAGCTGCTGGTGACCTTGCCGGTGACCAACAACCTGCCGATTGCCGCATTGATCGTCGGCGCGCCGGCGATTGGCGGCGCGTTGTTTCTGGTCGATAAGTTGTTAGGTGATCGCGTATCGCGCTTCGCCAGTGTCCAGTACAAGGTCGAAGGGCCATGGAAAGAACCGAAGATCACCTTCGACAAGCCGTTCGAGAAACCGCAGTGAGGTGTAACGCCCGGCAAATGAATCTGCGGTGTGACACTCGACGCCTTCCCGGCTAAAGCCGGTCCCACTAAGTACTCCGGTGTCAGTGGGACCGGCTTCAGCCGGGAAGAGGCCGGTTTGAACACCGACAGTTTTGTGGTGTGGTTTCCGGCGCCTTCCCGGCTAAAGCTGGTCCTACTGGGTGAATGCGGTCCCAGTAGGCTGAAATGAGCGTGTCGAACAAGCCCAATCCTCAGCGCTTGGAGTAGAGTGCAGTTCTATCGATCAGGGAGCGTGTATGTCCTTCGCAGTCATTCAGATGGTCAGTCAGAGCGACGTGCTCGGCAATCTGGCCCAGGCGCGTCGATTGCTGGAACAGGCCGCTGCGTCAGGTGCGAAACTGGCTGTGCTCCCTGAAAACTTCGCCGCGATGGGCCGTCGTGATGTGGCTGCCATTGGCCGCGCCGAGGCCCTTGGCGAAGGACCGATCCTGCCATGGTTGAAACTTGCCGCTCGCGACCTCACCTTATGGATAGTGGCCGGGACATTGCCGCTGCCCCCTGAAGGTCAGCCTGATGGCAAAGTCACCGCATGCTCGCTGCTGATCGACGACCAGGGCCAGCAAGTCGCGCGTTACGACAAGCTGCACCTGTTCGACGTCGATGTTGCCGATGCCCGAGGGCGGTACCGGGAATCCGACGATTACGCCCACGGCAACAATGTCGTAGTGGCTGACACGCCGGTCGGCAGGCTGGGGCTTTCGGTGTGTTACGACCTGCGTTTCCCGGAGCTGTACACCGCGCTGCGGGAGGCGGGGGCTGAATTGATCACCGCGCCGTCGGCCTTTACCGCCGTGACCGGCGCGGCGCACTGGGAGATTCTGTTGCGCGCCCGGGCCATCGAAACCCAGTGCTACGTGCTGGCGGCGGCGCAAGGCGGCATTCATCCGGGGCCGAGAGAAACATTTGGGCACGCGGCGATCATAGATCCATGGGGCCGCGTGCTGGCCGAGCAGGCACAGGGTGAAGCCGTGCTGCTGGCCGAACGAGACAGCGTAGAACAAGCGTCCATACGGGCGCGCATGCCGGTATCGAATCACCGGCGATTTTTTTCGCAGGCCGCCGTGCGACCTGCCAATACCCCGGAGTGAATATGAGCCACTTGTCCTCTGTCAGCGAACACCTTCTGGCACCAGGCGGCCTGAGCATCGACAGCCTGCAATCGGTGCTCGGCGAGCTGGCCGGCCCCGGCATTGATGCGGCCGACCTGTATTTTCAGGGGCAGATTTCCGAGTCCTGGGCGCTGGAAGACGGCATCGTCAAGGAAGGCAGTTTCAACCTGGACCAGGGCGTCGGCGTCCGCGCGCAATCGGGTGAGAAAACCGGCTTTGCCTACAGCAACGCCATCACCCCTGAAGCTTTGACCCAGGCGGCGCGCGCCGCGCGCTCGATTTCCCGCGCGGGCCAGAACGGTCGTGTTCAGGCGTTCACCACCCAGGACGTCGCCCAGCTGTACGCGCCGGACAACCCGCTGGAAGTCATGACCCGCGCCGAGAAAGTCGAATTGCTCAAGCGTGTCGACGCCGCTACCCGTGCGCTTGACCCGCGCATTCAGCAAGTCACCGTGAGCATGGCCGGTGTCTGGGAACGCATTCTTGTCGCCTCCACTGACGGCGGTCTTGCCGCCGACGTCCGTCCGCTGGTGCGTTTCAACGTCAGCGTGATCGTCGAGCAGAACGGCCGTCGTGAGCGCGGCGGCCATGGCGGCGGCGGTCGCACCGATTACCGTTATTTCCTCAGCGACGACCGCGCCATGGGCTATGCCCGTGAAGCGCTGCGTCAGGCGCTGGTCAATCTCGAAGCCATTCCGGCGCCGGCGGGCACCTTGCCGGTGGTGTTGGGTTCCGGCTGGTCCGGCGTGCTGCTGCACGAAGCGGTCGGCCACGGCCTTGAGGGCGACTTCAACCGCAAGGGCAGCTCGGCATACAGCGGTCGCATGGGCGAGATGGTTGCGTCGAAACTCTGCACTATTGTCGATGACGGCACGTTGGCCGATCGCCGCGGTTCTCTCACCGTCGATGACGAAGGCACCCCGACCGAGTGCACCACGCTGATCGAAAACGGCGTGCTCAAGGGCTACATGCAAGACAAGCTCAACGCACGGCTGATGGGCGTCGCGCGCACGGGCAATGGTCGTCGCGAGTCTTACGCGCACCTGCCGATGCCGCGCATGACCAATACCTACATGCTCGGCGGCCAGAGTGATCCGGAGGAAATCATCGCCTCGGTCAAGCGCGGGATCTACTGCGCCAACCTCGGTGGCGGGCAGGTCGATATCACCAGCGGCAAGTTCGTGTTCTCCACCAGCGAGGCCTATCTGATCGAAGACGGCAAAATCACCGCACCGGTCAAAGGCGCGACGCTGATTGGTAACGGCCCGGAATGCATGAGCCGCGTGTCGATGGTCGGCAACGATCTGTCCCTGGACAGTGGCGTGGGCACCTGCGGCAAGGACGGTCAATCGGTTCCAGTCGGCGTCGGTCAGCCCACGCTGAAGATCGATGCGATCACCGTTGGTGGCACAGGCGGGGCTTGATAATCGAGGGGCTTGCGCCGGTTGAGTGATTCAAACGGCGCAGCAGTTCTAGCGCAGTCCGCGTTTGCTTTCGTCTAGCTCGCGGATGTATTTGAAGATTTTGCGGGTCGCGGTAGGGGCCTTGTTCTGCGCGGCTTCATGCTGAGCCTGACGGATCAGCGAGCGCAGTTGCTGACGGTCGGCGTCCGGGTATTCACTGACGAACTGCTCAAGCACGTCGTCGGTACCGGTCACCAGGCGATCACGCCAGCGTTCCAGATTGTGGAAGCGCTCGTTGTACTGGCGCGTAGAAGCGTCGAGCTGATCGAGCAGCACCAGGATTTCATCCAGATCCTGATCGCGCATCAGCTTGCCGATGAATTGAATGTGGCGTTTGCGCGCAATGTGCGCGGTGTGCTTGGAAGCATCGGCCAATGCCCGACGCAGAGGGTCGGTCAGAGGCAGCTTGGCCAGCACATCGGGCTTGAATGTCGTCAAGCGTTCGCCCAGCTCCACCAGAGCGTGAAGCTCTCGTTTGACCTGGGTTTTGCTTTTCTCTCCGTCGAAGGAGTCGTCGTAAGAATCAACCATGGGGGCCGTCCGCAAATAAACGCCGCCATGATAACCAGTCAGGGCCCGGTTGTCCGGCCCGGCTGCTGAAATCAGAATTTGATGGAGAACGTCATGAGTGCATCAGAAAGCGTCGGCCCGCAGGCTTTGCCGGCATTGCAGCAGCAGGTCGAGCAGATCGTCGCTGAAGCCAAGCGTCAGGGCGCGACTGCGTGTGAAGTCGCCGTGTCGCTGGAGCAGGGCCTGTCCACCACGGTTCGCCAGCGCGAAGTCGAGACAGTCGAATTCAACCGCGATCAGGGTTTCGGCATCACCTTGTACGTGGGCCACCGCAAGGGTTCGGCCAGCACCTCCGCGAGCGGCCCCGACGCCATTCGTGAAACCGTTGCCGCGGCCTTGGCCATCGCCAAACACACGTCGGAAGACGAGGCCTCGGGTCTCGCCGACGCCGCCTTGATGGCGAAAGACCAGCCGGATTTCGACCTCTATCACCCGTGGGACATTACCCCCGAACAGGCCATCGAACGTGCGCTGATCTGTGAAGCCGCGGCCTTCGACGCCGACAGCCGGATCAAGAACGCCGACGGCACCACGCTGAACGTGCATCAGGGCTGCCGCGTCTACGGCAACAGTCACGGTTTCATCGGCGGCTACGCGTCGACCCGCCACAGCCTGAGCTGCGTGATGATCGCCGAGGGCGAAGGGCAGATGCAGCGCGACTACTGGTATGACGTGAATCGCCGTGGCGAGCTGTTGATGGACGCCAGACTCATCGGCCAGAAAGCCGCCGAGCGCGCCGCGAGCCGACTGGGCGCACGGCCGGTGCCGACTTGCGAAGTGCCGGTGCTGTTCTCGGCAGAATTGGCGGGCGGTTTGTTCGGCAGTTTTATGGGCGCGATTTCCGGCGGCAACCTGTACCGCAAGTCGTCTTTCCTTGAAGGCGCCATCGGTCAACGTCTGTTCCCCGAGTGGATGACCATCGACGAGCGTCCGCATCTGGTCGGCGCCATGGGCAGCTCCGCGTTCGACGGCGATGGCCTGGCGACTTACGCCAAGCCTTTCGTCGAAAACGGTGATCTGGTCTCCTACATCCTCAGCACCTATTCGGGCCGCAAACTCGGCCTGCCGAGCACCGCGAACGCAGGTGGCGTGCATAACCTGTTCGTCAGCCACAGCACTGAGGACCAGGCGGCGCTGATCCGCCGAATGGGACGCGGGCTGTTGGTCACCGAGCTAATGGGCAGCGGCCTGAACATGGTCACCGGCGATTATTCTCGCGGCGCGGCAGGTTTTTGGGTCGAGAACGGCGAGATCCAGTTCCCGGTTCAGGAAGTAACCATCGCCGGCAACATGCGCGACATGTTCAAGCAGATCGTCGCCGTGGGCAGTGATCTGGAGTTGCGCAGCAACATCCGCACCGGCTCTGTGCTGATCGAGAAAATGATGGTCGCGGGCAGCTGAGTTCGTCCTGTTCGGCCGCTTCACCCAAAAGGCCTGCCCCGATTTCGGTGCGGGCCTTTTTCATGGGCAATTTCAAGCTCCGTGCTTGAACTCAATCCATCGGCGGGGTTGTTTTGATTCTTAAACTCATTTAATAATGAATCTCATTCGTTAAGTGGGCCTCGGTCATGGGCACTGTTCTGCACGAGTCGCCGTACCTGGAAAACTGGCGCGCGTTGAGTCTGCGGATTCGCTGCGCGCTGGATCCGGACGAGCCGCGGCTCATCGAACACTACCTTGCGGAAGGCCGTTACCTGGCGCGCTTTACCGCCACGCCCAAATCCCTCATCTGTGAAAGCACTTTTCGCCTGCTGATCGACACCGCCAGCGATACCGCGCTGCCCTGGCATTGGCGTTGTCTGTGCTTGGACCAGGCATGGCGTCCGCTGCGAGACATGCAGGCGCTTGCTTTCTCCGCTGCTCAGTTGGAACGCGTTCAGGCCTTCGCCCAGCGCCTGGCGACCTGCGCACTGCTGCCGTCGATTCCGCTGACGGAACCCGCGCCATCGAATCCGCAAAACGCCCTGCCGACGGCTTCTGATCGCCGGCGCCATTCATGAGGATCTGCGCCATGGAGCAATGGAAACGTACCATCCTGAGCGGTAACAGTTGCTTCAACCGAGGCGACCTGATCGATGCGCGCGAGCTGTACCTGCAAGCCCTCGCGCTGGCGCAAGTGCTGTTCGACCGTTGGAGCGTCGCCGATGAGGCCGTGGCGGCGTTCGTGATTTCGCACCACAACCTGGCGGATCTGCACCTGAGCCTGGGTCAGCCGGAGGAGAGCGCCGAATACCTCTGCGCCGTCCATCAGCGCCTGTTGAATGTGATTCAGGACACGCAAATGACGCCTGCCCTGCGACAGGCGGCGCTGCGGCACAGTAATAAAACCTACAGCGAACTCTTGGGTTTCGTCGGCCAATACGGCGAGTACCCACGCACCCGTCGCCTGCTCAACAGCAACGGCGAACATTCCCGCTCGGCGCTTCAGCACCACGTTGCCCGCGCCGGCACCCTCTCGTTTGGAGTCCACTGACATGCCGTTTACCTTGCCAGCCTTGCCCTACGCCTACGATGCACTCGAGCCGCACATCGACGCGCAGACCATGGAAATCCACTACACCAAGCACCACCAGACCTACATCAACAACCTCAACGCGGCGGTCGACGGCACAGAATACGCGGAGTGGCCGATCGAGAAGCTGGTCGCCAGCGTCGCCGAGCTTCCGGAAAAACTGCGCCCGGCGGTGATCAATCAAGGCGGCGGTCATGCCAACCATTCGCTGTTCTGGGAAGTGATGAGCCCCCACGGGGGCGGCCTGCCAAGCGGTGCGCTGGCGACGGCGATCAACGAGCAAGTAGGCGGATTCGACGCGTTCAAGGACGCCTTCACCAAGGCAGCGCTGACCCGCTTCGGCAGCGGCTGGGCCTGGCTGAGCGTTACCCCGGACAAAAAACTCGTGGTTGAAAGCAGTGGCAATCAGGACAGCCCGCTCATGAATGGCAACACGCCGATCCTCGGGCTGGACGTCTGGGAGCATGCCTATTACCTGCGCTACCAGAACCGTCGTCCGGAATACATCGCCGCGTTCTATAACGTCGTCAACTGGGATGAGGTTGCCAAGCGCTACGCAGCGGCGCTCGGCTGAAATTTCCCAGACCTCGGATAAGGCGATTTATGCGTTCGGACATACTGGCTCTCGGCAGCGTGCGGTTATTGCGGCTGGCATTGGGCTCGATTCTGGTCCTCGTTGGCACCGGCCTGCTGGTGGCCCAGGGACTTTCATGGGTTGCACTTGAGCCGAGAATGTTGCGAGCGCTGGAAGGTGGCGCCATCTGCGCATTGGGCACCGCGCTGGGTGCCGTGCCGGTGCTGGTGATCCGCGGCATGCCGGTGGCGGTGTCCGACGGCCTGCTGGGATTCGGCGCCGGCATCATGCTGGCGGCGACGGCGTTTTCATTGATCGTGCCGGGCCTTGGCGCGGCCCACGATTTGGGCTTTACCCCGTGGGGCGCCGGTGCGTTGATCAGCTTCGGGATATTGCTCGGCGCGGCGGGCCTGTTTCTGGTCGACACGCTGGTCTCCAGAGGACCGCAGTTGTCGGAGGTGGCCGGGAAACCGGCGATTCCCTCGAACATCTGGCTGTTTGTAATTGCCATCATTGCCCACAACATTCCCGAAGGCATGGCGGTGGGCGTGTCGGCGGGTGGTGGTCTGGCTCACGCCGACAGCCTGGCGATGGGTATCGCCATTCAGGATGTGCCGGAAGGGCTGGTCATTGCGCTGGTGCTGGCGTCTGCCGGCATGTCGCGGCTCAAGGCGTTTCTGATCGGCGCGGCGTCCGGGTTGGTCGAGCCGGTGTTCGCCGTGCTCTGCGCCTGGCTGGTGGAAGTGGCCGCGTTGCTGTTGCCGGTGGGTCTGGCGCTGGCAGCCGGGGCGATGCTGCTGGTGGTGACCCACGAAATCATCCCCGAATCCCGCCGCAACGGTCACGACAAAATTGCCAGCTTCGGATTGCTGGTCGGGTTCTGCCTGATGATGGTGATGGACACGGCGTTGGCCTGAGGGTGAGTGCAGGTGAAAGCCTGCCTCAACCCAGCTTCGACAGCGTCACGGCATCCGGCTTGCCGTCGAAAAACGCCTCAAGCACTTCCTGAAAAACCCGCGTTTCAGGCGCGAACGCTGCAAACAGGGTCATGCTCGAGCGCAGCTTCATGTCGTCCGGCGAGCCCATGATTTGCGTGGCGCTGCGAGCTTTCCACTCAAGCAACGCCTCGCAACAGCGCGCCAACCGTTCGCCCAATACCGGATGCTGCAAGTAGGCAATCGCCTCCTCACGCCCACTGATACCGTACCGCCGGGCCATGTCGCTGTGGCCCAGACCCGCGACTTGCGGGAACACGAACCACATCCAGTGCGACTGTTTGCGCCCGGATTTAAGCTCCGCCAATGCGCGTTCGTGGGTCGACGCTTGCGCCTCGACAAATCGCTGCAGGTCAAATGGATCGTTCATGGCTGACTCCTCGCCCTGACCACGGCATCTCGCCGTGCTTGGGATTCAGACTACCGCAGCGGGCGATGTTTCCAGCGTTTTCAGGCGCCCGCTCCTCAGGTGGATAAAAACCCTTATAATCCTGCGACTATTCCTTCTGATGCGAGATCCGCCGTGAGCTTACCGCCGTGCCCAAAATGCAGTTCCGAGTACACCTACGAAGATGGCAGCCAGTTCGTGTGCCCGGAATGCGCCCACGAATGGTCGGCTGACGGCGCCAGCGCCGAAGCGGGCGACGACACCAAAGTCATCAAGGACGCCGTGGGCAACACCCTGCAGGACGGCGACACCGTCACGGTCATCAAAGACCTGAAGGTCAAAGGCTCGTCGCTGGTGGTCAAGGTCGGCACCAAGGTCAAAAACATCCGTCTGGTGGACGGCGATCACGACATCGACTGCAAAATCGACGGCATCGGCGCGATGAAGCTGAAGTCGGAGTTTGTGAAGAAGGGTTGATCGCCACGAGGATCGTTCCTCACGCTCCGCGTGGGAACGATCAAGCCAACTATGGATTCTTGGGGCATGTAGTGTGAAAGACTCAATCCTGCTGCTGGCAGTCGCTGTGATTGTCGCCTTTGCTGCGTGGGTGTTTTGGCACTACGTAGGTCTGAACGGTTTTGAACTACTAAGCACTTTAATGATTGTGTCGCTTGCGGTGGACAACACGCGCTTGCGGCGCGAAGTGAAAAAACGCAGGGCTTAATCGGTAGACAAGAGATCCAGGCGACCTCGCCGCTGCTCGCCTGTGATCGTTCCTCACGCTCCGCGTAGGAATGCCGCTCATGACGCTCCGCGTCCTTTAAACGCAAATTGGGGACGCGGAGCATCCCGCGCGGCGTTACCACGCGGAGCGTGGGAACGATCATAATCCAGACGTCCGCACGCCCACTCAACTCGGCAAATTGATCCCGAACGTATTCACCCCATGCTCGCTGCGCACGAACACGGTGCCGCCGTGCATCAGGGCGATGGCTTTGACGATCGCCAGGCCAAGCCCGTGGTTGGCGCCGCTGTTGCTGCGCGAGGCATCGACGCGGTAGAAGCGTTCGAACAGTTTCGGCAGATGTTCCCCGGCGATCGGCGCGCCGGGGTTGGTCACGCCGATGCTGACGTGATCGCCCTCATCGCGGATATCCACATGAATCAACTGCCCTGGCGAGGTGTGCTGCACCGCATTGTGCAGCAGGTTGATCAGCGCCCGGCGCAAGTGCGCGGTTTCGATGGGCGCGTTGGCATCGCCTCGCACCTCAACCTGCACCTGGGCGTCTTCCAGAATGAAATCCAGATAATCCAGGGTCTTCGCCACTTCCTGAGCGAGTGAGGCCTGGGTCAGTTGCGTGGCCTTGCTGCCCTGATCGGCGCTGGCCAGAAACAGCATGTCATTGATGATCGAGCGCAGCCGCTCAAGCTCCTCAAGGTTGGATTGCAGCACCTCGAAGTAATGCTCGGCCGACCGCCCCCGGGTCAGCGCCACCTGGGTCTGGCCGATGAGATTGGTCAGTGGCGAGCGCAGTTCATGGGCGACGTCGGCGTTGAACGACTCCAGCCGCGAATAGGCCTGCTCAACCCGGTCCAGCGTCGAGTTGAACGAGGTCACGAACTGATCCAGCTCCGGCGGCAGATGCGACAACTTCAGGCGCCCGCTCAATCGAGGCGGCGTCAGTTTGCGCGCCTCCAGCGACAGTTCCGTCAGTGGTTTCAGGCCGATGCGCGCCACCCAGTAACCCAGTGCTGAGGCGAGGAGAATGCCGACGGCTGCCAGACTGATCAGCGCGATGAGCAGGGAGTGTTGGGTCTGCCAGAAGGTTTCGGTGTCGACCGCTGTGAGAAAACGCAGCGGCGGGCGTTGATCTTTCGCCGGGAACTGACTGACCAGCACTTTGAACGGGTAATCATGGCCGCTCAGGTTCAAGTCGCGCATGCCCAAGGGGCCCTTGGCGAAAGCGCGGATCTCGGCGTCGGGGTTACCGAATTCATAGGTCGGGTTGTCGCTGACCACCCAAAAGCGCAGGCGTTTGTCTTCCTCGCTGAGCAACCGGAGCTTGGCGTTGATCTTCGCCCAGTGTTCGGGCGTTCCGTAACGCTGGACGGCCGATTCGAGCACGCTGTATCGGGCGTCGACTTCGGCTTCCGGCAGCAGACCCAAGCCCTTGTCCACTTGCAGGTAAAGCGCCCAGCCGATCAACAGAAACACCATCAGCGCCACGAGGGCGAACATGCCGCTCAGGCGCAGGGCGATGGAGTTAGTCGACACGACGGCTCTCCAGCACGTAACCCATGCCGCGGATGGTGTGCAGCAGTTTTTGCTCGAACGGCCCGTCGAGCTTGGCGCGCAGACGCTTGATCGCGACTTCGACGACGTTGGCATCGCTGTCGAAATTTACGTCCCAGACCATCTCGGCAATCGATGTCTTCGACAGGATTTCCCCCTGACGCCGCGCCAGTACGCTGAGCAGCGAAAACTCCTTGGCGGTGAGGTCCAGACGCACACCGGCCCGCGTGGCCTTGCGGCTGATCAGGTCGATCCACAAATCGGCGACGCTGATCTGCACCGGCTCGTGACCGCCGCTGCGCCGGGTCAGGGCTTGCAAACGCGCGACCAGCTCCAGAAACGAAAAGGGCTTGCCGAGGTAATCGTCAGCGCCTTCGCGCAGGCCGCGTATGCGATCGTCGACGTTCTCGCGGGCGGTGAGCATGATCACCGGCGTCTGTTTGCGCGCGCGCAGGGCACGCAGCACGCCATAACCGTCCAGACCCGGCAGCATGACGTCAAGAATGATCACCGCGTATTCACTCTCCAGCGCCATGTGCAGGCCTTCGATGCCTTCGCGCGCGACGTCGGTGGTGTAACCCTGCTCGGTCAGGCCCCGGTGCAGGTAATCGGCGGTTTTCTCTTCGTCTTCGATAATCAGGACACGCATCGGTCCACGCTCACTTGTTGATGCTTACTTATAGGTGCTTGTTTCAACGGCTTGCTTTTCCGCACCCAATTGAACTGCGGCTGGCCTGGACGCTGTCGGGTCCGGCGTCGGACGCTGGCGATGGAAAAGTCGCTCAAGCTGCAGGTAGATCACCGGCGTGGTGAACAGCGTCAGCGCCTGGCTCACCAGCAATCCCCCGACAACGGCAATGCCCAACGGCTGACGCAGTTCAGCGCCGACACCATAACCGAGCATCAAGGGCAGCGCGCCGAGCAATGCGGCCAGCGTGGTCATGATGATGGGCCGGAAGCGCGTCAGACACGCTTCATAAATGGCGTCACGCGGGGACATTCCGCGATTGCGTTGAGCGTCCAGCGCGAAGTCCACCAGCAGGATGCCGTTCTTCTTGACGATGCCGATCAGCAGCACGATCCCGATCAGGCCCATGATCGAAAAGTCCTGACCCATCAGCCACAGCAGCAACAGCGCACCGATACCCGCGGAGGGCAGGGTGGAAATGATGGTCAGCGGATGGACGAAGCTTTCATAAAGCACGCCAAGGATGATGTACACCGCCACCAGCGCGGCGAGGATCAGCCACGGCTGGTTGGCCAGCGAACTCTGGAACGCCTGGGCCGCGCCCTGGAAGTTGCCGATGATCGAGGCCGGCATGCCGATTTCGTTCTTCGCCTGATCGAGCAGCACCACGGCATCCCCCAGCGCCACGCCCGCCGACAGGTTGAACGACAGGTTGGCGGCCGGGAACATGCCGTCATGGCTGATCGACAACGGGCCCATCTTCGGCGCACCGACCTTGGCCAGCGCTGACAGCGGCACCATTTCATTGGTCAGCGGCGAACGCAGGTAGAAGTAGTTCAGGCTTTCGGCCTTGCCGCGCTGTTGCGGCTCCAGCTCCAGAATGACTTTGTACTGGTTGATGTCGGTCTGGTATTCGTTGATCTGCCGCTGACCAAAAGCGTCGTACAGCGCCTGATCGACGTCCGCCGTGGTCAGGCCGAAGCGCGCGGCGGCGCTGCGGTCGATGTCCAGGTGCGTGACGCTGCCGCCCAGTTGCAAGTCGTTGGAGAGGTCACGGAAAGCCGACAGGGTTTTCAGCTTATCGGTCAACTTCTGCGTCCAGACATTCAGCAGCGCGCCGTCGTTACTCTTGAGCACGTACTGATACTGCGCGCGGCTCGGCCCTGAACTCAGGTTGATGTCCTGCCCGGCCCGCAGGTACAGGACGATGCCGGGGATCTGCGCCAGTTTCGGCCGGATCCGGTCAATGAATTGGCTGGCTGTCACATCCCGGTCTTCGCGGTCTTTTAGGGCAATCCACACCCGGCCGTTGGCAATCGTCTGGTTGCTGCCGCTGACGCCAACCGAGTGCGAGAACGCTTTGACCGCCGGATCGGCGGCGATGATTTTCGCCAGCTGTTTGTGTTTCTCGATCATGTCCGGGAATGAAATATCCGCCGCCGCTTCGCTCGTGCCCAGCACCATGCCGGTGTCCTGCACCGGGAAGAAACCTTTGGGGATCAGGACATAGCCGGCCACCGCCAGCACCAGGGTCAGGCCAAAAATCCCCATCATCAATCGCTGGTGGGCGAGGGCGAAGCGCACGCCGCGGGCATACCGCGCGAGCAGTCGCTCACCGAAGCCGGGCTTGGCGTGGGGATCGTGTTTCGGTGCGCGCATGAACAGCGCCGCCAGGGTCGGCGCCAGGGTCAGCGACACCACCACCGAAATCAGAATGGTCGACGTCGCGGTCAGCGCGAACTCCTTGAAAAGCCTGCCGACCACGCCGCCCATGAAAAGCAGCGGAATGAACGCGGCAATCAGCGAGAAGCTGATCGACACCACGGTGAAGCCGATTTCACTGGAACCCTTGATTGCCGCATCGCGCATGCTGTCGCCGGCTTCCAGGTGCCGATGGATGTTTTCGACCACGACAATCGCATCGTCGACGACAAACCCAACGGCCACCACGATCGCCACCAATGTCAGGTTGTTCAGGCTGAAGCCGAGCACGTACATCAGCGCGAAACTGGCGACGAGGGACACGCCCAGCACGGCGGTCACGATCAGCGTCGCCGAGAGCTGGCGCAGGAACAGCGCCATGACCGCGATGACCAGGGCGATGGCGATCAGCAGCGTCATTTCCACTTCATGCAGCGACGCACGGATGGTTTTGGTCCGGTCGCTGAGGACCGAGACGTCCACCGACGCCGGGAGCATTTCCTGCAACTTGGGCAACTGGCCGAGTACGCGATCGACTGTCTCAACGATGTTCGCGCCGGGCTGGCGAAACACCACAATGTTCACACCCTGCTGATCCCCGGACCAGGCGCGCACGTAGGCGTTTTCCGACCCGTTGACGACCCGCGCCACGTCGCGCAAATGAACCGGCGCGCCGTCTTTGTAGGAAACGATCAGTTGCTCGTAGTCCTTCGCCTGAAACAGCTGGTCGTTGGAGGCGAGGGTGGAGATGCTGTCTTTGCCGTACAGCGCGCCCTTGGCCAGGTTCAGGCTGGTCTGCTGCAGGGATTCCCGCAGATCGGCGAGGGTCAGACCGATCGACGCGAGTTTCTCGGGCGCCGCCTGGACACGGATCGCCGGACGTTGCTGACCGGTGATGTTGACCTGTCCGACGCCGTCGATCTGGCTCAACTGACGCGCCAGCAGGGATTCGGTGACGTCGCTGAGTTCGGTGCCGGGCATCAGGTTCGAGCTGACGCTGAGGATCAGCACCGGGCTGTCCGCCGGGTTGACCTTGCGCCAGGTCGGCAGCGTTGGCAAATCCGCGGGCAAGCGCCCGGCTGCCGTGTTGATGGCTGCCTGCACTTCCTGCGCGGCGGTGTCGATGCTTTTGTTGAGGGTGAACTGCAGCGTCAGGTTGGTCGAGCCCAGCGCGCTGCTCGACGTCATCTGGGTCATGCCGGGAATGGCGCTGAACTGCACTTCAAGGGGCGTCGCCACTGACGACGCCATGGTTTCCGGGCTGGCGCCGGGCAACTGGGCAGCAACCTGAATCGTCGGAAATTCGGCTTCCGGCAGCGGCGCCACCGGCAGGCGAGGGAAGGCGATGCAGCCCAGCAGCACCAGCGCGAAGGTCAGCAAAACGGTGGCGATCGGGTGGTTGACGCACCAGGCGGAGATAGAACCGCGGCTGTTCATTTTGCCGCCCCGGTGGAGTCGGCCAGGGTGTCTACAGGATCACCCTTGACCACCTCGATCCGCGCGCCGTTTTTCAAACGTGACTGACCATCGCTGACCAGCACGTCATTGGCCTCCACCCCGCTGATGAGCATCAGGTCGCTGTCCTGATACAGCACGTTGACCGGCACCACTTCAGCCGTGTCGCCTTTGATCCGATACACGTAATGCTGGTCGATGCCGCGCTGCACCACTTGCGGCGGGACCTTCAGGGCACCGCGGTCGATGGCGGTCTGAATGCGCACGGTCACCAGTTGCCCGGGCCACAGCTTCTCTGCGGCGTTGTCGAATATCGCTTTGGCGCGAATGGTGCCCGTGCTGGCCGCCACCTGATTGTCGATCAGCAACAACTTGCCCTGACCCAGGAGCGTGCCGGTTGCGCCTTCGCCGAGGTAAGCGTTGACCGGCGCAGGCATGCTGGAGGCGATCAGATCATGCAGCGTTGGCAGCATCTGCTGCGGCAGGGAAAACTCGACCGCCACCGGGTCGATCTGCGTGACCGAGAACAGCCCGGTTGCATCGCTGACGCGCAGGAAGTTGCCTTCATCAACGTTGCGGATGCCGACCCGGCCTGTCACAGGCGAACGTATTTGCGTGTAGGAAAGCTGTACCTGCGAGGCGTTGATCGACGCCTGATTGCCCAGCGCCGTGGCCTTGAGTTGATCGACCAACGCGTGCTGCTGATCGTACTGCTGTTTCGAGATGCTGTTGTCGACGGTCAGCAGCTTGTAGCGCTTGAGGTCGACATTGGCCACGTTCAGCTGCGCCTGGCTCTGGGTCAACAGCGCTTTGGCCTGATCGAGGGCAGCGCGGATCGAACGATCATCGATGGTTGCCAGCAGATCCCCCGCCTTCACCAGCTGCCCTTCCTTTACCAGCACTTTGGTCAGAATGCCGTCCACCTGAGGGCGAATCACCACGCTTTGCAGCGACAGCACCGAGCCGATCCCGGTGACATAACGCGGCACGTCTTCCTGAGTCACGGTGATCACGCGCACCGGTACGGCAACGGGGGCGCTGACTTTTTTCGCTGCGGGGCGAGTCAATGCCCAGACGCCTGTCACTACGAGCACGACCAACAGGGTCGCGAGCATCACGATTTTGTTCTTCTTCTGCATACAGGGACAGGCCAACCAGTGAATGAGGGGCGTAACCGGGAGCGTCCTTTATAACCCTTTGACCCGGTCAGCAAAATGACTGCTGCCTGTCAATATTGTCAGGTGAATAAGGGCAGACGATGAACGTGGGTAAAGAAACAAGGCCGCAGGGCGATACCCAAATAGAAGCCACGAGTTTCGATGAACGAGTTCTACTGTGACGGGGAAAATTCTTACATAAACTTCGTGAGTTCTGAATGCTTGTTCACAGGGCTCTGACTTACGTCGGTAAGCGGCTCTACTCCGGAGTGTGTGTCATGAAAAGCCTCATGGCTGTTTCGTTGTTGTTCTCGGTCGCAGTTCTCGGCGCTGACGCCATAGCGGGGTCCACCGCGTGGGCCGCCCAAGGTGGCCTGATGTTTCATGGCAGCGTGGTGAATGCCGCGTGCGACGCCCAGGTCTTGAGCGCTCCGTCGGCGGCATTACTTCCGACGACCTTGCAGGCCGACCCTGACGTCACCGTGGGCCTGAGTCGCCACAACGACGCCTGCGGCAAAGGCGTTGTGCCCGTGCAGGCACGTTACACCGAACTGGTTTCCGACCCGCAGAGCCCCCGCGCGGGAATTGTCACGCTGACCTACCAGTAGGCACTGTTCCCCCTCGATTCCCGATCCCCGCTGACGACCCCGGTTCCATTGAGCCGGGGTTTTTCGTGGGTGAGACTTTTACATGGGCGCGTTTTTCAGGTCGGCGTTTAGGTGCCAGGCGCGAAGGTTGGTGAAGGTTCTTCGCGAGCGTTACTCCGCAAACCCCCGGTCGGCGAGGGCTCTGAAACAATAGCGTCATCTCCTACCGAAAAGTCCGACGCGCGCCACTGTCCTTTCAATCCACAGGATGTAGAACGCCTGACAGCCGATCCTGGAAGCGCTGCTTATAGTTCCTCTCGTCCTTTTGGGCACACACGAATCGACACAAGGAACGTCGTTATATGAAAAAGCTTTCTCTTACCCTGGCTATCGTGGCCGCAATGGGGCTTGGCATTTCCGGGACCGCGAATGCTGCGAACAACGGCAAACTTGTTTTCACCGGCACCCTGACCAATATCACGTGTGACATCGGCGCCGGGACTGGCGCCACCCCTGGCAACAACCCCGGCGAGATCAATGTCGACCTGGGCAACGTCTCGTTTTCCGACATCGGTCTCTTCGCCGACAACAAACTTGAAACTGCATCGCCCATCCAGCTGCTGGTCAATTGCACAGGCGGCGCCGCTCAATACAACACCGTGAACATGCGCTTCGTCGCCCGTCAGGGCAGCGGTCTGGATAACCTCGACCAGAAACTGCTGCGGGCTACCGGCGCGGCGGACGGCGTGGGCATCGGCCTGCTCAATGCGTCCAACCAGTTGATGGACCTGAGCGGCAACGAAACCATCGACACGCCGCTGGTCAAGGACGGCGCCGATGGTGCTACCGCCGAGATCAACTTCGGCGCCGTTTATGTCCTCAATGGCGCGACGACCAACCCGGGTAATGCCGACGGCTTCCTGCCGTTCGTGATGGATTACGAGTGATGTAGCAGGCGAGCGGGCAATGGCTCGCTCGCCTTCCTGGCTTATCCGCCTCACAGCCCAAGACGGTCTCACCATGTTTCCTGAATTCCTTCGCGGCTCCGCCCTCTGGCTGGGGTTGCTTCTGGCTGCCCCGGCGCAGGCGGGCATCGTGCTCAACACCACGCGTGTCATCTACCAGGCCACGGACAAGGAGGTCAGTTTCGTTGTGAACAACAGCGGCACGGCTGACATCCTCGCCCAGTCATGGCTTGAAGCGCAGAGCGACACCGAGAATCTGCCCTTCGTCGTCACCCCGCCGCTGGCGCGGATGGCAGGCAGTGCCCCGCAAATGATTCGGGTGATCTACGCCGGCGAAGGTTTGCCCAACGACCGCGAGTCGGTGTTCTGGCTCAACGTCCAGGAGATCCCGCAATCGGCGAAGGACAACCAGCTGCAGATCGCGATTCGCCAGCGCATCAAGCTCTTCTACCGGCCCACCGGGTTGAATGGCGATCCCCTCGATGCGGCAAAAAGCCTGGAGTGGCGCGTATACGACGGCCAGCTGGAAGTCAGTAATCCGACGCCTTATCACGTGTCGATGATCCAGATCGACGCCCGGCAGCAGGGCAAGACGCTGTTCAAGGCGGACAGCAGGATGCTGGCGCCAAAGCAGACCGTCCAATTGCCGCTCACCAAACTGGCCAGCGGTCACGCGGTGGACCTGCGGTTCATCAGCATCAACGATTTCGGCGCGCAGGAGCCGTACAGCGCGAAGGTCTCCGGTGGCCAGACGACTCAAGCCATCAATGTCGCCAACGTCATCACCGGCGCCGAGTAGCCACTCAGTCGGGAAGGCTTTCGCCCAGGTTTTCTTCGGTCGCCGTCATGCGGCTCCAGCGTCTTGCGCCTGCCAAACGTGGTTTGCCAGCGCCCTCGGAATCGAGAACACGAGTGAAACCCGCCAATGGAACCCCGAGATCACCAAAAGGGATATGCACGGATGGCAGCATGCTCTTCACACCTCGACCGCAGGCATCCGGCGCATGAGCCGTTTCGGATCAGCCCGGTGGCGAGGATTATCCTTGCATCGGCAGGGCTGGCACTGGCCTCGCCTGCGACTGCAATGACTGATCAAAACAGCGCCGCGACCCATGTGAAATTCAATACCTCGTTCATTCAGGGCACCGATCAGCCCGCCGATCTCGCGACGTTTTTGCAAGGCAACAGCGTGGTCCCCGGAAGCTATCGGGTGGATGTCTACGTCAACCGTGTGTTGAGCGGGCGGCGTGACATCAACTTCGTCTCCAATGCCGCGAAAGGCACTGTTGAAGCCTGTCTCACCCTGGACATGCTCCGCCAGTTCGGCATGAACACCGACGCCGTGCAGGCCGGTGACGCTTCGCCAACAGCCTGTTTCGATCTCCCGGCGCGGGTCGAATTTGCCCGCGTCGATTATCAGCCGGCGAGCCTGCGCCTGAACATCAGCATCCCTCAGGCGATGATGTCGCGCAGCGCTCGCGGTTACGTGCCGCCGGAGTTATGGGACGAGGGCGAGACGGTCGGTTTCGTGAATTACAACTTCAGCGGCGCGCGTCGCTCCCGCAGCGGCCAGGCTCAAGATCAGGATCAGTATTACTTGAGTGTTCGCAACGGCGTGAACCTCGGTGCCTGGCGACTGCGCAACGAGTCTTCGCTGACCTACGGCAATGACCAGCCCTACCGCTTTCGCAGCAACCGGACGTTCATCCAGCGTGACATCACCTCGCTGAAAAGCCAGCTGACCCTGGGCGAGACTTTTACCGATTCGCAGGTGTTCGACAGCGTTCGGTTCCTCGGCGCGATGATGATGTCCGATGAGGGCATGCTGCCTGACAGTGAGCGGATTTTCGCGCCGGTCATTCGTGGTATTGCCGACACCAACGCATTGGTGGAAGTGCGGCAGAACGGTTTCATGCTGTACAGCGGCAACGTCTCGCCGGGCCCGTTCGAAATCACCGACATCTACCCCAGCGGGTCGAACGGCGATCTGGAAGTGACGGTGGTCGAAGCCGATGGCAGCAAGCGCGTCTTCGTCCAGGCCTACGCGTCACTGCCGATCATGGTGCCGAAAGGCGCGTTGCGCTACAGCCTCGCCGCCGGCCAATACGACAGCAACACGGAAGACGCTTTTTCACCCTCGTTCGCCAGCGGCACACTGGTGTATGGCCTGACCGAACGGTTGACGGCAGCGGGCGGCGTGCAAATCGCCGAGGATTACCAGGCCGGGAACATCGGCGCGGGGGTCAACACCGGGCTCGGCGCGGTGTCGCTGGACCTGACCCAGTCCCTCAGCCGCCAGCGCGAGCAACGCTACAGTGGGCAAAGCCTGCGCCTGCGCTACGCCAATACGCTGGACCTGACCAACACCACCCTCGCCGTGGCTGGTTATCGCTATTCAACGGATCAATACCTGACGTTCGACGATCACGTGGATGCGTTGCAAGAACGTGATGGATCAGCCAGCGGGCGCGCCAAAGATCGCATCGAAATCAGCCTGACTCAGGCGCTGCCGGAGCAGTCTGCGTCGCTGAGCTTTACCGGGTCGGAGCAGCGCTACTGGGACCGTGGCAGTAAGACCCGCCAGCTGTATCTGTCGTGGAACTCGGCGTGGCGCAGCCTTAGCTACAACGTGTCGGTCGAGCGTAACCAGACCTTCGCGCGCAGCGGAGAAAGCCAGTCCGACAACCGCATTGCGCTGACATTGAGCCTGCCGCTGGGAAGCGATTCCGGCTCGTCGCGGCTGTTTGCCAATGCCGTTCGTGACAGCTCCGGCGCGTCCAGCCTGCAGTCCGGCTTGAACGGTCAACTGTTCGACGACCGCAACAGCTTCTACTCGCTGCAGGCCGGCCACGACAGTGCGTCGGGCTCATCGGGCTTCGGCAAACTCAGCACCACCACGGCCTACGGGCGTTTCGATGCGGGCTATGGGCAGGGCAGGGATTATCAGGCGCTGAGCATGGGCGCGTCGGGTTCGGTGGTCGCCCACGCGGGCGGGGTGAATTTCGGTCAGCCCTTGGGCGAGACCTTCGCGCTGGTGCAGGTAAAAGGTGTCAGCGGCGCGCGGCTGAACAATTTCAGCAACGTCGAAACGGCCGATAACGGTTACGCCATCCTGCCTTACGCCCAGCCGTATCGAACCAATTGGGTCAACCTCGACACCCGCCAGTTGGGGGCCGATGTCGAGCTGGAGAATGCCGTGGATCAAGTCGTGCCCCGACGCGGCGCGGCGCCCTTGGTCAGCTTTCGCACGGCAATCGGTCGGCGTGTGCAATTCGAACTGGTGCGAGCCGATGGCAGCCGTTTGCCCATGGGCGCAGCGGTGGAAGACGAGCAGGGCAAGCCGCTGGCGACTGTCGACCCCAGCGGGCGAGCGCTGGTGCTGAGCGAGCGGGACAGCGGCGAGCTCATCGTCAAATGGACCGATCAACAATGCCGTGCATCCTTCGCGCTGCCGCCGAAAGAAGCCCATCGCAGCTACGATCGCCTGAAGGTGCAGTGCCAATGAAGCGCGCCTGTCTGTCAGGGCTTTTTCTGGCCGTCATCAGCGGCATGGCCCAAGGCGCCGTCTCACTGTCAGGCACCCGGTTGATCTTCGACGGCCGTTACAACGAGGCGACGATCGAGGTCAGCAACCGCGGTGATTCCGAGGCCCTGATTCAAGCCTGGCTCGATGCACCGCGCGCAGATGATCCACCGGGCCGTGATAAACCCGGCAATGCGCGCGCAGCCGATCTGCCGTTTGCGTTGACCCCGCCCCTGGCGCGCCTGCCAGCCAAGGGCAAGCAGACCTTGCGCCTGCTCTATGAAGGCGTCGGCATGCCCCAGGACCGGGAGTCGATGCTGCACCTGTACATGCTGGAAATTCCTCGGCGCAGCCCGGCGGTTCAGCAGTTGAGCATTGCCATCCGCCAACGCATCAACGTCTTCTATCGGCCAGCAGCGCTGGCCGGCGACCCGGCCGATGCGGCGCAAACGCTGATCTGGCAACGCGCTCCATCAACCGATGCCACGCTTTCCGTGCGCAACCCGACGCCGTATCACGTTTCGCTGCAGGACCTGCGCATCAATGGCATCGAAGTAGCAGACCACCGGTTGCTGCCACCTTTTTCGGACGCCTCACTGACGCTGCCTGTCATTGGTTTGAAGGGATCAGTGGCTGAAACCCTGAGCTTCAAGGCCATGACCGATTACGGCGGACAGCGCGATTACTGCGCGCCGCTTCAGGGTGGGCAGCCGTTCGCAGTGCCGCTGCGCACGTCGGATTCACACTCACTCATAGGGAAATGCTGACATGAAAAGATCCATCATCCGCGGGTGGCTGACGCTGCCGATCACGTTGCTGATGACGCTATTGATGCCCGGTCTCGCCATGGCGCTGACCTGCAAGACCCAGGGCGCAGGCGCGTCGGTGGTTCGTGCGGACCTGAGCAGCACCGTCGCCATTCCCGCTAACCTGCCTGATGGCAGCGCGGTCTGGCGTTCGGAGCGGCTGAACCTTGCGGTCGAGTGCGCCAGGGACGAACCGGGTGGCCCTGAAGAAGTGTTCCTGTATCTGAACCCGGACAACCTGCAGATCGGACAGGGGATTCGCGCCGGACTCACGTTGAGTGGCATTGATTTCGTGCAGACCAGCGGGCGGGTTCCCACGCAACAGCAAGCGCCGGCCTGCACGGACGCAGGTTCGGCCTGTCCGAGCGTCACGTTCAACCTGCCGTTTTCGGTGTTCATCCAGAAATACGGCCCGACCCCGCCTTCCGGCGTCGCGAGCGATTTGCACGACTATCGGATGTTCCAGCTTGATGGCGGCAGCGGGCAAAATCCCGGGCCTGACGCCACGCTCAGCTACGTCATCAACAACCTTGAGGGCCTGCGGTTCGTCGCCTGTGACGCTGAATTGCGGGTCATGCCCGAGACCGTGGATTTCGGTGACGTGGCCATCCGCAACGTGCGAGTAGGGGAGCCGGCCACTTTTCAGCGCTTCGCGCTGGCTACCAGCCGCACCTGCGAATCGCCGTTCAGCCTCAATGCGCGCATCACACCGGTGTCCGGGATACTCAAGGGTGATGTACTGGTGCCGGTCGACAATGACAGCATCGGCATTCGGATTACCCGTGCCCGCGATGACTCGACCGTGCCGTTCCACGAGCCCTTTCACCTGACCGATCTGCTGGAGGGTGATTACTCCGAGACGGCTGACTTCAACGCCCAGTTGCTGTGGCAAACCAGTACGCCGACCGCGGGGCCGTTTTCAGCGGAAGTCATGGTGGATCTGTTCTACAAATAGGCGCGCGCAGTCGGTCTGTTCACAGCAGCGATCCGCCAGCGATTCAGGTATGCTGCGCGGCCCTCGGGCGCCGCCCGTATTCCTCGACTGTCTGCCATTCCGGAGCTTTCATGACCACCCCCGAACACACCCCCGCTCCTGATGCTCGTGAATCGCACGCTTCGGTCGACGCCGACGCTGCCCCGGCGGATACAAAACCTGCGATTCCGGCGTTCAGCTTCCCGTTCAAGCCGGGCGAGCTGTTGCAGGCGAAGAAGGATCAGCAGCACTACAAAGGCTCGGGTAAATCGAACCACGACAAGCGTCCGGGCGTTGCGCCATCAGGCACCCGTCGGTCGATGGGCAAGCGCTGATTACACCGTCGCAGGCGAGGACGCTGCCGGGGGAATCACCCGCCCGCCATGCTCACACTTCTTTGCGAAAGCTGTCCCGATACTGAGTCGGCGTCACCCCCAGACGCTGACTGAAGATCAGCCGCATGCGCGCAGCGCTGCCAAATCCGCAGTGATACGCCACCGCCTTGATCGCCATTTCGCTGCCTTCCAGCAAATGGCGAGCGGCGTCGATGCGCGCACGCTGCACGAACTCCGCCGGTGTGACCTTGGCGTCGCGGGCAAATACCCGAGCGAACGTCCGGGGGCTCATCGCCACCACGTCGGCCAGTCGCTCCACTGAAAAGGGCTCGCCGATGTGCTCCATCACATAGCGCTGTACCTTGGCCACGGGCGAGTCGTCATCTGCCGACGCCGTGAGGTACGGGCTGAATTGCGACTGCCCGCCCTGACGCTGGGCCACCACCAGCAGACGTCTGGCCACCGCCAGGGATATCGCCGGGCCGTGGTCCTCCGCCACCAATGCCAGCGCCATGTCGATGCCCGCCGTGACCCCGGCTGATGTCATCAGCGCACCGTCGCGAACATAGATGCGATCGGGCTCGACCCTCGCGTGGGGGAACTGATCGGCGAGCTGCTCAGCGTGGCTCCAATGGGTAGCGGCCTGCTTGCCATCCAGCAAACCGGCGTGGCCGAGGATGAACGCCCCTGTGCAGATCGAGCCGTAGCGTTGCGCCTGGGGCACGGCTTCCAGCAGCCAGTGAGTGATGGCGGGCATTTCCGCGCCGTTTGGCAATGAGGGACCGCCGGGAATCAGAAGGATGTCGAACTGCTTCGGCGCGTCCGCCAGGGAATACTGCGCACCCAGTGGCATGCCGTTGGACGCAATGATCGGGTAGGGCGCCGCGCCGAGGGTGATGATCTCGTAGCCATCACCGTCGGGCAGGAAACGGTTGGCTTCGGCGAAGACGTCGAGCGGGCCGGCCACGTCCAGGGCCTGCACGTTGGGAAACAGCACAATCGCGACGCGCTTCATCCTACTTCTTTGGCAATGTGGTGACGTTATCCCACTCGGTAATCAGCGCTTTCTTGTTCTTGCGGTCGTAGAGGCACAGCTCGGTGCCGGTCTTGTTCTTCATGAACGCCTGTTTGTACTGACCTTTGATCAACAGTGCGTTGAAGCCGACGCTGTCATCGAAGGCCGCATCGGCGCCGGCCGGCTTGGCGTTTTTCAGGGAACTGGCGCTGACACAACTGTCGACCAGGGTTTTGTTGAAGGCGGTCCAGGCGTCCGGGCTGGAGGCATTGGCCTGGCCGGCAGCGGCAGCGGTGAGAACGAGCAACAGCGCGGTGTGCATCTTCACGGGTACGCATCTCCATGGCGTGAGCGGGTGAACGAGGCTCGGCGCAGATTCAGCGCGGTTCCAGTTCGTGGCGCTGAATATATTGCATACCGGCGCGCTCATACAGCCGGCGTGCGACCAGATTGCTTTCCATCACCTTGAGGTCGACATGGCCTTCATTGCGCTGGCGGAAGGCTATAAACACCTGATTGAGCAGCGTGAGACCCAGGCCTTGACGGTGCGCACGGGGGTGAACCACAAGATTACGGATGAACGCGCTGGTCCAGCATTGCGCAACGGCCACCACACCTTCAGCGTCCTCAAGAACGAAACACAGCGCCGGATCAAACTCGGGATCAGTCTCGAAGGCATCGAGCCAAGTGGCATAGTCTGCAACACGACCGCCGCCGTGCTCGCGACCCAGCACCAGCAACTGGTGAACGGCCGGGGCGTTCTGCCCGGTGAATTCAACCTGACGCACGGCGGCGGGCCAGCACGGATCATGGAGTGCCGGGCCGAGGTCGCGGCGCATCAACCAGTAATGCGCGGTGGAGGCATCGCCTGCGGCCGGTCTCAGATTCCCTGAGCTTCGACCGTGCGGGCGGCTTCGATCAAGCATCGTGTCAGCTCGGGCGAGGAAAACTTGGTCAGAACAGCGTTGGCGCCGGCAGCATCGGCTTTTTCGGCATTCATCGCGCTGTCCAGCGAAGTGTGCAGCAGCACGTACAGTTCCTGAAAGTCCGGCGTCTCCCGAAGCGTGCGGGTGAGCGCGTAGCCGTCCATCTCCGACATCTCGATGTCGGACACCACCACGTTGATCTGCTGTGCGGTGCCTTGCAAATCGAGTAACTGATCAATGGCTTCCCGCGCACTGCGGGCGGTGTGGCATTCGATGCCCAGATTGCGCAGGGTAATCACCGATTGTTGCAGCGCAACCTGACTGTCATCGACCACCAGGATGCGCGCCTTCGCCAGCACTTTGGCGTCATCGGCGCTGAGCTCGGCGCGTTCGGCGACGATCCGTGCGGGCGCGATGCCGTGAATGACCTTCTCGATGTCCAGCACCTGAACCAGCGTCCCGTCCACCTGCGTCACGCCGGTGATGAACGACTTGTTGCCGGAGCCAAAGGGCGGCGGACGAATGTCGGTGGTCAGGCAGTGAACGATCTTGCTGACGGCCTGAACATGCAACCCCTGCTTCGACCGGCTGACATCGGTGACGATCAGGCAGCCGCCATCGGGGTCCACCAACGGGCGCTCGCCGATGGCACGACTCAGGTCAATCACCGACAGCGGGTTGCCACGCAAAGTCGCGACCCCTTTGACGTGTGGGTGGGATTCCGGCAAACGCGTAAGGGGAGGGCAGGGGATGATTTCACTGACCTTGAGCAGGTTGATCGCCATCAGCTTTCCGCTGCGTAACGTGAACAGCAGAAGCGAGAGTGAATCTGCGCGGACGTTCTTGGACATATAAACCTTCTGTGATGCGTTGCCTGGCCGCGTGGGATCGGCCAACAGCTTTCGATGACGGTTTATCGACCTGACGAAGTCAGGCTTTAGCCCTTTCGATTTTACCCGGCCGGCTGGCCTGTCAGCATTGCAGTCAATTTGACCGTAGTCAGGTCATTTTGACCCGCGATTCGACGAGGTCATATTGACTGTGCGTTGGCCAGGCCCTTGATTTCAGGCTTTGGGGTCGCTGGCACGATTCCTGAACAACCGAGGTAACGCTTACTCATCACCTCTCGGGAGTTACTTATGTTGTCCGCATCGGATCGTGCCATCGTCAAGTCAACAGTGCCACTGCTGGAAAGCGGCGGAGAGGCGCTGATTACCCATTTCTACCAAATGCTCCTCGATCGATACCCGCAAGTGCGTCCACTGTTCAACAAGGCGCATCAGGCCAGTGGTGAACAGCCTCGCGCCCTGGCGAACGGGGTGTTGATGTACGCCCGCCACATCGATCAGCTTGATCAACTGGGCGATCTGGTCGCCAAGATCATCAACAAACACGTGGCGCTGCAGATCCTTCCCGAGCACTACCCGCTCGTTGGCGAGTGCCTGCTTGAGTCGATTCGCGAAGTGCTGGGGAAGGAAGTCGCCACTGGCGAGGTCATCACTGCGTGGGGCAACGCCTACGGGCAACTGGCCGACATTTTGATCGGCGCGGAAAAAGCCATCTACGACGAGAAAGCCCAGGCAGCAGGCGGCTGGCGTGGTGAGCGTGAATTCAAAGTGGTCGCCAGAACGCCGGAGAGCGCGGAAATCACCTCGTTCCACTTTGCGCCGGCAGATGACCAGCCGATCCTGCAATTCACCGCCGGCCAGTACATCGGCATGCAACTGCATGTGAACGGCGAAGAGATCCGCCGCAATTACTCGTTATCGGCCCTGGCCGGGAACAATCAATACCGCATCAGCGTGAAACGCGAGCCTGATGGAGTCGCTTCCAATTATCTGCACGATCAGCTGCAGGTCGGCGACAGCATCAATCTGTACCCGCCCTCCGGAGAATTCACCCTGAACGACAGCGACAAACCGCTGGTGCTCATCAGCGGTGGCGTCGGCATCACGCCAACCCTGACCATGCTCGAAGCGGCATTGCCGACTCAGCGGCCGATTTACTTCATCCACTGCGCGCGCAACGGCTCGGTCCATGCTTTTCGCGACTGGATCGAAAGCCTGGCGAGCAAGCATCCTCAGCTCAAACGTTTCTACTGCTACGCCGAAGATGACGGCGTCAGCCCGGCGGCCCATGCGACGGGTCTGCTCGATCAGGCGCGCCTGGAGCAATGGCTGCCGGAGACTCGCGACGTCGATGCGTACTTCCTGGGGCCTAAAGGCTTCATGGCGGCGATCAAGCGTCAACTGAAAGCGGCCGGCGTGCCCGATGCACAGGCGCGGTATGAATTCTTCGGTCCTGCGTCAGCATTGGAATAATCGCTGCGACAATTAGACGCATCCTACATATATAGAAGAATTCCGGGTCGCGACCCATCGCTGCGACAAAAAGCCGCACGCTTCTATATATAGGCAGGAACCAGGAGAGCTCACACTAGCGTTTGAATTGGAATGTTAACGCTCGGCTAATGCAGCCGTGTTCACCATTGCGCGGGTTACGGCGGTGGACCGGAAGACGGCCACGTTCGGTCGCGAATGGCACTGCGTGAACGGGGTGTCGTGACGGTGATAGAATCGCCGCCTTTGCGGGGCGTCCGGGCCGCAACGCTCCACATCCGTCGATCCGGATGACTCCAATTCAAAGGGCATGTGAATGACTGAAGAGATGTTGTACCTGCGGCGTGAAAAGCAGTTTCTGGTGTTGCTGGGCATCATCTGCCTGGCGTTGATCGGCGGCGCCTTGTACATGCAGGTGGTGCTGGGTGAAGCGCCTTGCCCGCTGTGCATCCTGCAGCGGTATGCGCTGTTGTTCATCGCGGTGTTCGCGTTCATCGGCGCGGCAATGCCGGGCCGTCTGAGCCTGACCATCTGCGAAGCGCTGGTGGTGTTGAGTGCCGTGGGCGGGCTGGTTACCGCCGGGCGTCACGTGTACATCCAGACCCACCCGACCGAGAGCTGCGGCATCGATGTGCTGCAGCCGATTGTCGACGGTCTGCCCCTGGCGTCTCTATTTCCGCTAGGCTTTCAGGTAGGTGGTTTCTGCGAGACGCCATATCCGCCAGTTCTCGGTTTGTCTTTGGCGCAATGGGCGTTAGTGGCGTTTGTGCTGACTGTTGTGCTGGTTCCGGCGGGAATTATTCGTAACCGGATGAAAGCACGCTGATTACAAAGTGTTGCGTAACAAAGCCCCGGAAATCCTTCAACAGAACCGGGGCTTTGCCCAGTTTCAGGGTGCGGCATAACACCGCATTTTTACCGAACGTGAAATTAACTGTTGCGCAGAAACTTATAGTCAATAAAACTTTACGTATCTACAATCGCCCCCAATTCACGCCCCCCCTCATTTGCGGGACGGTGTAAATCGAGGTTATGGAGCGTCTTTTCGCTCTAGTAGACGCGGTTCGAATGGCCTCCCGAGTCACGTTCTGAATGTCTGCGCCAAGGGATAGGGTCCGCATTAGCGGGTGCCACCATTCGAATAAGAAACCAAAGCTCAACCCGGATTTGTTGTGAGGCCCCATGCTTCCTGACAGGCCCCTTTTCAATCCAAGCATTTGCCAGCACCTGGCAGGGTGAAGTGTTGGCGGTCGAAACCCAACTGCGATGCGAAAGCTGCTTTTAGAGGTCGTGAGATGAGTAAAAAAAGGTACCCCAGGTTTTTTGGCTTCTTGGCCCTTTTCAGCATGCTCCTGCTCAGCGGGTGCGATTACACCCTGCTGGATCCCAAAGGCCATGTGGGCGTTCAAGAGCGTGACCTGATCATCACTGCTACCTTGCTGATGCTGCTGGTGGTGGTGCCGGTCATTTTCATGACCATCATCTTCGCCTGGAAGTATCGCGCTACCAACAAGAGCGCGACGTACACGCCTGACTGGGCGCATTCGACCCGGATTGAGCTGGTGGTCTGGCTGGTTCCATTGGCCATCATCATCGTGCTCGGCTATGTGACCTACAAGTCGACCCACGCGCTGGACCCTTACCGTCCGCTCGAGTCAGACGTCAAGCCGCTGACCATTGAAGTGGTCGCACTGGACTGGAAATGGCTGTTCATCTATCCGGAACAGGGCATCGCCACCGTCAACAAGATCGTGTTCCCGGCCAACACGCCGATCAATTTCCGCATCACTTCCGATTCGGTCATGAACTCGTTCTTCATCCCTGCACTGGGCGGCCAGATCTACGCGATGGCCGGCATGCAGACCAAGCTGCACCTGATCGCCAATGAAAACGGCGAGTTCGATGGTATCTCCGCCAACTACAGCGGCGCAGGTTTCACCGGCATGAAATTCAAGGCGACTGCCACCTCACAGGCTGATTTCGACGCTTGGGTTGCCGACGTCAAGAATTCACCTAAAACACTGGCAACGGCCGAATACGCCGCGCTGGCCAAGCCTAGCGAACGTAACCCCGTTGAACTCTACTCCTCGGTCACTCCGAACCTGTTCCAGATCATCATCGACAAGTATGAAGGTATGAAGCCGGGCAAGATTGTCCATGAGAAGAAAGAAGTAGCAGGTACGGAAGGGATGGACATGGGTAAGCATTCAGCTGCGCAGGCAGAGGAGTAAACGATGTTTGGTAAATTAAGTCTGGACGCGATTCCGTTCCACGAGCCGATAGTCATGATCACGGTCGCCATGATCGCGATCGGTGGTGCGGCATTGCTGGGTCTGATCACGTACTTCAAGAAGTGGACTTACCTCTACACCGAGTGGCTGACGTCTGTCGACCACAAGAAAATCGGTGTCATGTACATCATCATTGCAATGGTCATGCTGCTGCGCGGCTTTGCCGACGCCGTACTGATGCGTTCGCAATTGGCCATGGCCACTGAAGGCTCACCCGGCTACCTGCCGCCTGAGCACTATGACCAGATCTTCACCGCTCACGGTGTGATCATGATCATCTTCATGGCGATGCCGTTCTTCACCGGCCTGATGAACATCGTCGTGCCTCTGCAGATTGGCGCTCGCGACGTTGCCTTCCCGTTCCTGAACTCCTTGAGCCTCTATCTGCTGATCTCCGGCGTGATTCTGGTCAACGTGTCTCTGGGCGTCGGCGAGTTCGCACGTACCGGTTGGGTGGCCTATCCACCGCTGTCGGAACTGGGCTATAGCCCGGGCGTGGGTGTGGATTACTACATCTGGGCACTGCAGCTGTCAGGACTGGGGACAACGTTAACCGGGGTCAACTTCCTGGTTACCGTGCTGAAGATGCGTACCCCTGGCATGAAACTGATGGACATGCCGATCTTCACCTGGACCTGCACCTGGGCCAACGTCCTGATCGTGGCTTCGTTCCCGATCCTGACCGGCACCCTGGCGTTCCTGACCCTCGACCGTTACCTGGACTTCCACATCTTCACGAACGAGTTGGGTGGTAACCCGATGATGTACGTGAACCTGTTCTGGGCGTGGGGTCACCCCGAGGTTTACATCCTGATTCTGCCGGCGTTCGGGGTCTTCTCCGAAGTCATCTCGACGTTCACCGGCAAGCGTCTGTTCGGCCACCACTCGATGATCTACGCCTCCGGCGCGATCTCGATCCTGGGCTTCATGGTCTGGCTGCACCACTTCTTCACCATGGGTTCGGGTGCGAGCGTCAACGCCTTCTTCGGTCTGGCGACGATGCTGATTTCCATCCCGACGGGTGTGAAGCTGTTCAACTGGCTGTTCACGATCTACCAGGGACGTCTGCGCTTCACCGCGCCAGTCTTGTGGACCCTGGGCTTCATGGTCACCTTCTCAATCGGTGGCATGACCGGCGTACTGCTGGCTATCCCAGGTGCTGACTTCGTTCTGCACAACAGCCTGTTCGTGATCGCGCACTTCCATAACGTGATCATCGGTGGTGCTGTGTTCGGTTACATCGCCGGCTTCGCGTTCTGGTTCCCTAAAGCGTTCGGCTTCAAGCTGAACGAGAAGTGGGGCAAGGCAGCGTTCTGGTTCTGGATATCGGGTTTCTACGTCGCCTTCATGCCGCTGTACGCATTGGGCTTCATGGGCATGACCCGTCGTCTGAACACCACTGACAACCCGGACTGGACGCCATACCTGCACGTCGCGTTCGTCGGTGCGTTGCTGATCGCTGTCGGTATCGCCTGCCAGCTGATCCAGATCTTCGTGAGTATCCGTGACCGCGAGCAGAACCGCGATCTGACCGGTGACCCATGGAATGGCCACACCCTAGAATGGTCCACCTCGTCGCCACCGCCTTTCTACAACTTTGCAGAAATGCCGAAAGCCAACGAGATCGACCCGTGGTATGCCGCCAAGCGTGATGGCGAGGCCTACAAGGTTCCGGCCAAGTACTCCGACATCCACATGCCGAACAACACGGCAACGGGCATGGTGATGGGCCTCCTGCTGACCGTCTTCGGTTTCGCGATGATCTGGCACATCTTCTGGCTGGCGGGCGTCAGCCTGATTGGCACGATCGTTTACTTCGTGATTCACGCGGCACGTGACGATCAGGGCTACATGGTTCCTGCATCCGAAGTGGCACGCATTGAAGGCGAGCAACACGCGATCCTGGCTCGTGTTCGCAATGGTCAGACAAACACTCCTGTCAACAAGCTGGAGCAGGCATAAACAATGTCGAACTTAGTATTTGATGGTGCGAAGGGTCACGACCACGGTCATGACCACGAGCACGACCATGGTCACCATGACGCCGGCGAGATGAAGATCTACGGTTTCTGGATCTACCTGATGACCGACTGCATTCTGTTTGCGTCGATCTTCGCCATTTACGCGGTACTGGTTAACAACGTAGCGGGTGGCCCTGCGGGCCACGACATCTTCGAACTGCCTTACGTGCTCGGCGAAACCGCCTGCCTGTTGCTCAGCTCGATCACCTACGGCTTCGCCATGCTGGCGATGCACAAGGGCAACAAGTCGGGCGTTCTGGGTTGGTTGTTCGTGACCTTCCTGTTCGGCCTGGGCTTCATCGGCATGGAGATCAACGAGTTCCACCTGCTGATCTCCGAAGGTTACGGCCCTAACCGCAGCGGCTTCCTGTCGGCGTTCTTCACGCTGGTCGGCACCCACGGTCTGCACGTGACCAGCGGCCTGATCTGGATGGCGATCATGATGTATCAGGTCTCCAAGCACGGCCTGACCGGGACCAACCAGACTCGCCTGAGCATGCTCAGCCTGTTCTGGCACTTCCTGGACGTTGTCTGGATCTGCGTGTTCACCGTTGTCTATCTGATGGGGACCATTTAAATGGCGAATTCACATCACTCCCATGACGCCGCCAGCCATGAACCTGCCGCCCACGGCAGCTTCAAGTCGTACATGGTCGGTTTCGTACTGTCGATCATCCTGACCGCGGTTCCTTTCGGTCTGGTGATGTTCCCGACGATCTCGAAAGTGGCCACGCTGTGGGTCGTTCTGATCTTCGCAGTCGTGCAGGTTCTGGTTCACCTGGTGTACTTCCTGCACCTTGACCGCTCGGCGGCACAGCGCAACAACGTCATCGCGTTTGCCTTCGCTGGCCTTGTGATCGTGCTGCTGGTTGGTTTGAGCACCTGGATCATGTTCAGCATTCACACCGCCATGATGGCGAAGTGAGGAAAACCTGATGTCACTGAAGCACTTTATCCAAATCACCAAACCGGGGATCATTTTCGGTAACGTGCTTTCGGTGGCAGGTGGCTTTTTTCTGGCTTCCAAGGGGCATGTCGATATCGGCTTGTTCCTGGCAGCCGTGATCGGGACTTCACTGGTAGTAGCTTCTGGCTGCGTGTTCAACAACTGCATCGATCGCGATATCGATGTGAAGATGGAGCGCACCAAGAATCGGGTGCTGGTGCAAGGGTTGGTGTCAGTGAAACTGGCACTGATCTACGCCACTGTGCTGGGTGTTGTCGGCGTCGGTCTGCTGTACACAAAGGCCAACGCACTGGCGGCACTGTTCGCCGTAATCGGCTTCGTGATCTACGTCGGCTTTTACAGCCTGTACCTGAAGCGCAGGTCGGTTCATGGCACGTTGGTCGGCAGCCTGTCGGGCGCGATGCCTCCGGTCATTGGTTACGTCGCGGTCAGCAACACCTTCGACCTCGCGGCGCTGACCTTGCTGGTGATGTTCAGCCTTTGGCAGATGCCTCACTCGTACGCTATCGCGATTTTCCGCTTCAACGACTATCGGGCTGCTTCGATTCCGGTCCTGCCGGTCAAGCGCGGTATCCGGGTCGCCAAGCGGCACATCCTGATCTACATCCTGGCTTTCCTGCTGGCGACCTTGATGCTGACCTTCGGCGGCTACGCCGGGCTCAATTATCTGGCCGTCGCAGCGGCAATGGGCATGTACTGGTTGTACATGGCCTGGACCGGCTACAAAGCCAAAGACGACACTGTTTGGGCACGCAAGCTGTTCGTGTTCTCCATCTTCACGATCACAGCCTTGAGCGTGGCGATGTCGCTGGATTTTCAGGTAACTAAGGAACTGTTGGTGACATACGCAGCGCCTTAGTCGCCTGAAGGAAACGCAAAAAACCCGGTTGCTCGCGAGAGAAACCGGGTTTTTTTTCGAACTGAATAAAGTCTTTGGCTTAGCGGGTTGACCCTTTGGCAGAGGCCTCTTCGGCATCCTTTGCCGGCCCGAGGACAACGGCCAGATGGCGCAAGTCTTCGATCTGCACGCTGACGCTTTTCCCTGAAGGGCTGGCGACCAGTGTGCCCAGGGCAAAGACCGTGAAGAAACGCACCTCATCGGCGTGACTCAGCAGCTCACTGAGGTAGCGGCTGGAGCGGTAGGCCTGCATCTGCGCGGGGGATACGTACAATGTCACCAGCTTGCCTTGCAGGCGATCGAAGAATTTGAATTTGAAGCCGATCCCGTAGCGCTCGACCAGTCCGCCGCCATACAGCACCCGACGCTCGTCATTCAGCTGAGCAAACTTGATATGGCGGAAATAGGCGCGCAAGGACACCTCGCCCTGACCCGGAACGCGAAGGGTCAACAGCGCGAGTTCTTCCTTGGTCAACGAGGCCTGGGCCTGACGGAAGCTGTCGACCAGCCGCTCCAGATCGCTGGTTCGGTTCTGCTTGTCCTGTTTGGCCTTCAACGCGTCAGCTGGGAGCGTGGCGTCTTCGGGCTTATCGGTCGGCTCGGCGTCAGGCTTGTCTGTCGGCGATGCCGGCTTAGCGCGCTCCTTCGGGGTGGGATCAAAGACGTCAATGTAATCATCCAGCTTGCGCTTGACCCTGCGCAGCTCGCTATCGGCCCCGGTTTCGGCTTCCTGGCCAGCCGGCGTTTCGACGGATTCATCCACCCATTCGCAATCGGCGTGATGTTCGTATTTCGGGTTGGCCCGGTAGTGCGCGGCGACGAAGGTCGGATGCTCCTGAGGCTTCACGTCATAGCGAACCCCAGTGATTTTGACACCCAGAGCGCGGCACGACTCGGACGAACACAGAAAGCTGAAGCGCGCACGGGGTAGCTCTTGAGAAAAATACTCGCGTCGCGCCGCCACGATGGACAGCTCTTGCTGCAGCTCGACGCAGAACGCGCGGGTAATGGTTCTGTTGGTTTTCATGGATACGGCGGGGTCCTGTGCCGAAGTCTTCCGGATGTGCTGCGCACTGTCATTCCGTTGGCATCGCCAGCCATTCGCCGACCACTTTCTTGTAAGCCCCGGTGGCTTTGGAGAGGTGCAGCCACTGATCGATATAGGCCTTCCAGGCCACGTCATCCCGGGGCAGCAGATAGGCCTTTTCGCCGTACTGCATGTAGTGCGACGGATTGACCGTGCACAAGCCGGGCATGCGTTTCTGCTGATACAGCGCTTCGGACGCGTCGGTGATCATCACGTCGGCTTGCTTGTCGAGCAGCTGTTGGAAAATGGTTTTGTTGTCGTGGAAGGCCAGGCTGGCATTGGGCAGATAAGCGTGGGCGAAGGCTTCGTTGGTGCCGCCTTGTGGTTCGATCAATCGAACGCCGGGCTGATTGATCTGCTCGAGGGTCTGGTACTTCGACTCGTCTTCGCAGCGCACCAACGGCACTTTGCCGTCGATGTCCAGCGTGCTGCTGAACGCCGCCTTCTTCTGCCGCTCCAGAGTGACCGAGATGCCACCGACGGCGATGTCGCATTTGCCGGCGGTGAAGTCGGGCATCAGGGTTTTCCACGTGGTCGGGACCCACTCAATCTTCACGCCCAGGCTCTGCGCCAGAGACTGAGCCAGCTCGATGTCGATTCCTTCGTACTGGCCGTCGGGCTTGAGAAACGTGTACGGCTTGTAATCGCCGGTCGTGCAAACGGCCAGTTGGCCCTTCTGCATGACGGTGTCCAAATGGGACGGCGCCTCAGCGGCCTGAGCCTGGATGCTGCCGACCATGCTCAACAGCAAACCGGCGGTAATGCGTGTGTTCATCGAGTCGATCCCTCTGCTTCAAATGCCTGTCTGCCGTTATAGAGGCGGTCAGCGCAGATGGGAAGCGTTATCCCGCAGAGGAGGGCGGGACGTCCTTTGCCCGCTTGGCCGCCTGCCTGGCAGGCCGTGTTTTTGCGCGACGATGCCGATACAGCGCGACGGCCGCGCCCACCACGACCACGCCCAGGAAGATCGGCAGCCGATAAGGCTTCAAGTTGCCGAACATAGTCTCAAGAAAGCCCCCCGCCCAGTAGCCGGCCGCGAGAAACAGACTTGCCCAGACTGCGGCGCCAAGCAGGTTGATGATTGCAAAACGAATGGGCGACAAGCGACTCGCGCCGATAACCAGAGGCCCGATCAGACGCATGCCGTAGAGAAAGCGCACCGAGAAAATGGACGCCGTGGGGTAGCGCTTGATCAGGTCGGACACGCGGTCGATGGTCGCTTGCTGGCGGTGCAGGCGCGGCAGCAGGCGTGGCCCGAAGTAGCGCCCGGTCCAGAACAGAATCTGATCGCCGAGCATCCCGCCCAACGTGGCGTAGATGAGCACTTGCTGCCATTGCAGGACGTGCTGGTGCGCCGCCAGCCCGCCGAGGATCAGGATGGTCTCCCCCTCGAGCAGGCAGCCGATGAACACGGCCCAGTACCCGTAGTTTGAAAGCAGATAGTTGAAGTCGATGTGTTCGAACATGGAAGGCCGTGGTTTTCGGTGAATGGGTGCCTGCTGAAACATCCAGCAGCGTGCGCGCCCAGGAGGCGTATCGCTCGGCGTTCGACCGAAGCCGGTCGTCATCGGTTCGGTCGCTTTAGGTCGAATCTTCCTGCGCCATGCCGTCAGGGGAAGGTCTGTAGATCGCTCAGGCAGTGGATCAGGTGATCGTAGACAAGACGTACCCTGCTCGGCACCGGCCCTGACTGCGTCCGGTACACGGAAAGGTCCATGGGCGGCGGCGCGGCATTCGGCAACACCTCGATCAGACGCCCGTTGCGCAGGTAAGCCTCGGCCAGGTAATGGGGCATCTGCGCAAACGTGACGCCCGCCAGTACGAATTCCAGTTCGGTCTCCGGGTCATCACAACTGAATGCGGGGGAGGGTGGCGAGTAGCTTTGGCCTCCGGACAGAAACCACGGCCAGGGTCGTCCATTGTTGCGATCAATCAGCGTCGACAGCGGCAGCTGTTTAAGGTCTTCCAGCGCGGATGGCATGCCCACTGCCGCGATCAAGTCCGGCGACGCGACGATCTTCAACGGCACTTGCGCCACCACTCGCGCGATGTAGCGCCGGTCCCGGACCGTGCCAATGCGAATGCCGATATCGATCCTCGAACCGACGGCATCGGTAAGTTGGTCATCCAGGCTCAACTCGATCCGCAGTCCGGGATGTTGCTGCATCAATGGCTGGAGGAAACCGGCCAGATACAGCTTGCCGATCGAGTGAGGCGCGGTGATGCCTACGCGGCCCACCACATCCGCCGCGGGATTTTTCGTGTGGGCCGCGAACAGTCGATCGAACTGGTCCAGGGTTTCGCGTGCCTGTCGCGCTACTTCGGCGCCGTACGCCGTGACTTGGGCCTGTCGCGTGCTGCGATGAAACAACGGCTCGGCGAAGGTTCGCTCGAGTTCCTTGACTGCACGCGTGACCTTTTGTGGCGAGGTGCCGAGGCGCGTTGCGGCTTCCCGAAACGTGGGCGCGTCCACGGCTACCAAAAAGATACGCAGCATTTCCATTCGGTTAAGCATGTGAGGGCCCGCGTTCCAGAAAGTGGAATTCTCAAAGCCTAACTCTTCCATTTTCTGACAGGAATATCCATCGCAAACTGGCCCTATCAACTTCCCACGCTTCAGGAGAACTGCAATGAGCAATGGCATCCAAGGCAAAGTCGTCGTCATCACTGGCGCCAGCAGCGGACTCGGCGAGGCCACCGCGCGGCACCTGGCAAAACTGGGCGCCAAGGTCGTCCTCGGCGCACGCCGTCAGGAGCGTATGGACGTCATCGTCCGCGACATCAAGGCTACCGGCGGCGAGGCATCGGCCTACACCGTTGACGTCACTCGCCGAGACGACCTGTCGGCGCTCGTCGAAAATGCTGTTCGCGACTTCGGCCGCATCGACGTCATGATCAACAACGCCGGCCTCATGGCCATCGCGCCGATCGCCGAACTGCGGGTCGACGAATGGGACCGCATGATCGACATCAACATCAAAGGCGTCCTTTACGGCATCGCCGCCGCGCTGCCGAAGTTTGAAGCCCAAGGCTCCGGCCACTTCATCAACATCTCATCAGTGGCCGGCATCAAAGTCTTCAGCCCGGGCGGCTCCGTCTACAGTGGCACCAAGTACGCCGTCCGCGCGATCTCCGACGGCCTGCGCCACGAGGTCGGCGGCAAGATCCGCACCACCACCATTGAGCCCGGTGCCGTGGATTCCGAGTTGAAATTGGGCAGCGGCCATCAGCCGAGCGCGGATGTGGTCAAGGAGTTCTACAAACAAGCGATCCCGGCCGAATCCGTCGCCCGCGCCATTGCCTACGCGATCGAACAGCCGGGTGATGTGGATATTAACGAGATCGTGCTGCGGCCTACTTCGCAGGATTTTTGATGGGGGCAGGTATTGCGGCTGGGGTGGTTAGGTCGCAGTACCGCTTCTCAATGCAGCATGAGCTGCCAATTCTTCTTCGATGAACGCTGCAATCATCGCCCGGTATACCTTTTCTACTACCTCGGCAGAGGCCCCGCAGTCCTCTGCGACGGCCCGGACTTTCGCAATCACATCCTCAACCCGTGAGGTAGCCTTAACCTCTGTCGTCGTCTTTTTGAACGCTGCGGCCTGATTAACCAGATTTCCACGACGGGCAAGCAGTGATACAAGATCACGGTCAATGCGGTCGATGTGCTGCCGGACTTCTTCAATCGATGTGCAGGTGACCATAGTCAGTCCTCGTCCTTGATTCGGTATTTCACAAAAGCGATATATTTGGCGAATGCGAAGTTCAGGATCTTCTTTTTTGCAGACCCTGACAGGTGCCCAACCATGATAAATCGTGCACCTGCGAGATCGGTAAGGTCGCTGAGCTTGAATGCTGAAAGCATGTCATCTTCCAAGTCCTTATCCCGAATGAGGATGCTTGGCTCACTCAGATAGTCGCCGCAGTTGAGCCATGCTGAACCGTCCTTTCGGTTGACGTTATTAATTTGTCCCCAGAACAGACGCACGGAGCCCAGCTCAATGTTCGAAAGTTGATATTGGGAGGACAGTAAGCGGCGAATGCTCCCTTCAAGTACTACCCGCCCGTTGTCGGCGGTTATCCTGATGTTGGTTTCATCTTCGGGATACTCAGGGTTACGCATCAGCCTCGACAGGATTTGTCTCAGCGACTTATTGACTGGATAGTCGGCTGCGTTCGCGTATTGCTTTTGGATACTGCCCCACGGTGATCCTGCGGGAGGTGTCGTGGGTGGGGCCGGTGTCAGAATGGTCTGGGGTGTTCGCTTGTCGAGATCCACGACAATGTGCGCAGTATTTTCACCATCGACAATGCCAGGCTCTTCGCCGTCTACGACGAGTACCACCGTTTTGATTTGGCAGCCTTCTTTGTGATGCGCTGCGAAACATGCAGCCCTCTCGCGCAGTCCACCCGTTGAGCCGCGGACAAACCAGGCGCCTGCCTCGCACTCGACACATCTGATATTGCCCGCGTATTTATCCACATCCTGCTGAAACTCGGCCAGCGAGCACAGGCTTAGGTCCACGCGGTAAATGACTGATTGCATCTCTTATCCTTAAGCGCAGCCGATGGTTGAAAACTGGCTAAGTGCCGTCCTGGTTCGATCATACTTAATGTTCGTCGTTATGCTAGCTGAGAGGCTTCTGAGCTGGTTGTCGGACGTTGCCTACAGATAAAACGGCTAAGTGCGAAAGCGGTTATGTGCAGCAGTGGGACAGGTGGGTTTGAACGCCGTTAGAGTTGCGGCGTGACAAGTGGCGGTTTACCGGCTAAAGCCAGTCCTACGAAGTGCGCAAGTTGCGTCAGTGGGACTGGCTTCGATCGGGAGGGGGGCGGTTTGAACATCAGCAGTTTTGCGCCGTGGCGCTCGCCGTCTTTCCGTCCCCTTCACAGCACTCACCAAATCCCGCCCACAAAAAAACCGGCTCAAATCTGGCCGGTTTTTTTGTGCTTCAAGTCACGTAACCACTTGAAGGTGTTGCTGTTTGGTGCCCCGAGGGAGAATCGAACTCCCACTTCTTTCGAAAACGGATTTTGAATCCGCCGCGTCTACCAATTCCGCCATCAGGGCTCAATGGCGGCGAAGTATAGAGATGAGCCTACCGTTGGTCAATCATGTTTCATGGTCAATTTTCACTTATTCGGCTAAACTTCCCGGCCCTGCTAGACGAACCCCATCATGCGTGTCGCTGACTTTACCTTCGAGCTCCCGGATTCATTGATCGCTCGCCATCCTTTGGCGGAGCGACGCAGCAGCCGTTTGCTGACCCTCGACGGGCCAAGCGGCGCGCTGGGACACCGCCAATTCACTGATTTGCTGGAGCATTTGCGCCCTGGCGATCTGATGGTCTTCAACAATACCCGGGTGATTCCGGCGCGGCTGTTCGGGCAGAAAGCCTCGGGCGGCAAGCTGGAAATTTTGGTCGAGCGCGTTCTCGATCAGCACCGTGTGCTGGCCCATGTGCGCTCCAGCAAGTCGCCCAAGCCGGGCTCGACGATCCTCATCGATGGGGGTGGTGAGGCCGAAATGGTCGCGCGCCATGATGCGTTGTTCGAACTGCGCTTTGCCGAGCTGGTACTGCCGCTGCTCGAGCGCGTCGGGCACATGCCATTGCCTCCTTATATAGATCGCCCGGATGACGATGCCGACCGCGAGCGTTATCAGACCGTGTATGCCCAGCGCGCCGGTGCGGTAGCAGCACCGACGGCAGGTCTGCATTTCGATCAGACCATGATGGGCGCGATTGCCGAGAAGGGCGTCGAGACCGCATTCGTGACGCTGCACGTCGGCGCGGGCACCTTCCAGCCGGTGCGTGTCGAGCGCATCGAAGACCACCACATGCACAACGAGTGGCTTGAAGTTACTCAGGAAGTGGTCGACGCCGTGGCGGCGTGTCGCGCACGCGGCGGTCGGGTCATCGCCGTGGGCACGACCAGCGTGCGTTCGCTGGAAAGTGCCGCACGCGATGGCGTGCTCAAGCCCTTCAGCGGTGACACCGATATCTTTATCTACCCGGGCCGACCTTTTCACGTGGTCGACGCGCTGGTCACCAACTTCCATTTGCCGGAATCGACGCTGTTGATGCTGGTCTCGGCATTCGCCGGTTATCCCGAAACCATGGCGGCCTACGCGGCTGCGGTGGAGCACGGTTACCGCTTCTTCAGTTACGGGGATGCCATGTTCATCACCCGCAATCCCGCGCCGACCGCTCCCGGGGAATCCACCCCGACGGACTCGGCCCCAGAGGATCACGCATGAGTCGCACCTGTCGTATGTCTTTCGAGCTGCTGGCCACTGATGGCAAAGCACGTCGCGGTCGTTTGACCTTTCCTCGCGGCGTTGTCGAAACGCCTGCGTTCATGCCGGTCGGCACCTACGGCACGGTCAAGGGCATGCTGCCTCGGGACATCGAGGCCACCGGCGCTCAGATGATCCTCGGCAACACCTTCCACCTGTGGCTGCGTCCGGGCACTGAAGTCATCAAGGGCCACGGCGACCTTCACGATTTCATGCAGTGGAAAGGCCCGATTCTGACCGACTCCGGCGGTTTTCAGGTGTTCAGCCTGGGCGCGATGCGCAAGATCAAGGAGGAAGGCGTGACCTTCGCCTCTCCGGTCGACGGCGCGAAAGTGTTCATGGGGCCTGAGGAATCAATGCAGGTTCAGCGCGACCTCGGTTCCGACGTCGTGATGATCTTTGACGAATGCACGCCGTATCCTGCGGACGAAGAGGTTGCGCGCACCTCCATGGAGTTGTCGCTGCGCTGGGCCAAGCGCTCCAAGATCGCTCACGGCGAGAACACCGCGGCGCTGTTCGGCATCGTTCAGGGCGGCATGCATGAGAGCCTGCGCATGCGCTCCCTCGAAGGCCTGAACGAACTCGACTTTGACGGCCTGGCGATTGGCGGCCTGTCGGTCGGCGAGCCCAAGGACGAGATGATCAAGGTGCTGGACTATCTGCCGGGCCGCATGCCGGCTGACAAACCTCGTTACCTTATGGGTGTAGGCAAGCCCGAGGACCTGGTTGAAGGTGTCCGCCGCGGCGTCGACATGTTCGACTGCGTGATGCCTACGCGCAATGCGCGCAACGGTCATCTGTTCATCGACACCGGTGTGCTGAAAATCCGTAATGCGTTTCATCGTTACGATGAGTCGCCGCTGGATCCGACCTGCGATTGCTACACCTGCAAAAACTTCTCCCGCGCCTATCTGCATCACCTGGACAAGTGCGGCGAAATGCTGGGTAGCATGCTTAATACGATCCACAATTTGCGCCATTACCAGCTGCTTATGACTGGTTTGCGCGAGGCTATTCAACAAGGTACATTGGCCGCCTTTGTCGACACGTTCTATGCCAAACGCGGGCTTGTGACGCCGTTACTGGACTGAGCGACATCCGGTCTTTCGCTTCCTATTATTAAAATATGCAACTGGAGTGTTAAATGAGCTTTTTCATCTCTTCCGCTTTCGCGGATGCGGCTGCCCCTGCTGCTGCAGGCCCTATGGGCGGCGGCTTCGAGTGGATTTTCCTGGTCGGCTTCCTGGTCATCTTCTATCTGATGATCTGGCGTCCACAGGCCAAGCGCGCCAAAGAGCAAAAGAACTTGCTGGGCAACTTGCAGAAGGGCGATGAAGTCGTCACTACCGGCGGTATCGCGGGCAAGATCAATAAAGTGACTGATGACTTCGTTGTTATCGAAGTGTCCGACACCGTAGAGCTGAAGATCCAGAAGGGCGCAATCGCTGCCACCCTGCCCAAGGGCACTCTGAAAGCCATCTGATTCCAGTCTTTTACCAATCGACGGGGCGCGCAAGGCGCCCCGCGTTATAAGCAGGCGGCGTGATGTTGAACAAATACCCTCTGTGGAAATACATCCTGATCCTGGCAGTGCTGGTGATCGGTTTTATTTATTCCGCACCCAATCTCTACCCTGATGACCCGGCTATCCAAGTCAGCGGCGCAAGCACTGCGCTGCAGGTCAACCAGGCTGATCTGGATCGCGTAAGCAAGGCGCTTACCGATGCTGGCATCGCGGTCAAGGGCGCGTCTCTGGCCGAGAATGGCAAGGGCGGTTTGTTGCGTCTGACCAAACAGGAAGACCAGCTGCCAGCCAAAGATGTCGCACGCAAGGCGCTGGGCGATGACTACGTTGTTGCGCTCAACCTGGCTCAGACCACGCCGAAATGGCTTCGCAGCATTGGCGCTACGCCGATGAAGCTGGGTCTCGACCTGTCCGGTGGCGTGCACTTCCTGCTCGAAGTCGACATGGACAAGGCGCTCAGTGCGCGCCTAAATGTCTACGAAGGCGAAGTGAAGAGCCTGCTGCGCAAGGAAAAAGTGCGTTATCGCAGCCTTCCGCAAGATAACGGCGCCATCCAGCTGGGCTTCAGCGATGCTGATACCCGCGAACAGGCCCGTGCGCTGATCCGTAAGGACTACACCGATTTCGATATCACCACAAGCGATCGCGGCGAGATGCCGATCCTGCGCCTGGCCATGACCCCAGCCAAGATCGCTGAAATCCGCGAATACTCGATCAAGCAAAACCTGACCACCGTGCGTAACCGGGTCAACGAGCTGGGCGTCGCCGAACCGCTGGTTCAGCGTCAGGGCGCCAACCGCATCGTGGTTGAGCTGCCAGGTGTTCAAGACACCGCCGAAGCCAAGCGTATTCTCGGCAAGACCGCCAACCTTGAGTTCCGTCTGGGCGCAGGTCCCGACGACAACAAAGCCACTACCGAGATGTTCGAGTTCCGCGAAGGCGGTCGTCCTGCGGCGCCGGTCGAGCGTGGTCTGATCATCACCGGTGACCAAGTGACTGACGCCAAGGCCGGCTTTGACGAGCACGGCCGTCCTCAGGTGAACATCAAGCTGGACGGCCATGGTGGTGATCTGATGAGCCGCGCCACCCGCGCGAATGTCGGTCGCAGCATGGCGGTGATCTTCATCGAGCAGAAGCCGACCACCACCTACACCAAGCAAGTGGTCAACGGCGTTGAAAAAGACGTGCCGGTTCAGACCTTCAAGGAAGAGAAGAAGATCATCAGCCTGGCGACCATTCAGTCGCCGCTGGGTGCTCAATTCCGTATCACCGGCCTGAATGGCGCGGGTGAGTCTTCCGAGCTGGCGCTGTTGCTGCGTGCCGGTGGTCTGGCTGCACCAATGTACTTCGCTGAAGAGCGCACCATTGGCCCGAGCCTGGGTGCCGACAACATCACCAAGGGTATTGATGCATCCTTGTGGGGCATGCTGTTCGTCTCGCTGTTCATCCTCGCCATCTACCGTTTCTTCGGTCTGATCGCGACCGTGGCGCTGGCCTTCAACATGGTCATGTTGCTGGCACTGATGTCGCTGCTGGGTGCAACGCTGACCCTGCCAGGCATCGCCGGTATCGTCTTGACGATGGGTATGGCGGTCGATGCGAACGTGCTGATCTTCTCGCGGATTCGTGAAGAGATCGCCAACGGCATGACGGTCCAGCGTGCGATCAACGAAGGCTTCGACCGCGCGTATACCGCGATCCTCGACGCCAACCTGACGACGCTGCTGGTCGGCGGCATTCTCTTCGCGATGGGCACAGGCCCGGTGAAGGGTTTTGCGGTCACCATGTCCCTCGGGATCTTTACCTCGATGTTCACAGCCATCATGGTGACCCGCGCAATGGTCAACCTGATCTTTGGCGGTCGTGACTTCAAGAAGTTGTGGATTTAAGGGGCTGCCATGAAACGTACGATCAACTTCATGGGCGTTCGCAACATTGCGTTCGCCATTACCATGCTTCTTACCGTTCTGGCGTTGTTCAGCTGGTTCTATAAAGGGCTGAACTTCGGTCTGGATTTCACTGGCGGCACGCTGATCGAGCTGACCTACGAGCGTCCGGCCGACCTGCACAAAGTGCGCGAAGAGCTGGTTGCGTCGGGTTACACCGAAGCCGTCGTGCAAAGCTTCGGTGCGACCACCGATCTGCTCGTTCGTATGCCGGGTGAAGATCCGCAGCTGGGCAGCCAGGTTGCCGAAGCGCTGCGCAAGACAGGTGCCGATAACCCGGTTACCGTCAAGCGCGTCGAGTTCGTCGGTCCGCAAGTGGGTGAAGAGCTTCGCGACCAGGGCGGCCTCGGCATGCTGCTGGCGCTGGGCGGCGTTCTCATCTACCTCGCCTTCCGCTTCCAGTGGAAGTTCGCAGTGGGCGCCATCGTCTCGCTGATTCACGACGTGGTGGTGACGATGGGTATCCTGTCGTTCTTCCAGGTGACCTTCGATCTGACTGTACTGGCTGCAGTGCTGGCGATCATCGGTTACTCGCTCAATGACACCATCGTGGTATTCGACCGGGTTCGCGAGAACTTCCGTCTGCTGCGCAAGGCTTCTCTGATCGAGAACATCAACATCTCCACCACGCAGACGCTGCTGCGGACCATGGCCACCTCGATCTCCACCTTGCTGGCGATCGTCGCGCTGTGGATCTTCGGCGGCGATAGCCTGCACGGGTTCTCGGTGGCGCTGTTCATTGGTGTTCTGGCGGGTACTTACTCGTCTATCTACATCGCCAACGTGGTGCTGATCTGGCTGAACCTGCGTAGCGAAGACTTGCTGCCACCGGTCACCGTCGACAAGGTGGATGACCGTCCGTAACCGATACTGGTAACCGGCCATCACCTAAAAAGGCGCGAGTGTGAACTCGCGCCTTTTTTTATGCTCCAAGGCTGGGAGTAGCGCGAGCAATCGCGCTGAATATCGTCAGGAGGTTCACGTGAACAAGTCGTTGCTTATTGGTGCAGTATTGGGTGCTGTCGGTGTAACCGCCGGTGGTGCTTTGGCCACCTATAGCCTCGTAAAACAAAGCGGCCCAGAGTACGCAGACGTACTTGCCGTCGAGCCTGTGAAAGAACAAATCAAAACCCCGCGCCAAGTCTGCAAGGACGTTGCCGTCACTCACCGCGCCCCGGTGAAGGACGAGCATCAGATCGTGGGGAGTGTCATCGGTGCCGTAGCGGGTGGCCTGCTCGGCAACCAGGTCGGCGGCGGTACTGGCAAGAAGATCGCCACGGTCGCCGGTGCGGTCGGTGGTGGTTACGCCGGTAACAAGGTTCAGGAAGGCATGCAGAACCGCGATACCTACACAACGACCGAGTCGCGCTGCAACACCGTCAACGACATCAGCGACAAGGTGGTTGGCTACAACGTGAAGTACAAGCTCAACGACAAAGTTGGGCAGGTTCGTATGGACCGTGATCCAGGTAGCCAGATCCCCGTCAACAAGGACGGTCAGCTGGAGCTGAGTCAAGCGGGCCAGTAATAGCCTATAGAGCTAATCAAAAAAAGCACCTTCGGGTGCTTTTTTGTTGCCCAGAGCACAGGCGTTCGGGCACAAAAAAACCGGCACATGGCCGGTTTTTTGTACAGCGTGCTCGGCTTAGCGCTTCAGCGAAGCCGGCACGAACGGAGCGATCGAGGTGAGGACCGCTTTGAAGCATTTGGTGTTGCCGGCAACGATGTGGCCTTTTTCAAGGAAGTCGTGACCGCCGTTGAAATCGCTGACCAGACCGCCTGCTTCCTGAATGAGCAGGGCGCCTGCGGCCATGTCCCACTCCGACAGACCCGATTCCCAGAACGCATCGAAACGGCCTGCAGCCACGTAGGCCAGATCCAGGCTCGCAGCGCCGGCGCGACGGATACCGGCAGTCTGGCCCACCAGCGAACGGAACATGTTCATGTAGTTGTCGAGGTTATCGAGCTGGTTCTCGCGGAACGGGAAACCAGTGCCGAGCAGTGCGCCTTCAAGGCTCTTGCGCGGGCTGACACGCAGACGACGGCCGTTCAGGGCAGCGCCACGACCGCGGCTTGCGGTGAACTCTTCCTGGCGGACCGGATCCAGAACAACAGCGTGTTCAAGGCGGCCGCGGTATTTGCACGCGATGCTGACGGCAAAGTGAGGAACGCCACGCACGAAGTTAGTGGTGCCGTCGAGCGGATCGATGATCCAGAGGTAGTCGGTGCCTTCGCCGCTGCCTTCATGCAGGCCGCTTTCTTCGCCAAGGATGCCGTGGGTTGGATACGCCTTGCGCAATGCAGTGATGATGCTCTGCTCGGCGGCGCGATCGATTTCGGTTACGTAATCTTTCGCGTCTTTTTCGTCGACCTTGATGGTATCCAGGCGCTCGATGGAGCGGAAAATCAATTCGCTGGCGCTGCGGGCGGCGCGCAGCGCGATATTCAGCATGGGCTGCATGGATGGATCACCTAGGTCGTTAAAGAGAGCCGGCCATTCTATTGGTTCTCTTGGATGATTTCCAGCGCGAGTGCAGACTTTGCCGCGCGTCCGGTCGGCTTGGCGTGTGCAGGTCAGCGGTGCCCTGTCACCTTTTGGCGGCGCATCCCGTGCGTGAGGCGCAAGGTTCGTGGCGCCGATGGAAGCGCTTCTGTAACATTCGTCCCCCTTTTCACCTGCTAGCGAGACTTCACCAGTGCTGCAAAATATTCGTGTCGTCCTGGTCGGTACCAGTCATCCCGGAAATATCGGTGGCGCCGCGCGTGCCATGAAAAACATGGGCCTTTCGCGTCTGGTGCTGGTTGATCCCGCCATGTTTCCCCACCATGAAGCCGATGCAAGGGCGTCTGGCGCGGGCGACATCCTGGAAGGCGCGCAGGTCGTGGCGACGCTGGAAGATGCGTTGGTAGGCTGCAACCTGGTATTGGGCACCAGCGCCCGAGATCGCCGCATTCCCTGGCCGCTGCTCGACCCTCGCGAAGCGGGCGTCAAGACCGTGGAGCACGCCGCCCTGGGCGAAGAGATCGCACTGGTGTTCGGCCGTGAATACGCCGGCCTCACCAATGAAGAGCTGCAGCGCTGCCATTACCACGTACACATTCCTTCGGACCCGGAATTCAGTTCGTTGAATCTGGCTGCCGCCGTGCAGGTATTGAGTTACGAAACCCGCATGGCCTGGCTCGCGGCGGATGGCCAGGCAAGCAAGGTGGAGAAGTTCGAGGTCAACTCGGTGCGCAGTACCGAGCTGGCCACCATGGATGAGATGGAGAAATTCTATGAGCATCTTCAGTTCACGCTGGTCACCATCGGCTTCCTTGATCCCGAGAAGCCGCGCCATCTGATGGCCCGGCTGCGTCGTTTGTACGGGCGCTCTGCGGTCAATCGATCCGAGATGAGCATCTTGCGCGGCATCCTCACCGAGACCCAGAAAGCGGCCAACGGCGAACCCTACAAGCGGAAGGATCAGTGATGTTCGAGCGTCTGCGGGAAGACATCCAAAGCGTGTTCCATCGTGACCCGGCGGCACGAAATGCCTTTGAAGTGCTCACCTGCTATCCCGGCATGCACGCGATCTGGCTGCATCGGCTGTCCGGCTGGCTGTGGCGCAACGATCTGAAGTGGCCAGCGCGCATGGTTTCCAACTTCGGTCGCTGGCTGACCGGCATCGAAATCCATCCCGGCGCTAAAGTCGGCCGGCGTTTTTTCATCGATCACGGTATGGGCATCGTCATCGGCGAGACCGCCGAGATCGGCGATGACGTGACCCTTTATCAGGGCGTAACGCTGGGCGGCACCAGCTGGAACAAAGGCAAACGCCATCCGACTCTGGAGTCCGGTGTTGTGGTGGGCGCGGGTGCGAAGGTACTCGGGCCATTCACAGTGGGTGCCGGGGCGAAGGTCGGTTCCAACGCGGTGGTGACCAAGCCCGTGCCGGCGGGTGCGACTGTGGTGGGCATTCCCGGACGAATCATCGTCAAGTCTGACGACGAGGCTGAAGCCAAGCGCAAGGCGATCGCCGAAAAGCTCGGCTTCGATGCCTATGGCGTCAGCGAGGACATGCCTGATCCAGTGGCGCGCGCGATAGGGCAGTTGCTCGATCACCTGCAAGCGATGGACGTTCGTGTGGAAGACATGGGCAAGGCATTGAAGAGCCTGGGCGGCGAATATCGCGAGAAGGAATTGCCGGAGTTGCGTCAGGAAGTCTTCGACTGCATGAAAGAGCCTTGTCAGGCTGACGCGCCTCCGAAATGAAGCAGCAGCGCGGCTGCAGACGGCACATGTGCCAATCCCCGCCGCGTTTTGCTATGATGCGGCCGCGATTTTGCGGGTAATCCCGACTGTTCCACTAGGTCTTATAGTTGACTTAAATACTCGGGAATAGCATACTCGCCCTCATTCCGAACCTCCGCGGTACATGCCATGCGACTGACTACAAAAGGCCGATACGCTGTCACTGCCATGCTCGATCTGGCATTGCATGCGCAGCATGGGCCAGTGTCCCTGGCCGATATCTCCGAGCGGCAAGGGATTTCCCTTTCCTACCTCGAGCAACTGTTCGCCAAGCTGCGCCGCGGCAACCTTGTTTCCAGCGTACGCGGTCCCGGCGGCGGTTATCAGTTGTCCCGCGACATGCAGGGCATTCAGGTGGCCCAGGTGATCGACGCGGTCAACGAATCGGTTGACGCGACGCGCTGCCAGGGGCTCGGTGATTGCCATGCTGGCGACACCTGTCTGACCCACCACTTGTGGTGCGACCTCAGTCAGCAGATTCACGAATTTCTAAGCGGTATCAGCCTGGCCGACCTCGTCACTCGCCGTGAAGTGCAAGAAGTCGCCCAACGTCAGGATCTGCGCCGTTGCGGTAGCAAGACGCAGCCACTGGACAAGATTGAAACATCCGCCGTTGAGTGAACGCAGATGAACGCGCGGCGCGCCTGCCCGATAGGAGATATTCAATGAGATTGCCGATTTACCTCGATTATTCCGCAACCACCCCGGTCGATCCGCGTGTTGCGCAGAAAATGAGCGACTGTTTGCTGGTGGATGGCAACTTCGGTAACCCGGCGTCGCGCTCCCACGTCTTTGGCTGGAAGGCTGAAGAGGCGGTAGAGAACGCGCGTCGTCAGGTCGCTGATCTGGTCAACGCCGACCCGCGCGAAATCGTCTGGACTTCCGGTGCCACCGAGTCCAACAACCTCGCGATCAAGGGCGCTGCGCATTTCTATGCCTCCAAAGGCAAGCACCTGATCACCAGCAAAATCGAACACAAAGCCGTGCTCGACACCATGCGTCAGCTTGAGCGTGAAGGCTTTGAAGTCACCTACCTCGAGCCGACCGAAGATGGCCTGATCACTCCGGCCATGATCGAAGCTGTCCTGCGCGACGACACCGTTCTGGTCTCGATCATGCACGTCAACAACGAGATCGGTACGGTCAACGACATCGCAGCGATTGGCGAGATGACCCGTTCCCGCGGTGTGCTCTTTCACGTCGACGCAGCGCAGGCCACCGGCAAGGTTGAAATCGACCTCGCCAACCTCAAAGTTGATCTGATGTCGTTCTCGGCCCACAAGACCTACGGTCCTAAAGGCATTGGCGCACTGTGGGTCAGCCGCAAGCCACGTGTTCGCATCGAAGCCGAAATGCACGGTGGCGGTCACGAGCGTGGCATGCGTTCCGGTACGCTGGCGACGCACCAGATCGTTGGCATGGGCGAAGCGTTCCGTGTTGCCAAGGAAGACATGGCTGCCGAGAACGTTCGCATCAAAGCCTTGAGTGATCGCTTCTATCAGCAGGTTGCGCATCTGGAAGAGTTGTATGTCAACGGCAGCATGACTGCCCGTGTGCCGCACAATCTCAACCTGAGCTTCAACTATGTGGAAGGCGAGTCGCTGATCATGGCGCTCAAGGACCTGGCGGTATCGTCCGGCTCCGCATGCACCTCGGCTTCGCTCGAACCTTCCTACGTGCTGCGCGCCCTGGGTCGTAACGATGAGCTGGCACACAGCTCGATCCGTTTCACTTTCGGTCGCTTCACCACTGAAGAAGAGATCGACTACGCCGCGCAGAAAGTCTGCGAGGCTGTCACCAAGCTGCGCGCCTTGTCGCCGCTGTGGGACATGTTCAAAGACGGCGTCGACATCTCCAAGATCGAGTGGGCGGCGCACTAATTCAAAGTCGCCATTTCATGCGGCACTTTGAAAACCGGGTTTTCCAAGTGTCGTGAGAGCGACGTGTTGTATCTGATGAGGATTGCACCATGGCTTACAGCGAAAAGGTCATCGACCACTACGAAAATCCCCGCAACGTCGGCAAGATGAATGCGGAAGACCCTGATGTCGGCACCGGCATGGTCGGCGCGCCGGCATGCGGCGACGTCATGCGTCTGCAGATCAAGGTCAACGAACAAGGCATCATTGAAGACGCCAAGTTCAAGACCTACGGCTGCGGCTCTGCCATCGCGTCGAGCTCCCTGGCCACCGAGTGGATGAAGGGCAAGACTCTGGATGAAGCAGAGACCATCAAGAACACTCAGCTGGCTGAAGAACTGGCCCTGCCGCCAGTGAAAATCCACTGCTCCGTGCTCGCTGAAGACGCCATCAAGGCTGCCGTTCGCGACTACAAGCAGAAGAAAGGCCTGCTCTAAGCAGAGTCTGTTCCGCTGCGTTAAGTAACTTGCGTGAGGTAAGGAGTTCCGATGGCTATCAGCATGACCGAAGCGGCCGCCAACCATGTACGCCGCTCCCTCGATGGGCGTGGCAAGGGTGACGGCATTCGTCTGGGCGTTCGCACGACCGGTTGTTCAGGCCTTGCCTACGTGCTCGAGTTCGTCGATGAGCCGGAAAGCGAAGACACGGTGTTCGAGTACCACGGCGTCAAGGTGATCATCGATCCCAAGAGCCTGGTCTATCTTGACGGCACCGAGCTCGATTTCGTCAAGGAAGGGTTGAACGAAGGCTTCAAGTTCAACAATCCCAACTCGCGCGGTGAATGTGGCTGCGGCGAAAGCTTCAACGTCTGAGGCTTATTGTGGGTACTCCTTGTCACTTTGCTTTATTCGACCTGCAGCCGGGCTTCAATCTGGATCTCGACCTGCTGGCGACGCGTTACCGTGAGCTTGCCCGGAGCGTGCACCCCGACCGTTTTGCCGACGCCCCCGAGGCTGAGCAACGGGTTGCGCTGGAGCGCTCTGCCAGTCTGAACGACGCCTACCAAACGCTGAAGAATGCGCCCAAAAGGGCGCGTTACCTGCTGGCGCTGAAGGGCGAAGTTCCGCTGGAAGTCACCGTCCAGGATCCCGAGTTTCTGATGCAGCAGATGCAGTGGCGCGAAGAGCTCGAAGATCTTCAGGACGACGCGGATCTGGCGGGTGTCGCGGTATTCAAGCGTCGGCTCAAGGTTGCCCAGGAAGAACTGAACGAAAGCTTCGCGGCTTGTTGGGACGATGCTGCACAGCGAGAGCAGGCCGAAAGGCTGATGCGTCGCATGCAGTTCCTCGACAAGCTCTCCTACGAAGTGCGCCAGCTCGAAGAGCGCCTCGACGATTAACCCCGCGCCGTCCTTTTGGGGCGGCACGCCAGTGATATCAGAAAAGCAATGGCTCTACTGCAGATCGCCGAACCCGGCCAAGCTCCAAAACCTCATCAGCGTCGCCTGGCTGTCGGGATTGACCTCGGCACCACCAATTCGCTGGTGGCTGCCCTGCGCAGCGGCATCAGTGAGCCGCTTCCCGACGTGAACGGTCAGGTCATCCTGCCGTCTGCCGTTCGCTATCACGCCGAGCGCGTCGAAGTGGGCCAGTCGGCCAAGGACGCTGCGGCGACCGATCCGCTGAACACCATCATTTCCGTCAAACGCCTCATGGGTCGCGGGATCTCCGATGTGAAGCATTTGGGTGGGCAGTTGCCCTACCGTTTCACCGGTGGCGAGTCGCATATGCCGTTCATTGAGACGGTGCAGGGCCCGAAGAGCCCGGTTGAAGTGTCGGCTGACATCCTCAAGGTGCTGCGTCAGCGCGCTGAAGAAACACTGGGTGGCGAGCTGGTCGGCGCGGTCATCACCGTTCCCGCCTATTTCGATGACGCTCAGCGTCAGGCCACCAAAGACGCCGCGAAGCTGGCGGGTCTGACCGTCCTGCGCCTGCTCAACGAGCCCACTGCAGCTGCCGTGGCGTATGGCCTGGATCAGAACGCCGAAGGCGTGGTCGCCATTTACGATCTGGGCGGCGGCACATTCGACATCTCGATCCTGCGCCTGACCGGCGGCGTGTTTGAAGTCATGGCCACCGGCGGCGACAGCGCGCTGGGCGGTGATGATTTCGACCACGCCATCGCGACCTGGATCATTGCTGAAGCCGGTCTGTCCGATGACCTCGATCCGGCTGCCCAGCGCCGTTTGATGCAGGCGGCGTGCGCGGCGAAAGAATCCCTGACTGACGCCGACTCGGTCGAAGTCGTCCATGGCGACTGGCAGGGCGTACTGACCCGCGCCGCATTCGATGCCCTTATCGAGCCGATGATCGCCCGCAGTCTCAAAGCGTGCCGTCGTGCCGTTCGTGATTGCGGCATCGAGCTGGATGAAGTCGAAGCCGTGGTCATGGTGGGCGGTTCCACCCGTGTCCCGCGTGTTCGCGAAGCCGTTGCCGAGCTGTTCGGCCGTCAGCCGTTGACCGAGATCGACCCGGATCAGGTAGTCGCCATCGGCGCTGCGATCCAGGCCGATACGCTGGCAGGCAACAAGCGTGATGGCGGCGAGTTGCTGCTGCTCGACGTGATCCCGTTGTCCCTGGGGCTGGAGACCATGGGCGGCCTGATGGAGAAGGTCATTCCGCGCAACACCACGATCCCGGTGGCCCGCGCCCAGGAATTCACCACTTACAAAGACGGCCAGTCGGCCATGATGATCCACGTGCTGCAAGGCGAGCGTGAACTGATCAGCGACTGCCGTTCTCTGGCACGCTTCGACCTGCGTGGCATTCCCGCGATGGTCGCCGGCGCTGCGAAAATCCGCGTCACCTTCCAGGTCGACGCCGACGGCTTGCTCAGTGTGTCCGCCCGCGAGCTGGCCTCGGGCGTGGAATCGAGCATTCAGGTCAAGCCTTCGTATGGCCTGACTGATGGCGAAATCACCCGCATGCTCAAGGATTCGTTCCAGTACGCCAGCGATGACATGGTGGCTCGCGCCCTGCGTGAACAGCAGGTCGACGCTCAGCGTTTGCTCGAGGCGGTCGAAGGCGCGTTGCAGGCTGATGGCGAGCGCTTGCTCGATGCCGAAGAGCGCATGGTCATCGACCTGCAGATGGAAGAACTTCGTGAATTGATGAAGGGCAATGACGGCCCGGCCATCGAGCAGCAGACCAAGCGTCTGTCGCAGGTGACCGATGCGTTCGCCGCCCGCCGCCTTGACTCGACGGTGAAAGCCGCGCTGTCAGGGCGCAACCTGAATGAGATTGAGGAATAACTGATGCCGCAGGTTACATTTCTGCCACACGCCGAGCATTGCCCGGACGGGATGGTTGTCGAGGCTGAAGTCGGCAAGTCGATTCTGGAACTCGCCCACGATCACCACATCGAGATCGAAAGCGCGTGCGGCGGCGTCTGCGCCTGCACCACCTGTCATTGCATCATTCGTGTGGGGTTCAACTCCCTCGAGGAAGCGGACGAGCTAGAAGAGGACTATCTTGATCGTGCGTGGGGTCTGGAAGCGCAGTCTCGCCTGGCGTGCCAGGCCAAGGTCGGTACGGAAGACCTGACTGTCGAGATCCCGAAATATTCGCTTAACCACGCTGCCGAAGCGCCGCACTGATCGAGAAGCTGTCATGAGTTACGGTTGGAATGACGTACAACGCATCGCTGAAGAACTCGCCGAGGCTCATCCCGGTGTTGACCCGTATTCAGTAGGGTTTACCAAGCTGCAACTGATGATCAAGCAACTGCCGGATTTCGACGACACCTCTGGCCGCGTCGGCGAGAAAGTGCTCGAGGCGGTCCAGACGCTCTGGGCCGACGAAATCGACTGAGCAGATTTGCACGTTAGGCAATAACATCAAACCCGCGTATAATTCGCGGGTTTAATTTTTCGCAATAATCACTGCTTCTGGAGTTACACCATGGCTGTTCAACGTACTTTCTCGATCATCAAGCCTGATGCTGTTGCCAAAAACGTCATCGGCGAGATCACCACCCGTTTCGAAAAAGCCGGTCTGCGCGTTGTCGCTTCGAAACTGAAGCAACTGTCCAAAGCCGAAGCAGAAGGTTTCTACGCTGAGCACAGCGCTCGTGGTTTCTTCGGTGATCTGGTTGCATTCATGATCTCCGGCCCGGTTGTCGTGCAGGTTCTGGAAGGCGAAAACGCTATCGCTCTGAACCGCGAACTGATGGGCGCTACCAACCCTAAAGAAGCAGCTGCCGGCACCATCCGTGCTGACTTCGCTGATTCCATCGACGCCAACGCTGTTCACGGCTCCGACTCCGAAGCCGCTGCTGCTCGTGAAATCTCGTACTTCTTCGCTGCTACCGAGGTAACCACTCGCTAAGCTATTGCTGCGAGTGAGGGTGAATCCATGACTGAATCAACTGGCAAAATCAACCTGTTGGGTCTGACCCGGCTGGAAATGGAAAAATTCTTCGAGTCTATCGGGGAGAAACGCTTCCGCGCCGGTCAGGTCATGAAGTGGATTCACCACTTTGGCGTCGATAACTTCGACGCCATGACGAACGTCGGCAAGGCCCTGCGCGAAAAGCTGCAGAGCCGTGCCGAAATTCGCGGTCCTGAAGTCGTCAGCGAGGACATCTCCACCGACGGCACCCGCAAATGGGTCGTCCGTGTCGAGTCCGGCAGCTGCGTCGAGACCGTTTACATTCCGCAAGGCAAGCGCGGCACCCTGTGTGTCTCGTCCCAGGCGGGTTGTGCGCTGGATTGCAGTTTCTGCTCCACCGGCAAACAAGGCTTCAACAGCAACCTCACCGCCGCCGAAGTCATCGGTCAGGTGTGGATTGCCAACAAATCTTTCGGCAGTGTCCCGGCTACCGTCGACCGTGCCATCACCAACGTGGTGATGATGGGGATGGGCGAGCCATTGCTGAACTTCGACAATGTCGTTGCCGCCATGCATCTGATGATGGATGACCTGGGGTACGGCATTTCCAAGCGCCGGGTGACGCTGTCCACCTCCGGCGTGGTACCGATGATCGATGAGCTGTCCAAGCATATCGACGTCTCGCTGGCCCTTTCGCTGCACGCGCCCAATGACGCGCTGCGCAACCAGCTGGTGCCGATCAATAAAAAGTACCCCCTGAAAATGCTCCTCGAGTCCTGCCGCAACTACATGTCTGCGTTGGGCGAAAAGCGTGTGCTGACCATCGAGTACACGCTGCTCAAGGACATCAACGACAAGCCTGAGCACGCCATCGAGATGATCGAGCTGCTCAAGGACACGCCCTGCAAGGTCAACCTGATCCCGTTCAATCCGTTTCCGCATTCGGGCTATGAACGCCCCAGCAACAACGCGATCCGTCGTTTCCAGGATCTGCTGCATCAAGCCGGCTTCAACGTCACTGTGCGTACCACGCGCGGTGAAGACATCGATGCTGCCTGCGGCCAGTTGGTCGGGCAGGTCATGGACCGCACCCGTCGCAGCGAGCGCTATATCGCCGTGCGGGAGCTCAGTGCCGATGCCGACGTGGTGCAGGTCGCTTCCGCTCGCAATTGAATGCGAATTTGACTGAGAGGATCTCTATGTCCCTGCGCGTTGCGCTGCTGCTCTGTTTTGCCACGCTGCTGGTCGGTTGTGTGTCCACCGGCAACGTCGATCCGCTGAGTACCAGCAAGGGACGTGACGAGGCTCGTCAAGCTTATGTGCAGTTGGGGTTGGGCTATCTTCAGCAAGGCCAGATGGAACGAGCCAAGGCGCCTCTGAAAAAGGCGCTCGAGCTAAACGGCTCCGATGCGGACGCCAATGCCGCGCTGGCTCTGGTGTTTCAGGCCGAGATGGAACCGGAACTGGCGAACCAGTATTACGAAAAAGCGTTGTCGGCACGTTCCAAAGACGCGCGAATCCTCAACAATTACGGCAGTTTTCTCTACCAGCAAAAGCGTTACAAGGAAGCTTACGAGCGCTTCGAGCAGGCCGCTGAGGATAACCTCTACGCCGAGCGCGCCCGGGTGTTCGAAAACCTCGGCATGACGGCTGTGATGCTCGGCAATCGCGACGCTGCCCGTGAGCATTTCGACAAAGCGCTGCGCCTGGATCGTCAGCAGCCACGCGCGTTGCTGGAAATGGCTGAGTTGTCGTACGAAGACAGGCATTATGTGCCGGCGCGCGATTACTACGAGCGCTTCAGCCAGTTGAGCGAGCAGAATGCGCGAAGCCTCTTGCTCGGCACGCGGCTGGCGAAGGTGTTTGATGATCGCAACAAGGCAGCCAGTTACGGCTTGCTTCTAAAAAGACTCTATCCCGGTACGCCGGAATATCAGCAATACCTGTCGGAGCAATGATGAAAGCGGCGCATCCCGAAGTTGTAGCAGCCACTCGCACGAACCCAGGCGAAACATTGCGACAGGCCCGCGAGAGCAAGAACTGGTCGCTGCCAGATGTGGCGTTGAGGCTCAACCTCACCGTGACTTCCCTGACTCATCTGGAAGCAGGCGATTTCGACAAGCTCCCCGGTCATACCTTCGCCCGCGGCTATGTCCGTGCCTACGCCAAGCTGCTGGACCTTGATCAAGCTGCATTGGTCAGTGCGTTCGATCAGTACACCGGCACCGACGGCAAGGGCAGCAGCGTTCATGCGCTGGGCCGAATCGAAGAGCCGGTGCGCCTGTCCCACAATATCCTGCGCATCGTCAGCCTCTTGCTGCTCATCGCGTTGATCGGCGGCGGCTTCGTATGGTGGCAGGATCAAGCCACCCTGCGCGGCAAGGAGCCGACCAATCTGGGCATGGAGCACGTCGAAGTCGAAAGCGCCGACGGCACCACCCAGATCCATCCGCTTGACGAGCCGGAAGATCAAGCTGTGGCTCAAGGTCAGACCGCGCTGCCGTTGAATAACGCCGAGCCTGCGTCCGCGCCTGAAGCGCCTGCTTCATCCAGCAGCGCGTCCAGCAGCACGGGCACCGTTGCAGGCGCTGTTGTTCCCCACAGCACATCTACCACCGCTCCGGTAACGCCTGCGCATACCGCGTCGACGCCAACCGCGCCGGTCACGACCGTAGCGCCAACGCCTGCGACAACCGCGCCCGTCAACAGCGCCCCGAGCGCAACCGCTGACGCCGCGACAGTACCGGCAGGTGCCGGCCGCGTGCAGGTTCAGTTTGTGAATGATTGCTGGACCCAGGTCACCGACGGCAATGGCAAAGTGCTGATGAGCGGTCTCAAGAAAAAAGGCGACAGCCTTGACGTCAATGGCAAGCCGCCGCTGACCCTGCGCCTGGGCTTCGCTCGCGGCGCGCAAGTGAGCTACAACGGTCAGCCGGTTGATGTGGCACCTTTCACCAGTGGCGAAACTGCTCGCCTGAAGCTAGGGCAATAAGTCATGCACGGCGAATCTCCGATCAAACGTCGCGAATCTCGTAAAATCTGGGTCGGCTCGGTGCCGGTCGGTGGCGATGCCCCGATCGCAGTGCAGAGCATGACCAACAGCGACACCAATGACGTCGCGGCCACGGTGGCGCAGATCAACCGTCTGGAAGCCGCCGGCGTGGACATCGTCCGCGTCTCGGTGCCGGACATGGACGCTGCCGAGGCCTTTGGCCGTATCAAGCAGTTGGTCAAGGTCCCGCTGGTCGCGGACATCCACTTCGATTATCGAATCGCCCTGCGCGTTGCCGAGCTGGGCGTCGATTGCCTGCGGATCAACCCGGGCAACATCGGCCGCGAAGACCGCGTCCGCGCGGTGGTTGAAGCGGCCCGTGATCGCGGTATTCCGATCCGCATCGGCGTCAACGCCGGTTCGCTGGAGAAAGACCTGCAGAAGAAGTACGGCGAGCCAACGCCGGCTGCCTTGGTCGAGTCCGCGCTGCGGCACGTCGAGCATCTGGACCGTCTGGATTTCCAGGACTTCAAGGTCAGCGTCAAGGCCTCCGATGTGTTCATGGCGGTCGAGGCTTATCGGCTTCTTGCCAAGCAAATCATCCAGCCGTTGCACCTGGGTATCACTGAAGCGGGCGGTTTGCGCTCAGGCACAGTGAAATCGGCCGTCGGCCTAGGTATGCTGCTGGCCGAAGGGATCGGCGATACCATTCGGATTTCGCTGGCTGCCGATCCGGTTGAAGAAGTGAAGGTCGGTTACGACATCCTCAAGTCGCTGCGTCTGCGTTCCCGTGGCATCAACTTCATCGCCTGCCCGAGCTGCTCGCGGCAGAACTTCGATGTGGTCAAGACCATGAACGAGCTGGAAGGGCGCCTTGAAGATTTGCTGGTCCCGCTGGATGTTGCGGTGATCGGTTGCGTGGTGAACGGTCCCGGCGAGGCGAAAGAAGCCCACGTTGGTCTGACCGGAGGCACGCCGAACCTGATCTACATCGATGGCAAGCCGGCGCAAAAGCTGACAAATGACAATCTGGTGGAACAGCTTGAACGCTTGATCCGCCAGAGAGCGGCCGAAAAGGTCGAGGCCGACGCAGCGCTGATCGCGCGCGGCTAACCCAGTTTCCAAGGAATATTTGTGAGTAAGTCTCTGCAAGCCATTCGTGGCATGAACGACATCCTGCCGGATCAAACGCCGCTGTGGCGCTACTTCGAAGGCACCGTATCGCGTTTGCTGGATAACTACGGTTATCGCCAGATCCGCATGCCGATCGTCGAGTTCACCGACCTGTTCAAACGCTCCATCGGCGAAGTCACCGACATCGTCGAAAAAGAGATGTACACCTTCGCCGACCGCAATGGCGATTCGCTGACCCTGCGCCCTGAAGGCACGGCGGCCTGCGTGCGTGCGGTCCTCGAACACGGCATCACCGGCGGCGGTCAGGTGCAGAAGCTTTGGTACATCGGCCCGATGTTCCGCCACGAGCGTCCGCAGAAAGGCCGCTATCGTCAGTTTCACCAGATCGGCGTCGAGGTGTTCAACCTCGATGGTCCGGACATCGACGCCGAGCTGATCGTCCTGACCTGGCGCCTGTGGGGCCTGTTGGGTATCCGCAATGCGGTCAAACTGGAGCTCAACAGCCTGGGTACCATTGAAGCCCGCGGCCGTTATCGTGAAGCGCTGGTCGAGTATCTCTCGGCGCGTCACGAGCAATTGGACGAAGACAGCCAACGCCGTCTGAAAACCAACCCGCTGCGTGTGCTCGATACCAAACATCCTGAAACCCAGGCTGTGCTGGTCGATGCACCCAAGCTGGCCGATTATCTTGACGACGAATCCCGGGTTCACTTCGAAGGCCTGAAGGCGCGTCTCGACGCGGCGGGCATTCCGTACGTGATCAACCCGAAGCTGGTTCGCGGCCTGGATTACTACAGTAAAACCGTATTCGAGTGGGTCACTGACCAGCTCGGCGCTCAGGGCACTGTCTGCGCGGGCGGCCGTTACGACGGACTGGTTGAGCAGATGGGCGGCAAACCGACGTCGGGCGTGGGCTTTGCCATGGGCATCGAACGTCTGGTACTGCTGCTGGAAACCCTTGAGCAGATTCCCGAAGAGATCGCCCGTACGGTCGACGTTTACGTCTGCGCATTCGGCGAGGCCGCCGAGCTGGCAGCGCTGACGCTGTCCGAGCGCTTGCGTGATCTGGCGCCGAACCTGCGTCTGCAAGTCAATGCCGGGGCTGGCAGTTTCAAGAGTCAGTTCAAGAAGGCCGACAAGAGCGGCGCGTTGTACGCGCTGATCCTTGGTGACGAAGAGCTGGCCCGCAAGGAAGTGGGCGTCAAACCGCTGCGTGGCCAGGGCGAGCAACAAAATATTGCCTGGGATGCTCTGTCCGAGCACCTGGCCACCTGCATCTCGCAGGGTTGAAGCAGATAAAAGCCGATTTAGCGAATAGGAGTATTGGGGTGTCGAGTACCGATGATGATGAGCTGGTTGCCGTAAAGGACTGGTGGCAGCGTAACGGCAAGCCTCTGGTGACCGGCGGCCTGCTGGCGGTGATCGTGGTGTTGGGCTGGCAAGGCTGGCAGCGCTATCAGAACAACCAGGCGCAAGGTGCTTCGGCGCTGTATCAGCAATTGCTGGAAACCGCACTGACGCCAAGCGGCCAGGCTGACGCAGGCCGTGTGGCCGAGATCGCCGGCAAGCTGAAAAGCGATTTCGGCGGCACCGCGTATGCGCAGTACGGCAGTCTGTTCGTGGCCAAAGTGGCTGTGGACACCGGCAAGCTGGATGACGCCGCGAACGAGCTCAAATCCGTGACCGACAAGCCGGCCAACGCGACCCTGGGTGAAATCGCCCGTCAGCGTCTGGCTCGTGTGCTCGCTGCACAGAACAAGGCCGAAGACGCGCTGAAGCTGCTCGACGGTCAGGCCGACACGTCGTTCGCGGCCAGCCGAGAAGAGCTGCGCGGTGACCTGCTGGTTCAGCTGGGTCGCACCGATGATGCCTACGCTGCATACAAGAAGGCCAAGGCGGCGCTTTCCGAAGAAGCGGCTGTTGGCGGTCTGCAAATGAAGCTCGACGATCTGGCGAAAGGGGATGCGTGACGTGATTCGTTGGAAACATGCAGCATTGCTGGCTCTGGCCATTCTGGCCGCGGGTTGCAGCAGCAACAGCAAAAAAGAGCTGCCTCCGGCAGAGCTCGTCGACTTCAAACAGGAAGTGACCCTGCAGAAGTTGTGGAGCCGTTCCGTCGGTGACGGTCAGGGCGACATCTACAACATGCTGGTTCCGGCCATCGACGGCGAGAACATCTACGCTGCCGATGCGGACGGTCTGGTCATGGCGATCAATCGCAGCAACGGCGACGTCGTCTGGAAAAAAGAGCTTGAACAACCAGTTTCCGGCGCCGTCGGCGTAGGTTTCGGTCTGGTCATGCTCGGCACGTTGCGTGGCGAAGTCATCGTCCTCGATGAGGCCACCGGCGAGCAGAAGTGGAAAGCCAAGGCGACCAGCGAAGTGCTGTCCGCTCCGGCCACCAACGGCAGTGTCGTGGTTGCCCAGACTCAGGATGACCGGGTTATCGGTTATGACGCCATCACTGGCGATCAGCGCTGGATCTACGAAAGCAGCCCGGCTGTTCTGACGCTGCGTGGCACCGGTGCGCCGATCGCGACCTCGTCGCTGGCCATCGCAGGCTTGTCCACCGGCAAGGTTGTGGCGCTGGACATCAACAACGGCGTCCCGGCCTGGGAGCAGCGCGTTGCCGTTCCGACAGGTCGTTCCGAGCTGGATCGCGTGGTCGACATCGACGGTGGCTTGCTGCTGTCCGGCAACACGCTTTACGTCGCAACCTACCAGGGTCGTGTAGCCGGTCTGGAACTGCAGAGCGGCCGCGTGCTGTGGCAGCGTGATGCCTCGAGCTATTCGGGTGTGGCGCAAGGCTTCGGCAGCGTTTACGTCTCGCTGGCCAACGGCACCGTGGAAGGCATCGATGAGCGCTCTTCCACCGGTCTGTGGAGCAACGACTCGCTGGCCCGTCGCCAACTCGGCGCGCCGGAAGTGTTCTCCAGCTACGTCGCGGTCGGTGACATGGAAGGTTATCTGCACCTGCTGAGCCAGGTCGATGGCCATTTCGTCGCCCGTGAAAAGATTGACAGCGATGGCTTGCGTGCACGCCCGCTGGTCTCCGGCAGCACCATTTACGTCTTTGGCAACAGCGGCAAGCTGGAAGCCCTGACGATCAAGTAGTGGCTGCCTATGCTTGAGGAGGTCGTTTTTCGGCTTCCCCAGGCGGCCCCGGTTTAATGGGGCCTGCGACGCTTCGGTGTCGCTCCGAACTCCGGCCGCTGCCTTGCAGCGGCTTTTGTATTTTCTGAAATAACGAAGTGGAGAGCCGCATGGTTCCCGTAATCGCCCTGGTGGGTCGACCGAACGTCGGCAAGTCTACCTTGTTCAACCGCCTGACCAGGACTCGCGACGCCATCGTCGGCGACTTGTCCGGTCTGACCCGTGATCGCCAATACGGTGAGGCCAAGTGGCAAGGGCGCTCCTACATCCTGATCGACACCGGCGGTATCTCCGGTGATGAACACGGCATGGACGAAAAGATGGCCGAGCAGTCGCTGCTGGCCATCGAAGAAGCCGATGTCGTGTTGTTCCTCGTTGACGCCAAAGCAGGCTTTACTGCCGCCGACCAGATGATTGGCGAGCACCTGCGCAAGCGCAACAAGACCTCTTACGTCGTTGCCAACAAGGTCGACAACATCGACCCTGACATGGCCCGGGCGGAGTTTGCACCGCTGGGTATGGGTGACGCGATTCCGGTTGCCGGCGCTCACGGTCGCGGCATCACGCAGATGCTCGAAATCGCCCTGCGCGATTTCCCGAAAGACGCTGACGAAGTCGAAGAAGGCGAAGAAGAGGAAGTCGTCGCTGAGGGTCAGGAAGCCAAGCGCATTCCTGGACCGAGCGAGAAGGATGGCATCAAGATCGCCATCATCGGTCGTCCGAACGTCGGCAAATCGACGCTGGTCAATCGCATGCTCGGTGAAGACCGCGTTATCGTCTACGACGAGCCCGGCACTACCCGCGACAGCATTTACATCCCGTTCGAACGCAACGAAGAAAAGTACACGCTGATCGACACCGCCGGTGTCCGCAAGCGCGGCAAGATCCACGAAGAAGTCGAAAAGTTCTCCGTGGTGAAAACCCTGCAGGCAATCAAAGACGCCAACGTGGTGATCTTCGTGATGGACGCCCGCGAAGGCGTCGTCGACCACGACCTCAACCTGCTGGGCTTTGCCCTTGAATCCGGTCGGGCCCTGGTCATCGCGCTGAACAAGTGGGATGGCATGGTGCCGAGCGAGCGCGACTACGTGAAGGTCGAGCTGGAGCGTCGGTTGTTCTTCGTCGACTTCGCCGACATCCACTTCATCTCGGCGCTGCATGGCACGGGGGTGGGTAACCTGTATCAGTCGGTGCAGAACTCGTTCAAATCCGCTGTGACCCGTTGGCCAACCAGCCGCCTGACCCAGATTCTCGAAGACGCGGTCAGCGAGCACGCACCGCCAATGGTGGGCAGCCGCCGCATCAAGCTGCGTTATGCCCACCTGGGTGGCGCGAACCCGCCGTTGATCGTGATCCACGGCAACCAAGTCGAGAAAGTGCCGAAGTCGTACGTCCGGTACCTTGAGAACACCTATCGCCGTGTGCTCAAGCTGGTCGGTACGCCTATCCGCATCGAGTTCAAGGGCGGCGAGAACCCGTACGAAGGCAACAAGAACACGCTGACCGACCGCCAGGTCAACAAGAAGCGTCGGATGATGTCGCACCACAAGAAAGCCGACAAGAAGCGCCGCGACAAGCGCTGATCGTGTAACGGTCTTTCTCGGAAAAGGCGCCAGCGGCGCCTTTTTTTGTGCGCGACATCTGGGCTATCCTGCGAGTCCCCGAGCCCTTCAGGTGTCGGGAGTGGAGCAGGAAAACCCCATGATCACCAGCAAACTGCCGAACGTTGGCACCACCATTTTTACTGTGATGTCTCAGCTTGCCGCCGAAACCGGGGCGATCAATCTGTCTCAGGGTTTTCCCGATTTCGATGGGCCTGACGCACTGCGTGAAGCCCTCTGCCGCCGCGTCATGGACGGCAACAACCAATACGCGCCGATGGCCGGCCTGCCTGTGTTGCGCGAGCAAGTCGCGGCCAAGATCGCTCGCTGCTACGGCCGTCAGGTCGGCGTCGACAGCGAAATCACCATCACGCCCGGCGCCACCCACGCCATCTTCTGCGCGATCCAGACCGTTGTGAGCGCCGGCGATGAAGTGATCGTCTTCGACCCGTGCTACGACAGTTATGCGCCGTCGGTGGAACTGGCCGGCGGGCGCACCGTGCATGTGCAGCTCAAAGACGGCGACTTCGCCATCGACTGGGAAAAGCTCGGCGCAGCGTTGAGCCCTCGCACCCGGATGATCGTCATCAACACGCCGCACAATCCCAGCGGCGCGCTCATCACCCGCGACGAACTGGATCGCCTTGCGGCATTGATCCGTGACCGGGACATTTACGTGCTCAGCGACGAGGTCTACGAGCATCTGGTGTTCGACGGCCTGCAACACGCCAGCGTACTGGCCCATGACGAACTGTATCAGCGCGCGTTTGTGGTCAGTTCGTTCGGCAAGACCTACCACGTCACCGGCTGGAAAACCGGCTACCTCGTTGCGCCGCCTGCACTGACCGCCGAAGCACGGAAGATCCATCAGTTCGTCGCATTCTGTGGCGTCACGCCGTTGCAGTGGGCGTTGGCCGATTTCATGGCAGCGCACCCCGAGCACGTCGACGAACTGCCGGCGTTTTATCAGGCCAAACGCGACTATTTCTGCGATCGCCTGGAAGCCTCGCGCTTCACCTTCACACGCGCCAGCGGCACGTACTTTCAGCTCGTTGATTATTCGCAGATCCGTCCGGACCTCAACGATGTGGACATGTCGCTGTGGATGACCCGCGAGCACGGCGTGGCAAGCATCCCCATTTCGGTTTTCTATCAGAATCCGCCTGAAGGCCAGCGCCTGATCCGGCTGTGTTTTCCCAAGCGCGAGGAGACGCTGCGTCTGGCAGCGGAAAAACTATGCGCGATCTGACCACCCTGCCCAATTTGAATATCGCGCTGGTTCAGACCACGCTGGTCTGGCACGACGCCCCGGCGAACCATGCGCATTTTGAAGAACTGCTGGCCCAGGCCAGGGGCGCAGATCTGGTGATCCTGCCGGAGATGTTCACCACCGGGTTTTCCATGGAATCCGAGACGCTGGCCGAGCCCGAAGACGGCCCGACCGCTCAGTGGATACTGGCCCAGGCTAGGCAACTGAATGCGGTGGTGACCGGCAGCGTGATCATTCGCGCCGCTGACGGCAGCCATCGCAACCGCCTGCTGTGGGCGCGGCCGGACGGCGAGCTGCTGCATTACGACAAGCGCCATCTCTTCAGAATGGCCGGCGAGCACGAGCACTACAGCCCGGGCGAGCGTCAGGTGCAGTTCGAACTCAACGGATGGCGAATTCGTCCGCTGATCTGCTACGACCTGCGTTTTCCGGTGTGTAGCCGTGATGCGCACAACACAGATCTGTTGCTCTATACCGCCAACTGGCCGGGCGCGCGCCGTCTGCACTGGAACCGTCTGCTGCCGGCGCGGGCGATCGAGAACTTGTGTTACGTCGCTGCGGTGAATCGCGTGGGAATCGATGGCAAGGGCTTTGCCTACACCGGCGACAGTCAGGTGCTGGATTTCCAGGGCGAGAGCCTGCTCAACATCGGCGAGGCGGATGGCGTGTTCCAGGTCAGCCTGTCAGCGCAGAGTCTGGCGGCGTACCGCGAGAAATTCCCGGCGTGTCTCGACGCTGATACATTCGAGATACAGTAACGTCATAGAGTTAACGGACGGGTGGTCGATAGCGGTTGTACCCAGACAGGAGATCGGTATGACCACCATCAGCACATCCTCATTGAATTCGTATTCCACCAGTTTCACCGTTGCGGTCAAAAAAGACGCCACAACAACGGCGGCTGACAGCGACGCCTCCACCACCACAGATGCCACGTCGGCGTCTGCATCGACCACAGCCACTGCGGCAGGTGGCGCTGGCGGTGCTGGCGGTGCGGGTGGGGCGTCTGATTCTTCCAGCACCAGCGAGCAGGCCATCGCGAAGCTGGAAGAGCAGATCAAGGAAACCCAGAAGCGCTTGCAGGAACAGCAACAGCAACTCGCTGCCGCCCAGGCCAGCTCTGGCACCGACGAGGAGAAGTCGGCGCGGGTGATGGCCATTCAGGGACAGATCTCGTCGACGACCGCCAGCCTGTCGACGGAACAGGCGGCACTCTTGCAACTGCAGAAGTCCGGCAGCATTAACACCACCGCCTGATTCACTGATTCAGAGACAAAACCGCTCCATGACCTCGGTCGTGGGGCGTTTTTGCGTCTGCAATAAATTGGACTTCAGATGTTTGTACGCTGGCCGATACAAAGTGCACCTCATAAGGAGTTCATCATGACCACCATCAACACCAGTTCGTTGGGTGCTTACTCCAGCGTGTTCACGGCCGCCGTCAAAACCGACGACTCCACCAAGAGCGATGCCAAGACCGCCAGCGTCGAGCTGCGTGGCAATGTGTACGGCGACTCCAAGGCGGCAGGCGCCAGTGAGTCAGCCGAAGCGCCGAGCATGAAGGAGGAGATGATCAAACAGTTGCAGGAGCAGATTGAGCAAACCCAGAAAATGCTCCAGCAGCAGCAAGCTCAGTTAGCCGCTGTCCAGGCCAGCAAGACGCCCGATGAGTTGAAGGCCACGCAGGTCATGGCGATTCAGCAGCAGATTTCCGGGACCATGGCTCAGTTGGGCGCACTGCAGGCGTCCCTGTTGAACTTGATGAAAGTCAAAGTCGACACCACGGCCTGATTATCCAGCGCTAAAACGAAAGGCCCTGAAGTGTGCACTTCAGGGCCTTTTGTATCGGGCGCAGCTTTCTATCCCGAAGCGTTAAGCCGCTTTCGTCGCATCAGCCTGGAGCAGGCCACGATTGAGGGCGCTGAACAGTGCCTTGAAGCTGGCCGTGGTGATGTTCTCATCGATGCCGACGCCGTGTACCGCGCGATCGCCATCCACCCGCAGCTCGATGTAGGCAGCGGCTTTGGCCGTGGTGCCTGCGCCAATGGCGTGTTCGTTGTAGTCCATGATTTCAGCGGACACCGGGAGGCCAGCCACCAACGCTTCCAGTGCGCCGTTACCGGTGCCTTTCCAGCGCAGATTGCTCTCGCTGTCGCCCATGCCGGTCACGACTACTTCGACAGCGCTGTTGCCGTTCTCTTCCTGCAAGCGATGGCTGACCAGTGCATACGGCTTGTTGGCCTGCAGGTATTCACGCTTGAACAGCGAGTAGATCTGCTGCGCGGTCATCTCCAGGCCGAGACGATCGGTCTCGCCCTGAACGACCTGGCTGAACTCGATCTGCATGCGACGCGGCAGGGAGATGCCATATTCCTGTTCCAGCAGGTAAGTAATCCCGCCTTTGCCGGACTGGCTGTTGACGCGGATAACCGCCTCGTAGCTGCGGCCGATGTCGGCTGGATCGATTGGCAGGTACGGCACTTCCCACAGCGTGCCTTCCTTCTGCTGAGTGAAGCCCTTGCGGATCGCGTCCTGGTGAGAGCCGGAAAACGCGGTGTGTACCAGGTCGCCGACGTACGGGTGACGCGGGTGCACCGGAATCTGGTTGCACTCCTCGACCACCTTGCGCACACCGTCGATGTCCGAGAAGTCCAGTTGCGGATTCAGGCCCTGGGTGTACATGTTCAGCGCGACGGTCACGAGGTCGACGTTGCCGGTGCGCTCGCCGTTGCCGAACAGGCAGCCTTCAACACGATCCGCGCCCGCCATCAGGCCCAGTTCGGTCGCCGCGACGCCGGTGCCACGGTCGTTGTGGGTGTGCAGGCTGATGATCACGCTGTCACGACGGGAAATGTTGCGGCAGAACCATTCGATCTGGTCAGCGTAAATGTTCGGGGTGGCGACTTCGACGGTGGCTGGCAGATTGAGGATCACCTTGTTCTGCGGCGTCGCGTTCCACACTTCGATGACGGCGTCGCAGACTTCCTTGGCGAACTCCAGCTCGGTGGCGCTGAACGTCTCAGGCGAGTACTCGAACTGCCACTGAGTTTCTGGCTGCAGGGCGGCGTATTTGACGAACAGCTGAGCGGCATTCACAGCGATGGCTTTCACGCCCGCTTTGTCCTGGTTGAAGACGATGCGGCGGAAGGACGGGCAGGTGGCGTTGTAAAGATGGACGATGGCTTTTTTCGCCCCGCGCAGGGACTCGAACGTCCGCGCGATCAGGTCTTTGCGGGCCTGAGTCAGCACCTGAATGGTGGTGTCGTCGGGGATGTGGCCGTCTTCGATGAGCGTGCGCACGAAGTCGAAATCGGTTTGCGAGGCGGAAGGGAAGGAGGCTTCGATTTCCTTCACGCCGACTTGAACGAGGGTCTTCCAGAAACGCAGCTTTTTGACCGCATCCATGGGCTCGATCAGCGACTGGTTACCGTCACGCAAGTCGGAACTGCACCAGATCGGCGCCGCAGTGATGGTCTTGGAAGGCCAGGTGCGGTCAGGCAGGTCGATGACAGGAAAGGCGCGGTACTTGGTCGAGGGATCTTTGAGCATGGTCATGTGAATAATCCTTGTTGTACTCAGGGCCGAAAGAAGGCGGCCAGCCGGTTGATGCGAGAGTAGCACTGCGGGTGAGCGTCGAGGCACCGCGTTCAGCTTTGCAGTCGTGCACTGACGAGGCAGAGGCAGCGATGTTGACGCATCAGAATGAGGGTGTGAGAGGTTTTCATGTCGCCAAACGTAACCAATGGGGTGAAAGCTGGCAAGCGGTTGCGGAAAATTGATGAATAATCTCGCGTAACTGCATTAGCCGGGTTTTAATCGCGATTTTCTCCAGTTTGTCGCTGGTCCGTTGCTCATGCCGTTGACTCCACGCAACGCGTAGCTCCCAATTGCACTCCCACACTCGATCACCACAACAACCCGTGTAGAGGGCCATCCCATGAAAGAAGCAGACTGGAAAATTCTCAGCCGACTAAGACCTCTAGCCGTGGAGCGCCTTTACGAGCGTATCTGGCAGGACATTCTGAAAAAAACAGCGCTAACGGACAAAGATGCTCGAGACCGCGTCCAAGGTGTCAGGGATGTGGCTAACAAGGGCGATAAACTTGTGGCCAAAGTGTTCGATTCCACCAACTTTTCAAGAGGTAATTTCAGTTTTCACCTCTATGCGCTGGTCGCGGAGGATCTGATTACTGATGAGGAGCTGCGGCAGTTCAGCGATGAAGTCCAGGATCGGCTAAAACTGTGGCGCGAGGGGTGAAGCAGAGCTGACTTCATCCCTGTTCGCATGCGGTTCGGTTTGCGTACCTGATGGCACGCCGCTAAGAGTCCCGTCAAAAGGTGTTACGGCTGAAACGCATTGATGAAAATCGCCGGATCTACCCGCGCGTCATTCAGGCTGACGTTCCAGTGCATGTGCGGCCCCGTTGCGCGACCGGTCGAACCCACGCGCCCGACCACACCACCGCGCGGCACAGCATCGCCGACCTTCACGTCGATCTTCGACATATGGCAGAACATGCTGATGAAGCCCTGCCCGTGATCGACGAACACCGTGTTGCCGTTGAAGAAATAGTTGCCGATCAGAATCACCTTGCCCGCAGCCGGGGACTTGATAGGCGTACCGGCCGGAACCGCGAAATCCAGTCCGGCGTGAGGATTCCGCTCCTCACCGTTGAAGAAGCGTCGCACGCCGAACTTGCTGGAGAGCGGCCCGTCCACCGGCTTGTCCAACAGAAGGTTGCTCGGCGTCACGGGACTGAACGTACGGTAGGCGCGAACCTGCACGTCGAGTTCCTGCTCGATGCGCTTGAGGTCGTCCGGGTTCGGATTGACCTGACGCTGGTTCTTCAGGGTGATGCGCTGTTCAGGGTACTTCTTGTTGCCCACCACGAAAGGCAGGTTGCGGCCGCCGCTGCTGACCTGCTGCGCAGTGCCTGGCTTGACGCTCAGCGGAATGCCGACGATGGCCAGCCAGCGCGCGTCCTGATCCTTGACCACCAGCACCGGTTTGCCCTGCCACGTGGCTTTGGGCGCTTGCGGGGCAGGGCCGAGATCGACCACCGCTACGCCGCCCGGTACGGGCTTGTTGAGCAGGCGGGAAATGTAGCTGTCAGCGTAGGCGGGCAGGGCAGCACACATGACCAATGCAGCAGTTGCCAACGAACGGGTTAGAAAAGAAGGCATTGATCAATCCAGAAGTGAAAGGGTGACAGGCGTCAGATGGTTGTCTTCAACGCGCACTTGCAGCTCGCCGTCTGCCAGCTTTGCCGTCAGGCGCTGACCCTGATGCGTCTGCTCGGCAGCGCGAACGGCCCTGCCGCGTTCATCCAGCAAAATACTGTAACCACGGCCAAGGGTCGCCAGCGGGCTGACCACATTGAGCGTCTGCACCTGACTTTGCAGCTGCAAGCGACGGCTCTTGAGGTTCTCCTTGATCGCACGGGGCAGCCGCTCGGCCAATACCGCCAGGCGCTGCCGCAGAAACATCAGCGTGCGTCCCGGATGTTGCGCGGCCAGGCGACTTTCCAGATGGCTCATGCGCACTTGGCGCTTGTGCATCTGCTGCTCGAAGGCCCGGCGCATGCGCATGTCCAGATCGTCGAGGCGCTGGGCGCGCTGGCGTAACCGTTCACCGGGGTGACGCAAGCGGCGGGAAATCCCGTCCAGACGCAATTGCTCGCGCATCAACCGGTCCTGCATGCGGCTGATCAGTCGGCGCTCCAGGCTGTCGACCCGACGATGCAGATCGCTTGAATCCGGCGCCAGCAGTTCAGCGGCGGCGGAGGGCGTCGGCGCGCGCACGTCGGCGACGAAGTCACTGATCGACACATCCGTCTCATGACCGACTGCGCTGACGATCGGCGTCACGCACGCATCAATGGCGCGGGCGACGGCTTCTTCGTTGAAGCACCAGAGGTCCTCCAGCGAGCCGCCGCCCCGGGCGAGGATCAACGCATCAAAACCACGGCCATCCGCGAGTTTCAGGGCGCGGACGATCTGGCCGATGGCTTCGCGGCCCTGCACGGCAGTGGGGATCAGGGTGAGTTCAACTTGGGGCGCGCGACGGCGAAACACGCTGATGATGTCGCGAATCACCGCGCCGGTCGGGGAACTGATGATGCCGATGCGCTTGGGGTGCAGCGGCAGGGCGACCTTATGCTCGGCGCTGAACATGCCTTCGGCGCTGAGCTTTTCCTTCAACGCATCGAAGGCCAGACGCAGCGCGCCATCGCCAGCAGGCTCAACGGTGTCGAGAATCAGCTGATAGTCGCCGCGACCTTCAAACAGCGAGACCTTGCCGCGTACCTTGACCGCCAGGCCGTCCTTCAACGCCTGACGTACCCGCGCTGCGTTGCTGCGAAACAACGCGCAACGCACTTGGGCGCCGGAGTCCTTCAGCGTGAAGTAAACGTGCCCTGAGGCGGGACGCGAGAGGTTGGAAATCTCGCCCTCGACCCAGATGCTGGAAAACACATCCTCCAGCAGCACGCGTGCGCGGCCGTTGAGCTGGCTGACAGTGAGGACGTCCCGGTCAAGGCCGAGTCTTGCGAAGGGGTCTTTGATCATGGCGGCATCATAAAGGCATTGGGGCACGGGTCACCAGATGAGATCGCCGACGGCGCGCGCCCCGACGGCCGTACTTGACGTCACCGACAGCGCGATTAAGCTGCCGCCCCCCGATTACTCGTCAGACAGGCCCTTCATGGACACCCAAAGCATCATCGTCCCGCAAATCTCCAGCTTTCCTGCGCACGAAGCGAAGGCGCGGGCGATCCTGCGCTGGCTGGTGAAGCTGAACGTCGTCGAAGAATCACTGACCACCTGCGGCCGCAGCTTCAATCGCATGGCTTACGCGATTGCGCCCGGCGCGCGACGCTTCGTTGAAAACCCTGACGCCTTGCCGTTCGGTCAGCCGGTCAACGGTCTGGAAATCGTCCTCAAGCGCTGCATCTATACGCCGCAGCAGGGCTTCAAGGAGGAGGCCGGTTGCCCTGAATGCCGGCGCGAGATCGGCGAAGCCCTGTTCGACAGTCTGGAAGACTGGATGCCGGGCCACACCGACAACTTCATGTGCCCCGAATGCCGCCATGAGGACGACATCAACGGATTCCTGTTTCTGGAGCCGTGCGGGTTCTCGAATCTAGGATTCATATTCAATAACTGGCTGGACGCCGGCTTTAAAAGCAGCTTTATCGAGGCGTTTGCCGAGCGCATGGACCGTCCGGTGTCCTATGTCAAAGTCAGGATGTAGATCTTCGCCACCGTGATTGGGCGCATTAATCCGGTTCATTAGTAAATAGCCTGATCTTTACATTGAGATACTGCAGGTGTCTGGGTACAATGGCGCGCTTCCATTTTCCCGCTCGGGAGCCCAGCGATGCTGCGTATCAGCCAAGAAGCCCTTACATTCGACGACATTCTCCTTGTGCCCGGTTATTCCGAGGTGCTTCCCAACGAAGTCAGTCTGAAAACACGATTGACCCGTGGCATCGAACTCAACATCCCCCTCGTTTCCGCCGCTATGGACACCGTCACTGAAGCCCGTCTGGCAATCGCCATGGCTCAGGAAGGCGGCATCGGCATCATCCACAAGAACATGACCGTCGAGCAGCAAGCTGCCGAAGTGCGCAAGGTCAAGAAGTTCGAAGCGGGTGTGGTCAAGGATCCGATCACCATCGAGGCTGACGCCACCGTTCGCGACCTGTTCGAACTGACCCGTCAACACAACATCTCCGGCGTTCCGGTCCTGCATGACGGCGAGCTCGTCGGCATCGTTACTTCCCGCGACGTCCGCTTTGAAACCCGCCTCGATATCCCTGTCCGCGAAGTGATGACGCCGAAAGAGCGTCTTGTCACCGTCCGTGAAGGCGCCGACAAGTACGAAGTGCGCGATCTGCTGCACAAGCACCGTCTGGAAAAAGTCCTGATCGTCGACGACAAGTTCGCGCTCAAGGGCATGATGACCGTCAAGGACATCGAGAAATCCAAAGCCTGGCCTCTGGCGAGCAAGGACGACCAAGGTCGTCTGCGTGTCGGCGCTGCAGTCGGCACCGGTAAAGACACCGGCGAACGCGTCAGCGCACTGGTTGCTGCGGGCGTGGACGTCATCGTTGTCGATACCGCACATGGCCACTCCAAAGGCGTGATCGACCGCGTTCGCTGGGTCAAACAGAACTTTCCTGACGTGCAAGTCATCGGCGGCAACATCGCCACCGGCGCCGCTGCACGCGCACTTGTTGAAGCAGGCGCTGACGGCGTCAAGGTCGGCATCGGTCCTGGCTCCATCTGCACCACCCGTATCGTCGCTGGCGTGGGCGTCCCGCAGATCAGCGCCATTGCCAACGTGGCCTCGGCACTGGAAGGCACAGACGTTCCCCTGATCGCCGACGGCGGCATCCGTTTCTCGGGTGACCTGTCCAAGGCCATCGTTGCCGGTGCGTACTGCGTGATGATGGGTTCGATGTTTGCCGGTACTGAAGAAGCGCCGGGCGAGATCGAGCTGTTCCAGGGTCGTTCGTACAAGGCGTATCGCGGCATGGGTTCGCTGGGCGCAATGTCCCAGGCCCAGGGCTCGTCGGACCGCTACTTCCAGGACTCGTCCGATGGCGCGGAAAAACTCGTACCGGAAGGTATCGAAGGCCGCGTTGCGTACAAGGGTTCGCTGACTGCCATCGTTCACCAGTTGATGGGCGGCCTGCGCTCGTCGATGGGTTACACCGGCAGCGCCGACATCCACGAAATGCGCACCAAGCCTGAATTCGTGCGCATCACCGGTGCCGGCATGGCCGAGTCTCACGTTCACGACGTGCAGATCACCAAGGAAGCGCCGAACTACCGCGTAGGTTGATCGGAACGCGCCTGATGACTCAGGCGCGCTTCACGAATTGTTTACCGGGGCTGTTCATGACAGCCCCGTCTTGTTTCTGATTTTCGACGAGAATGACTATGGCCCTCGACATTCACGCCCACCGCATCCTGATCCTGGACTTCGGTTCCCAGTACACCCAGCTGATCGCCCGTCGCGTTCGCGAAATCGGCGTGTACTGCGAGCTGCACCCGTTCGACATGTCGGACGAAGCGATCCGCGAATTCGCCCCGAAAGGCATCATCCTCGCCGGCGGCCCCGAGTCCGTCCACGTTGCCGACAGCCCGCGCGCGCCCCAGGCCGTGTTCGACCTGAACGTGCCGATCTTCGGGATCTGTTACGGCATGCAGACCATGGCCGAGCAGCTCGGTGGCCGCGTCGCCGGTTCCGAATTGCGTGAATTCGGTTACGCCCGTGTCGACATCGTCGGCAAGAGCCGCGTGCTGGATGGCATCGAAGACCACGTCGACGCCGATGGCGTTTTCGGTCTCGACGTGTGGATGAGCCACGGCGACAAAGTCACTGAAATCCCGGAAGGCTTCCACGTACTGGCCAGCACCCCGAGCTGCCCGATCGCCGGCATGGCCGACGACACCCGCGGCTACTACGGCGTGCAGTTCCACCCGGAAGTGACCCACACCAAGCAGGGCGGTCGCATCCTGTCGCGCTTCATCCTCGACATCTGCGGCTGCGAAGCGCTGTGGACCCCGTCGAAGATCGCTGAAGACGCCATCGCCCAGGTTCGCGCCCAAGTCGGCACCGACAACGTACTGCTCGGCCTGTCTGGCGGAGTTGACTCCTCGGTGGTCGCAGCGCTGCTGCACAAAGCCATCGGCGACCAACTGACCTGCGTCTTCGTCGACAACGGCCTGCTGCGTCTGCACGAAGGCGAGCAAGTCATGGCCATGTTTGCCGAGAACATGGGCGTCAAGGTCATCCGCGCCAACGCTGAAGACCAGTTCCTCAACAACCTGGCCGGCGAAAGCGATCCAGAGAAGAAGCGCAAGATCATCGGGCGCACCTTCATCGACGTCTTCGACGCAGAGTCGACCAAGCTCGACAACATCAAGTACCTGGCCCAGGGCACCATCTACCCTGACGTGATCGAGTCCGCTGGCGCCAAAAGCGGCAAGGCCCACGTCATCAAGTCGCACCACAACGTGGGCGGCCTGCCGGAAGAGATGAACCTGAAACTGGTCGAGCCACTGCGCGAACTGTTCAAGGACGAAGTCCGTCGTTTGGGTCTCGAACTCGGCCTGCCGTACGACATGGTCTACCGCCACCCATTCCCGGGCCCGGGCCTGGGCGTGCGCATCCTCGGTGAAGTGAAGAAGGAATACGCCGACCTGCTGCGTCGCGCCGACCATATCTTCATTGAAGAACTGCGCAAAGCCGACTGGTACCACAAAGTCAGCCAGGCCTTCGTCGTGTTCCAGCCGGTGAAATCGGTTGGCGTCGTCGGCGACGGCCGTCGTTACGCCTGGGTCGTCGCCCTGCGTGCGGTAGAGACTATCGACTTCATGACCGCACGGTGGGCACACCTGCCTTACGAGCTGCTGGAAACGGTGAGCGGCCGGATCATCAATGAGATCGAAGGCATTTCGCGCGTGACGTATGACGTGTCGAGCAAGCCGCCTGCGACGATTGAGTGGGAATGATCAAATTCTGATCTGAACTCGTTATAACGTCGTAGCCTAAAGGCCGGGGGGCATCAACGCATCCCCCGGCTTTTTTGCATTCAAAGCTTCAAAGCCTCACCGCACCAACGTCATCCCCATCAGCTCCAGCGCTGACGTCAAATCCCCCAACGTCTCAAACCGACGTCCGCTCACTCGCTGCCACTTCGGCCGGTCGATAAAGACGCGCTTGCCCTCCCGTTTGATCTCGGTACGAACAGCCAAGCCTTCATTGCTGCGGTGAACGAGGGTCAACTGACCGTCACTGTCATCGAGGGTGAACATGCCCGCTCGAAGCAGTTTGTTCTCCAGGCTGAGCTCAATCCGGGGCGCGGCGACCAGAACCTGCAGACGCAGATCACTCTGCACTCGTCCCGCACGACGGCCCACCGTGTCGGTCGTTTCAATACCGGGGTCTGACGTTATTCCCGCTGACTCTGCCAAACGAACGTCCTCAATGCGCAGCCCTACAACCCCTTCCAGTTCCGCGATACCGGGAACACCCTGGTACGTATTGGCGTGGGAGTTACCCACAAGTGCCACCCAGTTGCCGTCGCTTCTCGCCCCTTGGTCCGCGTCGATGACGCCCTTGGCGTAGTAGTTCATCACCTTCTGCCGCAGCGTTTGCTCCGCGCCTTCCATGCCGTCGACGCGGTAGCTCGCCATGCAGTCGATTGCCCGAATGCGCACGCGGTTTTCTTGCGCGGATTTGAGCACGGCCATGAAGGTGTACTTTCCGGTTGGGTCAGTTCGATGGCCTTTGTCCAGCGTCTTGATGTACTCCTCGAGCTGAGACGACAAAGTGCCGGTTCTCGAAAAAGCATCCAGATCAGCCTGATGGAAGTCGGTGAGCATGTGCTCCATGTAGAGGGTTTTCACCTTGAGCTTGGCGAGTAACGGCATCTGTTCAATGAGAAATTGCTTGCTGCCGATCCCGGCATGACTCTCGCCGATGACCAGGCCCGACGAGCGTTTGAATAGGCTCTTGAGAACGCTTTTGAGCGGCGCGTTGGCAGGCAGTTCGGGAATCTCTGGACGCTTTGGCTGTTCTAGCGTGTTGAAGAATGCGTTGGCGTCGTCTCGCAGATTGCGACGGATGCGCTTGAACTCGTCGTACGGGTCGGGCTTGTCGAAATCGGGACTGCGATAGCGATCGTCGACAAAGCGACCGCCATACTGCGCGCCATCCATGACCTCCGGTTTCAGCGCGTCGGGGATTTCGTATGGGCTGGGAGGGGTGGTCGTCTGCGGAGAAACGCCGACACCACGACCGGGCCACATCCTGCCGAGCACCTTCCCGCCGCCTGACAGGCCCAGGGGTGTGACAGGCTCCCACGTGCCGGCGCTGTTAAGTCGCACAGGCAAGTTTCGGTAAAACGAGAAGGGATTTTCCGGATCAATGATGGCCCAGGATTTGAGCTCGTTGATGTAGCGAACGGCGTAGGCGAAGCCATCGACCTCGATAAACGTCTCGCCCTGATCAGTCAGGTAGATGCCTTTCATACGGCCTTCGCGTATGGGTTCGAAGGCGTCCAGCAGCATGTTGGTCTCGAAGGAGGCCAGCCCATCGTTGCGTTCAAAGGGGTAAACGGATTCTGGTTCGAAGCCCGGCGTTTCCACGAATTGATCAATAGGCTCATCGACTTCGGGTACTGGTTCCCCCTCGGGTTTAGGCCGCAGCAACTCGCCTTCCGATATCGCTTCCCCGCCGACAAGAAAGGTGCTGTTGAACAGGACGTCGATGCTGGCCGTCACAGCGCCGACAACCCCCGCCTTGCGTTGCGCCGTGCTTGCGCCGTTCAGGGCCTGATCGATATTCAGGCCCATGTCGGCGATGCCCGCGCCGACGGCTGCCAGCGCAATCGGCCAGTCAATCGCTGCCAGCGCACCGGAAAGCTGAGAGAACGACCGCAGATAACCAATCCACATCTGTTTGCGCAGATCGCCGTTGGAGTGCAGCGCCAGGTCTGCGTCGGCCAACATCCGCGTGCGGATTGAGTCGCGCAGATGAGTGAACGGGTCGCCCGACACGTGCTGGCTGTGTTGATTGATCACGCCGGGATGCGCCCCGCCCCATGTGGTGTAAAGCACGTCCAGGCCGTGAAACAACCCGATGTTGTCGTCAGCCTCGCCGTAGGCTGACAGCGGGAAGTGACCCATGAAACGCGCGCGTCGCTCCGGGCGGTTGTTTTGCGACAGCAGCCACCAGTGCAGTTCTTCCGGCGTCGCAAAAGCATGAAACGCCTGCACTTCGCCGGGGGTGTAGAGAATCTGTCGGCCGCCGGCGGTCACGATGCGCAGGATATCGCTGGCCTCGTAGCCGATCACGTCGAAGGTCCAGACGCTCGCTTCGGCGCTGGCCGGAGCGCTGGCTTGAAGGGTTTCCAGGCTCGGTGACTCGTACGGTTCAACGTTCGCCGCACATAGAACGCTTCGCAGGTCTTCGTCGCTGAGCCATCCCGCGTGACGGTCTTCAAGGGCGTTGGCGATGAAGTTGGCCTTCGCCATGGTGCGGAAGTGATCGGCGAAGTCGCGCCAGAACGCCTTTAGCTTCTCGTGATAGCGGGATTTGAAATCCACTGACCAAAACTCACCCATGACCTGAGCGGGCAACATCCTGACCTCGTTTCGCTCATCGAAGGCTTCCGCATCGGCGTCTGCGGTGTAGAACCCGCTAAGCATCTGCAGGGTGTCAGCGTTGTCCTGGTCGTGGGGATTGAAACGGTGCATGACCAGCTGCGGGAGGGTCATCGACTGATAGGGCGCGTCGCGGTGCTGCCAGCCATTGAATGATCGCGGACTGCTGACCGCCGTGTGGAAGCGGTGCCAGTAAACCGTGTCGGGTTCGGCGTCGTGACCGGTCTGACGCAGGAGGATTTCCCGGGCGATGCTGCGGGCCATTTCACGCATGTCCGGGCAGGCCTCGACCAGACGCTCACTTATTCTGATGAGGGCGGTTCGATCCTGGTCCAGGGTTGCAGAGGACAGGTGATTAGCTGCGGTGGTCATATTCGTCTTCCTTGATGAACGGGAAGACAAGCTTGGCGGGATTGCCGATTGATTTGGCACTAAATATGTATTGCGTACGCGGTCTTCTTAAATTTCTGTAAGTGCAGGTGTATCGTGTCCGCCCCTCGCATCGTTCAAGGATGCGACCCGTCGTTTGAGGTTTTTTCGTACATGTCTTTTACCCGTCGACAGATACTCGGAGGTCTGGCCGGTCTTGCCGTGGTCGGGCTTGGCGCGGGCGGTGCCTCAAGGTATTGGCTGGGCAAGCGCGGGCCGGGCGAAGGGCACGATTACGAACTGATTGCCGCGCCGCTGGACGTCGAGCTGGTTGCGGGACACCAGACGCCCGCCTGGGCATTCGGCGGTTCGGCGCCGGGCACTGAATTGCGGGTCAGGCAGGGCGAGTGGCTACGGGTGCGCTTCATCAATCACTTGCCTGTAGAAACCACGATTCACTGGCACGGCATCCGGCTGCCGCTGGAAATGGACGGCGTGCCGTACGTCTCGCAATTGCCGGTCAAGCCGGGCGAGTATTTCGACTATAAATTCCGCGTGCCGGACGCCGGCAGTTATTGGTATCACCCCCACGTCAGCAGCAGCGAGGAGCTCGGTCGCGGGCTGGTCGGGCCGCTGATCGTCGAGGAGCGCGAGCCCACCGGGTTTGCCCACGAACGCGTGGTCAGCCTGAAGAGCTGGCACGTTGACGAGGAGGGCGCTTTCACCGATTTCAGCGTCATTCGCGAGGCCGCACGCGAAGGTACGGCGGGGCGATTGTCCACGATTAATGGCGTGCCACAAGGCGTCGTCGAGCTGCCTGCCGGGCAGATCACCCGGGTGCGTATTCTCAACCTGGACAACACGGTGACCTATCGTCTGAACCTGCCGGGCGCTGAGGCGATGATCTACGCCCTGGACGGCAACCCGGTCAAACCGCGCGCGCTGGGCAAGGATTACTGGCTGGGGCCGGGCATGCGCATCTGTCTGGCTATCAAGGCGCCTGCCGTCGGTGAAGAGATATCCCTGCGCAACGGCCCCGTGCGGCTGGGCACCTTTCGCTCGGTCCCCAACAGCGATGCGCCGGGCGAATGGCCGCCTGAGCTGCCGGCGAATCCGGTCGCCGAGCCTGATCTGGCCACTGCCGAGAAGCTCAATTTCAATTTCGAGTGGGTCGGTTCAGTGTCGGTGAATGTCGACAACGGCAAACCGCCCAGCTTGTGGCAGATCAATGGGCAGGCCTGGGACATCACCGACAAGACCTGTGCCGACCGGCCGATCGCCAGGCTTGAGCGAGGCAAGAGTTACATCTTCGAGCTGAAGAACATGACGCAGTATCAGCATCCCATTCACTTGCACGGCATGAGCTTCAAAGTCATCGCCTCCAATCGCAAGGACGTGATTCCGTACTTCACCGACACCTACCTGCTGGGGCGCAATGAGCGCGCGCGCGTCGCTTTGGTGGCGGATAATCCCGGCGTATGGATGTTTCACTGCCATGTGATCGATCACATGGAAACCGGTCTCATGGCCGCTATCGAGGTCTCCTGATGCGTCAGCCGCCTATCATCGATCGCAGCCGCGATCAGCACTTCATGCGTGCAGCCCTGGCGCTGGCAGCGGAGGGTGCGTTGCTGGGCGAGGTGCCGGTCGGCGCGGTGGTGGTGCAGGACGGTGAAATCGTGGGCCGCGGTTTCAACTGCCCCATCAGCGGCAGCGACCCCAGCGCCCACGCCGAGATGGTCGCCATTCGTGCGGCGGCGCAGTCGCTCAGCAATTACCGCTTGCCGGGCAGCACGCTGTACGTGACCTTGGAACCCTGCAGCATGTGCGCCGGTTTGATCGTCCACTCGCGCATCACCCGCGTGGTATATGGCGCGACTGAGCCGAAAGCGGGGGTGGTGCAGAGTCAGGGCCAGTTCTTCACACAGCCTTTCCTGAATCATCGCGTGCTGTTTGAAGGCGGGGTGCTGGGGGAGGAGTGCGGGACGATGCTGAGCGAGTTTTTCAGGATGAGGCGAGCGAAGGGGTAGCTGGAGCTGGGTTTGCTGTCAGGCCGTGTGAGTGAAATCACTACACCTCCAGCGCCTCGGAATCAGTCTTCGTGAGCAAGCTCACTCTCACAAGTCCTGTGTTTTTGAGGCCATCCCGGACAGTTTCTGGCGCTGACTAAAGCGGCGCTTTCTCTTCCGACGGCTTGGTCTTGTCTACCCCGGGCACATGCAACGAGCCCTCCGCGACCTGACCGCCCTCCATCTGTGGCTGCGTCACCCACGTCAGGATGTCGTAATAACGACGGATGTTGGCGACGAAACTGACCGGTTCGCCCCCCCGGGCATAACCGTAGCGGGTTTTGCTGTACCACTTCTTCTGCGACAGACGCGGCAGCATCTTCTTTACGTCCAGCCACTTGTTCGGGTTCAGGCCTTCGCTTTCCGCCAGCTTGCGCGCGTCATCCAGATGGCCTGTGCCAATGTTGTAGGACGCCAGCGCCAGCCAGGTACGATCGGGCTCCTGAATCGAGTCGTCGAGCTGTTCCTTGACGTAGGCAAAATACTTGGCGCCGCCCTGAATACTCTGTTTGGCGTCGAGCCGATTGGACACGCCCATGGCCTGGGCCGTGCTCTGGGTGAGCATCATCAAGCCGCGCACGCCGGTCTTCGACGTCACGCCCGGCTGCCACAAGGATTCCTGATAACCGATTGCCGCCAGCAAACGCCAGTCGACCTGTTCAGCCTTGGCGGCGGTCTGGAAGTGCTTTTCGTACTTGGGCAGGCGTTCCTGCAAGTGCTGGGCGAAGGTGTAGGCGCCAACGTAACCGAGCACGTCGACATGCCCGTAATAGCGGTCTTTGAGCCGCTGCAGCATGCCGTTTTTCTGCATTTTGTCGAGATAGGCGTTGATCTCATTGAGCAGGCTGTTGTCATCGCCTAACGCCACTGCCCAACGCTGATCGCGGCCATCGCCGAGGTCGAAGCCAACGCGCACGTTGGGGAAATACACCTGGTTCATCGCCAGTTCGTTGGAGTCCACCAGGGTCAGATCGATCTGGCCCTCGTCCACCATGCGCAACAGGTCGACGACTTCGACCTGATCGGACTCTTCGTAGTTGATGCCGGGGTACTTGACCTTCAGCGCTGCCAGTTGCTCGGCGTGGCTGCTGCCTTTAAGCACGAGGATGCGCTTGCCGACCAGATCGCCCGGATCGGTGGGGCGCGACTGACCGTTGCGGTAAACGACCTGAGGGGTGACTTCAAGATAGGAGTGGGAAAAACGTACCTGCTTCGCGCGGTTTTCGCTGCTGACCAGACCCGCTGCCGCCAGCACCGGCCCGCCGGGTTTGCCCATCTGATCGAACAGGTCGTCGAGGTTGTCGGCGGCTTCGATTTTCAGTTCAACGCCCAGATCGTCGGCGAAGCGCTTCACCAGTTCGTACTCAAAACCGGTTTCACCGTTGCGGTCCTGAAAATAGGTCGCCGGGCTGTTGCGGGTGACGACGCGCAAAACGCCATCCTCCTTGACTCGTTCCAGCGTGTTGGGTTTCTCCACACACGCGCCGAGCAGCAGGAAGATTCCGGTTGCGATGAGCCACTTGGCACAGCGTGGGCGGAAATCTGATTGGGAAAACATCGGTGCAGTATACGCAAAGCAGCCATACCGCCATATCTCGACAGCGCGGGTCGCGTCTGATAGAGCAGAGGATTTTTTACCTTCCGACGCAGGCAAGCGCCCGGAGCCGACATTCGGGTGCATCCCATGCCGTGGTTTCGGGTGCCGACGGTGAGCGATTAGGCTAGAATGCACGGCCTCAAAGCACACCCCCTTCCCGAGGCTGTCCCGACGATGTTGATCCTGCGTGGTGCTCCCGCCCTTTCCGCCTTCCGCCACAAGAAATTACTTGCGCAGCTGAACGATAAAGTTCCGGCTGTCAGTGGCCTGTACGCTGAATTCGCCCACTTCGCTGAGGTCAATGGCGTCCTGACCGAAGACGAGCAGCAAGTGCTTGCCCGCCTGCTGAAATACGGTCCGAGCGTACCGGTGCAGGAGCCCGCGGGCCGTCTGTTCCTGGTCCTCCCGCGTTTCGGCACCATTTCGCCATGGTCGAGCAAGGCCACCGACATCGCGCGCAATTGCAGCCTGACTAAGATCCAGCGTCTTGAGCGCGGTATTGCCTTTTATGTAGAAGGTCAGTTCAGCGACGCCGACGCACAGCTGATCGCCGACGCGCTGCACGACCGCATGACCCAGATCGTACTGGGCGCGCTGGAAGAGGCCGCCAGCCTGTTCAGCCACGCCGAGCCCAAGCCGCTGATCGCCATCGACGTACTGGGTGGCGGCCGCGCGGCGCTGGAAAAAGCCAACGTCGAACTGGGCCTGGCCCTCGCCGAAGACGAAATCGATTATCTGGTGAACGCGTTCACCGGCCTCAAGCGCAACCCCCACGACATCGAACTGATGATGTTCGCGCAGGCGAACTCCGAGCACTGCCGTCACAAGATCTTCAACGCCAGTTGGGACATCGACGGCCAGAGCCAGGAAAAAAGCCTGTTCGGCATGATCAAGAACACCTATCAGATGCACAACGAAGGCGTGCTGTCCGCTTACAAGGACAACGCTTCGGTGATCGTCGGCAGCGTTGCCGGCCGCTTTTTCCCGAATCCTGAAAGCCGCGAGTACGGTGCGGTTCAGGAGCCGGTGCACATTCTGATGAAGGTCGAAACCCACAACCACCCGACGGCGATTGCTCCGTTTCCGGGCGCAGCCACTGGTTCCGGCGGCGAGATCCGCGACGAGGGCGCAACCGGCCGTGGTGCCAAGCCGAAAGCCGGCCTGACCGGTTTCACGGTGTCCAACCTGAACATTCCGGGTTTCGAGCAGCCTTGGGAAAAGCCGTACGGCAAGCCCGAGCGCATCGTGACGCCGCTGGACATCATGATCGAAGGCCCGCTGGGTGGCGCGGCGTTCAACAATGAGTTCGGTCGTCCGGCCCTGACCGGTTATTTCCGTACCTTCGAGCAGTCGATCAGCACGCCACACGGCGATGAAGTTCGCGGCTACCACAAGCCAATCATGCTCGCAGGCGGCATGGGCAACATTCGCGAAGGGCACGTGCAGAAAGCCGAAATCACCGTCGGCGCCAAGCTGATCGTGCTCGGCGGCCCGGCGATGCTGATCGGTCTGGGTGGCGGCGCAGCTTCCTCCATGGCTACCGGCACCAGCTCGGCTGACCTGGACTTCGCCTCGGTACAGCGTGAAAACCCGGAAATGGAACGCCGTTGTCAGGAGGTCATCGACCGCTGCTGGCAGCTGGGTGAGGCCAACCCGATCGCGTTCATCCATGACGTCGGCGCGGGCGGTCTGTCCAACGCCTTCCCGGAACTGGTCAACGACGGCGGACGCGGCGGCCGCTTCGAGCTGCGCAACGTGCCGAACGACGAGCCAGGCATGGCGCCGCTGGAAATCTGGAGCAACGAGTCCCAGGAACGTTATGTTCTGGCGGTCAGCGCCCCTGATTTCGAACGCTTCAAAGCCATCTGTGAACGTGAGCGTTGCCCGTTTGCGGTGGTAGGCGAGGCGACTGAAGAGCCGCAACTGACCGTCACCGACAGCCACTTCGGCAACAACCCTGTCGACATGCCGCTGGAAGTGCTGCTGGGCAAGGCCCCGCGCATGCACCGTTCGGCCGAGCGTGAAACCGAGCTGGGCGACGACTTCGACCCAAGCGCCCTCGACATCGAAGAAAGCGTGCAGCGCGTGTTGCATCATCCGGCCGTGGCGAGCAAGAGCTTCCTTATTACCATTGGCGACCGCAGCATCACCGGTATGGTCAATCGCGACCAGATGGTCGGCCCGTGGCAAGTGCCCGTGGCGGACGTCGCCGTCACCGCAACCAGCTTTGACGTGTACACAGGCGAAGCGATGGCGATGGGCGAGCGCACTCCGCTGGCCTTGCTGGATGCTCCGGCGTCCGGTCGCATGGCGATTGGCGAGACCCTGACCAACATCGCGGCGTCGAGCATCGGCAAGATCTCCGACATCAAGCTGTCCGCCAACTGGATGTCCGCCGCCGGCCACCCGGGCGAAGACGCGCGTCTGTACGACACCGTGAAAGCGGTCGGCATGGAGCTGTGCCCCGAGCTGGGCATTACCATTCCGGTGGGCAAGGACTCGATGTCCATGAAGACCCGCTGGAGCGACGAAGGCGCCGAGAAAACCGTGACCTCGCCGCTGTCGCTGATCGTTACCGGTTTCGCACCGGTCACCGACATCCGCAAGACCCTGACCCCGCAACTGCGCATGGACAAGGGCCTGACCGATCTGATCCTGATCGACCTCGGCCGTGGCCAGAACCGTATGGGCGCGTCGATTCTCGCCCAGACCCACGGCAAGCTCGGCAGCGTCGCGCCGGACGTCGATGACGCCGAAGACCTCAAAGCCTTCTTCGCCGTCATTCAGGGCCTCAACGCCGATGGCCACCTGCTGGCCTATCACGACCGTTCCGACGGTGGCTTGATGGCGACCGTGCTGGAAATGGCGTTTGCAGGCCATTGTGGCCTGAACCTCGAGCTCGATACGCTGACCGGCAAGCGCGAAAAAGTCGCGGCCATTCTGTTCAACGAAGAGTTGGGTGCAGTGATCCAGGTTCGCCAGGACGCCACGCCGCTCGTGCTTGCACAGTTCAGCGCTGCCGGCCTGGGCGAAGATTGCGTCGCCGTGATCGGCAAGCCGATCAACAACAGTGACGTGATCATCAGCCTGAGCGGCGACACCGTGTTCAAAGGTGATCGCCGCCTGCTGCAGCGCCAGTGGAGCGAAACCAGCTATCAGATCCAGCGCCTGCGTGATAACGCCGATTGCGCCGATCAGGAATTCGATGCGCTGCTGGAAGAAGACAACCCGGGCCTGAACGTCAAGCTGGGCTATGACGTCAACGACGACATCGCTGCGCCTTACATCAAGAAGGGCGTTCGCCCACAGGTGGCAGTGCTGCGTGAGCAGGGCGTCAACGGTCAGGTTGAAATGGCGGCTGCCTTCGACCGCGCCGGTTTCGCCTCGGTTGATGTGCACATGAGCGACATCCTTGCCGGTCGCGTCGACCTCAATGACTTCAAAGGTCTGGTCGCGTGCGGTGGTTTCTCCTACGGCGACGTACTGGGCGCCGGCGAAGGCTGGGCCAAGTCCGCGCTGTTCAACAGCCGTGCACGGGATGCGTTCCAGGGCTTCTTCGCCCGCAGCGACAGCTTCGCGCTGGGTGTCTGCAACGGTTGCCAGATGATGTCCAACCTCAGCGAACTGATCCCGGGCAGCGAGTTCTGGCCGCACTTCGTGCGCAACCGCTCGGAGCAGTTCGAAGCGCGCGTGGCGATGGTCGAAATCCAGAAGTCGGCGTCGATCTTCTTGCAAGGCATGGCCGGCTCGCACATGCCGATCGCCATCGCGCACGGTGAGGGTCACGCCGAGTTCAAGACCCCTGAAGCGCTGATTGAAACCGATCTGTCCGGCACCGTTGCCGTGCGTTTCGTCGACAATCACGGCAAGGTCACTGAAACCTATCCCGCCAACCCGAATGGCTCGCCCCGTGGTATCGCGGGTCTGACCACGCTCGACGGTCGCGTCACCATCATGATGCCGCACCCTGAGCGTGTGTTCCGCGCCGTGACCAACTCGTGGCGTCCGGATGAGTGGGCTGAAGATGGCGCGTGGATGCGCATGTTCCGTAACGCGCGCGTCTGGGTTAACTGACCGCTGATGTACAAGCTGGCCTTCTTTGTGCCACCGAGCCATGTGGAGCAGGTCAAAAGCGCGTTGTTCGCCGCCGGTGCGGGGCGAATCGGCGCGTATGACCGCTGCTCATGGCAGGTGCTCGGGCAAGGCCAGTTTCGCCCGCTGGACGGCAGTCAGCCATTCATCGGGCACGCCGGCGAGGTCGAGCAGGTTCAGGAATGGAAGGTCGAGCTTGTCGTGTCAGATGAGCTGATCGGGCAGGCGGTTGCTGCGTTGAAGGCCAGTCATCCTTACGAAGTACCGGCTTATGACGTGTGGAAACTGGAAGATATCTAGCTTTCCCCGCAGCCTTGCTTTAGACAGATGCGTTCTGCATGACCCCCGCAGCTACTTACGGCCTGATCTCGATCATCGTGCCGTCTTTCACCAGATCCCACACCTCACGAATATCGCTGTTGCGCATCGCGATGCAGCCGTTCGTCCAGTCGAGCGTGTGGAAATACCACTCCGGGTAATCGTCATTGATCGGCGTACCGTGGATCATGATCATGCTGCCGGGCTTCAGGCCTTCGCGACGGGCGCGTGCGGCATCGGAAATGTTGGGGTAGGAAATGTGCATCGACAGGTTGTAGGCGTCGCTGGTCTTGCGCCAGTCGAGCCAGTAGAAACCTTCCGGTGTGCGCTGGTCTCCCTCTTGCAGTTTCGGTCCGATGGGCGCTTTGCCCAGTGAGATTCGATAGGTCTTCAGCGCCTCGCCACGGCTGATCAGCTGCAGCTGATGCGCGGATTTGAGCACCAGCACCTTATCGATGGTCCGGTCCGCGATGTTCTGGGTGTCGACAACCTTACCGCCGACGAACTTCTGTTCGCTGCCTTTGGGCACGATGGTCTGAGTGAACGCAGCCTGGGACATCGGCACAACCGACAGGCATAAAACGGCAAGCAACCAACGCATGAAAAGGGTATCCCTGAAGCCTGCGCGGCAATCGCGCGCCGTCGTCTTGATCAAGTGGTTTTATGAGGAGGTGTGACGGACAGGCAATCGGTGTGCACCTGGAAATCCTGCTGCCGCCGGTCGCGGAAAAAGCATTCTAGGGTACGTCTGACGGTCTGGAAAGCCAGCTCCGACCACGGGATATCGGCTTCGTCGAACAACTTCACTTCCAGGCTTTCGATGCCGGCCGCGAACTCCGGTCTGACCAGCTTCGAGCGGTAGAAGATGTGCACCTGGTTGATGTGCGGCACATCGATCATTGAATACAGCTGCAGGTCCTCGACCTCCGCGCAGGCTTCTTCAAGTGTCTCGCGGCGCGCGGCCTGCTCGACACTTTCGCCGTTTTCCATGAAACCGGCGGGTAACGTCCAGTAACCCAGTCGTGGTTCGATGGCGCGACGGCACAGCAACACTTTCTCGCCCCACACCGGCACGACGCCGGCCACGATGTTGGGGTTCTGGTAGTGAATGGTGTCGCAATGTTCACACACGTAACGCGGGCGGCTGTCGCCCTCGGGGATACGCTGGATGACCTGTTCGCCGCAGTTGCTGCAGAATTTCATGATCGAATCGGGTTCCTGTTGGCAGCGGCTATCTTGAGCTGTAGCGCGGGTGGACGGCAAGAGGCGTCTTGCGCGGGCGGGTTGTCCTACAAGACTTGGGCGCATCGTCGCTTTGGTGCATGATGCCGGGCAGGCAACCGATCGAGAATTCCCATGCTGGATGAGCTACTTCACCGTATGAGCAGCCACACGCCGGTGATGCTGGAAACGGACGCGCGCTTTCCCGAGGCCGCCGTGCTTCTGCCCATCACTCGCAGCGCAGAGCCCGAACTGGTGCTGACCCTGCGCGCCAGCGGCCTGTCGACCCACGGCGGCGAAGTGGCCTTTCCGGGCGGACGGCGTGATCCGGAAGACCCTGACCTGATCTTCACGGCGCTGCGCGAAGCCCAAGAGGAAATCGGTTTGCCACCGGGTCTCGTGGAGGTGATCGGCCCGCTGAGTCCGTTGATCTCCAAGCACGGCATCAAAGTGACGCCCTACGTCGGCGTTATTCCCGACTTCGTTGAATACACCCCTAATGATGGCGAGATCGCGGCGGTCTTCAGCGTGCCGCTGGATTTCTTCCGCCAGGATGCGCGCGAACACACCCACCGCATCGACTATCAAGGGCGCAGCTGGTACGTGCCGAGTTACCGCTTCGGCGAGTACAAGATCTGGGGCCTGACCGCGATCATGATCGTCGAGCTGATGAACCTGTTGTTCGACAGCGGCATCGACCTCAACGAACCGCCCAAACGATCAATCATCCACACGCTGAAATCCTGAGCCACGGCCGCGCCGAGCGATGAGAACCGAGCCATGAGAACCGAGCCATGAGGAGCAGACCATGAAGTACCGCCTGGGCGATGCCCGCGTCGACGCGCACGTCAGCAGCTGGATCGCGCCGACAGCGACTGTCATCGGCAATGTGCGCTTGCAGGCCAACGCCAGCGTCTGGTTTGGCGCCGTGCTGCGCGGCGACAACGAGCTGATCGACATCGGCGAAAACAGTAACGTGCAGGACGGCACCGTCATGCACACCGACATGGGCTCGCCGCTGACCATCGGCCGCAACGTGACCATCGGCCACAACGCGATGCTGCATGGTTGCAGCGTGGGTGACAGCACGCTCATCGGCATTAACTCGGTCATCCTCAACGGCGCGAAGATCGGCAAACACTGCATCATCGGCGCGAATTCACTGATCGGCGAAGGCAAAGTCATTCCTGACGGTTCACTGGTCATGGGCTCGCCGGGCAAGATTGTCCGCGAGCTGACTGACGCACAGAAGCAGATGCTCGACGCCAGCGCCGCCCACTACGTCCACAACGCCCAGCGCTACGCGCGTGACCTGGCCCCGCAGGAAGATTGATGTCCAGCGCCGAACCCCCCATCCATGCAGCACCCGTCGATGAACAGCCGATCCGTGAAAAGCCGGTCCGCTCGCCCTGTGTGAGCATTTGCGCACTGGACGACGCCGACATCTGCACCGGTTGCCAGCGCACCGTGGCCGAGATCACCGGCTGGAGCCGAATGGACAACCAGGCGCGCCATGCCGTGTTGCTCGCCTGCGATGAGCGGGCGAGGGCGAGTGGGATGATGTTTCAGGTGAGTGGCAACAGCCCTCGACGTTGAATCAACCCTGCGCCGCTGCATCCCATTCCCCGGCCTTCATGGTAAATTGCGCGCCTTTCTACCTGCGGTTGCTTGCACACGGCGAGCAACCCTCGACCTGCTCCACGAGGACCTGAGATGACTCAAATCGGAACTCCACTGTCGCCGACCGCGACCCGCGTTTTGCTCTGCGGTTGCGGCGAGCTTGGCAAGGAAGTGGTGATCGAGCTGCAACGCCTGGGCGTTGAAGTGATCGCCGTCGACCGTTACGCCAACGCTCCGGCGATGCAGGTCGCGCACCGCAGCCACGTGATCAATATGCTCGACGGCGCCGCCTTGCGTGCGGTCATCGAATCCGAGAAGCCCCATTACATCGTCCCGGAAATCGAAGCCATCGCCACCGCGACCCTGGTGGAGCTGGAGTCCGAAGGCTTCACGGTCATTCCGACGGCCCGCGCTGCGCAGCTGACCATGAACCGCGAAGGTATTCGTCGTCTGGCCGCTGAAGAGCTGGACCTGCCGACCTCGCCGTATCACTTCGCCGACACCTTCGAAGACTACAAAAAAGCCGTCGAAGACCTGGGCTTCCCGTGCGTGGTCAAGCCGGTGATGAGTTCGTCGGGCAAAGGCCAGAGCCTGCTGAAAACCGACGCTGACATCCAGAAGGCCTGGGACTACGCCCAAGAAGGCGGTCGTGCCGGCAAAGGCCGGGTGATCATCGAAGGCTTCATTGATTTCGATTACGAAATCACTTTGCTGACCGTGCGTCACGTCGGCGGCACCACCTTCTGCGCGCCGGTCGGGCATCGTCAGGAGAAGGGAGACTATCAGGAATCGTGGCAGCCCCAGGCCATGAGCCCGGTCGCATTGGCCGAGTCCGAGCGCGTCGCCAAAGCGGTAACCGAAGCGCTGGGTGGCCGTGGCCTGTTTGGCGTCGAGCTGTTCATCAAAGGCGATCAGGTCTGGTTCAGCGAAGTCTCGCCGCGTCCCCACGACACCGGTCTGGTCACGCTGATTTCCCAGGACCTGTCGCAGTTCGCGCTGCACGCCCGGGCCATTCTCGGTCTGCCGATCCCGCTGATTCGCCAGTTCGGGCCATCGGCGTCGGCGGTGATTCTGGTGGAAGGTCAATCGACCCAGACGGCGTTCGCCAACCTGGAACAAGCCCTGAGCGAACCGGACACCGCGCTGCGCCTGTTCGGCAAGCCCGAGGTCAATGGTCAGCGCCGCATGGGCGTGGCTCTGGCCCGTGACGAGTCGATCGAAGCGGCCCGTCGCAAGGCCACTCGCGCTTCGATGGCGGTGAAGGTCCAGTTGTAAGCTTTACGCTGAATAGAAACGGCGCCCTCAGGGGCGCCGTTTTTGTTTGGCTGTTGCGTCGCTAAAAAAGAGATCCGGTGTGATCAGGCAATCGTATCCAGGTCTGCGTGCCGGGTTTCTTTCAGGCACAGCACGGCGATCACGCTGATCAACGCCGCCGCCGAGACATACCCACCGACCCAGCTCAGGCCGCCCATTTCCACCAGCTTCTGTGCGAAGAACGGCGCGACCGAGGCACCGACAATGCCACCGATGTTGTAGGCCGCCGACGCGCCGGTATAACGCACCCGCGTAGGAAACAGCTCCGGCAACATCGCCCCCATCGGCGCGAACGTAACGCCCATCAGAAACAGCTCGATCGACAGGAACAGCGTCACCGCCCAAGTCGTGCCGTGGGTCAGCAAGGGCTCCATCAGAAAGCCCGACAGGATCGCCAGCACGCCGCCGATCACCAGCACCGGCTTGCGACCAAATCGATCACTCGCCAATGCCGAAAGCGGCGTCGCCAGGGCCATGAACAGCACCGCAAAACACAGCATGGCGAGAAACGACTCGCGGCTGTAACCCAAGGTTTTCACCCCGTAGCTTAGCGAGAAGACGGTGGAAATGTAGAACAGCGCGTAGCACACCACCATTGACGCTGCCCCCAGCAGCATCGGCTTCCAGTACTGACCGAACAGTTCGGCAATTGGCAGTTTCACACGCTCATGGCGGGCGATGGCCTTGGCGAAAACAGGCGTTTCCTCAAGCTTCAGCCGCACGTACAGCCCGATGATGACCAGCACGGCGCTGAGCAGAAACGGCACGCGCCAGCCCCAGGAGCGGAATTGCTCGTCGTCCAGCGTCATCGCCAGCGTCAGAAACAGCCCGTTTGCTGCAAGGAAACCGATGGAAGGACCCAACTGCGGAAACATGCCGAACCACGCACGTTTGCCCTTGGGCGCATTCTCGGTGGCCAGCAGCGCCGCGCCGCCCCATTCGCCGCCCAGTCCGAGGCCTTGGCCGAAGCGCAGCACGCAGAGCAGAATCGGCGCCCATGAGCCGATGGCGTCGTAACCCGGCAACACGCCGATCAGCGTGGTGCAGACACCCATGAGCAACAGGGAGGCGACCAACGTCGATTTGCGGCCGACACGGTCACCGAAGTGGCCGAACAGCGCCGAGCCCAGCGGACGTGCGAGAAAGGCGATCCCGAACGTTAGAAACGCCGACAGCATCTGTGCGGTGCTGGAAGTTTGCGGAAAGAACACCGGGCCGATCACCAGCGCGGCGGCTGTGGCGTACACGTAGAAATCGTAGAATTCGATCGCGGTGCCGATGAAGCTGGCGGTGGCGACGCGGGCCGCAGAGTTGGCGGGGCGGGTTTCGCTTTCGTCGCGGGTTGGACAGGCAGAAGTCATGGTCATGCGGATATCCCTGGCAGTCGTATCGCCTGTCAGCGGGAGACGAAATTTCGTGCGCGCGCTGCGGCAATCGTAATTGTTGTTTTGGGTCCAGCGCTGAACAGATTAGCCCGGATGCGGGCAAAGGCGCGTGGCGTGCTCGGGATGGGAGCGAAGGCCAGGGTGTCGCGTGAGCGGTCAGGCTGTGTGACTGGCCGGATCGCGCGTTGTGCGGGTAGCACGCGGATCGGCGGGGCTGGGTAAGCGGATCGATTATAGGAAGGGGATTGGCGCGGAAACAAGTGTTTCAGGGCGCCGCCTGCCTGTTTATATCACGTCTTCAGATCACGTCTTTGGTGCGGGTGTTCAGCCACATCAGCACCCGGCTCACCCGGTTGTCCTCGGTCTCGAGGATTTCCAGGCGGTAGGGCCCGATCTTCAGGCAGACCGCGCTGTTGGGGATCGTCTCCAGCGCTTCGGTGATCAGCCCGTTGAGGGTTTTGGGGCCATCGGAGGGCAGATGCCAGGCGAGGCTTTTATTCAAATCGCGAATCGAAGCCGCCCCATCAATCACCAGACGCCCGTCAGGCTGCGGCTGTATGTGCGGGTTATCGAGGGCTTGCTCGCTTTCGAATTCACCGACGATCTCTTCGAGAATGTCTTCGAGGCTGACGATGCCCAGCACCTCGCCGTATTCATCGACGACCACGCCCATGCGCCGCTGCTGCTTATGGAAGTTGAGCAGTTGCATCTGCAGTGGCGTGCTTTCCGGCACAAAGTACGGCTCGTAGCAGGCGGCTTGCAGTGCCTCTTTGGTCAGTTCGTTGCGCGGCAGCAGGTGGCTGATCATCCGCGTGTTGAGCACGCCTTCCACCTGATTGATGTCGTTGTGGTAGACCGGCAGACGGGTGTGCCGGGAGATGATCAGCTTGTCGATGATCTCTTCGATGGTGTCGTCGAGGTTGATGCCGTCGACTTCGCTGCGCGGCACCAGGATGTCGTTCACGGTCATGCGGTCCAGCGCGTGGATTCCGGAGATCACGTGGGCGCGGCCATACTGGCTTTCGTTGTCCTGATAGACCGTCGGGTGCGCGTCGTCATCGTCATCGACGCTGTCTGGCCGACGCTTCGACAGAAAAGGGCGCAACAGCGTTTTAGCGATGTTCTTATAGATCCAGGTCAGCGGCTGCAACAGGCGAACCGGGATGCGCAGCACGTTGTTGCCCAGCAGCAGAATGGATTCGGGGCGACGCGCCGCCAGCTTTCGCGGAATGAATTCGGTCACCACCACCAGCACGCTGGCGACGCCCAGCCAGGCAATCAGCGGACCGTGGAAATACCAGTGGCCGATGGCAAGTAACGTGGCGAGGACGGTAATCAGCGCCTTGAGCAGCGTGTTGCCGAGGATGAGGCTGTTGAGGTTGAACGCCAGAACAGGCTTCGGTGGTTCGTTGGAGCGGGGGTTGACCGGCATTGCCCTGAGATTGTGGTGCGCAGCCTCGACCGCACTGAATAGCCCGGACCACAGGGTGAGCAGGGCAAGCAGCGTGAGCATTGTGCCGACCGGCAGATTATCCATGATCAACGCCCGTCAGATGTGCAGGATGTATTCACGAACGAGCTTGCTGCCGAAATAGGCGAGCATCAGGAGCAGGAACCCGCCCAGGGTCCAGCGGATCGCCTTGTGGCCGCGCCAGCCCAGATGATGGCGTCCCCACAGCAGCACACTGAAGACGATCCACGCCAGGATCGACAGCAGGGTTTTGTGCACCAGATGCTGGGCAAACAGGTTTTCGACGAACAGCCAGCCGGAAATCAGCGACATCGATAGCAACACCCAGCCGGCCCAGAGGAAGCCGAAGAGCAGGCTTTCCATGGTTTGCAGCGGCGGGAAGCTTTTGATCAGGCCAAGGGGGTGTTTGTTTTTCAGTTGATGATCCTGCAACAACAGGAGCAGCGACTGGAACACCGCAATGGTAAACATCCCGTAAGCGAGGATCGACAGCAGGATATGGCTGATGATGCCGTGTTCTTCAATGATCGGCTGCAGCGTACCGGAGGGCGCAAACTGCGCCATCAGGGTCGTCAGCAGCCCCAGCGGGAACAGGAGGATCAGCAGGATTTCCACCGGGAGACGAATGCACGCGAGCATGGTCACGATGATCACGGACACAGCGATCAGGCTGGCGGCACTGAAAAAGTCCAGACCCAGGCCGATAGGGCGCACCAGTTGGCCGAACAGGGCACTGGCCTGGCAGGCAACGGCAAGGGTGCCGATCAGGCACAGCAGCCATTTGTCGGCGTTTTGGCCCTGACGCAGGCGCATACCCTGGTAGACGGTCGCAGCGGCGTAAAAGACAGCGGCGGCGAGGCTGAAGAGCAAACTCGGTGACAAGGGGGACATAGATCCTGTTGGGCGTGCCCGAAAGCGGGTGAGTTTGGCATATAACGCGCATTCCACGAAAGACCAGAGAAGCAGACGCCGTGGTGTCCGTGCGCCGGAGTCTTCGCTATAATCCGCGACCTGCTCAAGCCACAGGCTCGCCGATCGCTGTTTCAGCCGCCTTTATAGCGTCGCTATTATTAGTAGCCATCCTGTAAAGCGCAGGCGTCGCGATGTCGGCAGCCGACTGAAAAGGCCGCTACGGGCCGGGCCGCATCAATCGGGGTTCAGCACGAACCTAAAGGATCACGCATGTTTGAAAATCTGACAGATCGTCTCTCGCAGACGCTGCGCCAGGTCACTGGCAAGGCCAAGCTGACCGAGGACAACATCAAGGACACACTGCGTGAAGTGCGTATGGCGCTGCTTGAAGCCGACGTCGCCTTGCCGGTTGTCAAAGACTTCGTCAATCGCATCAAGGAGCGCGCCGTCGGCACCGAGGTGTCGCGCAGCCTGACGCCGGGCCAGGCGTTCGTGAAGATCGTCCAGGCCGAGCTGGAAGAGATGATGGGGGCGGCCAACGAAGAGCTGACCCTCAACGTCACGCCGCCGGCGGTCATCCTGATGGCCGGTCTGCAAGGTGCGGGCAAGACCACTACTGCCGGCAAGCTCGCCCGCTTCCTGAAAGAACGCAAAAAGAAAACCGTGATGCTGGTGTCGGCGGACGTTTACCGTCCCGCCGCGATCAAGCAGCTGGAAACCCTGGCCAACGACATCGGCGTGACGTTCTTCCCGTCCGACATCAGCCAGAAGCCGGTCGACATCGCCGAAGCGGCTATTAAAGAAGCCAAGCTCAAGTTCATCGATGTCGTGATCCTCGACACCGCCGGTCGTCTGCACATCGACGCGGAAATGATGGGCGAGATCCAGGCGCTGCACGCGGCGGTCAAGCCGGCCGAGACGCTGTTCGTGGTCGACGCCATGACCGGCCAGGATGCCGCCAACACCGCCAAGGCCTTCGGTGACGCGCTGCCGCTGACCGGCGTGATCCTGACCAAGGTCGACGGTGACGCCCGTGGCGGTGCTGCGCTGTCGGTGCGCGCCATCACCGGCAAGCCGATCAAGTTCATCGGTATGGGCGAGAAGAGCGAGGCGCTGGAGCCGTTCCATCCCGACCGTATCGCATCGCGCATCCTGGGCATGGGCGACGTGCTCAGTCTGATCGAGCAGGCCGAACAGACCCTCGACAAGGACAAGGCCGACAAACTGGCCAAGAAGCTGAAGAAGGGCAAGGGCTTCGACCTCGAAGACTTCCGCGATCAGTTGCAACAGATGAAGAACATGGGCGGCCTGGGCGGGCTCATGGACAAACTGCCAAGCATCGGCGGCGTTAATCTGTCGCAGATGGGCAACGCGCAAAGCGCCGCCGAGAAGCAGTTCAAGCAGATGGAAGCCATCATCAACTCGATGACCCCGGCCGAGCGTCGCGACCCTGAGTTGATCAGCGGTTCACGCAAACGCCGTATCGCCATGGGTTCCGGCACCCAGGTGCAGGACATCGGTCGTCTGATCAAGCAGCACAAACAGATGCAGAAGATGATGAAAAAGTTTTCGACCAAGGGCGGCATGGCCAAGATGATGCGCGGCATGGGCGGAATGCTGCCCGGCGGCGGCGGTATGCCCAAAATGTAAATTGCATCGCGCGGGCGTTATTCCCGCGCGTTCTTCATTGGGGCAACCGTCCCGGTGGCCTGCTCAGGCAGGCACTCACTGCCGTCATACCTGACGGCTCCATGGCAGATCTAGGTGGCCCGACGGCGTACGCCGGAAAAAGTCATTTGCAAAAATCCGGATATTCCTTAGAATATGCGGCCTTTCGGGCACCCATGCCCGCTGTGCATCTTAGATTTGCAGCACCGACTACAGGAAAATTGTTCAATGCTAACAATCCGTCTTGCCCTTGGCGGCTCTAAAAAGCGCCCGTTCTACCACCTGACTGTCACCGACAGCCGCAACCCACGTGACGGTTCCCACAAGGAACAAATCGGTTTCTTCAACCCGGTTGCCCGTGGTCAGGAAATCCGTCTGTCCGTGAACCAAGAGCGTCTGGCCTACTGGCTGAGCGTTGGTGCACAACCTTCTGAGCGTGTTGCTTCGCTGTTGAAGGAATCTGCTAAGGCTGCGGCCTGAGCAATATGAACGCGACGCCAGCTTCCGCCGACGATCTGATCGTCATCGGCAAGATTTACTCGGTACACGGCGTTCGCGGCGAAGTGAAGGTGTATTCCTTTACTGATCCAACCGAAAACCTGTTGCAGTACAAAACCTGGACGCTCAAGCGCGAAGGCAATGTGAAACAGGTCGAGCTGGTCAGTGGACGCGGGAACGACAAGTTCCTGGTCGCTAAGCTCAAGGGTCTTGATGATCGTGAAGAAGCTCGTCTTCTGGCCGGTTACGAGATCTGCGTGCCACGCAACCTGTTCCCTGAATTGACCGACGGCGAGTACTACTGGTACCAGCTTGAAGGTCTGAAGGTCATTGACGGTCTTGGGCAATTGCTCGGGAAGGTCGATCATCTTCTGGAAACCGGCGCCAACGATGTAATGGTGGTCAAACCCTGCGCAGGCAGTCTGGACGATCGCGAACGCCTTTTGCCCTATACGGAGCAATGCGTGTTGGCAGTTGATCTGGTTGCAGGCGAGATGAAGGTGGAATGGGACGCGGATTTCTAAGCAATGGCCAGCCTGCGCATAGAAGTCATCACGCTGTTTCCCGAGATGTTTTCCGCCATCAGCGAATACGGCATTACCAGCCGTGCGGTGAAACAGGAGCTGTTGCAGCTCACCTGTTGGAATCCGCGGGATTACACCACTGATCGACATCACACTGTGGACGATCGCCCGTTTGGCGGTGGCCCTGGCATGGTGATGAAGATCAAGCCCCTCGAAGATGCTCTGGTTCAGGCCAGGCAGGCGGCGGGGGATGCGGCGAAGGTAATTTACCTGTCGCCACAAGGCCGCAAGCTGGATCAGTCTGCGGTACGCGAACTGGCGCAGGAAGAAGCACTTATCCTGATTGCCGGTCGTTACGAAGGCGTCGACGAGCGTTTCATTGAAGCTCATGTCGATGAAGAGTGGTCGATTGGCGACTATGTGTTATCTGGCGGTGAGCTGCCGGCCATGGTCCTGATAGATGCGGTTACGCGACTGCTGCCTGGAGCTTTAGGGCATGTAGATTCCGCGGAGGAAGATTCCTTCACGGATGGTCTGCTGGATTGCCCGCACTACACCCGACCGGAGGTGTATGCGGATCAGCGTGTTCCCGACGTATTGCTTAGTGGCAATCACGCACACATCCGGCGTTGGCGTTTACAGCAGTCCCTCGGGCGGACCTATGAACGACGCGCCGATCTTCTGGAAAGCCGCTCGCTTTCTGGAGAAGAGAAGAAGCTGCTGGCGGAATACCTCCGCGAGCGGGACGATAGTTAACGTATCGATGGTAAATCAGACCGGTTTACCTTAGGAGCACAGCATGACTAACAAAATCATCCTTGCACTCGAAGCAGAGCAGATGACCAAAGAGATCCCTCCCTTTGCCCCGGGCGACACCATTGTCGTTCAGGTGAAAGTGAAGGAAGGCGACCGCGCTCGTCTGCAGGCGTTCGAAGGCGTTGTTATCGCCAAGCGTAACCGTGGTGTGAACAGTGCTTTCACTGTTCGTAAAATCTCCAACGGTGTTGGCGTTGAACGTACTTTCCAGACCTACAGCCCGCAAATCGACAGCATGGCTGTGAAACGTCGCGGCGACGTTCGCAAGGCCAAGCTGTACTACCTGCGTGACCTGTCCGGTAAAGCAGCTCGCATCAAGGAAAAACTGGTTTAATCCCAGTCTTCCCATGCGAATGAAGAAGCAGCCTACGGGCTGCTTTTTTGCTTTCTGGCATTTGGTTTTGTCCCGCCTGTGCAGGTATGAAAAACTGCCCCCCCCGCTTTTCACCACACAAGTCAGAACCCATGCCCGCCATTGACCATCCCATGATCGACCGCTTTCTCGACGCCCTGTGGCTTGAGAAAGGGCTGTCGGACAACACGCGCGATGCCTATCGCAGCGACCTCGCGCTGTTCAACGGTTGGTTGCAGGAAAAGGGCGTGGACCTGATGAGTGTCAGTCGGGAAGCGATTCTCGACCACCTGGGGTGGCGGGTCGACAACGGCTACAAGCCTCGCTCCACGGCGCGTCTGCTTTCCGGCGTGCGCGGCTTCTATCGTTACTTGCTCAGAGAAAAGCTGATCGCGGTCGACCCGACGTTGCAGGTCGATATGCCGCAGCTGGGTAAGCCACTTCCCAAATCCTTGTCCGAAGCCGATGTCGAAGCGTTGCTCGCCGCGCCCGACCTGAGCGACGCCATTGGTCAACGCGACCGGGCCATGCTTGAAGTGCTCTATGCCTGCGGCCTGCGGGTGACCGAGCTGATCAGCCTGACGCTTGAGCAGGTCAACTTGCGCCAGGGCGTGTTGCGCATCATGGGCAAGGGCAGCAAGGAACGTCTGGTGCCGATGGGGGAGGAAGCCATCGTCTGGGTCGAGCGTTACATGCGCGACGCTCGCCACGAATTGCTCAACGGTCGGCCCAGCGACGTGCTGTTTCCCAGTCAGCGCGGTGAACAGATGACCCGCCAGACCTTCTGGCACCGCATCAAGCACCAGGCCAAAGTCGCCGGCATCGGCAAATCGCTGTCGCCCCATACTCTGCGTCACGCCTTCGCCACCCACCTGCTCAACCACGGCGCCGACCTGCGCGTCGTGCAGATGCTCCTCGGCCACAGTGACCTGTCTACGACGCAAATCTACACCCACGTCGCCCGCGCGCGGTTGCAGGAAATGCACACGAAGCACCATCCTAGGGGATAGAGGACTTCAGTAATTTACGATGTGTCGTACATCAGCGGGCGTCGGCCTCGCGAGCCTTATGTGATAGGCTTTGCCGGTTTCGCAGATCAAGGCCCTGAAAACATCCCGGTGCTTTTCCGCCACCCGTTTTCAGCCCGGCCCGTCTGCTCACCGCTCGAGGAGTTTTCATGCGCGTCACTCGTTTTCTCGGTGCTGCCGTTGTAGCGCTGGCCAGCTCTTTCAGCCTGTTTGCCCACGCCGAAGAGGCGTCCGACAAAGCCATTCGCAAGACCCTGGAATCGCTGAATCTGGAGATTCCCGTCGAGAGCATTTCCAGCAGTCCGTTGAACGGCCTCTACGAAGTGAATCTGAAGGGCGGTCGAGTGCTGTATGCCAGCGGCGACGGCCAGTTCGTTATGCAGGGCAACCTTTATCAGATGCAGGCCGGCAAGCCGGTCAACCTTACCGAGAAGGTCGAGCGTCAGGCGATTTCCAAGACCATTAATGGCATTCCTGCTGCTGAAATGGTCGTCTACCCAGCCGTGGGCGAGACCAAATCCCACATCACGGTGTTCACCGACACCACTTGCCCGTACTGCCACAAACTGCACGCCGAAGTGCCGGAGCTGAACAAGCGCGGCATCGAAGTGCGTTATGTGGCGTTCCCGCGTCAGGGTCTGGGCTCGCCGGGTGACGAACAACTTCAGGCCGTCTGGTGCTCCAAGGACCGCCGCGGTGCAATGGACCGCATGGTCGATGGCAAGAATATCCAGGCGCCCAAGTGCGACAACCCGGTCACCAAGCAGTTTGAAATCGGCCAGTCCATCGGCGTGAACGGCACACCGGCCATCGTGTTGGCCGACGGTCAGCTGATTCCGGGCTACCAGCCGGCGCCACAAGTGGCCAAACTCGCGCTGAGTGCCAAGTAATTTCGTTTATCGCAGCCTCCTGCGGTAAACATTGAAGCGGCCTGTCCGTAGCGCTTCATCAATAGCGAGCCGTGCTGAATGCGGCTGATTCCACGGCCGGCCTCGCGTCGGCCGTTTTATGGGGAGTTCATAGTGAAACCGGTCAAAGTAGGCATCTGTGGGCTGGGTACTGTCGGTGGCGGTACCTTCAATGTGCTAAAGCGTAACGCCGAGGAAATTGCCCGCCGTGCCGGGCGTGGAATCGAAGTGGCGCAAATTGCCATGCGTACACCAAACCCCAATTGCCAGATTACCGGTACCCCGACCACGACCGACGTGTTCGACGTGGCAAGCAACCCTGAAATCGACATCGTCATCGAGCTGATCGGTGGCTACACCATCGCCCGCGAGCTGGTGCTCAAGGCCATCGAAAACGGCAAGCACGTGGTCACCGCCAACAAGGCGCTGATCGCCGTGCACGGCAACGAGATTTTCGCCAAGGCCCGGGAGAAGGGCGTCATCGTGGCTTTCGAAGCGGCGGTGGCGGGCGGTATCCCGGTGATCAAGGCCATTCGTGAAGGCCTGTCGGCCAACCGCATCAATTGGGTCGCCGGCATCATCAACGGCACCGGCAACTTCATCCTCACCGAGATGCGTGAAAAGGGCCGTACCTTCCCGGACGTCCTCGCTGAAGCGCAGGCGCTGGGCTATGCAGAAGCCGATCCGACCTTCGACGTCGAAGGCATCGACGCGGCGCACAAGCTGACCATTCTGGCGTCCATCGCCTTTGGCATCCCGCTGCAATTCGACAAGGCCTACACCGAAGGCATCACCAAGCTGACCACCGCCGACGTGAATTACGCCGAAGCGCTGGGCTACCGCATCAAGCACCTGGGCGTCGCCCGCAGCACGCCGAGTGGTATCGAGCTGCGCGTTCACCCGACCCTGATCCCGGCGGACCGTCTGATCGCCAACGTCAATGGCGTGATGAACGCCGTGATGGTCAACGGCGACGCCGCCGGCTCGACATTGTTCTACGGCGCAGGTGCCGGCATGGAGCCGACCGCTTCATCCGTCGTGGCGGATCTGGTCGATGTGGTCCGTGCCCTGACCACCGACCCTGAAAACCGCGTTCCGCATCTGGCCTTTCAGCCCGATTCGCTGTCCGCCCACCCGATCCTGCCGATCGACGCGTGCGAAAGCGCCTACTACCTGCGCATCCAGGCCAAGGATCATCCCGGTGTGCTGGCCCAAGTGGCAAGCATTCTGTCCGAGCGCGGCATCAACATCGAATCGATCATGCAGAAAGAAGTCGAAGAACATGACGGCCTGGTGCCGATGATTCTGCTGACCCACCGCGTGGTCGAGAAACGCATGAACGATGCGATCGAAGCGCTGGAAGCGCTGGAAGACGTTGCCGGACCGGTTGTGCGCATCCGCGTCGAGCATCTGAACTGAGACGAGCCGCAAGCGTTAAGCGGCAAGCTGCAAGCTGCAAGTAACAGCAAACTTATATCGCGGTGAGCTTCGGGCCCCGGGCTGCAGGTCAAAGACAAAGCGTTTTGACTTGCAGCTGGCCTCTTTGAGCTTGCCGCCCAAACCGAAGGTTTGAAAAATGCGCTATATCAGTACCCGCGGCCAGGCACCGGCCCTGAATTTCGAAGATGTGCTGCTGACCGGTCTGGCAAGCGATGGCGGTCTGTATGTGCCGGAAAACCTGCCGCGCTTTACGCAGGAAGAGATCGCGTCCTGGGCCGGCCTGCCTTACCACGAGCTGGCTTTTCGCGTGATGCGTCCGTTCGTGACGGGCAGCATTCCCGACGCGGATTTCAAGAAGATTCTCGAAGAAACCTACGGCGTGTTTTCCCACGCTGCGGTTGCGCCGCTGCGTCAGCTGAACGGCAACGAGTGGGTATTGGAGCTGTTTCACGGGCCGACCTTGGCGTTCAAGGATTTCGCCCTGCAACTGCTGGGTCGTCTTCTGGATTATGTGCTCGAGAAGCGCGGCGAACGCGTGGTCATCATCGGCGCCACCTCGGGTGACACCGGCTCGGCCGCCATCGAAGGCTGCCGTCGTTGCGATAACGTCGACATCTTCATTCTGCACCCGAACAACCGCGTGTCCGATGTTCAGCGCCGCCAGATGACCACCATCTTCGGCGAGAACATCCATAACATCGCGATCGAAGGCAACTTCGACGACTGCCAGGAAATGGTCAAGAACAGCTTCGCCGACCAGAGCTTCCTCAAGGGCACGCGTCTGGTGGCGGTGAACTCGATCAACTGGGCGCGGATCATGGCCCAGATCGTTTACTACTTCCACGCGGCGCTGCAGTTGGGCGGCCCGGCGCGTTCGGTGGCGTTCTCCGTGCCGACCGGCAACTTCGGCGACATCTTCGCCGGTTACCTCGCTCGCAACATGGGCTTGCCGATCAGCCAGCTGGTGGTTGCCACCAACCGCAACGACATCCTGCACCGCTTCATGAGCGGCAATCAGTACGTCAAGGAAACCCTGCACGCCACGTTGTCGCCGTCGATGGACATCATGGTGTCGTCCAACTTCGAGCGTCTGCTGTTTGACATGCACGGTCGCAACGGCGGCGCAATTGCTGAACTCATGGCCAACTTCAGGCAGGGCGGCGGTTTCAGCGTTCAGGAAGAGCGCTGGACCGAGACCCGCAAGCTGTTTGACTCGCTGGCGGTCAGCGACGAAGACACCTGCAAAACCATCGCTGAAGTGTTCGCCAGCACCGGCGAGCTGCTCGATCCGCACACCGCGATCGGCGTGAAAGCCGCGCGGGACTGCCGCCGCAGCCTGGACACGCCAATGGTGATCCTGGGAACGGCGCATCCGGTCAAGTTCCCGGACGCGGTGCTGAAAGCCGGTGTAGGAAAAGCGCTTGAGCTGCCTGCACATTTGTCTGATTTGTTCGAGCGAGACGAGCGCTGCACTGTTCTGCCAAATGACCTCAAAGCCATGCAGGCCTTTGTCAGCCAGCACGGTAATCGTGGCAAACCTCTCTGACCGTATCGCCGTGTAACAACTAAGGCCCGCCTCGCAGCGGGCCTTGTTTTTTCTGCGTGCCACACTTCCGAAGAATTTTCTTTTTTCGGTATAAGCCCGTGGTTGTTAAACATTTTTACTCAGCGGCATTTTGCAGCCGCATCCCGAATCTCCAACCGGCGCTGTGGGCGTTGCTGATGCTCATGTGCATCTGCAGTCGCGCAGGCCATGCAGCTGAGAACTTGCGGTTCGGCCTGAGCGCGCCCTTCGTGGCGCAGCAGCCGCTTGTTCTTGACGAGGCGGACCGCCAGTGGCTGAACGCACGGAAGGTGCTGAGAGTCGGCATTTCCGTTGCTGACCATGAGCCCATCGACATCACCACCGACCATAATCGCTATCAGGGCATCAGCGCGGATTACCTGAGCCTGATCAGTGCGCGGCTTTCCATGCCCGTGCAGATACGCGGGTTCGCAAAGCGCGCCCAAGCGGTCAACGCATTGCTGGCCGGAGAAATCGACTTGCTGACCAGCGCCAACGGTTTCGAGCGAGAAACGTCCGGACTGGCATTCAGCCGGGACTACATTCCTGACCGAACAGTGGTATTTGGCAGAGGCAACGACGCTGACCTGCACCCTTCGCTGAGAGGAAAGCGCGTGTTGCTGCTGGACGGTTATGCGGACGAAGCGCAGGTTCAGCGGCTCTATCCGGACAGCGAGATCGTCGTCGCGCCCACGCTGTACAGCGCGATGGAGGCACTGGCGAACGACTCCGCCGACGCATTCATTGCCAATGAGCTGACGGTGCGGTCTTACAGCCTGTTGCGGCCTTACCTCGGTTTACAGACCAAGTTCGACAGCCTGCTGCCATCCACAGGCTTTTCATTTGCATTCCGGGAGCAAGACTCGACGCTGCGGGCGCTCTTCGACCGAGCGCTGGAAGGCGTGGACGACGCTGTCATCCGTGAAATCCAGGGGCGCTGGACCCTCGGGTTGGGCGCCGATCTTGCCCGACGGCAGGTGAACATCAACGCGATCGAACGGCGGTGGATTCGCAGACATCCGCAGGTCATCGTCGCCTCCACCCAGCACCCTCCCTACGTCTACAAGGATGCTCAAGGTCGCTGGGTGGGTTTGAACGTGGATGTGCTCGCGCGTATTTCGCGAATGACCGGTTTGCAGTTCGTGTATCAGGAATCGGCCTCGACCGAAGATTTGCTGGAGACGTTGACGGACGGCAGTGCACACATGAACACCACGCTGGCCGAAAACCCGGAACGCAAAGGGCTGTTGAATTTCACCTACGCATTTGGCGGCAACAACTGGGTCTTTCTCGTGCACGCTGACAGTAACCCGTCCTTCCAGCTGTCGGACATGACCGGCAAGGTGCTGGCGCTTCCCGCACGACACGCGTTGCTCGGGTTCATTCAGCAACGCTATCCGCATATCCAGCTCAAGCTTGTGGCGACCTATGAGGATGCCCGCCGACTAGTGGAGAAGGGCGACGCCGACGCGACCATCCAGAACGAGGCCGGCGCGTGGTTGTATCCATTGGGCGAGCTGAAGGTCGGACGCAGCGTCGAGGGCATGTGGTCGCCGGACAAATTTTCGGTCGTCAGAAGCCAGCCCGAATTGCTCGGCATACTCAACAAGGCTCTGGAGGAATTCCCGGTGGCTGAAATGCGTGCGATCCGCCTGAAATGGCTCGGCGCGGCGAATCCTCACCCCTCGGTCTGGAACCGCATTCCCGCCTGGATATACTGGCTCACTGGCGCTTCCTTACTGCTGGGGCTGGTGTCACTGGCCTGGAGCAGCCGCCTGAAGTTTCAGATTCACCAGCGGCAGCGCGCCGAGGCGCAACTGGGTGACCAGCTTGCCTTCAAGCGGATACTGCTCGACGGCATCCCCAATCCGATTTACGTGCGTGATCTTCAGGGCCGTCTTGTCGCCTGCAACCGCAGTTATGAGGAAATTTTCGGCATCAGTTACGAGCAATTGCAGGGTCGTCGCCTGATCGATGTTGACCTCATTCCCGGCGACCTCGCCCAGCAGATGCACGCTGACTACATGAAAATGCTGGAGACGCGGGAGCGTGTGTTTACCGAGAGGGTACTGCGGCTGGGCGGACGCCAGATCGACGTCTCGGAATGGACTGCCCCTTACCACCGCGCGGACGGTCAGCTGCAGGGCTTGCTCGGCGGATGGATGGACATCAGCGAACGCAAGCGTCTTGAAGGTGAGTTGCACGATGCCCGTCTAGCGGCCGAGCAGGCGGCAGGCCAGTTGAAGGCGCTGCTCGACGACCTGGAGCAGGCGAAGACGTCAGGGGCGTGAATTCTGCCTGTCACATTCGGCAGGCATGCTCCGGAATCAAACTGCGGCAGGCAGTGCGCATGTGTCAACTCGCCACAGTGCGCAGAACTTTCCGCTGCTGCCAATGGTCATTGGTTAGCACCTTTGCATTCAAATTGTTGAGTGGTGATCCGGATGGAAAATATCAGCTTGCTACTGAGCGAAGCGCTGTCCCCTTATCAGGTGAGCATTGGCCCTGCCGGTATTCTGGGCGAGCGTCTGGTGACGCTGAAAAATCCAGCGGGTGCGATAGTGATCGAGCGTGTTTTTTCTGCGTCGCAACTGGGCGACAAGCGCCAGCTGACTGACGTGGTAGATGGTCTTCACCGTGATTTGATGGTGGCAGAAGGGCGCATTGAGCCTTGTGTCATCGCAGCCATGCGCAATGTGTCCCAGTCCGTTGCTTACGCTGCAGCTCGACCTTTCGTCTGAGCTGCGGGGAACCTTCTCGATTCAGTAGGCTCCTATCAGTTACGGCAGGCGCAGGCATTGTGCTCCGATGTTCATGCTGCCTGCCGTACGGGTCCAAGATGGACCACGGTTGACCCCGAGTAGTCTCCCCGCTGCTCGGGGTTTCTTTTGTCTCAAATTCGGCTTTTCGCTCCAGGCCGCGGGTCTATGCCGGGTCAGTTCGGCGGCTCCTCAAAGAATGTCTGGGCGTCGCGCAGATACTCCTCCTTCTTGACCATCCACTCCGCATAAAACCCGATCAGCCGCGTCACCCGCAGCACACGCATTTCCCGGTTGATGATCTCCATCGCCGCGCGTCCCTTCTCGGTCTTCGAACAGGCAATGTGAGCAAACTGGTATTTGGGCACGCCCTTGACCGGGAGAAATTCCAGCGCATTCAGGGGAATGCCTTGTTGCTGAGCGTGAAATCGGGCTTCCGGCCAGTAACTGATAATCGCTTGAAAGCGATCAAGCCGCTCCATCTCCAGCATGCTGCCCACCGCCGTGTTGCCGTAGTGCAGGATCAGACGTTTGGGGCGAGTGGTCTCGCGCAACACTTTATCGATGACCGGGCCGTAGCTGCGTTCGCCGACGATGCCGACATCAACGCTGTCGCTGGCCAGCAGGGCGGCGAGGTCGAGGCGGCCGTCGGCGTCGATGAAAGGTGCGAACAGCGCATGGCGGCTGCGCTCGATCGTCACGCCATTACTGGGCGTGGCATAGGAGGGGATGGAAAACAACATGGTTTTGTCGCGCTCGGGCGTCCACAGCAGGGTCGGGTCGCAAGCGAACACGTCAGGGTCATTGAGCATCTGCGTTCCGCGCGCGCGATTGACGTGCATGATCTGGTGATCGTATTCCGGCATCCGGGCGGTCAGCTCAGGCATCAGCTTGTCGATGGCGCCCTGGCCCGCCAATGGGCCCGAAAATATAGTCAGGGGCGGGAAGTCGCGCAGCAGCCAGATCAGCGTTTCACGTGCCGACGCGGTACCGGGCAGGCTAATGAGCAGAGCAGCGAGCAGCACGGCGCGCATTCGGGAACCGGTGACATGCATGGAAGCGTTGACCCTCATCGACAGCGTCTCGCAGCAAGGAATCGGTGATGTGCCTCATTTATTTAACACATGTCATGGGGGCATGAGTAACGCCTCGCGAACGTTGTGCCCCAGCTCCGATCTGAAGGGCGAGCCGCATCGCTCATCGAGTTCGGTCGTTCAACGGGGCTGCATCGGGTAGACTTGCCGCCTTTCCCGTCTCTACTAGAAGCCCGTTCATGGCCCAACCGTCCACGACCTACAAGTTCGAACTCAATCTCACCGACCTTGATCGCGGGGTCTACGAAACCGTCAAGCAGACCATCGCGCGTCACCCTTCGGAGACCGAAGAGCGCATGACCGTGCGCCTGCTGGCCTACGCCTTCTGGTACAACGAGCATCTGTCGTTTGGCCGTGGTCTGTCGGACGTCGACGAGCCTGCGTTGTGGGAAAAGAGTCTGGACGATCGCGTGCTGCACTGGATCGAAGTGGGCCAGCCCGACGCCGACCGCCTGACGTGGTGCTCGCGCCGCACCGAACGCACCAGCCTGCTGGCCTACGGCAGTCTGCGGGTGTGGGAAGGCAAGGTCATACCGGCGATCAAGACGCTGAAGAACGTCAATATCGCCTCGGTCCCCCAAGAGGCACTGGAGATCCTGGCCAAGGACATGCCCCGGGTGATCAAGTGGGACGTGATGATCAGCGAAGGCACGATCTTCGTCACCGATGATCGCGGCCAGCACGAAGTGCAACTGCAGTGGCTGGCAGGCGAGCGGGGCTGATTCAGTCCTGCATTGCGACGCTACAACAGCGGCATCGCGTTGACATCGCAACACCCAACCGGCCCCAACGAGAACACCAGCGGAACCCGAATGCGCATCGAACCACGCGAGTTACCTGACACCCTGCCTTTTCTCGGCGATCTGCCGCCTTTGCTCACCCGGTTATACGCAGCGCGCGGTGTGGCCTCGGAGGAAGAGCTCGACAAGGGCCTCGCCCGGCTGATTCCCTACCAACAGCTCAAGGGCATCGAGGCCGCCGTCGATTTGCTGGTGACTGCATTGCAGCAGCGTCAGCGTATCCTCATCGTCGGCGACTTCGATGCCGATGGCGCGACGGCCAGTACGGTGGGTGTACTGGGGCTGCGTCTACTCGGTGCGGCGCATGTGGACTATCTGGTGCCGAACCGTTTCGAATTCGGCTACGGCCTGACACCGGAAATCGTCCAGGTCGCCCTTGAGCGCCAGCCTGATTTGCTCATGACCGTGGACAACGGCATTTCCAGCGTTGAAGGCGTCGCAGCAGCGAAGGCGGCGGGCTTGCAGGTATTGGTCACCGATCACCACTTGCCCGGCCACGAATTGCCGGCGGCCGATGCCATCGTCAACCCGAACCAGCCCGGTTGCACCTTCCCGAGCAAGTCGCTGGCCGGCGTTGGCGTGATTTTTTATGTGTTGATGGCCTTGCGCGCACGACTGCGGGACATCGGCTGGTTCGAGGGCCGCGCTCAACCCAATCTGGGCGAGTTGCTGGATCTGGTGGCGTTGGGCAGTGTCGCCGACGTCGTGCCGCTGGACGCCAATAACCGGATTCTGGTGCACCAGGGGCTGATGCGCATCCGCGCCGGTCGTGCCCGTCCGGGGTTGCGCGCCATTCTCGATGTCGCCCGTCGCGAGGCCTCGCGCATCACCTCCACCGACCTGGGGTTCATCATCGGCCCGCGTTTGAATGCGGCGGGGCGTTTAGATGATATGAGCCTGGGCATCGAATGCCTGCTCTGCGATGACGAGACCGAGGCTCGGGAAATGGCCGTGCGTCTGGACGAGCTCAATCAGGACCGCAAATCCATCGAGCAGGGCATGCAGCGCGAGGCGCTCGCCCAGCTCAAGGACCTGCCGCTGGAGTCGATGCCGTTTGGTCTGTGTCTGTTCGAACCCGAATGGCACCAGGGCGTGATCGGCATTCTGGCCTCGCGTTTGAAAGAGCGTTATCACCGCCCGACCATTGCCTTCGCCAGCGCAGGCGAGGGGGTGCTGAAGGGGTCGGCGCGTTCGGTGCCGGGCTTTCACATCCGCGACGCGCTCGATGCCGTGGCGGCTAAACATCCGGAGCTGATCAGCAAGTTCGGCGGTCATGCGATGGCGGCCGGGCTGTCGCTGCCGGAAGGCAACTTCCCGGCATTCGCCGAGGCCTTCGATGCTGAAGTGCGCCGCCAGCTCAAGGAAGAAGACCTGACCGGCCGGCTGCTGTCCGACGGCACACTGGCCGTCGAAGAGTTTCACCTGGAACTGGCCCGTGCGCTGCGCAACGCCGGCCCGTGGGGGCAGCACTTTCCCGAGCCGTTGTTCCATGGTGTGTTCCAGCTGGTGGAGCAGCGAGTGGTCGGCGAGCGCCATCTGAAGATGGTACTCAAGACTGAATGCGGCAGCGTCAAGCTCGAAGGCATCGCCTTCAGCGTTGATCGCGACGTATGGCCCAACCCGACCGTGCGCTGGGTCGAGCTGGCGTACAAGCTGGACCTGAACGAATTCCGCGGCAACGAAACCGTGCAACTGATGGTGGTTCATCTTTCACCGCGCTGAACTGTGATCAGCGTGCGGTGTGGCCACTGACGCCTTCCCGGCTAAAGCCAGTCCTACAGGTGAACGCGTTGTTTCAGGATGTCTGGCTTACGCCGGGAAATGAGTGAACCCTCACTTAGCTCGGGTTGTCGACTAGGCTCAAGGTTCGCAACGTATGGAACCTGCCACACGACCTGAGAGGTGCCCATGAGCCTGCTGCTTGAACCCTACACCCTTCGCCAGCTGACCCTGCGCAATCGCATTGTGGTTTCGCCGATGTGTCAGTACAGCTGCGCCGACGGCCTGGCCAATGACTGGCATCTGGTCCATCTGGGCAGTCGCGCGGTCGGCGGCGCCGGGCTGATTTTCACCGAAGCGGCGGCGGTAACCCGGGACGGGCGCATCACCCCGGAAGATCTCGGCCTCTGGAACGACGAGCAAATCGAGCCGCTCCAGCGCATCACTCGATTCATCAACGCCCAAGGCGCGGTGGCCGGCATTCAGCTGTCCCATGCCGGACGCAAGGCCAGTACATGGCGGCCGTGGGTGAGCCAGAGTGGCGCCATTCCTGCCGACCAAGGCGGCTGGGCGACCTGGGGCCCCTCGAAGATCGCTTTCGACCCGACCTACACCGTGCCTACGGCGCTGGATGAAGCCCAGATTCAGGACATCATCAAGGCCTTCGTCGATGCTGCCAAACGTGCTTTGACCGCAGGTTTCAAAGTGGTCGAAATCCACGCTGCCCACGGTTATCTGCTGCATCAGTTCCTGTCGCCGCTGAGCAACCAGCGTCAGGATCAATACGGTGGCTCTTTCGAAAACCGCATCCGCCTGACCCTCGAAATCACCAAGGCCGTGCGTGAAGTCTGGCCCGCAGACCTGCCGTTGTTCGTGCGCGTCTCGGCCACCGACTGGGTGGAAGGCGGCTGGAACGCGGACGAAACCGTCGAGCTGGGCAAACGCTTGAAAGAGCTGAGCGTCGACCTGGTTGATGTGTCTTCCGGCGGCACTGCGGCCAAAGCCGAGATTCCGGTGGGCCCGGGCTATCAAACCGAATTCGCCGCTCGAGTGCGCAGCGAATCCGGCATTGCCACCGGCACCGTGGGCATGATCACCGAACCCACCCAGGCCGACACCATTCTGCGGACGGGCCAGGCTGACCTGATCTTCCTCGCCCGCGAACTGCTGCGCGATCCGTACTGGCCGCTGCGTGCCGATGAACATCTGGGCGGACGCCAAGCCACATGGCCCGCGCAATACCAGCGGGCAACGCACCGCGACCAGCCGATTCATGAGTCGGATTTACGGGATTGAGGCGCAGGCGCGGAACGCCTGTATAGGCTATTCGCTTATAAATATGGGGTCAGATGGCTTGCCGAAGCAGGTCACTGACCCATTGGTTGATGCTTTTATGCGCCAACTCCGCTTGTGACGCCACGCTTGCATGCAACTCAGGTTCCAGCCGTAAGCTCAGTTTTCCGGAATAGGTTTTCTGTGGCTCACGGCCCAAGCGTTCGCAGACTTCAAGATAGTCGTCCACCGCCTCTTCAAACGCCGATCGTAGCTCTTGTACCGACTGGCCATGAAAGCCAATCACGTCTTTGATCCCCGCGACATGCCCTACGAAGAGGCCGTCTTCATCGCTGTAGTTGATCCGGGCTGAGTAGCCTTTGTAGTTCATGATGTTCATGGAGTAACTCCTGCGTGCTCAAGGAACGCTCGCGCGTCACGAACCTGGTACGGCTTCGCACCCTTGTCCGGGTGCGGCCGGTGAAAGGTCGCCACTACGCCATTGAGTTCGAACCTGACCCTTGAGCCACTGCCTTCTATGGTTTTTGCGCCTAACGCCGCGAAGAGCGACTCCAGTCGACTCCATTCCAGGTTATGGGGGACGGGTTTGGAGAACACGATTTTTAAGGTGCCAGCTTGTCGATTATTCATGGTATCAAAATATGATACTGACAAGCCCGAGCCTAGTGCGATGTTGTAGGAAAAGGAGACACGTCAGGGCTCCTGCGTCTTAATCCTCCCCAGCTCGCCCTATCTGCCTCCCGTCGTGGGAAGCACGCTGCCCCAACCCGCTCACTTCCCCCCACTCCCCGCCACGCTTTCCCCGCCCCGCGTCAGGTAGTACGCGCCGAGGATCGGCAGCATGGTCACTATCATCACGAGCATCGCCACGACATTGGTTACCGGCACGTCCCGTGGGCGGCTGAGTTGGTTGAGCAGCCAGATGGGCAATGTGCGCTCATGCCCGGCGGTGAAGGTGGTGACGATGATTTCGTCGAACGACAGGGCAAACGCCAGCATGCCGCCGGCCAGCAGCGCCGAGCCCAGGTTGGGCATGATGATGTAGCGGAAGGTCTGCCAGCCATCGGCGCCGAGGTCCATCGAGGCTTCGATCAAGCTGTGGGATGTGCGGCGCAGGCGGGCGATAACGTTGTTGTAGACGATCACCACGCAGAAGGTCGCGTGGCCGACGATGATGGTGAACATGCCCGGCTCGATCCCCAGGGTCTTGAACGCCGACAACAAGGCCAGCCCGGTGATGATGCCGGGCAGGGCGATGGGCAGAATCAGCATCAGCGAGATGCCGTCCTTGCCGAAGAAGTCCCGCCTGTACAACGCTGCCGAGGCCAGCGTCCCGAGCACCAGTGCGATCAGCGTGGCGACGCAGGCGATTTGCAGCGAAAGCTTGATCGACTCCAGCACGTCAGGCCGCGCGAATGCCACGCCGATCCACCTCAGGGTGAAGCCTTTCGGCGGGAAGCTGAAGGCGGCGTCTTCGGTGTTGAAGGCGTAGACGAAGATGATCAGGATCGGAAAGTGCAGAAACACCAGACCGCCCCAGGCTGCGATCTTCAGGGCCCACGACGCTTTATCAGAGTGCATCGAAAGCCCCCAGTCGTTTGACGATGGCGAGATAAACCGCGATCAGCACGATCGGCACCAGCGTGAATGCCGCCGCCATGGGCATATTGCCGATGGCGCCTTGCTGGGCGTAGACCATGCTGCCGATGAAGTAGCCCGGCGGGCCGATCAGTTGCGGCACGATGAAATCCCCCAGGGTCAGCGAAAACGTGAAGATCGAGCCCGCTGCAATGCCCGGCACCGACAGCGGCAGAATCACCTGCATGAACGTCTGCCGGGGCGTGGCGCCCAGGTCGGCGGAGGCGTGCAGCAGTGAGGGCGGCAAGCGCTCGAGGGAGGCCTGAATCGGCAGGATCATGAACGGCAGCCAGATGTAGACGAACACCATGAATCGCCCCAGGTGGGAGGTCGACAAGGTGCTGCCACCGATGCCAGGCACGCTCAACAGCCCCTGCAACACCGGCGCCAATCCCAGATGCTGAACGAACCATTGCGCGACGCCGCCCTTGGCCAGCAGCAGCGTCCACGCGTAGGCCTTGACGATGTAACTGGCCCACATCGGCATCATCACCGCGATGTAAAAGAACGCCTTGGTTTTGCCGGTGGTGTAGCGCGCCATGTAATACGCGATGGGGAAGGCGATGATGGCGCTGGCGATGGAAACTGCGAACGCCATGGTCAGGGTGCGGCGGATGACGTCGAAGTTGGCCGGGTTGAACAGCGCGCCGAAGTTCGCCAGGGTCAGGTCCGGCGTCACGGTCATGCTGAAGTCGTCGAAGGTGTAGAAGCCCTGCCACAACAGGCCCAGCAGCGAGCCGAGGTAAATCGCGCCGAACCACAGCAGCGGCGGGATCAGCAGCAGCGCCAGGTACAGATTCTGGCGGCGATAGAGCAGGTTGGAAAAGCGTCGGAGTGGCGATTGCCGTTGCATCGGTGCGGAGCCAGTGAACGTCTGACCCATCTCAAGGCGCCTCGCCCGTCGCGATTTCTGGCGACTCACGTGGCGCGTCATGTAGCGCAACCATCGCTTCCCGCGCCCAGCATGCCGTCAGGCGTTGCCCCGGCTGATAGCGCGGCCCGGTGTCCAGCCATTGGCTATTGGCCTGGCTGACAGTGAGCGTCTGGCCGTTGTCCAGTTTGACCTCGTAGCGGGTGGCACTGCCCTGATATTGAATGTCGTGCAGCACGCCGCTGAGCTGAATGTCGTGCGTCGCAGTGCCGCTCTCGGCAAAACGGATGTGCTCGGGCCGAATCGAAAAAGCGCCCGGGCTGCCGGTCAATGCTTGCGCCAGTTCGCCGTGCACAACGTTGGAGGTGCCCACGAATTCCGCCACGAAGGTCGTCGCCGGTTTCATGTACAGATTGCGCGGCGTATCGACCTGCTCGATGCGGCCTTTGTTGAACACCGCGACCCGGTCCGACATCGACAGCGCTTCGGTCTGGTCGTGGGTGACGAAGATGAAGGTGATGCCCAGCTGGCGCTGCAGTTTCTTCAGCTCGCTCTGCATCTGTTCGCGCAGCTTCAGGTCGAGGGCGCCGAGGGGCTCGTCGAGCAGCAGCACCCGCGGCCGATTGACCAGTGCACGCGCCAGGGCCACACGCTGGCGCTGTCCGCCGGACAGTTGCACGGGTTTGCGCGCGCCATAGCCGTCGAGCGCCACCATGTTCAGGGCCTCGTCGGCCCGCTTGATCCGCTCGGCTTTGCCGACGCCTTTGACTTTCAGGCCATAGGCAACGTTGTCCCGCACGTTCATGTGCGGAAACAGCGCGTAGTCCTGAAACACCGTGTTGACGTCACGCTGGTACGGCGGCAGGCCGGCGGCTTCCTGGCCATGAATGCGAATCGAGCCGGCGCTGGGTTGCTCGAAGCCTGCGATCAGGCGCAGGCAGGTGGTCTTGCCGGAGCCCGAAGGGCCAAGCATGGAAAAGAACTCGCCGTCCTCAATGTCGATGGACACCCGGTCCACGGCTTTCACCTCGCCGAACAGCCGCGAGACCTGGGTGAACTGGACAGCGTGGGTCATGGCTTAACGCCCGCCCATGATCGCAATGTAATCCTGCGTCCAGCGGCTGTACGGTACGTATTTGCCGCCCTCGGCCTGGGGTGTTTTCCAGAAAGCGATCTTGTCGAACAGGTCAAACCCGTTGGTCTCGCAACCCTCGGCGCCGAGCAGCTCGTTGCCCTTGCACGCGTCAGGCACCACCGGCAGGGAGCCGAACCAGGCCGCAACGTCGCCCTGAACTTTCGGTTGCAGCGACCAGTTCATCCATTTGTAGGCGCAGTTGGGGTGTTTGGCCTCGGCGTGCAACATCGTCGTGTCGGCCCAGCCGGTGGCGCCTTCCTGGGGGATGGTCGAGGCGACGGGCTGCTTGTCGGCGACCAGCCCATTGACCATGTAACCCCACGAACTCGACGCTGCCACACCTTCGTTTTTCACGTCGCTCATCTGCACCGTCGCGTCATGCCAGTAGCGGTGAATCAGCGGCTGCTGAGCGCGAAGCAGGTCGAGTACCGCCTTGTACTGGGTCTCGGTGAGCTGGTAAGGGTCGACGATGTTCAGTTCCGGTTTGGCGGTCTTCAAATACAGCGCGGCGTCGGCGATGTAGATCGGCCCGTCGTAGGCCTGGACCCGGCCCTTGTTCGGTTTGCCGTCGGGCAAATCCCGCGGCTCGAACACCACGCTCCAGCTGACCGGCGGCGTCTTGAACACGTTGGTGTTGTACATCAGCACGTTCGGCCCCCACTGGTACGGCGTGCCGTACGTTTTGTTCTCGACCGTGTACCAGGGGCCGTCTTTCAGGCGCGGGTCAAGGGTCTTCCAGTTCGGGATCAGCGTGGGGTCGATGGGCTGCACACGCTTGCCGGCGATCAGGCGCAACGACGCATCGCCCGACGCGGTGACCAGGTCGTACCCGCCCTTGGTCATCAGGCTGACCATCTCGTCGGAGGTTGCGGCGGTCTTGACGTTGACCTTGCAGCCGGTTTCCTGCTCGAAGCCGGTCACCCAGTCGTAGGCCTTGTCGCTTTCGCCGCGTTCGATGTAGCCCGGCCACGCCACGATATCCAGTTCCCCCTCGCCATCGCCCACCGCCGTGAGTGCTTCGGCGGCCTGCACCGCGCCGCTGGTGAATAGGGCGGTGATCACGGCGCTCAGAATCGCAGTCTTGTGCACGGACATGGTGGGTTTGCCTCATGGTGGTTGTTTGGGCAGAGATCGGTGGTGCAGAGCGTAGTGCCCCGTTCGAGCCTCGACAAACTTGGCGCAGCAAATACCGAGCCCATTCGTGCAGGGCGGATGCGGTGGAGCGAAAACCATCCGGCCTCTGGACGCTCAGTCGCCGCAACATTCAGAAGCAAACCCGCCCGGCGCGCGTCGGTGCCTTCGCCTTAACCTGCGGGTCGAATCGTCTGTCCCCCTTCTGAAGGTGAAGTCATGAACACGCGCGGTTTACTCGATCAACTGTTGAAATCCGGCCAGGACCTGCTGCAAAACAAGGCCGGCGCTCACGACAAGAGCGGCAAAAGCGGGCAAAACGGGCAGGGCGGTCTTGGCGATCTGCTCGGCAAAGTCGGTGGCAGCGGCCTGGGCGGCAAGCTGGGCGGGAGCCTTGGCGGGCTGCTCTCCGGGGCCGGTGGCGGCGCGTTGGCAGCGGGCGCGATGGGCTTGCTGATGGGCAACAAAGGCGCACGCAAAATGGGCGGCAAAGCGCTGACCTATGGCGGGCTCGCAGCGTTGGGCGTGCTGGCGTACAAGGCCTACGGAAACTGGCAGACGAGTCAGGGTGTGGCTCAACCGGTTGAGCCGCAAACCGTGGACCGCGTGCCCCCGGCCCAGGTCGAGCAGCACAGCGAGGCCATCCTGCGGGCGCTGGTGGCAGCGGCCAAGGCCGACGGCCACGTTGACGACCGTGAACGCGAACTCATCGAAGGCGAGTTCACCCGCATCACCGGCGACAACGAACTGCAGCAATGGCTGCACGCTGAACTGAACAAGCCGCTGGACCCGGCCGATGTCGCCCGCGCGGCGCAGACCCCGGAAATCGCCGCCGAGATGTACCTGGCCAGCGTGATGATGGTCGACGAAGAACACTTCATGGAGCGCGCTTACCTGGACGAACTCGCCAAGCAGCTGAAGCTCGATCCCGCCCTCAAGACCGAGCTTGAGCACCAAGTGCGTCAGGCGCAGCCTTAAACCGTCAGCCTGTCCAGCCACCCGTCCCGGATACACCATCCGACACCCGCAAATCTGCGGGTCAGGCCCAACAACCGTTGGGGCCTGACCCGCATTTCTCCCCCGTGCGCTGAACGTCCGCTGCAGACATCCGCCAACAACGCACTCGTACCATCAAGCAACGTCGCATCAAGCCGATAGCGTGTAAGACACTTCCGATCTGGCTGTGTGATATGGCGTTTTCCTTGTCGGAAACAGCCCGTTTATTGGGAAGTCACTAGGCTATACTCCCGCTCGCTTTGGACCGTCCGTCGGTCCGCTTCTTGAACCCGGTCATGCCGGCGTTGAACCCTTGAGGGCTGACTGTGAAGAACTGGACGTTGCGTCAACGGATTTTGGCGAGCTTCGCTGTCATCATCGCCATCATGCTGTTGATGGTGATCGTGTCGTTCAATCGCCTGCTGGTGATCGAGAGCAGCGGCGATGCCGTACGACTGGACGCGCTGCCCGGCGTTTTCTACAGCAGCACCGTGCGCGGCGCCTGGGTCGAAAGCTACGTAGCCACCCAGCATTTGCTCAGTGAAGGCGCCGGTCGCGACCTCACCAGCGCTGAAGAAGACCAGTACAAAGAATTCGAAGACCGCCTGCAGGCGCAGATCGTCAATTACCAGAAAAGCATCTTCGACGAATCGGATCGCAACGACTTCGCCCAGTTTCTGCAATTGCGCGAACGCTACCAGCTCGTGCTCAACGGTGTGCTTGCGGCTTATCAGGGCGACAACTACGCGCTGGCCCAACGGATTTTCGCCGAGCAACTCACCCCCACGTGGTTTGAGGGTCGTAAACAGCTGAACGCACTCGGCGCCAAGAACAAGGTGGTCGCCGACAAGGCGTCCGACGCCATTCAAGCCGCCGTCTCCAGCGCCAAAATCACCCTCGGCATTTCGTTGATCATTGCCTTGCTGGCGGCGGCGGCGTGCGGCCTGTTGCTGATGCGCGCGATTCTGGCGCCGATGAACCGCATCGTGCAGATTCTCGAGACCATGCGCACCGGCGACCTGAGCACGCGGCTGGCGCTGGATCGCAACGATGAATTCGGATCGGTCCAGACTGGCTTCAACGACATGGTCGCCGAACTTGCGGCATTGGTGTCCCAAGCGCAGCGCTCGTCGATTCAGGTGACCACGTCGGTGACCGAGATTGCTGCCACCTCCAAGCAGCAACAGGCGACGGCCACAGAGACTGCTGCGACCACCACGGAAATCGGCGCCACATCGCGGGAAATTGCCGCAACGTCCCGGGATCTCGTGCGCACCATGACCGAAGTAACCTCAGCGGCGGATCAGGCTTCGGTCCTGGCGGGCTCCGGTCAGCAAGGCCTGGCGCGCATGGAAGAAACCATGCACTCGGTCATGGGCGCGGCCGATCTGGTCAACTCCAAGCTGGCGATCCTCAATGAGAAGGCCGGCAACATCAATCAGGTCGTGGTGACCATCGTCAAGGTCGCCGACCAGACCAACCTGCTGTCGCTCAATGCCGCCATCGAAGCGGAAAAAGCCGGCGAATACGGCCGTGGTTTCGCCGTGGTCGCCACCGAAGTCCGGCGTCTGGCCGACCAGACCGCCGTGGCCACCTACGACATCGAGCAGATGGTTCGCGAGATCCAGTCTGCGGTGTCGGCGGGCGTCATGGGCATGGACAAGTTCTCCGAAGAAGTGCGTCGCGGCATGTACGAAGTGACCCAGGTCGGCGAGCAGCTTTCGCAGATCATCCATCAAGTGCAGGCCCTGGCGCCGCGTGTGTTGATGGTCAACGAAGGCATGCAGGCTCAGGCCACTGGCGCCGAACAGATCAACCAGGCGCTGGTGCAGTTGGGTGATGCCAGCAGCCAGACCGTCGAATCCCTGCGTCAGGCCAGCTTCGCCATCGACGAGCTCAGCCAGGTGGCGGTGGGGCTGCGTAGCGGCGTTTCGCGTTTCAAGGTCTGAGTCAGGCCCATGATCGAGCATTCAGCCAAGCGCAGCGCTGCGGTGTTGCCGAAGAACAAGCTGTTTCTGCTGTTCCGCATCGGCGCGGAACGCTATGCGCTGCAAGCGACAGAAGTCGCCGAAGTGCTGCCACGGCTGATGCTCAAGCCCATCGCCCAAGCGCCGCACTGGGTCGCGGGTGTGTTTGCCCACCGAGGTGCGATCGTCCCGGTCATCGATCTCAGCGCGCTGACCTTCGGCCATCCCGCCCCGTTGCGTACCAGCACACGGCTGGTGTTGGTGCACTACCGCCTCGGCGGCGATCGCCCGCCGCGTGAGTTGGGCCTGATCCTCGAACAGGCGACCGACACGTTGCGCTGCTCGCCCCATGAATTCAAAGCCTATGGTCTGGACAACTCACAGGCGCCGTACCTGGGCCCGGTGCGCGAGGACGAACACGGCCTGCTGCAATGGATACGTGTGGATGACTTGCTCAGTGACGCCGTGCGCGAACTGTTGTTTCCCGAGGAGCCCATGAGCCCGGATGCCTTCGAGGCGGCGCCATGAGCAGCGACGCGCGTTTCTTCGCCTTTCTCAAGGACCGCATCGGGCTGGACGTCGCGTCGGTGGGCGAGGCGATCATCGAGCGCGCCGTGCGTCAGCGCTGCACGCTGTCCAAGGCGCGGGACCACGACGACTACTGGCAGACGCTGCTGGTTTCGGCGGACGAGCAACAGGCGCTGATCGAAGCGGTGATCGTCCCCGAAACCTGGTTTTTCCGTTACCCGGAATCCTTCGCCACCCTCGGCAAGCTGGCCAACGCCCGGTTGGCGCAGCTCAATGGCGTGCGTCCGCTGCGGATTCTCAGCCTGCCGTGCTCCACCGGCGAAGAGCCTTATTCCATCGCCATGGCGCTGTTCGACGCCGGTCTGCGCGGGCCGCAGTTCAGCGTCGAGGCAGTGGACATCAGCCCGCTTTCGATACAGCGCGCGCGCCAGGGCGTGTATGGCAAAAACTCCTTTCGCGGCGACCAGCTGGGTTTCCGGGAACGTTTTTTCAGCGCGGTCGAGGAGGGCTATCGACTGGAGGAGCGGGTCCGTGATCAGGTCCGCTTTCAGTCCGGCAACCTGCTCGATCCCTCCATGCCGGTGGCGCAGTCGGCCTACGATTTCGTGTTCTGCCGCAACCTGCTGATCTACTTCGACGTCGACACCCAGCGTCAGGGTTTTGATGCGCTGAAACGCATGACCCGCGACGACGGCGTGCTGTTCATCGGTCCCGCCGAGGGCAGCCTGCTCGGGCGCATGGGCATGGTGTCGATTGGCATTCCCCAATCGTTCGCCTTTCGTCGGCGTGACGAGGCTACCACCGAACCCCACAGCGTCTGGACTGCCCCAGCCATGGCGCCGTCGCGAAGCGATTCATCGCCTGCTCAGCCAACGTCTGCTTACCCAACATCGGCCCTGTCGCGCGGCGCTCGTAAACCGCAGCCCTTTGCGCCGAGGTTGTTGAATGATCCTGCGCTGACCGAAGAACGCAGGGCTGCTCTCAGACCCGACATCAAAGCGGTGGCGGCGCCGGGCGCGGGCAACGGCGACGCTACCGAGTTATTGCACAGCATCGCGGCCCTTGCCAATGAAGGCCGCAGTGCCGAGGCGAAGGTGGCCTGTGAGCAGTACCTCAAGCGCTTCGAACCGGTCGCCCCGGTGTTTTACTGGCTGGGCCTGCTCAGCGAAGTGGCGGGGGACGCGAGCGCGGCACAAGGGTTTTATCGCAAGGCGTTGTATCTGCAGCCGCAGCATCCGGAAACCCTGGCGCAACTGGCCGCGCTGCTCGCCGCCCAGGGCGACAGCGCAGGGGCCCGGCGGCTGCAGGAGCGCGCGGCACGGGGTGTCACTAAAGAAGGACGCAGCGGATGAGTCGCGTACACACAGAGCTGGTCAGCGACACCGCCGAGGCGATCGACGACTGCTGGAACCGCATCGGCATCCATGGCGACCGGTCCTGCCCGCTACTTGCCGATCATATTCATTGCCGCAACTGCTCGGTGTACTCGGCAGCGGCAACACGCTTGCTCGACCGTTACTCGCTGGCCCAGGAGCAGCGCGTGTCGATGCACACCGATGCGCTGGCCGTCGACGTCGAAACCCGCTCGACCGTGGTGTTTCGTCTCGGCGAAGAGTGGCTCGGCCTGCCGACCCGGTGTCTGGTGGAAGTGTCGCCGGTGCAAGCCATTCATTCGCTTCCGCACCAGCGTTCACGAGCCTTGCTGGGCGTTGCCAATGTGCGCGGCGCCCTGGTGGCCTGCCTGTCGTTCGTCGAACTGCTCGGACTGGACCCTTCAGTCGCGCCGGTCGGGGATGCCCGCACAATGCCGCGCATGCTGATTGTTTCGGCAGACGGCGGTCCGGTGGTGGTGCCGGTGGACGAGGTTGACGGCATTCATGCCATCGAAGCGCGCCTGCTGGACAACGCCTCGGCGTCGGCACAGAACAGCAACGCACGCTTCACCCGAGGCGTCGTGCAATGGAAGAACCGCAGCCTGCGCCTGCTCGATGAAGACCAGCTCTTGTCGGCCGTGAACCGGAGCCTGACATGACGCCCGATCAAATGCGCGACGCGTCGCTGTTCGAACTCTTCACCCTGGAGGCGGAAGCCCAGACTCAGGTGTTGAGCGCGGGCCTGCTGGCCCTTGAGCGCAATCCGACTCAGGCTGATCAACTGGAAGCGTGCATGCGCGCGGCCCATTCGCTGAAAGGCGCGGCGCGGATTGTCGGGGTCAACGCGGGCGTCAGCGTTTCCCACGTCATGGAAGACTGCCTGGTCAGCGCCCAGGAAGGCCGATTGCACCTGCTGCCCGAGCACATCGACGCCTTGCTGATGGGCACCGATTTGCTGATGCGCATCGCCACGCCCGGCGCCAGCGTGCCTCAGGCGGATGTGGACGGCTATGTGGCGCTGATGAACAACATGGTCAGCGCCGATCCGGCCATGAAAGCCATGCTGGTGCCCACCGCGTTGCCTTCCCTTGAAGACATCCTGCTTGCCAACGCGCAGTCGCTGGTCACCTCGCTTCAGTCTGCGCAGGATTCGGCCGCCGAAGAACTGGCCGCCGCCGTCGTCGAGCCCGTTGCCGACCTGGCGCCTAAAGCAGATGGCCCCGGTGAACGACGTGTGGCCGAGACCGGGGAAAGGGTCCTGCGCGTCACTGCCGAACGCTTGAACAACCTGCTGGACCTGTCGAGCAAGTCGCTGGTCGAGACCCAACGGTTGAAGCCTTATCTGGCCGCGATGCAGCGGGTCAAACGCACTCAGACCGGCGCCACCCGAGCACTGGACAGTCTTGAAGCCTTGCTCGGCGCCAACACCGATCCCGACGCGCAAAAGGCGCTGGAGGAAGCGCGGCGTCTGCTCGGCGAAGCGCAGCATTTGCTGATTCAACAGACGGCCGATCTCGATGAGTTCGGCTGGCAGGCGTCGCAACGCGCGCAACTGCTCTACGACACCGCGCTGGCCTGCCGCATGCGCCCGTTTGCCGATGTGCTGGTGGGTCAGGCGCGCATGGTCCGGGATCTGGGGCGCTCGCTGGGCAAGCAGGTGCGCCTGGAAATCGACGGCGAAAAGACTCAGGTTGATCGCGATGTGCTGGAAAAACTCGAAGCACCGCTGACCCACTTGCTGCGCAATGCGGTCGACCACGGCATCGAGCTGCCCGCACAGCGCCTCGCCTGCGGCAAGCCGGCCGAGGGGCTGATTCAACTGAAGGCGTCGCACCAGGCCGGGCTGCTGGTGGTCGAGCTGATCGATGACGGCGCCGGCGTCGACCTCGAGCGCCTGCGCCTGAATATCATTGAGCGCAAACTCTCGCCCGCCGAAACCGCTGCGCAGCTGAGCGAAGAAGAACTGCTGAGCTTCCTGTTCCTGCCCGGTTTCAGCATGCGCGACACGGTCACCGAAGTGTCTGGCCGAGGCGTCGGGCTGGACGCGGTTCAACACATGATTCGGCAACTGCGTGGCGGCGTCGAAATGGACCAGCGCGCCGGGCAGGGCAGCCGTTTCCATCTGGAAGTGCCGCTGACCTTGTCGGTGGTGCGCAGTCTAGTGGTGGACGTTGGCGGCGAAGCGTATGCCTTTCCGCTGGCGCACATCGAGCGGATGCGTGACGTGCGCGCCGACGAGATTGTGCAGCTGGAAGGGCGTCAGCATTTCTGGCACGAGGAGCGACATGTCGGGCTGGTGGCCGCCACGCAGTTGCTTAACCGCCCGGCCAGCCAGCACAGTGAAGACGTGCTCAAAGTGGTGGTCATTCGCGAGCGCGATGCCGTGTATGGCGTCGCCGTGGAACGCTTCATCGGCGAACGCACGTTGGTGGTTCTGCCGCTGGATCCGCGCCTGGGCAAGGTTCAGGACATTTCCGCGGGCGCCTTGCTCGACGATGGCTCGGCGGTGTTGATCATCGACGTTGAAGACATGCTGCGATCGGTGGAGAAACTGCTCAATACCGGACGCCTGGCGCGCATTGACCGGCGCAGCCAGCAGGCGGACACCCAAGCCCGCAAGCGCGTGCTGGTGGTCGATGATTCGCTGACGGTGCGCGAGCTGGAGCGCAAGTTGCTGGCCAGCCGGGGTTACGAAGTCGCCGTGGCCGTGGATGGCATGGACGGCTGGAACGCCTTGCGCGGTGAGGATTTCGACTTGCTCATCACCGACATCGACATGCCGCGCATGGACGGCATCGAACTGGTGACGCTGGTGCGCCGCGACAGCCGCCTGCAATCGCTGCCAGTGATGGTGGTGTCGTACAAGGACCGTGAAGAAGATCGCCGTCGCGGCCTGGACGCTGGCGCCGATTACTATCTGGCCAAGGCCAGTTTCCATGACGACGCGCTGCTCGATGCGGTCGTTGAGTTGATAGGAGATGCGCAGGGATGAAGATTGCCATCGTCAACGACATGCCCATGGCAGTGGAGGCGTTGCGCCGCGCGCTGGCCTTTGAGCCGGCGCACCAGATTGCCTGGGTGGCCAGCAATGGCGCCGAGGCGGTGGAGCGTTGCGCGCAGCTGACGCCCGACCTGATCCTGATGGACCTGATCATGCCGGTGATGGACGGCGTGGAGGCCACTCGACGTATTATGGCGGCGACGCCGTGCGCCATCGTCATCGTCACCGTGGACCGCGAGCAGAATGTGCATCGGGTGTTCGAAGCCATGGGCCATGGCGCGCTGGACGTCGTCGATACGCCCGCGCTGGGTGCCGGCAACCCCAAGGATGCCGCCGCGCCTTTGTTGCGCAAGATACTTAATATAGGCTGGCTCATTGGCGAGCGGGACACGCGGGTTCGCCCTGTGCCGCCACCGGTGCGCGAGTCGGCACAGCGTCAGCGGTTGATCGCGATCGGCTCATCGGCCGGCGGCCCCGCTGCACTGGAAATACTGCTCAAGGCGCTGCCGACGGATTTCCCGGCCGCCATCGTACTGGTGCAGCATGTGGATCAGGTGTTCGCCGAAGGGATGGCGCAATGGCTGAGCAGCTCTTCGGGGCTGGAGGTCAGGCTGGCGCGCCATGGCGAGCCGCCGCAAGTGGGCACGGTGCTGCTGGCAGGCACCAACCACCATATTCGTCTGCTCAGGAACGGCACGCTGGCGTACACCGCAGAGCCGGTTAACGAAATTTACAGGCCCTCCATCGACGTGTTTTTCGAAAGTGTGGCCAGCTATTGGAATGGTGACGCAGTGGGTGTTTTGTTGACCGGCATGGGCCGTGATGGTGCGCAGGGACTCAAGCTGATGCGTCAGCGGGGCTTTCTCACCATCGCCCAGAATCAGGAAAGCTGTGCGGTGTATGGCATGCCCAAAGCGGCCGCGGCCATCGACGCCGCCACGGAAATTCGCTCTCTGGAATCGATTGCACCTCGCTTGAAGGAGGTATTCACCCAATGAATTTCCAGGTGATTTCACAGCCGACCTGTGACCAGGAGACCCCGAATGCATGATTTGCAACTGGACGATCTGCACGCCACGGATGAAAACGCTGCCATGGTGTTGCTCGTCGACGATCAGGCCATGATCGGCGAGGCCGTCCGACGTGGGCTGGCACAGGAAGAAAACATCGACTTCCATTTCTGCGCGGACCCCCATCAGGCGATTGCCCAAGCGATCCTGATCAAGCCGACGGTCATTCTTCAGGACCTGGTCATGCCCGGCCTCGACGGCCTGACGCTGGTGCGTGAGTACCGCAGCAATCCGAAGACCCGGGACATCCCGATCATCGTGCTTTCGACCAAGGAAGACCCGCTGATCAAGAGCGCCGCCTTTGCCGCCGGGGCCAACGATTACCTGGTCAAACTGCCGGACAACATCGAACTTGTCGCACGCATTCGTTACCACTCGCGCTCGTACATGACGCTGCTGCAGCGCGATGAAGCCTATCGTGCGTTGCGCGTCAGCCAGCAACAGCTGCTCGACACCAACCTGGTGCTGCAACGCCTGATGAACTCCGACGGCTTGACCGGCCTGTCCAACCGCCGTCACTTCGACGAGTACCTGGAGCTGGAATGGCGCCGTTCTACCCGTGAGCAGACGCAGATCTCGCTGTTGATGATCGACGTGGATTACTTCAAGGCCTACAACGACGCCTTCGGGCATCTCGAAGGTGACGAAGCCCTGCGTCAGGTCGCCAAGGCCATCCGCGCCAACTCCAGCCGTCCCTCCGATCTGCCCGCACGTTACGGCGGCGAAGAGTTCGCGCTGGTGCTGCCCAATACCTCCCCGGGTGGCGCACGTTTGCTGGCGGAAAAACTGCGCCAGACCATCGCCAGCATGAACATTCCCCACGTCGCGCCCAGCCAAGGCTCCAGCCTGACGGTCAGCATCGGTCTCGCCACTGTCGTCCCGCAAGTGGGCAGCCACAGTCGCCAGCTGATCCAGACTGCGGATCAGGGGCTGTACGCGGCGAAGCATAACGGGCGCAATCAGGTGGCGATGGGGTAGGGCGAGGACCCACATTCCTGCGCGCTCTGGGCGTAACCAGGTGATGTCCCCGCAAAGAACGACGATCACGACCCAGCCCTGCCCAACGGGCTGCCATCGGGGGGTTCGCTGCGCTATACTCGCCGGCTTTGTGAAAATCGCCTGCGAGTGCTGCCCACCATGGAAATCAACCCGATCCTAAACAGCATCAAGGACCTGTCCGAGCGCTCCGAAACCATTCGGGGGTATCTTTGACTACGATCACAAACATGATCGTCTGACCGAAGTTAACCGCGAGCTCGAAGATCCAAACGTCTGGAACAACCCGTCGTACGCCCAGGAACTGGGCCGCGAGCGTTCGCTGCTGGCGCAGATCGTCGACACCCTCGACGAAATGAGCACCGGCCTGGTGGATGCCAAGGACCTGTTGCTGATGTCCGCCGAAGAAGAAGACCAGGCCGCCGTCGACGACGTTGCCGCTGAAGTCGAGCGTCTTCGCGAGGCCCTGGAAAAACTGGAATTCCGTCGCATGTTCAGCGGCGAGATGGACCAGAACAACGCCTACCTGGACATCCAGGCCGGTTCCGGCGGCACCGAAGCCCAGGACTGGGCGAACATCCTGTTGCGCATGTATCTGCGCTGGGCTGACAAGCGCGGCTTCGACGCGACCATCATGGAACTGTCGGCCGGTGAAGTCGCCGGCATCAAAGGCGCCACGGTGCACATCAAGGGCGAATACGCATTCGGCTGGCTGCGCACCGAAATCGGCGTACACCGTCTGGTCCGCAAGAGCCCGTTCGACTCCGGCAACCGTCGCCACACCTCGTTCTCGGCCGTGTTCGTGTCGCCGGAAATCGATGACAACATCGAAATCGACATCAACCCGTCGGACCTGCGCATCGACACCTACCGCTCCTCGGGCGCCGGTGGTCAGCACGTCAACACCACTGACTCGGCGGTCCGGATCACCCACGTGCCGACCAACACCGTGGTCAGCTGCCAGAACGAACGTTCCCAGCACGCCAACAAAGACACCGCGATGAAGATGCTGCGGGCACGCTTGTACGAGCAGGAAGTGCAGAAACGCAACGCGGCCTCGCAAGCGCTGGAAGACACCAAGTCGGACATCGGCTGGGGTCACCAGATCCGTTCGTACGTGCTCGATGCCTCGCGCATCAAGGACCTGCGCACCAGCGTCGAACGCAGCGATTGCGACAAGGTGCTCGATGGCGACATCGACGAATACCTGATCGCGAGCCTCAAACAGGGCCTGTAATCGCCACACCACTGTTGCGGGTCGGGCGCGTCATCATGACGTCGCCGCCCGCGATCCTTCGTCGCGCTTCCCGGCCAGACGAAGGGCCACGAATCTGTGATGGATAATCAAGACATGAGCGACCAACAACTCGACCCGCAAGCCCAGCAACAGGAAGAAAACAGCCTGATCGCCCTGCGCAAGGAAAAACTTGCGGCCGAGCGCGCCAAGGGCAACGCCTTCCCGAACGACTTCCGTCGCGAAAACTACTGCAACGACCTGCAGAAACAGTACGCGGACAAGACCAAGGAAGAGCTGGCTGAAGCGGCGATTCCGGTCAAGGTTGCCGGGCGCATCATGCTCAACCGTGGCTCGTTCATGGTGATTCAGGACATGACCGGTCGCATCCAGGTCTATGTCAACCGCAAGACCCTGCCGGAAGAAACCCTGGCCTCGGTGAAAACCTGGGACATGGGCGACATCATCGCAGCCGAAGGCACCCTGGCCCGTTCCGGCAAGGGCGACCTCTATGTCGAAATGACGAACGTGCGCCTGCTGACCAAATCCTTGCGTCCGCTGCCCGACAAGCACCATGGCCTGGTCGATACCGAGCAGCGTTATCGCCAGCGTTACGTCGACCTGATCGTCAACGATGACGTGCGTGAAACCTTCCGCGTTCGCTCGAAAGTCATCGCCCACATCCGCAGCTTCCTGATGCAGCGCGACTTCCTTGAAGTCGAAACGCCGATGCTGCAGACCATCCCGGGCGGCGCAGCGGCCAAGCCGTTCGAGACTCACCACAACGCGCTGGACCTGGAAATGTTCCTGCGCATCGCGCCTGAGCTGTACCTCAAGCGTCTGGTTGTGGGTGGCTTCGAGAAAGTGTTCGAGATCAACCGCAACTTCCGTAACGAAGGCGTTTCGACCCGGCACAACCCCGAGTTCACCATGCTCGAGTTCTACCAGGCCTACGCTGATTACGAAGACAACATGGACCTGACCGAGGAGCTGTTCCGTGAGCTGGCCCAGCTGGTGCTCGGCAGCACCGACGTGCCGTACGGCGACAAGGTGTTCCACTTCGGCGAGCCGTTTGCGCGTCTGTCGGTGTTCGACTCGATCCTCAAGTACAACCCCGAGCTGACCGCCGATGACCTGAACGACATCGACAAGGCCCGCGCCATCGCCAAGAAAGCCGGCGCCAAGGTGCTGGGCTTTGAAGGTCTGGGCAAGCTGCAGGTGATGATTTTCGAAGAGCTGGTTGAGCACAAGCTGGAGCAGCCGCACTTCATCACCCAGTACCCGTTCGAAGTGTCGCCGCTGGCCCGTCGCAACGATGACAACCCGAACGTCACCGACCGCTTCGAGCTGTTCATCGGCGGCCGCGAAATCGCCAACGCCTATTCCGAGTTGAACGACGCGGAAGACCAGGCCGAGCGTTTCATGGCTCAGGTGGCGGACAAGGATGCGGGCGACGACGAGGCCATGCACTACGACGCAGACTTCGTCCGTGCGCTGGAATACGGTATGCCGCCGACCGCGGGCGAGGGCATCGGCATCGACCGTCTGGTCATGCTGCTGACCAACTCGCCGTCCATACGTGACGTCATCCTGTTCCCGCACATGCGGCCGCAAGCCTAAGCGTCAAAACAAGCCGCCTGCGCAGGGCGGCTTTTTTTTGTCTGTTCGTAGTGCGCGGCTGCATTTGGAAATGCTATCGCGAGCAAGCTCACTCCTACAGGGGCACTCCGCCGATTATAGGAGTGAGCTTGCTCGCGATGACGTCGGCGCAGACACCGCCGTAAGCTGACGTTGCTGTGATGTGAATGACTCGAAAAAAGGAAATCCAGTTGTGAACCGCACGATCGCTCAAAAGGGAGCCGCTGGCCTGGCCACGGCAGTCGCACAGAGTGTTCAGTACCAGGGCCGCAAGGCGAGTCGACAGGGAAGTGAACAGCGTCGCCAACAGATCCTCGATGCGGCCATGCGCATCCTCATCCGTGACGGCGTCCGGGCCGTGCGGCATCGCGCGGTCGCAGCCGAGGCGCAAGTGCCGCTCTCTGCCACCACCTACTATTTCAAAGACATCGATGACCTGCTCACCGATGCCTTCGCGCAATACGTTGAACGCAGCGCGGCGTACATGGCCAAGCTGTGGACCAACACCGAAGCGCTGCTGCGCGAGATGGTCGCGCGCAATGACGGCAGTGCCGAGGCCCGCGCCCGGCTGGCGGATGAGATCGCGCGCATGACCATGGAGTACGTGCGTCATCAATTGCTGACCCGTCGCGACCAGCTCATTGCCGAGCACGCCTTCCACCTCGAAGCGCTGATCAACCCGCGTCTGGCGCCACTGGTGAGTGCCCATCAGCAGATTTTGCTGCAGGGCAGCGCCCAGTTTCTTGAAGTCATGGGCTCGGTCCAGCCGCAACTGGACGCCCAAGTGTTGACGGGGCTCATCTGCCGGATGGAATATCAGGGGCTGCTCAACGGGCCTCTGCCCGGTGCAGACGAAGAAATGCTCGCTATTCTTACTCGCCAGATGCATCTGGTACTGGGCACTGCCAAGCCGATGGCTGGCTGATACCTCAAGGAGAACCCGATGAGAGTCTGGAGCGTATTGCTCGCCCTGTCGTTCGCGCTGTTGAGCGGATGCCTGGTGACGTTCAAGGACCCGATTCCGGTCAGCAACACCGCCCCGCCCAAATTGCTCGGCACCTGGAGCAGCAAAAATGCCTGGGGCGAGCCGCTCGAACTGGAAATCAGCCGCGCCGGCCCCGACCGCTACAAAGCGGTCAGCTACCGTAAGGGCGATCGCAAAAACCGTGACGAGTACGCCTTCACGGTGTCGCGCCACGGCAGTCGCTGGTACGTGTCCGCCGCGCTGCCTGAAAAATACGGCGGCAATTACGTCATCGCCGGTTTCGACCTGATCGACAATGAGAACGGCGCCGACGAACTGGTGGTCTATGACCTGGACCTGGAGCGGTTTCAGCAGTTGGTCGAGCAGAAGAGTCTCGACGGCGAGCGGGTCGATACGGTGAAGGGCGACGGTATGCTGATCTCAAGTCCCATGGACAAGGTCTTTGCCTACCTCGACGACCCGGCCAATTCCGACGTCTTTCTCAAAGCAGCTCAATATCAGCGCATGACCAAATAGCGCAAACGGTTCAATAAGGGGTACCGGGTGGACGAATACCAACAGACTATTCGCACGTTGTCCGATCGTATCGTGGTGGCGCAGACGCCGATTCGAATCCTTGATGCCGTGAAATGGGATGACAACATCCGCAAGACCTTCCTCGACGGCAAAGGCAAACACCTGCCGGAAGTCGACCGCGCGTACTACGAAAATCGCCCGCTGGGGTTTGATTCCGGCGCGGTGAAGCTGGAGTTCCAGAACATCGAGCGTGACATCACCCGGCAGTTGGGCCAGTTCAACCCGGTCGGGCAGATCATGCGGCGCATGTGCAAAGAGTACCGGATGGTCATCCGGATGCTTGAAGCCCGCGGCACTCCGGACTTCGGCCTGATCTCCCAGGAGCTGTACGGCGCGGCGTCCGATGCCTTCCACGCTGGCGACCCGACGCTGTCCGACCTCGGCATGATGCTCTCCGATTACCTGAACAACATCGCCGGTCGCGGGGACCTCAAGGATGAGCCGAAAATCCTGACGGCCAAAGACGCCGTCGCCATGCTGCAGACCCGGCTTAATCGCACGTTTGGCGAGGCTGAAGAGACGATCCGGGTGTTCGAATCCGACGGCATTGTGGCGGACGCTGCGGCCGGCGCCGATTACATCAAGATTCGCAGCGACGCGATGTTCAACGAACGTGATGTTCGGGCGCTTGAAGTCCATGAAGGCCTGGTCCACGTCGGCACCACGCTCAATGGGCAGAATCAGCCGATCTGCACCTTCCTGTCCAAAGGCCCGCCCTCGTCGACCGTGACCCAGGAAGGCCTGGCGATTCTGATGGAGATCATCGGTTTTGCGTCCTACCCGAGCCGCCTGCGCAAGCTGACCAACCGCACCCGCGCCATTCACATGGCCGAGGAGGGCGCCGATTTTTTGCAGGTGTTCGACTTCTACCGCGAGCAAGGCTTCGGCATGTCGGAAAGCTACGGCAACGCCAGTCGGGTATTCCGGGGCTCGGTACCGAATGGGCTGCCATTCACCAAGGATCTGTCCTACCTCAAGGGCTTCATCATGGTCTACAACTACATCCAGTTGGCCGTGAGAAAGGGCAAGCTGGAGCAGGTGCCGCTGCTGTTCTGCGGCAAGACCACGCTGGAGGACATGCGCACGTTGCGTCAGCTGGTGGACGAAGGCCTGGTGGTGCCGCCCAAATACCTGCCCGACCAGTTCCGCGACATGAACGCGCTGTCGGCGTGGATGTGCTTCTCCAACTTCCTCAACCACCTGAGCCTGGACCGGATCGAAGCGGACTACTCGAATATTCTGTGAGTCTGTGGGCGCTGATGAATCGGCGCCTCTGTCAGGTCTCCCGTCGTGTGCAAATCCAGAATCGAAGGACATCGCTTGAAGCGTCTTCTTACCTTGCTCCTGGTCATCTCCCTCAGCGGCTGCAGCGAATGGCTGTTCTACCCGGAACGCGGTCTGCCGCTGACGCCGGACAAAGCCCACCTCGCCTGGCGCGATGTCACCCTCACGGCGGCCGACGGCACCAAACTCAACGCATGGTTTCTGCCGGCCAAGCCCGGCGTGCCGGTGAAGGGCACGGTGCTGCACCTGCATGGCAACGGCGGCAACATGGCCTGGCATCTGGCGGGGAGTTGGTGGTTGCCGGAGCAGGGCTACCACGTGCTGCTGGTGGACTATCGCGGTTATGGCCGGTCCGAAGGCGAGCCGAGTCTGCCGGCGATTTATCAGGACATCGATGCGGCCTTTGACTGGCTGAACGCTGCGCCCGAGGTACAGGGCAAACCGCTGGTGGTACTCGGGCAAAGCATCGGCGGGGCGCTGGCCGTGCATTACCTGTCCGAGCACCCGCAGCAGCGCGCGCGGGTCAAGGCGCTGGTGCTCGATGGCGTGCCGGCGAGCTATCGTGAGATGGCGCGCTATACCCTCAGCACGTCGTGGCTGACGTGGCCCATCAAACGGCCGCTGTCGTGGGTAATCCCCGACGGCGACAGCGCCATCAACGGCATGCCGCAGCTCAAGGGCACGCCGATGCTGCTGTTCCAGAGCCTGGACGACACGCTAGTGCCGCTTCACAACGGCATCAGCCTGTATCAGGCCGCACCGCCGCCGCGTGTGCTGCAGCTGACACGCGGCCCTCACGTCCAGACCTTCGGCGACCCCACATGGCGCGAGGTCATGGTTCGCTATCTGGATGATCCGCAGCACTTCAACGGCCTGCGCAGGCTGGGGGAAATTCCGAATTATCCTGACCCTCAAACCGGCAAGTCGGCGCCATCCTCTCCATAGCCTGCGGAGCAGCACCGCGAGCGATACTTCGTATCACTCGCATTTTAAAACTGCCACAAAAAAGCCCCGCCTGTTTCGCAACAGGCGGGGCTCTTTATTTGCGCTACAACCGCATTACTTCATCGAAGAGCGCGGTGCTACTGGCTGGTTGTCGTTGGAAATGGTGACTTCCACGCGACGGTTCATGGCACGGCCCGAGGCGCTGGTGTTGTCAGCAACCGGGTACTCCTTGCCATAACCCTGGGCAACGATACGCTCTGGGCCTACGCCCATTTTGATCAGAGCCATGCGCACGGAGTTGGCGCGGCGCTCGGACAGGGAGTCGTTGTAGGCCGCGGAACCGGTGCTGTCGGTGTAGCCTTCAACGATGACTTTGCGATCAGGGTTTTCCTGAAGGAACTGGGCCAGCTTGTTGACGTTGACCAGACCCGAAGACTTCAGCTCAGCCTTATTCAGGTCAAACAGTACGTCGCCGAAAGTCACCAGCGTGCCGCGTTCGGTCTGCTTGGCGTTCAGGCTGTTCTGCAGGGCCTTGATCTGAGCGTCGCGAGCATCCAGACGAGCCTGGGCACGTTGGGCCGCAGCGCCTTTCAGATCGTTTTCAGCGGTCTTCAGGTTGATGGTCTGCTTGGCCAGCTCAACGCGCTGGTTGGTCAGATAAGCCAGTTGGTCGACCTTTTTCTGGTCATCGTTGTTGCGGTACGCGGCATCTGCCTTGTCCAGCCACTCGCTGGCGTCTTTGGTTTCCAGCGCAGCCAGTTCAGTGGCTTTAGGGTTGCTTTGCAGCGCCGAGTAGTTGGTGCGGGCTTGTTCCAGGTTTACGTTCGGCTGCGACGAGCACGCCGCCAGACCAACGCTCAAAGCCAGCAGGGCAGGAATAAGTACTTGTTTACGCATAATATTTTCGTCCTTTAACTCAATGGCCAATGCTTGAACTGCGAAGCGTTACTGTGTGACAGGCTGAACCTGACGCATGCCTTCTTCACGCAGCTCATTGACGCCCTGACGAGCATCCTGCACCGCTTTCTGTGCCTTCGCGGCCTGAGCCTTACGCTCGGCTACACGTGCATCCCACTCGGCCTGCTCGGCGTATTTACGAGCTTCGTCGTATTTCTTTTCCTGCATCGCCAGTTCGGCTTGCTTGAACTTGTCCTGAGCGGACTTCATTTCAACGGCAGCGTATTCGGTAGCGCCGGCGGTGACAGCGGCATTGACGGCCGACTGGGTCACGGCGTACTGCTCGCTTGGAGGATTGCCTGCGCAACCAGCCAGAAGAACGCTGGTGCCCAGCGCCAGTGCAGCCATCTTCAGCCCGCGCAGGCGATTGAACGTTGGTTTGGCAGTGCTGGTGTTCATGGTGGTCAACTCCATTTCTTAACTCCTGAAAACTGGTTGTTCCATTTCAGCAACAGCCCACGCGGATGGATGGTGTTGCGTCGCTTCCGCAGTCATCTGACGGCTTTACTGGAATGGCTAACTGCTCGGACCGCTGCGTTTTTTGATTAGTTCAGACATTTTTCTAAACATGCGGTCAGCTTTTGTTACGTGTTGTAAAATTGACGCGAGAAAAATGACGTCGATTTGCCTGCGTGAAAACCGGCCCGAGAGGCCCGCAGAAAAATCTGACGTAGCAAAAACGACGTCGCCCATGCACTCGTCACAGGTCTTCCCGATCGGAAATTTCCTGCAGATGGCGACGCGATAGCTCGAGAAACCGGGGCGTGGGGCCGACGTCCTCGTAAAGCGGATTGCCTTCCTCGTCGGTGGCGACCACATGCTGACCGCGCACGTAAGGGAAGCTTGCCTCCAATTCTTCCAGGGCGGCACCGATCAGTTCGCCGAGCAATTCTTCAGGCGTGCGCTTGGGGTACATCTCGGCAATCGCCGCAAGCCGCGCGGCCGCCTCAACATCCAAATGAATAGCATAGGCGGTCTCGGTCAGACGTCCCTTGGCATTTCGTTCCCACTGTTCGGCGAGCTCTCGGATCTTCATACATACCTCATCGGTTCCCGCGCCAGGGCGGGCGTTGGACATGTGGCTGAGCCACGGTCAGGCGTGACTGAGACGGGCTTCCCCGGCGGTGAAAGTGCGTCGAGGGTTGCGTATGGACATCAATTTGTCGCTCTATACACACCAATAGAAACGAAACCCCGCAGGGCGTTCCGTTCGGCAGCAGCGAATGGACCCCTGCAAGGACTCGCCGGTAAAAACAATAAAGCTGAAGGAGAGAGCTGGATGGCTGATATCGATGCACGATTGCGCGAGGACGTTCACCTGCTGGGTGAGCTGTTGGGCAACACCATTCGTGATCAGCACGGCGCTGATTTCCTCGAGAAGATCGAGCGCATCCGCAAAAGCGCGAAGGCTGACCGGCATGCGTCGACCCAAGGCACCGAGCAACTGAGTTCCAGTCTTGAAGGCCTGGGCGAAGATGAGTTACTGCCGGTCGCGCGCGCGTTCAACCAATTCCTCAATCTGGCCAACATCGCGGAGCAGTATCAGCTGATTCATCGTCGTGATGACAGCAAGCCGCAGCCGTTTGAATCCCGTGTGCTGCCCGAACTCTTGGAGCGCCTGAAGCAAGCCGGGCAGACCCCCGAGGCGCTGGCGCAGCAATTGACCACGCTGGAAATCGAACTGGTGCTGACCGCGCACCCGACCGAAGTTGCGCGACGCACTCTGATTCAGAAGTACGACGCCATCGCCGCGCAGCTTGTCGCCCTCGATCATCGCGACCTGAACCGTCACGAGCGCGAGCAAATCACCGAACGCTTGCAGCGGTTGATCGCCGAGGCGTGGCACACCGAAGAAATCCGCCGCGTCCGACCCACGCCCGTCGACGAGGCGAAGTGGGGGTTTGCGGTCATCGAAAATTCCCTGTGGCAAGCGATCCCCAACTACCTGCGCAAGGCCGATCAGGCGCTGCACGCTGCGACCGGCCTGCACCTGCCGCTGGACGCGGCGCCGATTCGTTTCGCTTCCTGGATGGGCGGCGACCGCGACGGCAACCCCAACGTCACCGCTGCCGTCACCCGCGAGGTGCTGCTGCTGGCGCGCTGGATGGCGGCCGACTTGTATTTGCGCGACGTCGATCAGCTGGCCGCCGAGTTGTCGATGCAGCAGGCCAGCCCGGCGTTGATGGAAGCCGCGGGCGACAGCGCCGAGCCTTATCGCAGTGTGCTCAAGCAGCTGCGTGAGCGGCTTCGGGCCACGCGCAATTGGGCCCACGCCTCACTGAGTGTCACCCAGGTCGCACCGGAAGACGTGTTGCACGACAACCGCGAACTGCTCGAGCCCCTGCAGCTGTGTTTCGACTCGCTGCATGAATGCGGCATGGGCGTGATCGCTGATGGTCCGCTGCTCGACTGTTTGCGTCGCGCGGTGACGTTCGGCCTGTTCCTGGTGAAGCTCGACGTGCGCCAGGATTCCACGCGGCACAGTTCGGCCATGAGCGAGATCACCGAATACCTCGGGCTAGGCCGCTATGACGAGTGGGATGAGCCGACGCGCATCGACTTCCTGCTGCGAGAGCTGGACAACAAGCGACCGCTGCTGCCGGCCCATTTCAGCCCTGAAGCGGACACGGCCGAAGTGCTGGCGACCTGCCGCGAAGTGGCGGCTGCGCCGGCGGCATCGCTCGGTTCCTACGTGATCTCCATGGCCGGCGCAGCCTCGGATGTGCTCACCGTTCAACTGTTGTTGAAGGAAGCCGGGCTGCAGCGCTCCATGCGCGTGGTGCCGCTGTTCGAAACCCTTGCTGACCTGGACAATGCCGGCCCGGTGATCGAGCAGCTGTTGAGCATTCCTGCCTACCGCCGAGGCCTGGAAGGTCCTCAGGAAGTCATGATCGGCTACTCGGATTCGGCGAAGGACGCCGGCACCACGGCTGCGGCTTGGGCGCAGTACCGGGCCCAGGAAAAACTGGTTGAAATCTGCCGCGCGCAAGAGGTTGAGTTGTTGTTGTTCCACGGTCGCGGCGGTACGGTCGGTCGCGGTGGCGGCCCGGCACACGCGGCGATTCTGTCGCAGCCGCCGGGTTCTGTGGCAGGGCGCTTCCGCACCACCGAGCAGGGCGAGATGATCCGCTTCAAGTTCGGCCTGCCCGACATCGCCGAACAGAATCTCAACCTTTATCTGGCCGCCGTGCTGGAAGCCACTTTGCAACCGCCGCCGATGCCGCAACCGGCCTGGCGTCAGGTGATGGACGAACTGGCGGCAGACGGCGTGAAAGCCTATCGCGCCGTGGTGCGGGAAGACCCGGAGTTCGTCGAATACTTCCGCCTGGCCACGCCGGAACAGGAGCTGGGCAGATTGCCGCTGGGCAGTCGTCCGGCCAAGCGCCGCGAGGGCGGGGTCGAGAGCCTGCGCGCGATTCCGTGGATTTTCGCCTGGACCCAGACGCGCCTCATGCTGCCCGCGTGGCTGGGCTGGGAAAACGCGTTGAGCAAGGCGCTGGAACGCGGTCAGGGTGATCTGCTCGCCGAGATGCGTGAGCAATGGCCGTTTTTCCGCACTCGCATCGACATGCTGGAAATGGTGCTGGCCAAGGCCGACAGCGACATCGCCCAGCTCTACGACGAACGTCTGGTGGAGCCCAGACTGCTGCATTTAGGCACGCATTTGCGCGGCCTATTGTCGCAGGCGTGTGACGTGGTGCTTGGCCTGACGGGCCAGTCCCGGCTGTTGGCCCACAGCCCTGAAACGCTGAAGTTCATCAGCCTGCGCAACACCTACCTCGACCCTCTTCATTTATTGCAGGCGGAGTTGCTGGCGCGCTCCCGTCAGCAGGAGGCGAGTCTGGACAGTCCGCTGGTGCAGGCGCTGCTGGTGTCTGTTGCAGGCATCGCCGCCGGATTGCGCAACACCGGCTGACGGCCAGGCAACCCGGCCGAATGAACACGACGCCTTTCATTCGGCCGCACCTCGATCGTCGCGAGTGATGCGGCGTCACCCAGTTGCACGAGGTCTCACCCTTGTGCAGATCGATGCCAAGCTACTGGTTTTTCGCGGGTTACTGCGACTTTCGGCGTCTTGTGCGGCATGAATCGGCTGTGTATCTTGATCAGCCTTTGGCCGTTGGGTCAGTAAAATTTTGCGATTGGCCCCATTTAGGCGAATCCGACGATATCTCTATAAAAATTTGAGGAGCACAACAATGCGCGTGATTCTGCTGGGAGCTCCCGGGGCCGGCAAAGGTACTCAGGCAAAGTTCATCACTGAGAAATTCAACATTCCGCAGATCTCCACCGGCGACATGCTGCGCGCTGCGGTCAAGGCCGGTACCGAGCTGGGCCTGAAAGCCAAAAGCGTCATGGATAGCGGCGGCCTGGTCTCCGATGACCTGATCATCGGCCTGATCAAGGATCGCCTGTCCGAGCCTGATTGCGCTGGCGGTTGCCTGTTCGACGGCTTCCCGCGCACCATTCCTCAGGCAGAAGCCCTGAAGAAAGCCGGCCTGGCCATCGATCACGTCATCGAGATCAAGGTCGATGACGAAGAGATCGTCAAGCGCATCTCCGGTCGCCGCGTTCACGAAGGCTCCGGCCGCGTTTACCACACCCTGTATAACCCGCCGAAGGTTGACGGTGTGGACGACGTTACCGGCGAGCCACTGGTTCAGCGCAAGGACGACGTCGAAGCCACTGTTCGCCATCGCCTGTCGGTCTACCACTCTCAGACCAAGCCGCTGGTAGATTTCTACACCAAGCTGCAGACGCAGGACGGCACACCGAAGTGCAGCCACATCGAAGGCGTGGGCACGGTCGAGCAGATCACCGCCAAGGTGCTTGAAGCCCTGAGCTGATTCGCGTCTCACGGCATTGAACAACGGCCCGCTTGCGGGTCGTTGTTGTTTATAATGCGGCACTTTTTTCGCACAACGATGGAAACCCCGATGACCACCTTGCTGGCCCTGGACACCGCCACTGAAGCCTGCTCAGTCGCTTTGCTGCATGACGGCAAAGTGCTGACTCACTACGAGGTGATCCCGCGCCTGCACGCGCAAAAACTCCTGCCGATGATCAAGGACCTGCTGGCCGAGGCGGGCATTGGCCTGTCGGCGCTGGACGCCATCGCATTCGGCCGGGGCCCGGGCGCGTTTACGGGCGTGCGCATCGCCATCGGGGTGGTGCAGGGGCTGGCCTTCGGTCTGGATCGCCCGGTGCTGCCGGTGTCCAATCTGGCGGCGCTGGCGCAACGGGCCTTTCGCGAGCAGGGCGCTACTCAGGTCGCGGCCGCCATCGACGCGCGGATGGACGAAGTCTATTGGGGCTGCTATCGAGAAGTGGCGGGGGAGATGAAGCTGATGGCTGAAGAGGCCGTCATGCCACCGGAAATGGCTGCTTTGCCAAGTGGAGCGACGGGCGATTGGTTCGGGGCCGGCACCGGCTGGGGTTACGCCGAGCGCATTGCCGCCGTTGTCAGTGCCCAGGACGCCACACTGTTGCCCCACTCGCAGGACCTGCTGACTCTCGGCGCTTTCGCCTGGCACCGTGGCGAAGCCGTCGTCGCTGACGACGCCCAGCCGGTTTACCTTCGCGATAAAGTGGCCACGCCAAAGGCGCGTTGAGGGATGGCCACGGAATGCAGAAACGGTCATGACTTTACTGTGCTACGCCCGAGATGCGACGCAGGTCACACTGCAGATGACCGTTCGGCGACAAAACTGCATAATCTCCCGGCTGCTTTAAACAATTCGCAATAAGTGTGGTCTAGTTATCGTTCGCATGTTTGCTTAACGGCTTACTGTGAGATTAAATTGCCACTATCAAACGCCGAGTAAGCATGATGCGAATCACCGGTCCTTCACCGCGTACCTACCCGATCAAGCGCAAGACGCGCAAGGATTCTGCGGCGCTGGAAGGCACGTTCGAGGAGGTGAACGATGAGGTCGAAGTGGTTCCGCAGGCAGCCCGTCGCCAGACGGGTACCACGGCAAACGTGCCCGCGCGTCAGCAGGACATTATTTTCCCCCGTGCCATGAGCACTCGCGTCGCCCACGCGCTGAGCAGCTACCTGACGACTTCGACCTTCGTCGACTGGGACCTCGAAGTCTCCGGGCTCGACCTTCACGTTTGAACCTCGCCCACCCGCCTTACTACATCGGTTGCCCGTCCTGGAGCGAAAAAGCCTGGCGTGAGTCGCTGTACCCGCCCGACGCCCCGGACCTGGATTTGCTTGGGTTGTACGCGCAGGTCTTCAATGCCGTCGAAGGCAACACCACGTTCTACGCCCGTCCCAAACCCGAGATCGTCCAGCGTTGGGCGGACGCCTTGCCCGAGCACTTCCGCTTCAGCGCCAAAATTCCCCGTGACATCAGCCATGCCGGCGACCTGCGCGAGCACTTGGGCGCGGTGGAGGATTTCCTGCAACTGCTGGCGCCACTGGGATCGAGGCTTGAACCGCTGTGGCTGCAGCTGTCGGCCAGCTTCGGTCCCCATCGGCTGAATGAGCTGGCCGCGTTCATTGACGCACTGGAAGGCCAGCCTTTGGCGGTGGAAGTGCGCAACATGGCGTTTTTCAGCAAGGGCGAAGACGAGCGGCAGCTCAACCGTCTGTTGCTCGACCGCGGCGTGGAGCGCATCTGTCTGGATTCCCGGCCGCTGTTCAGTTCTGTCTCCACTGACCCAGCCGTGCTTCATGCGCAATCGAAGAAGCCCAAAGTCCCGCCGCGTCCGGCGGCGCTGACGTCCTTTCCGCAGGTTCGCTTCATTGGCGGGCCGGATGAGGACATCAACCAAGGCTTCATCGTGCAGTGGGCGGAAAAAGTGGCCGGCTGGATCGAGGAGGGGCGCACGCCTTCGGTGTTCCTGCACACGCCTGACAACATCGCCTCGCCCCAACTGGCTCGTCGCTTTCATCATCAATTGATGACCCTGCTGCCGGGATTGCCCGATCTGCCGCAACTGGATCGCGGTCGGCAAGTGGAGCAACTCGGGCTGCTCTGAGGTCGACATGAGGTAGATTTTTCCCTACGTCAGACGAGAACACTCCTGCATGCGTGGCTCGACCTTCTTTCTTCTTCTGGTTTTGATCAGCGCGGCGGTCGCGGTGTCGATCTGGCGTGGCTGGCTGCCTGTCGCTGACCGCTGGAATCCGTGGGCCCCGCTGAACGTGCGCGACGAACCCAACCTCATCACTCCTTTCAAGCTCTGGCGATTGCAGGAGGATCCGGCGTTGTGCGATGCCGCGCTGCAAACCTCGACCCTGCGTTACACGCACCAGGCGGACAGCGCCGCCGACGCCAAATGCCCGCTGACCAACACGCTGCGCATCCAGGGCGGCGACGTTGCGCTGAGCAGCAGTTTTCTGTCCAGTTGTCGCCTTGCCGTGGCCTATGCGCTGTTTGATATCCACCAGTTGCAGCCGGCGGCCCAGTCGGTGTTCGGGCAGAAGGTCACCCAGGTTGATCACCTTGGCAGCTTTGCCTGCCGCAACATCTACAACCGCAGCGAAGGCCGTCTGAGCCAGCACGCCACCGCCAACGCGCTGGACATCGCCGGGTTTCGACTGGCAGACGGACGCAGGATCTCGGTGCTCAAGGACTGGAAAGACGAGGGCGACGCGGGGCGTTTTCTGCGATTGGTGAGGGATGGCGCCTGCCAGCAATTCAATACGGTGCTGAGCCCGGACTACAACGCCGCGCACCGAAACCACTTTCACCTGGACATGGGACGCTGGCGGGTGTGTCGCTGAGGCGTGACAAACGCGGGATCAGTCTCAGGCAGCGAGACGAAGGTTCTGCAGCACGATCGGGCGCGCCCAGCCGTTATCGAAGGCCAGATGACGCTGCTGCTCGGTCATCTCTTCCGCGCTGAACGGTGTCGCAGGCTTGTCGGCCAGGTCCCATTCGAATTCGGCAATCGGCAGGAACAGCGGACGAGGCTGAGGGCCCGGGCCGGGTTCAATGCTGTCATCGTAGGGGTTGAGCACGGTCGGGCGAACCCAGTTGTCATCGAATTCGAGGTTACGTTGCTGCTCGATCATTTCCATCGCGGTGAACGGCTTGGCGGGCTTGTCGGCCAGGTCCCATTCGAACTCGGCGATCGGCAGGAACAACGGCTCCGGCGGCGCGATTTCCTTGTCCTGAACCGGGCACTCACGTTGTTCGACGATCTTGCCCAGTGCGCTTGCGCCGGCAATCGGTTCGCCGGTCAGGTGGTCCGTCGTGGCGACGGCGCTGTATTCCGGGGTTTCGCCAGCGTTGTCATCGACCTGCTGAGCCATCGCACGGGCAAACGCATCCTGCCAGAGCTGCGTGACGCCGCTAAGGGTTTGGGTATTGCGTACGCTGTAGTCGCCTGCGTACGTCAAATAGCCTATCGAGGAGGTTTGCTGAATGTCTGACATAAGCGCTCAGTACAGCCCGTGGGTCTGGCAAAATGACGGATACTTTTGTTATCGGCAGATCCTGCCAATCATTAAGATTATTTGAGCGCGTAGAGACAATGACTGAGCAGCACGCGGGCAGCCGCATTCGGGTCGACAGCCTGACCCCTGACGGGCAGGAAACCGCAGCGCAGTGGGCGCAGCGACTGGGTTTGCCGCTGGAGGATGCCGACGCGGATTTCGCCCTGCAAGTGGCCGAAGACGGCCTGCAGTTGCAGCAACTGGGTGACGACGCGCCGGGCCCGGTGCGTGTAGATTTCATCGAAGGCAAGGCGGCCCATCGGCGTCTGTTTGGCGGCGGCAGCGGGCAAATGATCGCCAAGGCCGTGGGCATTCAGCCGGGCGTGCGCCCTCGGGTGCTGGATGCCACGGCGGGGCTGGGCAAGGACGCCTTTGTGCTGGCGAGTCTGGGCTGCGAAGTGAGCCTGATCGAGCGGCAGCCGATCATCGCCGCGCTGCTTGAAGATGGCCTGGCGCGTGGGGTGAGGGACCTGGAGGTGGGCGGGATCATCGCGCAGATGCGCCTGTTGACCGGCAATTCCATTGAGCTGATTCGCCAATGGGAAGGCGAGCCGCCCCAGGTCATTTACCTTGATCCGATGTTTCCTCATCGGGAAAAAACCGCGCTGGTGAAAAAGGAAATGCGCCTGTTCCGGCCTCTGGTGGGCGATGACATGGACGCTCCGGCGTTGCTGGAAGCGGCGCTGGCGCTGGCCAGCCACCGCGTCGTGGTCAAACGCCCTCGCAAGGCGCCAAGCATCGAAGGCGCCAAGCCGTCCTACGCGCTGGACGGCAAATCCAGCCGCTACGACATTTACCCGATCAAGGCGTTGAAAATCGCGCGGCCGTGAACTTCATCCGATTAGATGAACCCGGCAATCATCGGCGCAGTCATCTGCTGTGCCGATGCCAGAAAATCCACCGTATGAGTGGGCTCGTCGGAGACAAACCTGACCTGATCCGTAGCCGGAGATAACCGATGAGTACTTCCCCTTTGTCCGTAACGCCTTTGCCGTTCGAGCCGCACTTCGAGCAGATACCCGATGACGAGGCTCAGACGAGCAAAGAACTCGCCGAGGCCATGCACAGTATTCTGGAAACCACCTACAAAGATGGCGGCCATGCCGTCCGCAGCGTGCATGCCAAAGCCCATGGATTGCTGCATGGGCAGATCCACATTCTGGATAATCTGCCGCCGGAGTTGGCGCAGGGTGTCTTCGCCCACCCCGGCACGCTGGACGTGAAGATGCGCTTTTCAACCAATCCTGGGGATGTGCTCGACGACAAGGTGTCAACGCCACGCGGTCTGGCCATCAAGCTGGTCGGTGTGCAGGGCGCACGCCTGCCGGGCAGTGAAGGGCAGGTCACCCAGGATTTTGTGATGCAGAACGCCAGGGCGTTCACGGCTGCCACGCCGAAGGATTTTCTCAAGACCTTGAAGTTGCTGGCCAAGACCACCGACAAAGTGCCCAACATGAAGAAAGCGCTGTCGGCGTTGTTTCGTGGTCTGGAGTCGACGGTCGAAGCGATGGGCGGGGAGAGTGGCACGCTGAAATCGCTGGGTGGGCATCCGATGACCCATGTACTGGGTGAAACTTTTAACACCGTGGTGCCGTTTCTCTATGGCCGCTATTACGCCAAGTTGAGCGTGGTGCCTGTTTCCCCCGAACTCACCGCGTTGACTGACCAGAAGGTCGACCTGAATGGCCATCCCGACGGTTTGCGGGAAGCGGTGCGCAGTCACTTTTTGAGCAAGGGAGGGATGTGGGACGTGCGGATCCAGCTCGCTACCGACCTTGAAAAAATGCCGATCGAAGACGCATCGGTGGAATGGTCCGAAGAGCTGAGCCCGTTCGTGACCGTGGCCCGTATCGAAGTGCCGACACAGGACAGCTGGTCAGAAGAACGTCAGCAGGAAATCGACGACGGCATGGCCTTCAGCCCTTGGCACGGCGTTGTTGAACACCGGCCACTCGGCGGCGTCATGCGTGCGCGCAAACCGTCCTACGAGCTGTCTTCAGGCTTCCGCGCCAGCCACAACGGCTGCCCGATGCACGAGCCTCGCTGACAAGCTGGTAGTCAAATTCTGTGGTGTCTTCCACTCCGCATTCTCGGCTAAAGCCGGTCCCACTATGAGTACGCGGTCGATTAGTGGGACTGGCTTCAGCCGGGAAGAGGCCGCAGTGATCGCTATCGGATTTGTGGTGTGTCGTCCGACGCCTTCCCGGCTAAAGCCGGTCCACTATGAGTACGCGGTCGATTAGTGGGACCGGCTTCAGCCGGGAAGGGGCCCGTGTTAGCACCATCAATTCTATGTTGTGGCGCCTGACGCTTTCCCGGCTAAAGCCAGTCCCACAGTGAGCACTGCCCGTCAGCGTCTAAACCCGATACGCCTTCAAAAACAGCGCCACCACCTCCCTGGCATGGTGGTCGGCAGCTTGCTCGTCCGGTATTTCCCCGGTGCCGATGAGAAGCCTGAAATGGTGCACGCCTTTGATCAAGCTCAAAAAATGGCCTGCCGCATTAAGCGGCGATTCAAAATGCAGCCCGTTTTTACCGCTCAGCTTACTCAAAAACCGCGCAAGTTCGTGGAGGACCCGCTGCGGTCCTGCTTCGAAGAACACTTGAGTCAGTGATGATTCCTGAGGCCCCAAAGCGATGATCAAACGGTTCAGGTCGATGGACTCAGGGCTGTTGATCAGCGTTTGAAACCCTCTGGCAATACCCAGTAATACCTTTTCAACGTGATCATCAGCGGGCACGTCCACGAACAGCTCCGGCACCTGCTCCTCGCAGCGAGCAACCACCGCGCAGGAAAACAACGTCTCCTTGTCGGTGAAGTGGCTGTAGACGGTGAGCTTGGAGACCCCGGCTTCAGCGGCAACGGCATCCATGCTGGTGTTGGCGTAACCGTTGCGAATGAACAGGTTCTTGGCCGCTTCGAGAATGGCCTGGCGCTTGGCCAGATCCTTGGGGCGGCCGGGTCCGGCGGGGGAGGTTGAGTCGGTCATGGAGTCGTCAGGCATCTTCGTCGAATTAGTGGACTGTTCAGTTCGGTAATTTTAAATATACTCGCCGGTACAATTATTCAAAGCTCTACTGCCAAGGTGCCTCATCATGCTCCGCGACGCCCTGCTTCGTGCCCAGCTCCTTGCGCTGCCGGTCGGCTTGATCGCTGCACTCGCCGGTTGTCGTCAGGAGGCGCCGGTGACCGCCGCCGTGCGGCCCGCCATGGTGGTGCAACCGCAGCCAGCTGCCCAGTCCATGGACAGCTATCCGGGGGAAGTGCATGCCCGTTTCGAGCCGGAACTCGCCTTCCGCATCCCCGGCAAGGTCAGTAAGCGCCTGGTCGAGGAGGGCGAGCGGGTCAAGGCCAACCAGCCGCTTGCCGAACTTGACGCCCAGGACGTGCGCCTGCAACAGGACGCCACCCGCGCGCAAGTTGCCGCCGCCGAAGCCAACCTGCAGACGGTCCGCTCCGAGCGCGACCGCTACAAAACGCTGATGGACCGGCAGATGGTCAGCAAGTCGCTGTACGACAACGCTGAAAACACCTACCGCGCCGCAGACGCCCGGCTTAGACAGCTCAAGGCTGAATCGACCGTCGCTGACAATCAGACCGGCTACGCCGTGCTTCGTGCGTCGCAGGAGGGTGTCATCGCCAGACGACTGGTGGAAGTCGGTCAAGTGGTAGCTGCCGGACAAACCGTCTTCACCCTGGCCGCCGACGGCGAGCGCGAAGTCTCGATCAGTCTTCCGGAGCAGAATTACGGCCGCTTCAAGATCGGCGACCCTGTTTCCGTCGAACTCTGGACTCAGCGCGAGCAGCGTTTCCCGGGGCGTATCCGCGAGCTGTCGCCGGCTGCCGATCCGCGGTCGCGCACCTTTGCCGCACGCATTGCCTTCGCCGGCGGGAAAGTCCCGGCTGAGCTGGGCCAGAGCGCCCGGGTGTACATCCAGTCCGAACGCGCCGTGCCGTTGTCCGTGCCGCTGTCGGCGCTGACAGCCGAAAACGGCGTGACCTACGTCTGGCGTCTGCAAAGCGACTCCACCCTGAAACGCACGCCGGTGCAGGTCGGCGCTTACGGGCAGGAAACCGTGACGGTGCTCAGCGGCTTGCAGACCAGCGACTGGGTCGTCGCAGCGGGTGTGCACGTGCTGCACGAAGGCGAGCAGGTGCGGCCGGTCGACCGCAGTAATCGGGCGGTCAAGCTGGCGGCGAAGGAGTAGCGGGATGCGTTTCAATCTGTCCGAATGGGCGCTGCGTAATCGGCAGATGGTCCTGTATCTCATGATTCTGCTGGCCGCAGTCGGCGCGCTTTCCTACACCAAGCTGGGTCAGAGTGAAGATCCGCCCTTCACTTTCAAAGCCATGGTCATTCGCACCCTCTGGCCGGGCGCGAGTGCCGAAGAGGTGTCGCGGCAAGTCACCGACCGCATCGAGAAGAAGCTGATGGAAACCGGCGATTACGAGCGCATTGTCTCGTTCTCCCGCCCCGGTGAATCCCAGGTCACGTTTGTCGCGAGGGACTCGCTGGTCTCCGCCCGACTGCCGGAACTCTGGTATCAGATCCGCAAGAAGATCAGCGACATCCGTCAGAACCTTCCGACCGGTGTGCAGGGCCCGTTCTTCAACGATGAATTCGGCACCACGTTCGGCAATATCTATGCGCTCACGGGGGAGGGTTTCGACTACGCGGTGCTCAAGGATTACGCCGACCGCATCCAGATCCAGCTGCAGCGGGTCAAGGATGTTGGCAAGGTCGAGCTGCTCGGTCTGCAGGACGAGAAGATCTGGATCGAACTCTCCAACGTCAAACTCGCCACCCTTGGCCTGCCGATGCAGTCGGTGCAGCAGGCGCTGGAAGCCCAGAACGCGGTGGTGGCGGCGAGCTTTTTCGAGACGCCCAGCGAGCGCGTTCAACTGCGCGTGACCGGGCGTTTTCAGACCGTCGACGAGATCCGCAGCTTCCCGATCCGCGTCGGTGATCGCACGTTCCGTATCAGCGATCTGGCCGATGTGCGCCGTGGCTTCAACGACCCGCCCGCACCGCAGATGCGCTTCATGGGTCAGGATGCCATCGGGCTGGCCGTCGCCATGAAAGACGGTGGCGACATTCTGGTGCTGGGCCGGGCGCTGGAGGGCGAGTTCGCCCGTTTGCAGAACAACCTTCCGGCCGGCATGCAGCTGCGCAAAGTCTCGGACCAGCCTGCGGCGGTGAAAACCAGCGTCGGCGAATTCGTTCAGGTGCTCGCCGAGGCGTTGGGCATCGTGCTGCTGGTGAGCTTTTTCTCTCTCGGCGTGCGCACCGGAATGGTGGTGGCGCTGGCAATTCCGCTGGTGCTGGCGATGACCTTCGCCTGCATGTATTACCTCGGCATCGGCCTGCACAAGATCTCCCTCGGGGCGCTTGTGCTGGCGCTGGGATTATTGGTGGACGACGCAATCATCGCCGTGGAAATGATGGCGATCAAAATGGAACAGGGTTACGACCGGCTAAAGGCCGCGAGCTTCGCCTGGACCAGCACGGCGTTCCCGATGCTTACCGGCACGCTCATTACCGCAGCCGGTTTCCTGCCCATCGCCACCGCGCAGTCGAGTACCGGGGAGTACACCCGCTCGATCTTTCAGGTGGTGACCATCGCGCTGATCGCCTCATGGATTGCCGCCGTGGTATTCGTGCCGTATCTGGGCGCACGGCTGTTGCCGGATCTGGCGAAGATCCATGCGGCTAAACATGGCACCGGGGCACACGCTCCTGACCCTTACGGCACGCCGTTCTACCGACGTGTTCGCGGGCTGGTCGGCTGGTGCGTGCGGCGCCGCAAGACGGTCATCGTGTTGACCATTGCGTTGTTCGCCCTGTCGATTTTCATGTTCCGCTTTGTGCCGCAGCAGTTTTTCCCGGCGTCCGGTCGACTGGAGCTGATGGTTGACCTGAAGCTCGCCGAAGGTGCCTCGCTCAGCAGCACCGCCGAGCAGGTCAAACGGCTGGAAGCGATGATCAAGGAACACGCCGGCGTTGAGAATTACGTGGCCTATGTCGGCACCGGTTCGCCAAGGTTTTACCTGCCGCTGGATCAGCAACTGCCCGCGGCAAGCTTTGCCCAGTTCGTCGTGCTGGCGAAAACCATTGAGGACCGCGAAGCACTGCGCACCTGGCTGATCCAGACCCTCGATGAGCAGTTTCCGATGCTGCGGCCTCGCGTCACCCGCCTGGAAAACGGCCCTCCCGTGGGCTATCCGGTGCAGTTCCGCGTCACCGGCGAGCACATTGATGAAGTGCGTGCGCTGGCTCGCAAGGTGGCCGCAAGGGTCAGGGAAAATCCCCATGTGGTCAACGTGCATCTGGACTGGGAAGAGCCGAGCAAAGTCGTTTATCTCAACGTCGATCAGGACCGGGCCAGGGCGCTGGGCGTGACCACGGCGGACCTGTCGCGCTTTCTGCAAAGCCAGCTGACCGGGTCGAGCGTGAGCCAGTACCGCGAGGACGACGAGTTGATCGAGATCCTCCTGCGCGGGACGGAGCAGGAACGCCATGAGCTGGGCAGCCTCGCCAGCTTGTCAGTGCCCACCAACAATGGCGGCAACGTCGCCTTGTCACAGGTGGCGACGCTTGAATACGGCTTCGAGGAGGGCATCATCTGGCACCGCAACCGCTTGCCGAACGTGACGGTGCGCGCCGACATCTATGGCAAGGAGCAGCCGGCAACGCTGGTGAAACAGATTTTGCCGACGCTGGAAGACGTGCGCGCGCAGTTGCCCGATGGGTACTTGCTGGAAGTGGGCGGCACGGTGGAGGACTCGGCCCGCGGGCAGAACTCGGTGAACGCCGGGGTGCCGCTGTTCATCGTGGTGGTGCTGACCTTGCTGATGATCCAGCTGCGCAGTTTCTCCCGTACGTTCATGGTGTTTCTCACGGCGCCGCTGGGGCTGATCGGTGTGACGCTGTTTCTGCTGCTGTTCAATCAGCCGTTCGGCTTCGTGGCAATGCTCGGCACCATCGCTCTGTCGGGGATGATCATGCGTAACTCGGTGATTCTGGTTGACCAGATCGAGCAGGACATCGCGGCAGGTCTGGATCGCTGGCAGGCGATCATTGAAGCAACGGTGCGGCGCTTCAGGCCCATCGTGCTCACCGCGCTGGCGGCGGTGCTGGCGATGATCCCGCTGTCACGCAGCGTGTTTTTCGGCCCCATGGCCGTCGCCATCATGGGCGGCCTGATCGTCGCCACTGCACTCACCCTGCTGTTCCTGCCCGCGCTGTATGCGGCGTGGTTCAGGGTGAAAAAGGATGAGCGGGTCGAGGTTTGATCGCTTAACCCGCTACGGCGCGTTTCACAACGCGCCGAATACCTTCTTCGCCAGACCGGTCGCCGCCGCTGCCGGGTTGGCGCGGATGCTTTCTTCCTGTTTGGCGATCATTTCGAACAGGCCGTTCAGCGCCTTCTCGGTGACGTAGCCTTCGATATTCGAGCTCTTGGCGTCCAGCACGCCCAGCGTTGCGGCCTGACCGGCGAAGGCGTTGTATTTCTGCGCCAGGCCGACTTTGTCAGTGGCCTGTTTGACGATGGGCAGGAACTTGGCGCGGATCTGTTCGCGGCTGGAGGTGCTCAGGTACTGGGTGGCCGAGTCCTTGCCGCCGCTGAGGATGGCCTTGGCGTCCGACACGCTCATCTTTTTCACCGCATCGACCAGCAACGTCTGCGCCTGGGGCATCGCCGCTTCCGCTGCCTGGTTCATGCTGGTTTCCAGCTGATCGACCTGGGCGCCCATGCCGAACTGCTTCATCTTCTTGGCGACCTTGCCCAGGTTGCCGGGCAGTTCGATGCGCACGTCCTTGTTGTTGCTAAAGCCACCCGGCACGCCCAGTTGCTTGACGGCTACTTGCGCGCTCTGGGTCAGGGCATCCTTCAGCCCGCCGGTGGCGTCCGATTGCGACAGATCATTGAGCGACAACGCGAAGGCACTGGCCGACAACAGCAGGCCGGCGCAGACGCCAGTGAACGAGAGGGAGCGACGCAACATGGTTAATGTCCTTTTCAGCGGTCTGTGATGCACGCCCGATTAACGGGCCGGGCTCAAACGAATTTTGACGGGCGGTTTTTCGTCCAGCGTCAGGTCCACCGTGTAGCGCTCGGTGCTGATCATCAGCAGCTTGCCGTCCACCTCGATGCGCGCGCTGACCGAGTAAGTGTGCCCCGGCTGGACCTGCTTCTGATCGTAGGTCAGATGAAACGGCAGCGGCACCTGGCCTTTGATCGGGCCGTTCTGGCTGGCGAGGATCTGCGCGGGTGCGTCCGCCAGCGATACGTCCTGGAGCGTGACCTTCAGCGTAGCCGTCGGTGGAAGCGCCATGCGCTGCAGGTAAAACACCTCGCCGTCCACCGAGCCCGGCAGGTTGTCCGGCGCATGGGCGCAAGCGGCCAGCACGGTGGTCATGAGGGTGAGCAGGATGTGTTTCATGTGATTGTCCTTGTCAGGTGAAACGTTAGGTAGGGCGTGCTTCGTCGCTTAGGCGATCGGCGCGGCCCCGACGACTTCATCACTGCGGTGCAACGCCACCTGGCGAATCGACAGCCTGATTTCCGCTGGCAATACGCGCTTGGCGGCGCCTTCCGCCAGATCCCCCAACATATCGTGATAGCTCAGTTTGCCGGCGGCGTCGGTGCGCAGGACACCCTGATCCAGCAGCGTCTGAATGAAATGCCGGAACAGGCTCTTGTCGAAAAACTCCGGCGCATTCAGGCCGTGCAGGATCGACAACCGCTGGGCCATCGTCGTGCACAACTCCTCAAGCCCTTCGGCGCTGAGGGTGTGCTGGCCGCTGTTGAGCAGCAGGGAAATCGCCATGTAGAAACGCTGCAGGGTCTGGGCAATCGCCCGCGACAACACCGTCAGCAGCACGAAGGCCCGCGAGCTCGGCGCAGGGCGCAGGTAAACGCCGTTCTCGAATCGCAGCAAACCCTGTTCGACAAACGCCGCCAGCCACTGATCGATGACCTCATCCAGATCGTCCAGCGACCAGCGGATGAACAGCTCCGATTGCAGGTACGGGTACAGCGCCCGGGTGTACCGCAGAATCTGCTCGCGGCTCATGCGCGACGAGCTCTGGAAGAAGCACGCGAGCAACGAGGGCAGCGCGAAAATGTGCAGCACGTTATTGCGGTAGTAAGTCATCAGGACGGCATTTTGCTCGTCCAGGTACAGAATCTTGCCCAGCGCATCGCTGAGTTCCGAGAGCAGATTCATGCCTTTGACGTGCTCGATCAGTGCCCTGCCATCGCCGTCCGGCAGCGTGGTATGGGGCGAGTAGGGCACGGTGCGCAACAGCGTCAGGTACAGGTCCAGCACCCGCGCCAAGGCTTGATCGTCCAGCGCATGTTTGGCCGTCGACAGCAACGCCAGCGCCACCAGATTCACCGGATTGATCGCTGCGGCTTCGTTCAGGTGGCGGGCCACGCGTTCGCCCAGACGGTGGGTGGTCTCGTGGAGCCAGTCCGGTTTGAACACCGGGCCCAGTTCCTGAGTGCGCCAGTCCGGCTGCTCATGGTCGAGAAACTCGGTCAGCTTGATCGGCTCACCGAAGTTGACCGAGACCTGGCCGAAGCGCTGCTTCAGCGCGCCGATGACTTTGAAGATGTCGAAGATTGACTCTTTCTTCTTCGCCGCACCGCGCAGCTCCCCCAGATAGGTCCGGCCTTCCAGCACCCGTTCGTAACCGATGTAGACCGGCACGAACACGATGGGCATGCGCGAATTGCGCAGGAAGCTGCGCAAGGTGATCGCCAGCATTCCGGTCTTCGGCTGCAGCATGCGCCCGGTCCGCGAACGTCCGCCTTCGACGAAGTACTCCACCGGGAAGCCCTTGGTGAACAGCGTGTGCAGGTATTCGTTGAACACCGCGGTGTACAGCGGATTGCCCTTGAACGTACGGCGCATGAAAAACGCGCCGCCGCGCCGCAACAGGCCGCCGATGACCGGCATGTTGAGGTTGATGCCCGCGGCAATGTGCGGCGGGGTCAGGCCGTTGCGAAACAACAGGTACGACAGCAGCAGGTAGTCGATGTGGCTGCGGTGGCACGGCACGTAAATGATCTCGTTGCCCTGGGCGACGTTCTGCACGCCCTCCAGGTGACTGACCTTGATGCCGTCGTAAATCTTGTTCCAGAACCAGCTCAGCACCACTTCCAGGAAACGGATGGCGGTGTAGGTGTAGTCCGAGGCGATCTCGTTGCCGTAATGCAGGGCTTTTTCCCGGGCCTTGGCTTCGGTGATTTTCTCCCGTGCGGCCTCGTCGAGAATGGCCTGCCTGACCAGCGGATCCGCCACTAACCCTTTGACCAGATGGCGACGGTGCGAAAGGTCCGGGCCGATCACCGACGTTTTCAGGTTGCGGAAATGCACACGCAGCAGGCGTTGAGCCATGCGCACCGTGCGCTCGTAACCCTTGTTCTGATCGACCAGCTCGCGCAGATGAACCGGCGCCGAAAACTGCACGCGGGTCTTGCGGCCCAGGATCAGAATGGTCACGAAGCGACGTAGACGCCCGGTCACCGCCCAGCTGTCGGCAAACAGCAGTTTCCACGGACTGTCTTCCTTGTCCGGGGACTGGCCCCAGAACACGCTGACCGGAATGATTTGCGCGTCTTCCGTAGCGTTTTGCGTGACCGCGCTGACCAGACGTTCAAGGGTCGGCGGTGCGCCGCGTTTGTCGTGGCGTCCGAGCCAGTCAGGCTCTGGCGTCAGGTAGAAAAACGCGGCCGGCTCGGTCAGATTGCCAACGGCCACCGACAGCACCGGGCGCGGCAGACCGGCCTTGCGGCATTCGGTGTCGAGGACCGCGAGATCGCTCATCGAAGGGTTTTGCAGCGCATAGAAAACCGGGCGGCTGCGGTCGAGATTGAGGGTGAAGGACGACTGGTTGATCGTCTCCGAGCGCACCCACAGGTAAAGCAGGCGGCGCACGGTGCCGAATACAAGACGGCGAAACGGGGAACGGGTCATAGAATTCTGCTGAGAGGGGCGACGCCCGCGAGGCCGCCAGTTTGCCGCATCTGGTGGGGATGGGCAAAGCGGCGCGGGCGCCCGTCAGGATGACGTCTCAGGACGTATGCCAAGTGATTTCTTCTTCGCCATCAACGCTGATGCGAATCCATTGATCGGCTTCGGCGTCACTCTCTTCCTCGACCCACGTCCCCGGCGCGCAACGCACTTCAACGTTCAGCGCGGCAAAGGCGGCGCGGGCGCAGACGATATCGTCTTCCCACGGGGTTTTGTCGCTGTCCAGGCACAGGCTGTTCCACTTGCCGACGGCCTTGGGAATCCAGGTGACGGGCACGTCGCCCGCCTGGCATTTCCAGGTCTGGCCTTTCTGCGTCCATTCGGTGCAAGGGCCGATGGCCGCGGTCAGCCAGGCAGTGATCGCCTTGTGGTCAACGTCAGCGTCTTTCAGGTAAATCTCGATATCGGGTTGGCGCATGGATGCCTCTTGGTTGTGCTGGAAAATCCACTCGCGGATTCAGTCTGTTCGGGTGCTTCGAGCCGTCAGTTCAGGACGAAATAATCGTAGCGCATGGACACCGTGACCTCGAACGGCTCGGCCTCCTCGATCACGTTCGCACGACGTTCGGCACTGGCGCGCCAGCCGTGGGGCGTCATGGCCAGCAGATTGGCACGGGCCTGGCCGTCCACCAGTGTCAGGGTGAAACGCAACGTTTCACTGTGCTGCAGACTCATCCCTTCCGGCACCAGCGCCAGGTGCTTGTCATCGCTGTAATCGCGGACTTCGTCGTACAGGCGCTGTCGCAATTCCATCAGGTGATCGTTGGTCGGTCCTACACGCATCAAGCCGCCGCCCGGCGACAGCAGACGCTTGGCCTCGGCCCAGTCCAGCGGGCTGAACACGCTGGCGATGAACTGCATGCTCGCCTCCGGCAGTGGCACGCGCGCCATGCTGGCAATCAACCACGTGATGTTCGGGTCACGCTTGCAGGCGCGCTTCACCGCTTCGCGGGAGATGTCCAGCGCGTAGCCGTCTGCGTCGGGCAGACCCTGGGCGATCTGGGCGGTGTAATAGCCCTCGCCGCACCCGATGTCGAGCCAGTGCGCGGGGGCACGCTCGGCAGCCAGTTCGGCGAGACGCTTGGCAACTGGCGCGTAATGCCCGGCGTTGAGGAAGTCGCGCCGCGCCTCGACCATGGCCTGATTGTCGCCAGGGTCGCGGCTGTTCTTGTGCTGCACGGGCAGCAGATTCAGATACCCCTGACGGGCGCGGTCGAAGCGGTGCCCGGCGGGGCACACAACGCCGTTATCCGCTGAATCGAGCGGGGCGGAGCAGATCGGGCAGGTCAGCATCAGGCGAGCAACTTGACCAGGGTCTGGTAGTAGATCTCGGTCAGCACGTCGAGATCGCTGGCGAGGATGCGTTCATTGACCTGATGGATCGTCGCATTGACCGGCCCCAGTTCGACCACTTGGGTGCCGAGGGTGGCGATGAAGCGACCGTCCGACGTACCGCCGCTGGTGGAAGCGCGGGTCTCGCGGCCGGTGACGTGTTTAATGCTCGCCGACACCGCGTCCAGAAGCGCGCCCGGTTCGGTGAGGAACGGCAGGCCGGACAGCGCCCATTCCACGTGCCAGTCCAGGTCGTGCTTGTCGAGAATCGCGGCGACGCGTTGCTTGAGGCCTTCGACGGTGGATTCGGTGGAGAAACGGAAATTGAACACCGCCACCAGATCCCCCGGGATCACGTTGGTGGCGCCGGTGCCGGAATTCAGGTTGGAAATCTGGAAGCTGGTCGGCGGGAAGAAGTCATTGCCGTTGTCCCAGTGCTCGGCAGCCAGCTCAGCCAGCGCAGGCGCTGCCAGATGAATAGGGTTCTTCGCCAGATGCGGGTAGGCGACGTGGCCCTGAATGCCTTTGACGGTGAGGGTTGCGCCCAGTGAGCCGCGACGGCCGTTCTTGACCACATCGCCCACCAGCGTCGTGCTCGACGGTTCGCCAACGATGCACCAGTCGAGACGTTCCTTGCGCGCCGCCAGACGCTCGACCACCGCTTTGGTGCCGTGGTGGGCCGGGCCTTCTTCATCGCTGGTGATCAGGTAGGCCACTTTGCCCTTGTGGTTCGGGTGATCGGCGACGAAACGCTCGGTGGCGACAATCATCGACGCCAGGCTCCCTTTCATGTCCGCCGCGCCACGGCCGCAGAGCATGCCGTCTTCGTCGATCAGCGCGCTGAACGGATCATTCTGCCAGGCCTGAACCGGGCCGGTCGGCACCACATCGGTGTGACCGGCGAAGCACAACACCGGACCGTCCTGACTGCCGTGGGTGGCCCAGAAGTTGTCCACATCCTGAATGCGCATCGGCTCCAGGGCAAAACCGGCATCGCTCAGGCGTTTCATCATCACGGCTTGGCAGTCGGCGTCCAGTGGCGTGACGGATGGGCGACGGATCAGGTCGCAGGCGAGTTGCAGCGTGGGCGAGAGGTCGGCTGGGGCTGTCATGAAAGGTCCGAGATATTGAGTGAAGGCAAGGCGATAAACCGGCGAATAGCTTAAAGCAAAACGGCGACCCGAAGGCCGCCGTTTAGTACAGCGCCCCATTGTTTCAGGCGGTAGCGGGTTCGTCTGCCGGTTTTGGTTTCGGCAGTGAAGACAGAAACGCCATGACCAGCGCCGCCAGATACGGCAGCGATTGCACCAGCAGCATGATGACCCAGAAGCGCATATCGTTGCTCGGCAGACCCTGCACCAGACAGATGCCCAACGCGGCGCCCCACAGCATCAGCATGATGAACAGCTCTTCGCGGGCCTCGGAAATCGCCACCAGCAAGCCATGGCTTTCGGCGTTTTTCGGGGTGCGGAAGAACGGGATGCTGGTGGTGAAGAACCCGTACAGCACCGCTTTGGCGATGGTGTGGGATAACGCCAGTCCCGCAAGCGCCGCATAGAACGCGTCCGTGAGGTTCACGCCCACGGCGCGACGGTACAGAAAGATGATCTTGCCGACCTTGAAGAAGAACAGCGCCAGCGGCGGAATCGCGAAAATAAGCAGCGGCGGGTCAACACGGTTGGGCACGATGATCATCGCCGACGACCAGAGCAGTGCGCCGACCGTAAAGAAGATATTCATGCCATCGGCCACCCACGGCAGCCAGCCCGCGAGGAAGTGATAACGCTGGCCGCGGGTCAGCTCGGTGTCCTTGCCACGCAGCAGGCTGGCGGCGTGACGCTTGATGATCTGAATGGCGCCATAGGCCCAGCGGAAACGCTGCTTCTTGAAGTCGATGAAGGTGTCGGGCATCAAGCCCTTGCCGAAGCTGTTGTGGGCGTACGCGGCCGAATAGCCTTTTTCGAACACGCGCAGGCCCAGCTCGGCGTCTTCACAGATGCACCAGTCCGCCCAGCCCAGTTCTTCCAGGACCGATCGACGGGTCATGGTCATGGTGCCGTGCTGAATGATCGCATCGCGGTCATTGCGGGTGACCATGCCGATGTAGAAGAAGCCTTTGTATTCCGAGTAGCAGAGCTTCTTGAACGCACTTTCGTGCTGATCGCGGTAGTCCTGCGGCGACTGCACCACGGCGATTTTCGGATCGGCGAAGTGCGGAACCATGTGCTTGAGCCAGTTGCGGTCGACGCAGTAATCCGAGTCGATGACGGCAATTACTTCGGCGTCTGGCGCGGTGTGCGGGATCAGGTAGTTCAGGGCGCCGCCCTTGAACCCGGCCAGCGGTGCGACGTGGAAAAACTTGAAGCGCGGGCCGAGCATTTCACAGTGGGCCTTGACCGGCTCCCACACGGCGGGGTCCTTGGTGTTGTTGTCAATCAGCAACACTTCGAAATCCGGGTAATCCAGCGCGGCCAGCGCGTTGAGGGTCTGTTTGACCATCTCCGGCGGCTCGTTGTAGCAGGGCACGTGAATTGACACTTTCGGTCTGTAGGCCGAATCCCCTTCAACGGGCAGGAATTCGCGACGACGCTTGTGCGTCCACACCGCTTCGGCCAGTTCGTGGGCCTCCGTCAGCAGCACGATGAACACGCCGAACGCGCCCAGCGCCAGTAAAAATCCTACGAGCAGACTGAACCAGGTGCTGTATTGCTGGCTGTAGTCGTAGCCGATCCAGACCAGAACCGAACCGCAGAGGAAGGCGATAAAGGTCAGGAATGTGCGGCCACGCTGACGCAGCGCCGAGCCGTCAATCAGCAGCAAGGCGAGGGCCAGCATTGCCAACACTGCCGAGCCGATTGCCAGCACGCGCCACTGTGGGATCGCGACTACCGGGCCTTCGAAATTGAATTTCTGCTGGCGGGCGGCGTTGTACACGCCCCAATAGGCACCAACCGATCCTTCGTCGCTGGCTTTCCACGGCTGATCGAAGGCCTCGATCACGAAGTAGTTGAAGCCCTGACGGTTGAGCTTGTTGACCAGCGTGCGCAGGTAAACCGCCTGATCCGCCTGGGTGGCGTCCGCACCGCCGCGCATGTGGCCATTGCTCGGCCAGCCGACCTCAGAGAGCAGCAGCGGCTTTTTCGGGAACATGCGTTTCAGTTCGCGGGCGCGGTCGAGCACGTACTGCCCGGCTTTATCCATCGGGATGTATTCCCAGTACGGCAGGATGTGCGCGGCGATCAGGTCAACGTGCTTGGCCAGTTCCGGGTACTTCTCCCAGATATGCCACTGCTCGGACGTGGTCACCGGGACTTTGACGGCGGCGCGCACGCGATCGAGCGCGGCCATCAGGTCTTTGGGTTTGATCTCTTCGCGGTACAGCGCTTCGTTGCCGACCACCACGCGAACCACACTGCGCGTTGTATTCGCCAGCTCGATCGCCGTGGTGATCTCGCGTTCGTTGCGCTCCAGGTCCGGGCTGATCCAGATACCGAGGGTCACCCGCAGGCCGAATTCCTCGGCCAGCTTGGGGATGTCCTTGAGCGTGCCGTCCACCGAGTAGATACGGATGTTGTCCGTCTGCTTGCTCATCAACTCCAGGTCCTGACGCATTTCTTCGTCGGACGGGTAGAGATCTTTTTGTGGATTCTGGCCCAGCCGGAAAGGCGAATAGGAAAAGCCGGAGATCTGCTCCGGCCAGTTGGGCGCGGTGACGGGGCGGTTGATCAGCGCCCAGAAGCCGGTAAACAGCGCAGCAATCGCCACGACGACCACGAGGTTGAGTCCAAATTTACGCGATGACATAGATGCTTCAGGTTCCAAGAGGGGAACGGGGAGGAGTGACAGGGTACAGCGGGCCAGAACTTTGGCAACCGACACGTGTTGAAGTTCTGTTCGGCCATGCCTGTAGGGCTTTGCGTGTTCGTGGGTGGCTTGTGGGGAACGGGGCGACTTTCAGACCAAACGAGTGCCACTCAGCGCTTTGCGAATCGCCGCCATGGCCTATAATGCGCGCCGGTTTTTTGGGGTATTGGTCATGAGCACAGAAGATCCGCGTTTCGCTGGCGTTGCCCGTCTGTACGGCATCGAGGGCCTGGAACGCCTGCGCGCGGCCCATGTGGCGGTGGTCGGCATCGGCGGCGTGGGTTCCTGGGCGGCGGAAGCCATGGCGCGCTGTGGCGTGGGCGAGATTTCCCTGTTTGATCTGGACGACGTCTGCGTCAGTAACAGCAACCGCCAGTTGCACGCACTGAGCAGCACCGTTGGCCGCGCCAAGGTCGAGGTCATGGCCGACCGCCTGCGTGAGATCAATCCCGATTGCGTCCTTCATGCCGTCGCCGACTTCGTCACTCGCGACACCATGGCCGAATACATCACGCCGGACATTGACTGCGTGCTCGACTGCATCGACAGCGTCAACGCCAAGGCCGCGCTGATCGCCTGGTGCAAACGGCGCAAGATCCAGATCATCACCACCGGCGGCGCAGGCGGGCAGATCGACCCGACCCTGATTCAGGTCTGCGACCTCAACCGCACGTTCAACGACCCGTTGGCGTCGAAGGTGCGCTCGACCCTGCGCCGGGACTACGGCTTTTCCCGCACCGTCACCCGCCATTACAGCGTGCCGTGCGTGTTCTCCACCGAGCAACTGCGCTACCCCAAGCCGGACGGCAGCATCTGCCTGCAGAAAAGCTTCGTCGGCGACGGCGTGAAGCTGGACTGCGCAGGTGGTTTCGGCGCGGTGATGATGGTCACTGCCACATTCGGGATGGTCGCCGCGACCAAAGCCGTGGACAAAATCGTCGCCGGCGTGCGACGGCCGTCGGAGCGCGCCAAGGCGCAGCCAACGGCCTGAAGGTCGAGGCGTGGGAGCAATCTTGCTGACGCCTTCTTTGTGAACCGCCGCCGATAGTCCTGCAAATGAACGACCTGTGGGAGCGAGCTTGCTCGCGAAGAGGCCGGTACATCCGCTATATATCCAGCAGTTGAACGATTCTTTCGTGAGCAAGCTCGCTCCACCAAGTCTCATGTTTGCTGCGCAACAGCGCGGCGCCTGGACGACGGGGAATTTCTACCGTGCGAGCTGCCGCATCTTCTGCAGCACCGCATTCAGCCCGTTGCTGCGGGATGCCGACAGCTGACGGCTCAAGCCCAGCTGCGTGAACCACTCAGCCAGATCCACCTGCTGCAGTTCTTGCAACGACAGGCCGTTGACCCGGGCCAGCAGCAACGCCACCAGACCCCGAATCAAGCGCGCGTCACTGGCGGCGCGGAACTGCCAGTGGCCGTCGATCACGTCGCCCACCAGCCAGACCTTGCTCTCGCAGCCGTCTACCAAATGCTCGTCGGTCTTTTCATCGTCGCTCATGGGGGGAAGGCGGTCTCCCCATTGCATTAGCAATCGTGCGCGCTGCTCCCAGCTCAGTGACCCGTTGAAGGTTTCCAGCGCGGTGCGGGCATCGGTCGGCAGGCTCATCGCAACAACTCCAGCGCTTGATCCAGTGCGGTGAAAAATCGCTCCAGGTCCCCGGAATCGTTGTACAGCCCCAGCGACACCCGAATCGCGCCTGAGAGGCCCAAGCCACTGATCAACGGAATGGCGCAGTGGTGACCGGCGCGAACCGCGACGCCTTGCTCGGTCAGCAGGTGCGCAAGATCGGCGTTGTGCACGCCCTCGACCACGAAACTCACCAGCGCCACATGGGGATCCCCCAGCACCTGCACACCGTCGCGCAGCATCAATCCGGCGCGCAACCGCTCATGCAGGCACGCTTCGTATTCGGCGACGGCGGACTGATTGAGGCCATTGAGGTAGTCCAGCGTGGCACCGAGGCCGATCACCGCGCTGATGGGCGGCGTGCCCGCTTCGAAGCCCAGCGGCGCAGGGCGAAAGGTTGCCGTCTGATAGCCGGTCTGCAGGACCATCTCGCCGCCGAACTGCCAATGCTGCAACTGCGCCAATGCGTCCTGTCGCCCGAACAGCACGCCCACGCCATCCGGGCCATAGAGCTTGTGGCTGGAAAACACATAGAAGTCGCAGCCGATGTCCTGCACATCGTGTCGGCCATGGACGACACCCTGGGCGCCATCAATCACCGTCAGCGCGCCCTGGGCCTGGGCCAGCGCGACCAGTTGCCGAACCGGCTGCCAGGTGCCGAGCACGTTGGACAACTGACTGACCGCCAGCAAACGGGTGCGTGAAGTGATCAGCCCGGCGGCGGCCTCTACATCAATCACGCCGGCCTCGGTGACGGGCAGCACCACCAGCTTCAGGTCGCGACGCAGGGCCAGTTGCTGCCAGGGCAACAGATTGGCGTGATGCTCCAGGGCGCTGATGACAATCTCGTCGCCGGCCTGAAACACGTGCTCCAGGCCGTAAGCGAGCAAGTTGAACGCGGACGTGGCGCCGTGGGTGAAAACGATCTGCCCGGACGCTCCGGCATTCAGCCATTCGCCGGCCTTGCGTCGCGTGTCCTCGAAGCCCTGGGTCGCCATGGCGCCCGGCAGGTGCTGGGCGCGATGCACATTCGCTGCGCCGTTGGCGTAGTAATGCACCGTGGCGTCGATCAGGGCGTGGGGCTTTTGTGCGGTGGCGGCGCTGTCCAGGTAGGTCTGGCCTTGCCGTTGCAGGGCGTCGATGGCCGGAAAGTCAGCGCGCCAGGGAGAAATGAGGGGCATATCAGTCACGCTCGTTGAGGCGGACTCGGAGCCCCGAGGGACACCGAACCCGCACGCAGCATCGATCAGTTGTGAGCGTGCAGCGCTTCGTTCAGCTCGATGGCCGACTTGTGGGATTTGCACTCCACCGCGCCGGTCTGCGAGTTGCGACGGAACAACAGGTCCGGTTGACCGGCCAGCTCACGAGCCTTGACGACCTTGACCAGCTCGTTTTTGTCGTCCAGCAGCGCCACTTTGGTGCCGGCGGTAACGTACAGACCGGCTTCAACGGTGTTGCGATCGCCCAACGGAATGCCGATGCCGGCGTTCGCGCCGATCAGGCAGCCTTCGCCGACCTTTATCACCATGTTGCCGCCGCCCGACAGCGTGCCCATGGTCGAGCAACCGCCGCCCAGGTCCGAACCCTTGCCGACGAACACGCCAGCCGACACGCGACCTTCGATCATGCCCGGGCCTTCGGTGCCGCCGTTGAAGTTGACGAAACCTTCGTGCATCACGGTGGTGCCTTCGCCGATGTAGGCGCCCAGACGTACGCGCGCGGTGTCAGCGATGCGCACACCGGCCGGCACGACGTAGTCAGTCATTTTCGGGAATTTGTCCACCGAGAAGACCTCTAGAAAATGGCCTTTCAGGCGGGCTTCCAGCTGACGCTCGGCCAGTTCGCCCAGGTCGATGGCGCCCTGGCTGGTCCACGCGACGTTCGGCAGCAGCGGGAACACGCCGGCCAGGCTCAAACCGTGGGGCTTGACCAGTCGATGGGACAGCAGATGCAGCTTGAGGTAAGCCTCGGGGGTGGAGGTCAGTGCGGTGTCTTCGGCCAGCAGCGTGGCAACCAGAGGGTTGTGGCTCTCGGCGAGTCGGGTCAGCAGCGCGGCCTGGGCGTCGTCGACGCCTTTGAGGGCATTGGCCAGACGCGAGGACAGATCGGTGTTGAATGCGATGGCCTGATTGCCACCGGTGTAGCCCAGGATCGGCGCGATGGCGGCGACGATTTCAGCCGACGGGTTGAGCAGCGGCAGGGCGTAGAAAACTTCCAGCCAGGTGCCTTGACGGTTTTGTGTGCCAACGCCAAAGGCCAGGCTGAACAGAGAAGTGGACATGCAGATACCTCGTTATTTAGGGCTATCTCAATCAGGCGATAGCCGCAGCGTACAGTTCGGGTTTGAAGCCAATCAGGGTTTTGTCGCCAAGATCCAGCACCGGGCGCTTGATCATCGAGGGCTGAGCGAGCATCAGCTCAATGGCCTTTTCCTGATCGAGGTCGGCTTTCTGCGCCTCGTCCAGTTTGCGAAAGGTCGTGCCGGCGCGGTTGAGTACCGTCTGCCAGCCATGCTCATTGCACCAACGGGTCAGGTGGTCGCGATCGATGCCTTGGGTCTTGTAGTCGTGGAAATCGTAATTCACCGATTTTTCATCGAGCCAGGTGCGCGCCTTCTTCATCGTGTCGCACGCCTTGATCCCAAACAGGTGCAACGTGTGGGTTTCCTTGGCCATGGGCCTGCTCCTTTCGGGACGGTTGAAAAAAACGGTGGAGGATTATGCCACGTACACGCCGGGTAAGCGCGGCGGGCCGACGCTTTGTCCATTTGAGGCAGGTTTACGGGCGATGAACGCTGGCGACGCCGGCCGACCACGACTGATGTATCAACACCCCATGACCATCACAGCCGCCAAGAGGGGCACTTTGCCGGACGCATCGGGTCTGTTGCCGATGTCAGTCATGAGTCAACGCTTGGGGAAACACGCAATGCAAACAGCCTATACCGTCCTTATCTTGTTGACGCTGGTAGGTGTCTCGCGATTGCTCGCCCGGTTGATTCCGCTGCCGTTGCCGCTGGTGCAGATCGCCGCGGGCGCCTTGCTGGCCTGGCCGACCCTGGGCCTGCACGTGGCGCTCGACCCTGAGCTGTTCCTGTTTCTGTTCCTGCCGCCGCTGCTGTTTTCCGATGGCTGGCGGATGCCCAAGCGCGACCTCTGGCGCTACCGCGGCGCGATTCTGACCCTCGCGGTCGGGCTGGTGATTTTTACGGTGATCGGCGCCGGTTACTTCATCCACTGGCTGCTGCCTTCAATTCCCTTGCCCGTCGCGTTTGCGCTGGCGGCCGTGCTGTCGCCGACGGACGCCGTAGCGGTCTCGGCCATCGCCCAGGACCGGCTGCCCGCGCCGATCATGCGCATGCTCCAGGGCGAAGCATTAATGAATGACGCGACCGGCCTGGTCACTTTCAAGTTCGCGCTGGCAGCCGCCATCACCGGGGTGTTTTCCCTGACCGATGCCAGCCTGAATTTCGTGCTGGTCGCCTGCGGCGGTCTGGCCGTGGGCGTTGCGCTGAGTTGGGTGGTGGGTCGCCTGCGCAGCTGGATGATCACCCGGGGCTGGGATGATCCAGCGACCCACGTCGTCTTCATGTTGCTGCTGCCGTTCGCCGCTTACGTGCTGGCCGAGCGCCTTGAGCTGTCCGGAATTCTCTCGGCGGTGGCGGCAGGGATGATGCAAAGCTGGGTCGATCTGCTGCCGCGCCAGACCACCACCCGATTGCTGAATCGCAGCGTGTGGACCCTCTTGGAGTTTGCGTTCAACGGCCTGATCTTCCTGCTGCTGGGCTTGCAGTTGCCGGACATCATCACCGCCGTTACCCATCACGAAGCCACCCTGTGGCCGACCCTGTTGTGGCGGTGCCTTGACGTGCTGGTAATCTTCGTCGTGCTGGCGGCGCTGCGTTTCATCTGGGTGCAAAGCGTCTGGCGGCTGATGATCCAGATCCGGCGCTGGCGCGGCAGGGGCGACGGCACCCTGGATCTGTCGACCCGGTCGTCATTGCTGCTGACCGTGGGCGGGGTGCGCGGTGCTGTCACGCTCGCGGGTACGTTGTCGGTGCCGATGCTGATCAGCGCCGGCGTCGACTTTCCCGAGCGGGACTTGCTGATTTTCATTGCCGCCGGGGTGATTCTGCTGTCGCTGGTGTCGGCGAGCATTGGCTTGCCGGTGCTCCTGCGTGGGCAGGTCAGTGAGCCGGACATGCGCATGAAGCGCGAAGTGCGAGAAGCCTGGAAGCGCACGGCTCAGGCGGCGATTCAGACACTGGAGAACGAGGCGATCCCGGCAGCGACGGATTCGCCCGACGCCGCGCAAGCGGTCCTCGCCATGGAAGTGAAGGCGCGGATCATGTCCGAATACCGCCAGCGTCTGGATATCTTCAATGACACCGCCGAGGCTCAGGCCCTGGCGTTTCAAATGGATCAACTGGAAAAGCGCATGCGCCTTAACGCCCTGCGTGCTCAGCGCCTGAAGCTGTACGACCTGCACCGCCATCACCAGATCGGCGACGACGTGCTGCGCCTGGTGCTGGCAGAACTCGATTTGAACGAAGCCAATCTGGGTCTGGCGCACTGAAGCTGCAGGCTGGCCTCAGTGCGCCAGGTATCACCGGCTCGTCACGAAATCCCGGATGCGCTGCGCGGCTTCGATGCACTCGGCCAGCGGTGCAACCAGTGCCATGCGCACCCGACCGGCGCCGGGATTGAAGCCTTCGACCTCGCGGGACAGGTAGGAGCCTGGCACCACCGTCACGTGCTGGGTGACGAACAGGTCCCGGCAGAACGCCGCGTCATCAGTCCCGACGCTGGGCCACAGATAGAAACCGCCGTCCGGGTGTTGCACGTCCATGACCGGGCTAAGGATTTCCAGCACGGCGTCAAACTTTTCCCGGTACAGCGTGCGGTTGGCGCGCACGTGTTCTTCATCGCTCCAGGCCGCGATGCTTGCCAGTTGCGTCTGCACCGGCATCGCGCAGCCGTGGTAGGTGCGGTAGAGCAGAAACGCCTTGAGAATCTCGGCATCGCCGGCGACGAAACCCGAGCGCAGGCCCGGCAGATTCGAGCGCTTTGACAGGCTGTGGAAGACCACGCAGCGCTTGAAATCCTGGCGACCCAGTTCGGCGCAGGCGCTAAGCAGGCCGGGCGGCGGGGTCGCTTCGTCGAAATACAACTCGCTGTAGCACTCGTCCGCGGCAATCACGAAATCGTGCTTGTCGGCCAGGGCGATGAGCTTCTTCAAGGTTTCCACCGGGATCAGCGCACCGGTCGGGTTGCCCGGCGAGCACAGGAACAGAATCTGGCAGCGGTCCCAGACATCAGCGCTGACCGCGTCGAAATCCGGGTTGAAACCGTGCTCGGCCAGGCACGGCAGATAGTGCGGAGTGGCGCCGGCCAGAAACGCCGCGCCTTCATAGATTTGGTAGAACGGGTTGGGGCTGACCACCAAGCCGTTGTCAGCGCGGTTGACGACCGTCTGGGTAAAGGCGAACAGCGCCTCACGGGTGCCGTTGACGGGCAGCACGTGTTTCGCTGCATCCAGCCAGCCGGCAGGCACGCTGAAACGGCGCTCGCACCATGTGGCGATGGCTTCACGCAACGCAGGAAGTCCGGCCGTGGTCGGGTAGACCGCCATCTGATCGAGGTTGTCGGCCAGCGCCTTGGCGACGAACTCCGGCGATTTGTGCTTGGGTTCGCCGATCGACAGGGCGATCGGACGTTTGTCCGGATTCGGCGTAACGGCACCGAGCAACGCGCGAAGTTTCTCGAAAGGGTAGGGCTGAAGCTGCTGCAGGGCGTTATTCATGTCGAATCGTTCTCAAGGCTGGGCGCCCGCACTCGTGTACACGATGTGGCAGGGCGCCGTTGAATCAAGTCGTTAAGTCGTGCCGTCCTGGCGGATTCAAATGCTGATGCGCAACTCGCTGCCGGGCTCGGGATTGACGCTGAGCTGCTCGACGATTTCATCCTGCAGGCGTCGGCACAGCTGTGGGTCGGACAGCGGCTGGTGGTTTTCATCGGTCAGGAAGAACACGTCTTCCACGCGCTCGCCCAACGTGGCGATCTTGGCGTTCTGCAACGACAGATCGAACTCCAGGAAGATCTTGCCCAGTCGCGCCAGCAGTCCAGGTCGATCCGGCGCACTGAGTTCCAGCACCGTGACCGGCCGTTGTGCGTCGTTGGAAATCGTCACCACGGGCGCGAAGGCAAAGTGCTTGAGCTGACGCGGTACGCGGCGCTTGATGATGGTCGGGTAATCGTCGGGGTTGCGCAGCGCCTCGGTCAGGCCCTCGCGAATGGCCTTGATGCGCTCCGGATTGTCACCGATCGAACCGCCTTCGCTGTCGAGCACGATGTAGGTGTCGAGGGTGAACTGGCTGGTGGACGTGATGACCCGGGCGTCGTGAATGTTCAGGTTCAGCTGGTCCATGGCCGCCACGGTCACGGCGAAGAAGTCGTGCTGGTCGGGCGCATAGATGAAGATCTGCGTGCCGCCTTCGAACTCGCGCTGGGTGGTTTCCTTGATCAGCACCAACGGGCCGCCATCGGCTGGCTGCTGCAAAATCGCGTCGCTGTGCCAGGCCACGTCGCCGGCGGTGTGACGCAGGAAATAGTCATCACCCAGTTGCGACCACAGTTGCTCGACGTCGTCGGGATCAGTGCCGCTGCGCACCAGAATATCCAGGGCGGCGCTTTGCGTGCGACGGATCTGCTCCTCGCGGTCGACCGGGTTCTCCAGCCCACGCTTGAGCGCGCGCTTTGTCTCGGTGTACAGCTGGCGCAGCAGGCTGGCCCGCCACGAGTTCCACAGCGTCGGATTGGTCGCGTTGATGTCGGCGATGGTCAGCACATAGAGGTAGTCCAGGTGCACTTCATCGCCGACGAACTGGGCGAAGTCGTGAATCACCTGCGGGTCGGACAAGTCCTTGCGCTGGGCGGTGGTCGACATCACCAGATGGTTCTGCACCAGCCAGACAATCAGCTGGGTGTCCCAATTGGGCAGGTGATGACGAATGCCAAACGCTTCGGCATCCACCGCGCCCAGTTCCGAGTGATCGCCGCCGCGGCCCTTGCCGATGTCGTGATAAAGCCCGGCCAGGTAAATAAGCTCGGGCTTGGGCAGCTTGGCCATAAGCTTGCTGGCCAGCGGGAATTTCTCTGACACCTGCGTGTATTGCAGCTTACGCAGGTGCTTGATCAGGTTCAGCGTGTGGGCATCGACCGTGTAGATGTGGAACAGGTCGTGCTGCATCTGCCCGACGATATGGCCGAACTCCGGCAGGTACAGGCCGAGAATGCCGTAGCGGTTCATCCGCCGCAGATTGCGATGGATGCCGATCTCGCATTTGAACAGCTCGATGAACAGGCTGGTGTTGCGGATATCGTTGCGGAAATCGTCGTTGATCAGGTAGCGGTGTTCCCGCAGCAGCCGGATGGTGTCGGCCCGCACGCCTTTTATTTCCGGGCGCTGCGCCATCAGCACGAAGATCTCGATCATCGCGAAGGGCGTACGCTTGAAAACGTTCGGATGGGTCGCTTCGATGTAGCCGTCATGCAGCTGGAAGCGCGAGTTGATGGTCTCGGTGACCGTGCCTTCGTCGTCCGCCAGGATGACTTCTTCGAAGTGCTGAATGATCAGGTCGCTGAGCTGCGCGATGCTCATGACCACCCGGTAGTACTTCTGCATGAAGCGTTCAATGGCCAGCTTGGCGTCGCTGTCTTCGTAGCCCAGCAGGCGCGCGATACTGGTCTGGTAATCAAACAGCAGACGGTCTTCGGAACGACCGGCGAGCATGTGCAGCGCGTAACGGACCTTCCAGAGAAATTCCTGGGAGGACGCCAGCAGCGCGTTTTCGCTCTCCAGCAGAAAACCCTCGTCGGCCAGTGCGTGCAGATTCAGCGTGCCGTACTGGCGACGGGCAACCCAGAGAATGGTCTGGATATCCCGCAGGCCGCCGGGCGAGCCTTTGACGTTGGGTTCGAGGTTGTATTCGGTGTCGAAATACTTGTGATGGCGGTTCTTCTGCTCGGCGCGTTTGGCCAGGAAGAACTCTTTGCTCGGCCACATTTCGCGGGTGCTGGTGACGGCGAGCATGCGCTGACGCAGTCGCTCGGGACCGGCAATCGTGCGGCTTTCCATCAGATTCGTGATGACGGTCAGATCGGCGCGGGCTTCGGTGGCGCATTCGTCCACCGAGCGCACGCTCTGACCGACTTCCAGGCCGATGTCCCACAGCAACGTCAGAAAACGCTCGATGGAATCGCGGAAAACCTCATGATCGGCGCTGTCCAGCAGGATCAGCAGATCGATGTCGGAGTAGGGGTGCAGTTCGCCGCGACCGTAGCCGCCAACCGCCAGCAAGGCGATGTCGGCGTCTTCGCTCCAGTCGAACTGATCCCAGGCCTGCTGCAGGATGTTATCGACAAACCAGGCACGGTCTTCGATCAGCCGACGAATTTCCCGGCCGGACTTGAAGCGTCCGTCCAGCACTTCGCGCGCCTGACGGATGGCTTTCTTGAAGGCGGGTATGGGGCTGGCCTTCAGTGCCAGCTCGGCCTGAAACTGGCCGCGATCGAACAAATCTGGGTCCACCTGCGGCATCGAACTGCTTTCCTTCTATCTATACCGACCGTGCTAAACCGACCGTGCTGGCTGTACGGACCATGATGGCGAAAGACTCTGCGATCAGGCCGAGGTGCGGGCGATGGTGTCATCGCTGCGCAGGGTGAAGATCTCATAACCGGTCGCGGTCACCAGAATGGTGTGCTCCCACTGCGCCGAAAGCTTGCGATCCTTGGTGATGGCTGTCCAGCCGTCGCCCAGCAGACGCGTGTCGGCCTTGCCCTGGTTGATCATCGGCTCGATGGTGAAGGTCATGCCTTCTTTCAGCTCCACACCGTCCCCGGCCTTGCCGTAGTGCAGCACTTGTGGCTCTTCATGGAAGACCTTGCCGATGCCGTGGCCGCAGTATTCGCGGACGACCGAGAAGCCGTTCTTCTCGGCATGCTTCTGGATCACTTCGCCGATATCGCCCAAATGCGCGCCGGGCTTGACCACTTCGATGCCTTTATAAAGGCACTCCTGGGTGACGCGGGACAGACGCTCGGCCCATTCAGGCACCTGGCCTACGTGGAACATCTTGCTGGTGTCGCCGTGGTAGCCGTCCTTGATGACGGTCACGTCGATGTTCAGCACGTCACCATTCTTCAGCGGCTTCTCGTTCGGAATGCCGTGGCAAACCACGTGGTTGATCGAGGTGCAGATGGATTTCGGGAAACCCTTGTAATTCAGCGGCGCCGGAATGGCCTTCTGCTCGTTGACGATGTAATCGTGGCAGATGCGGTCCAGTTCTTCGGTGGTCACGCCAGGCTTTACATAGTCGCCGATCATTTCCAGCACGTCCGCAGCCAGGCGGCCGGCAATGCGCATCTTCTCGATGTCTTCGGGGGTTTTCAGTGTCACGGTCATTAAACAGGCTCTCTCGGCGCGGCGGGGCCACGGCTTGATACGGAAAAAACGCGATTCTACCAGACCGTCGTCAGGCGGGTTATCATCCCGTCCCCGATCGCGGAGGACAGGGTGCCTGACCGTTAACGCGAGGAGGACAAAAGCGTCGGAAAAACAGGCTCTTATTTCGAGTTCCGTTATCCAGTCTTTTGTGATATAAAATGCGCCGCTTTACGGGGTCTGCCCCGAAAGCTCTAACCCACACACGTGTCGACACGATGACCTGGGTGCCTTCGGCTCAAGCCGCTGGTTGGTCATTGGGATACGTGGAGGCCTAACCCGACTTATCAAGGAACTATCATGTCCCAAGTCAACATGCGCGATATGCTGAAGGCCGGTGTGCACTTCGGTCACCAGACCCGTTACTGGAACCCGAAAATGGGTAAATACATTTTCGGCGCGCGCAACAAGATCCACATCATCAACCTTGAAAAAACCCTGCCTATGTTCAACGAAGCTCTGACTTTCGTTGAGCGCCTGGCTCAGGGCAAAAACAAGATCCTGTTCGTCGGCACCAAGCGTTCCGCTGGCAAGATCGTCGCTGAAGAAGCAGCACGTTGCGGTTCGCCGTACGTCGATCACCGCTGGTTGGGCGGCATGCTGACCAACTTCAAGACCATCCGCGCTTCCATCAAACGTCTGCGTGATCTTGAAATCCAGGCAGAAGACGGCACTTTCACCAAGCTGACCAAGAAAGAGGCGCTGATGCGTACTCGCGATCTGGAAAAGCTGGATCGTAGCCTGGGTGGTATCAAGGACATGGGCGGTCTGCCAGACGCTCTGTTCGTTATCGACGTTGATCACGAGCGCATCGCGATCACCGAAGCCAACAAGCTGGGTATCCCGGTCATCGGCGTTGTCGACACCAACAGCAGCCCTGAAGGCGTTGACTACATCATCCCGGGCAACGACGACGCAATCCGCGCCATCCAGTTGTACATGGGTTCGATGGCTGACGCTGTGATCCGTGGTCGCAACAACAATGCTGGCGGCACCGACGTTTACGCTGAAGAAGCTCCAGCGGCAACTGTTGAAGGCTGAGTAACAAACGCCTGGCGTTGACTCAGTACGCAAAAAGGGGGCTTGGCCCCCTTTTTGCCACCTCGAAAACCATCTGACGTTGCCATCGATCTTATTGTCATGTGCAGCAGTCACCATGGATTTTCAAGAATTTGAACGCCCGTCTTGCGGGTGGAATGGTTGAAGACCTATCCAAGAGGATTTTGAAATGGCAGAGATTACTGCAGCGTTGGTCAAAGAACTGCGCGAGCGTACCGGCGAAGGCATGATGGATTGCAAAAAGGCCTTGACCAAGGCTGGCGGCGACATCGAAAAAGCCATCGACGATATGCGTGCTTCGGGCGCAATCAAGGCAGCCAAGAAAGCAGGCAACGTTGCTGCTGAAGGCGCCATCTCCATCAAGGACGACGGCAAAGCTGCTGTCCTGATCGAAGTCAACTCCCAGACCGACTTCCTGGCTCTGCAGGACGACTTCAAGGCATTCGTCGCTAAAAGCGTCGAGAAAGCCTTCGCTGACAAGCTGACCACCGTTGAGCCTCTGGTTGAAGCGATGGAAGCTGATCGTCTGGTGCTGGTCGGCAAGGTTGGCGAGAACGTCAACATCCGTCGTCTGGCGCGCATCGAAGGCGACGTGCTGGGTTCGTACCTGCACGGCAACAAGATCGGCGTGGTTGTCGTCCTCAAGGGCGGCGATGCAGAGCTGGCGAAAGACATCGCCATGCACGTAGCAGCGACCAACCCTGAGTTCCTGCTGCCGTCGGACGTTTCGCCAGAAGCGATCGAACGCGAGAAGAATGTCTTCATGCAGTTGAACGAAGACAAGCTGAAAGGCAAGCCTGCTGAAATCGCCGAGAAGATGGTTGGCGGTCGTATCAGCAAGTTCCTGGCGGAAGCGAGCCTGGTTGAGCAAGCGTTCGTCAAGAACCCGGAAATCAAGGTCGGTGAACTGGCCAAGAAAGCCGGCGCTGAAATCGTTTCCTTTACCTACTTCAAAGTGGGCGAAGGCATCGAGAAGCCAGTCGACAACTTCGCTGAAGAAGTCGCTGCTCAAGTAGCTGCAAGCAAGCAATAAGACGGTTTTCCAACTGTCGCCCCGAAGAGGCTGCCCGCTAACGCGCGCAGCCTCTTTGTCAAAGCGGTACGCGGAATTGTTATTGCTGCACTGAATTTGTTTTTGCAGGGGGCTGGGCCTACGAGGCTGCATTTCCCTGAAGCAGTGACCTAGAGTTAGCGCAGGCCGAAAACGGCCCGCAACTCGAACGATTTTTTTCAAACGCCGCAGGAGAGATTCGCAATGGCTCAGCAGGGCAGTGGCTATCAAGCTCGCTATAAACGCATTCTACTCAAGCTCAGCGGCGAGGCCCTGATGGGGTCGGAAGAGTTCGGCATCGACCCCAAGGTGCTGGATCGCATGGCGCTGGAAGTCGGTCAACTGGTCGGCATCGGTGTTCAGGTCGGTCTGGTCATCGGCGGCGGCAACCTGTTCCGCGGCGCAGCGCTGAGCGCGGCCGGCATGGATCGGGTCACGGGCGACCACATGGGCATGCTGGCCACCGTGATGAATGCGCTCGCCATGCGTGACGCGCTGGAGCGGGCCAACATCTCGGCCATCGTGATGTCAGCCATTTCCATGGTGGGCGTTACTGATCACTACGACCGGCGCAAGGCCATGCGTCACCTGAATGCCAAGGAAGTCGTGATCTTCGCGGCCGGTACCGGCAATCCGTTCTTCACCACGGATTCCGCAGCGTGTCTGCGCGCGATCGAGATCGACGCTGATGTCGTGCTGAAAGCAACCAAGGTCGATGGTGTGTACACTGCCGATCCATTCAAGGACCCGCATGCCGAGAAGTTCGATCGTCTGACCTATGACGAAGTGCTGGATCGCAAGCTGGGTGTGATGGATCTGACAGCCATCTGTCTGTGTCGTGACCACAAGATGCCACTGCGTGTCTTCAATATGAACAAGCCCGGCGCCCTGCTGAACATTGTGCATGGCGGCGCGGAAGGTACTTTGATCGAGGAAGGCGAACAATGATCAACGAAATCAAGAAAGACGCTCAAGAGCGGATGAAGAAATCCCTTGAGTCCCTGGCCCATGCATTCGGCCAGATCCGTACCGGCAAGGCGCACCCGAGCATTCTCGGCAGCGTGATGGTGCCGTACTACGGTTCCGACACTCCGTTGAGCGGCGTCGCCAACGTGACCGTGAAGGACTCCCGTACGCTGCAGGTCGTGGCGTTCGAGCGCAACATGCTGTCTGCAGTCGACAAAGCGATTCAGAGCGCTGGCCTGAACCTCAACCCGACCAACCTGGGCGAGATGCTGTTGATCTCCATGCCTGCCTTGACGGAAGAGACCCGCAAGGGGTTCACCAAGCAGGCTCGCAGCGCCGCCGAAGACGCCCGCGTTGCCGTGCGTAACATCCGCCGTGACGCGTTGGGTGAACTGAAGAAGCTGGTCAAGGACAAGGAAATCAGCGAAGACGAAGAGCGCCGCGCCGCTGCCGACATCCAGAAGCTGACGGACAAGGCTGAGGCGGACATCGACGCCGCGACCAAGTCCAAAGAAGCGGACCTGATGGCCGTATAAGGGCCGGGAAGCTTTCATGGATAAGACAAAGCTGGCTGCGCCGGCATCGGTGCCGCGTCATGTCGCGATCATCATGGATGGGAACAACCGCTGGGCCAAGAAGCGCCTGCTGCCCGGTGTAGCAGGCCACAAGGCCGGCGTCGACGCTGTTCGTGCGGTGATTGAAGTCTGCGCCGAGGCCAAGGTCGAGGTGCTGACCTTGTTCGCGTTTTCCAGCGAGAACTGGCAGCGCCCGGCGGAAGAAGTCGGCGCGCTGATGGAGTTGTTTTTCACGGCGCTGCGTCGCGAGACCAAGCGCCTGAACGAGAACGGCATCAGCCTGCGCATCATCGGCGACCGTTCGCGGTTTCATCCCGAGCTGCAGGCTGCCATCCGCGAAGCCGAGCAGCGTACGGCTGAGAACAGCCGCTTCGTCCTGCAGATCGCCGCCAACTACGGCGGTCAGTGGGATATCGCTCAGGCTGCGCAGCGGCTGGCCCGTGAAGTTCAGGCCGGCCATCTGCGCCCGGAGGACATCACTCCGGAGCTGCTGCAAACGTGCCTGGCCACCGGCGACCTGCCGTTGCCCGACCTCTGCATCCGCACGGGCGGCGAGCACCGCATCAGCAATTTCCTGCTGTGGCAGCTGGCCTATGCCGAGCTGTATTTCTCCGACCTGTTCTGGCCGGACTTCAAACACGATGCCATGCGCACTGCGCTGGCCGATTTCGCTTCTCGCCAACGCCGCTTCGGGAAAACCAGCGAGCAGGTAGAAGCTGGAGCCCGCGCTTAATGCTCAAACAACGAATCATCACTGCGCTGATCCTTGCGCCGCTGGCCCTGTGCGGCTTCTTTCTGCTGGCAGGCGGCAGCTTCGCGTTGTTCATCGGCGCGGTCGTCGTACTCGGCGCCTGGGAATGGGCGCGTCTTTCCGGCTTCGAAGCCCAATCGGCCCGCGTTCTGTACGCCGTGGTGGTCGCTGCGCTGCTGTTTCTGTTGTACCTGCTACCCGACCTCGCGCCCTGGTTGCTGGTGGCGGCGCTGATCTGGTGGCTGGTGGCAACCTGGCTGGTGCTCACCTATCCCGAGTCCAGCGAGCATTGGTCCAGTGCCCTCTGCAAACTGCTGATCGGTTTGCTGATATTGCTGCCGGCCTGGCAGGGCCTGGTGCTGATCAAGCAGATGCCGCTGGGCAACTGGCTGATCCTGTCGGTGATGATTCTGGTGTGGGGTGCCGACATCGGCGCCTACTTCTCCGGCAAAGCATTCGGCAAGCGCAAGCTGGCCCCGAAAGTTAGCCCGGGTAAAAGTTGGGAAGGTCTCTACGGCGGTTTGGCGGCGTGTCTGCTGATCACGGCGGCGGTGGGCGTCTATCGCGGCTGGTCGCTGAGCGAAATCATCTTCGCTTTGGTGTGCGCGGCGATTGTCGTGCTCATTTCGGTCGTCGGTGATCTCACCGAGAGCATGTTCAAGCGCAAATCCGGGGTCAAGGACAGCAGCGACCTGCTGCCGGGCCACGGTGGTGTGCTGGATCGCATCGACAGCCTGACTGCCGCCATTCCGGTGTTCGCCTTGCTGCTCTGGGCCGCCAAAGACTGGGGCGTGATGTGAGTACGCCTCAGCTCATTACCGTGCTCGGCGCAACGGGCTCGGTGGGTTTGAGCACGCTCGACGTCATCGCGCGGCATCCGGCGCGTTATCAAGTGTTTGCCCTGACGGGGTACACGCGCCTGGCCGAGCTGTTGGCGTTGTGCGTTCGCCATACCCCGCAGTTTGCCGTAGTGCCGACGACGGCCGCCGCCCGCCAGTTGCAGGACGACCTGCGCGCAGCCGGTCTCGATACCCGCGTGCTCGTGGGGGAGGGCGGTCTCTGCGAAGTGTCTGCTCACCCTCTGGTGGATACCGTGCTGGCCGCCATCGTCGGTGCCGCCGGTTTGCGCCCGACCCTTGCCGCTGTTGAGGCGGGCAAGAAAGTTCTGCTGGCCAACAAGGAAGCGCTGGTCATGTCCGGCGCCCTGTTCATGCAGGCTGTTCGCCGCAGTGGCACGGTACTGCTGCCGCTCGACAGCGAGCATAACGCGATCTTCCAGTGCCTGCCCCGTGATTACGAAAGTGGTCTCGAGAAGGTCGGCGTCAGACGCATTCTGCTGACCGCATCCGGTGGCCCGTTCCGTCAGACACCGCTCGCCGAGCTGGAGCACGTCTCCCCGGATCAGGCCTGTGCCCATCCGAACTGGTCCATGGGTCGCAAGATTTCCGTCGATTCAGCCAGCATGATGAACAAGGGCCTCGAGCTGATCGAAGCCTGCTGGCTGTTCGACACGACGCCTGCGCGGATTGAGGTGGTGATTCACCCTCAGAGCGTGATCCATTCAATGGTCGATTACGTCGACGGCTCGGTGCTGGCGCAGTTGGGTAATCCCGACATGCGCACGCCGATTGCCCACGCGCTGGCCTGGCCCGAGCGCATCGACTCGGGCGTCGCGCCGCTGGATCTGTTCAGCATCGCGCGACTGGACTTCGAAGCACCGGACGAAGTGCGCTTCCCATGCCTGCGTCTGGCGCGGCAAGCTGCCGAGGCGGGTGACAGTGCGCCTGCGGTTCTGAACGCAGCCAATGAAGTCGCGGTCGCTGCGTTTCTGGACAAGCGCATTCGCTATCCGGAAATCGCGAGTATGATCGACGAGGTTCTGAACCTTGAGCCTGTCGTCGCCGTGTCCGAGCTGGAGACAGTGTTCGAGATCGACGCACGTGCCCGCGCGTTGGCCGAGCAGTGGCTCGGTCGCAATGGTCGCTAGGTGGTCGGTTCAGGCAGTCGTGTTTTTGATGATTTGCATGCAATGTGGGCTTCAACGCACCGCTAGATCGGTACCCGGAGAGCAGCGATGAGCGCGCTATATATGATTGTCGGCACCCTGGTTGCGCTGGGCGTGCTGGTGACGTTCCACGAGTTCGGTCACTTCTGGGTGGCGCGTCGCTGTGGCGTCAAGGTCCTGCGTTTCTCGGTGGGCTTCGGCATGCCGCTGCTGCGCTGGCGTGATCGCAAGGGCACCGAGTATGTCGTGGCGGCGATTCCCCTCGGCGGCTACGTGAAAATGCTCGACGAACGGGAGGGCGACGTTCCCCCCGAGCTGGCTGACCAGTCCTTTAACCGCAAGTCGGTTTATCAGCGCATCGCCATCGTGATTGCCGGCCCGGTCGCCAACTTTTTGCTGGCGATTGTATTTTTCTGGGTACTCGCCATGCTGGGCAGCCAGCAGGTTCGGCCCGTCGTAGGCGGTGTCGAGCCAGGCAGTATTGCAGAGAAGGCCGGGCTCAGTTCCGGTCAGGAAATCGTCTCGGTTGATGGCGAGGCCGTTACCGGATGGGCGGGTGTGAACCTGCAACTGGTGCGTCGCCTGGGTGAGAGCGGCAGCATCGCATTGAAGGTTCGCGAGCAGGGTTCTGACGTGGAAACCCCACGTTCGCTGGTGCTCAACGACTGGCTCAAGGGCGCAGCTGAGCCGGACCCGATTCGTTCGCTGGGTATTAGACCGTGGCGTCCGGCGCTACCGCCGGTGCTGGCAGAGCTCGATCCGAAAGGCCCCGCACAAACCGCCGGGCTGAAAACCGGCGACCGACTGCTGGCACTTAATAACGAGCCTGTCGACGAATGGCAAAAGGTCGTGGACTGGGTTCGTGTCCATCCCGATACGCGGATTTCGGTGCGCGTCGAGCGTGATGGCGCACAGCTTGAGGTGCCTGTCGATTTGGTGACACGTGGCGAGGGCACCACGGCGACCGGGTATCTCGGTGCCGGCGTGAAAGGCGTGGATTGGCCGCCGGAGATGTTGCGCGAGGTCAGCTATGGCCCTGTAGCCGCCGTCGCAGAAGGCGCGCGGCGTACCTGGACCATGAGCGTGCTGACCCTCGATTCGCTGAAGAAAATGTTGTTCGGCGAGCTCTCGGTAAAAAACTTGAGCGGACCGATAACCATTGCTAAAGTGGCGGGCGCTTCGGCCCAGTCAGGCGTAGGTGACTTCCTGAATTTCCTCGCTTATCTGAGCATAAGCCTGGGCGTTCTCAATTTGCTGCCCATACCAGTGCTGGATGGGGGGCACTTGCTGTTTTATCTGATCGAGTGGGCGCGTGGTCGACCACTGTCGGAGAAGGTGCAGGGCTGGGGGGTTCAGATCGGTATCAGTCTGGTGGTTGGAGTGATGTTGCTCGCACTGGTCAACGATCTGGGACGACTGTAAAAGCTACGCCGAATTGTGAATCTGCCGCATTTTGCGGCAGTTTGTTTATTGCCAGTTGGAATAAGAAAGGACTTCATGAAACGTCTGCTGCTAACTGCGGTTCTTGCCGTACTGATGATCGCCGAAGTTCACGCCGAGTCCTTCACTATCTCCGATATCCGGGTCAACGGTCTGCAGCGGGTTTCCGCCGGCAGCGTGTTTGGCGCGCTGCCGTTGAACGTGGGTGAGCAGGCCGATGATGGGCGTCTTGTCGACGCAACTCGCGCGCTGTTCAAAACCGGATTTTTCCAGGACATCCAGCTGGGCCGCGACGGTAACGTCCTGGTCATCACAGTTGTGGAGCGTCCGTCGGTCTCGAGTATCGAAATCGAAGGCAACAAAGCGATCACCACTGAGGACCTGATGAAAGGTCTGAAGCAGTCCGGTCTGGCCGAAGGCGAAATCTTTCAGCGCGCTACGCTGGAAGGCGTCCGCAACGAGCTGCAACGTCAGTACGTTGCCCAGGGCCGCTATTCTGCAGAAGTCGCCACCGAAGTCGTGCCGCAGCCGCGTAACCGTGTGGGTCTGAAGATCAACATCAACGAGGGCGCAGTTGCCGCCATCCAGCACATCAACGTGGTGGGTAACTCGGTCTTCCCTGAAGACGATCTGGTCGATCTGTTCGAACTGAAAACCACCAACTGGCTTTCCTTCTTCAAGAACGACGACAAGTACGCCCGTGAGAAACTCTCCGGCGACCTGGAACGTCTGCGTTCGTACTACCTCGACCGCGGCTATATCAACATGGATATCGCCTCGACCCAGGTATCCATCACGCCCGACAAGAAAAGCGTGTACATCACCGTCAACATTCATGAAGGCGAGAAGTACAGCGTCAAGTCGGTCAAGCTGAGCGGTGACCTCAAGGTCCCTGAAGATCAGGTCAAATCGCTGCTGCTGGTCAAGCCGGGCCAGGTGTTCTCCCGCAAGGTGATGACCACCACCTCCGAGCTCATCACCCGCCGTCTGGGTAACGAGGGTTACACCTTCGCCAACGTCAACGGTGTGCCGACGCCGAACGATGAAGACCACACCGTCGATATCACTTTCGTCGTTGATCCGGGCAAGCGTGCTTACGTCAACCGTATCAACTTCCGTGGCAACACCAAGACAGCGGACGAAGTGCTGCGTCGTGAAATGCGCCAGATGGAAGGCGGCTGGGCTTCCACTTACCTGATCGACCAGTCCAAGACCCGTCTTGACCGTCTGGGCTTCTTCAAGGAAGTGAACGTTGAAACGCCTGCGGTGCCTGGCACTGACGATCAGGTTGACGTGAACTACGCCGTTGAAGAGCAGGCGTCCGGTTCGATCACCGCCAGTGTCGGCTTTGCGCAGAGCGCCGGTCTGATCCTGGGTGGTTCCATCAGCCAGAACAACTTCCTGGGTACGGGTAACAAGGTCACCATTGGTTTGACCAAAAGTGAATACCAGACCCGCTACAACTTCAGCTACGTCGATCCGTATTTCACGCCAGACGGTGTGAGCCTTGGTTACAGCGCGTTCTACCGCAAGACCGACTACGACGACCTCGACGTCGACGTGGCGAGCTACTCGGTTGACAGCCTGGGTGCCGGTATCAACATGGGCTACCCGATCAGCGAGACTTCTCGCCTGAACTTCGGCCTGTCGGTACAGAAGGATGAACTGAGCACCGGTAAGTACACCGTTGACGAGATCTTTGACTTCATCGAGAAAGAGGGCGACAGCTTCACCAACTTCAAGGCATCGGTGGGCTGGTCCGAATCGACGCTGAACAAAGGCACACTGCCGACCCGTGGTAGCTCCCAGAGCCTGACGCTGGAAACGACTATTCCGGGCAGCGACCTGTCGTTCTACAAACTTGATTATCGCGGTCAGCTGTTCCACCCGATCACCAATAACTACACCCTGCGTCTGCACTCGGAACTGGGTTATGGCGACGGTTACGGCTCGACTTCCGGTCTGCCGTTCTACGAGAACTACTACGCCGGTGGCTTCAACTCGGTTCGGGGCTTCAAGGACAGCACGCTGGGCCCGCGCAGTACACCAAGTCGTAGTCTTGAGAACGGCGGTAAGCCAGGGACCATTGCTGACCCGGATCAAGACCCGCTGCCGTTCGGTGGTAACGTTCTGATCACTGGCGGTGCCGAGATCCTGTTCCCGCTGCCGTTCATCAAGGACCAGCGTTCGCTGCGTACCTCGATCTTCTGGGATGTGGGTAACACCTTTAACACCAACTGCGGTCCCCAAAAAACTACGACCGATGGTCAGAAGGTTCAGTGCAACGGCCCCGATCTGTCCGGCCTTGCAAGCTCCGTCGGTGTTGGCGTGACATGGGTCACTGCGTTGGGTCCGTTGAGTTTTGCCCTGGCGATGCCGGTCAAGAAACCGGACGACAGCACCGAAACCCAGGTCTTCCAATTCTCTCTCGGTCAGACCTTCTAAGGGTCTGATCACTGCTAACGACAACGGATTCTGTAGGAGTTACATCGTGCGTAAGTTGACCCAATTGGCATTGCTGGCAACGGTTCTGATCGCAGGCCCGGCATTTGCTGACATGAAAATCGCAGTACTGAACTACCAGATGGCCCTGCTCGAATCCGATGCAGCCAAACGGTACGCGGTGGATGCAGAGAAGAAATTCGGTCCTCAGCTGACCAAGCTGAAAGCGCTGGAAAGCAGCGCCAAAGGCATTCAGGATCGTCTGGTTGCTGGTGGCGACAAGATGGCCCAGCCTGAGCGCGAGCGTCTGGAACTGGACTTCAAGCAAAAAGCCCGTGACTTCCAGTTCCAGTCCAAAGAACTGAACGAAGCCAAGGCTGTTGCTGACCGCGACATGCTCAAGCAACTCAAGCCGAAGCTGGACCAGGCGGTAGAAGAAGTCATCAAGAAAGGCGGCTTTGACCTGGTGTTCGAGCGCGGTGCCGTGATTGACGTCAAGCCGCAATACGACGTCACTCGCCAGGTTATCGAGCGCATGAATCAGCTGAAGTAAGTTAATGACCGCGACCATCACACTCGGCCAATTGGCCGAGTTCCTCGGCGCCACCCTGCGTGGCCCGGCGGACAAGCAAATCACAGGACTGGCAACCTTGCAGGAAGCCGGTCCTGATCAGGTCAGCTTTCTGGCCAATCCTAAGTACCGAAAATTCCTCGCGACCACCCAGGCCGCTGCCGTGCTGCTCAAGCCGGCGGATGCTGAAGGGTATGCCGCTGATGCATTGCTGGTGCCTGATCCGTATCTGGCCTACGCCCGTATTTCCCATCTGTTCGATCCCAAGCCCAAGGCTGCCGTCGGTGTACACCCGACCGCCGTGGTAGCGCCGGATGCGTTCGTCGACCCGGCGGCCAGCGTTGGCGCTTATGCGGTCATCGAAAGCGGCGCGCGGATTGCGGCCGGTGTGACCATTGGCGCCCATTGCTTCATCGGCGCTCGCAGCGTGATTGGCGAGGGCGGCTGGCTTGCCCCGCGCGTCACGCTGTATCACGACGTCCGTATCGGGCAGCGGGTGGTCATCCAGTCCGGTGCGGTGCTGGGAGGTGAAGGTTTTGGTTTTGCCAACGAGAAAGGCGTCTGGCAGAAGATCGCGCAGATTGGCGGTGTGACCATCGGTGACGATGTCGAGATTGGCGTGAACACCGCCATCGACCGCGGCGCCATGGATGACACCCGCATCGGCAATGGCGTAAAGCTGGATAACCAGATTCAGATCGCTCACAACGTCCAGATCGGCGACCACACGGCCATGGCCGCGTGCGTCGGCATCTCGGGCAGCGCGAAGATCGGCAAGCATTGCATGCTCGCAGGCGGTGTCGGGCTGGTGGGCCATATCGAGATCTGCGACGGGGTTTTCGTCACCGGCATGACCATGGTCACCCGGTCGATCACCGAGCCTGGATCGTATTCTTCGGGGACGGCGATGCAGCCGGCGGCGGAGTGGCGCAAGAGCGCGGCACGAATGCGTCATCTCGATGACATGGCGCGACGTCTGCAGCATCTGGAAAAGATTGTCGAGGCAGTGACCTCAGGCGGTAAAGCTTCATCTGATGGCTGATACTTTTTTCTTATCAAGCGTGCACAGCCGATAAACTGCCTCCTTGATTTGCTAGAGGAGTGACGCGCGTTAGTCGCGCCCTCCCACTCTTTACTACAGGCTTCCCTTCGAAATGATGGACATCAACGAAATCCGTGAATATCTGCCGCACCGTTACCCGTTCCTGCTTGTGGACCGTGTGGTGGAGCTGGATGTCGAGACCAAGAGCATTCGTGCCTACAAGAATGTCAGCATCAACGAGCCTTTCTTCAACGGTCACTTTCCTCAGCACCCCATCATGCCGGGCGTGCTGATCATTGAGGCCATGGCTCAAGCGGCCGGCATCCTGGGCTTCAAGATGCTCGATGTGAAGCCTGCCGACGGCACCCTGTATTACTTCGTCGGTTCCGACAAACTGCGCTTTCGCCAGCCCGTGCTGCCGGGTGATCAGTTGATCCTCGAAGCGAAATTCCTGAGCTGCAAGCGTCAGATCTGGAAGTTCGAATGCCAGGCATCGGTAGATGGCAAGCCGGTCTGCTCGGCTGAAATCATCTGTGCGGAACGCAAACTATGAGTTTGATTGACTCTCGCGCAATCATCGATCCGACGGCCGTGCTGGCCGACAATGTGGAGGTCGGCCCGTGGTCGATCGTCGGACCTGGTGTGGAAATCGGCGAGGGTACAGTGATCGGACCGCATGTGATCCTGCGCGGCCCGACCAAAATCGGCAAACACAACCACATCTACCAGTTTTCCTCGGTAGGTGAGGACACGCCTGATCTGAAATACAAAGGTGAAGCGACACGTCTGGTGATCGGTGACCACAACGTCATCCGTGAAGGCGTGACCATCCACCGTGGCACCATTCAAGACCGCGCCGAAACCACCCTCGGTGATCACAACCTGATCATGGCCTACGCGCACATTGGTCATGACAGCGTCATCGGCAATCACTGCATTCTGGTCAACAACACCGCACTGGCCGGCCATGTGCACGTGGATGACTGGGCCATTCTGTCGGGCTTCACCCTGGTGCATCAGTATTGCCATATCGGCGCGCACAGTTTTTCCGGCATGGGCACGGCCATCGGCAAGGACGTTCCGGCGTTCGTCACCGTGTTCGGCAACCCGGCCGAAGCCCGCAGCATGAACTTCGAAGGCATGCGCCGTCGCGGCTTCTCCGAGGAAGCGATCCATGCGCTGCGCCGCGCCTACAAGACCGTTTACCGTCAGGGCCTGACCGTGGAGCAGGCGATCGTCGAGCTGAGCGAACCCGCTGCGCAGTTCCCTGAAGTCGAGCTGTTCCTCAAGTCCATCCAGTCTTCGACTCGCGGCATCACCCGCTGACCATGGCCCGCTTGCGTATTGCGCTGGTGGCCGGAGAGGCCTCCGGCGACATTCTCGGCTCCGGCTTGATGCGTGCAATCAAGGCGCGGCATCCGGACGCCGAATTCATCGGTGTCGGCGGGCCGCTCATGGAAGCCCAAAGCATGACGTCGTATTTTCCGATGGAGCGCCTGTCGGTCATGGGCCTCGTGGAAGTGCTGGGCCGTCTGAAGGAGCTGCTCGCCCGTCGCAAGTTGCTGATTCAGACCCTCATCGACGAAAAGCCCGACGTGTTCATCGGCATTGATGCGCCGGATTTCACCCTCAATATCGAGCTCAAACTGCGTCAGGCCGGGATCAAGACCGTTCATTACGTCAGCCCGTCCGTATGGGCGTGGCGGCAGAAGCGTGTTCTGAAGATCCGCGAAGGCTGCGACCTGATGCTGACGTTGCTGCCGTTCGAAGCCCGTTTCTATGAAGAGCAAGGTGTGCCAGTGCGTTTCGTCGGGCATCCGTTGGCCGACACCATTCCACTGCAGGCGGATCAACTGGCGGCGCGCGCCGAACTTGGCCTGGGCGAAGGCCCGGTGGTCGCGTTGATGCCGGGCAGTCGCGGTGGTGAAGTCGGGCGTCTCGGTGCGCTGTTTTTCGACGCGGCCGAACGCCTTCTCGCCGCGCGTCCCGACATCCGTTTCGTGCTGCCCTGTGCCAGCCCTCAACGCCGTGAGCAGATCGAACAACTGCTGCAAGAGCGCGATCTTCCACTGACGTTGCTCGACGGCCGGTCCCACGTAGCGTTGGCAGCCTGCAATGCCGTGCTGATCGCTTCCGGGACCGCGACCCTCGAAGCGCTGCTGTACAAACGACCGATGGTGGTTGCCTATCGTCTGGCACCACTGACCTACTGGATACTCAAGCGGATGGTGAAAAGCCCGTACGTGTCGCTGCCGAATTTGCTGGCCCAGCGCTTGCTGGTTCCGGAGCTTCTGCAGGACGCGGCGACCGCCGAGGCCCTGGCGCAGACGCTGTTGCCGTTGCTGGAAAACGGCGACGCACAGACGGCCGGCTTCGACGCGATTCACCGAACCTTGCGTCGCGATGCTTCCAATCAGGCCGCCGAAGCGGTGCTGAACCTGATTGGCGCAACGCCTTCACAATGAGCAGGCAATCAATGCAAATGGGTCTGGACTTCAATCTTGTCGAGGATCTGGTCGCCGGTGTCGACGAAGTCGGTCGCGGCCCACTGTGTGGCGCCGTGGTCACTGCGGCGGTCATTCTTGACCCCAAGCGCCCGATTCTGGGCCTGAACGATTCGAAGAAACTCACCGAAGCCAAGCGCGAAAGACTGTTCGACGAGATCTGCGAGAAGGCGTTGTGCTGGCACATCGCGCGGGCTGAAGTCGAAGAGATCGACGAGCTGAATATTCTTCACGCCACCATGCTGGCGATGAAGCGTGCGGTAGAAGGCTTGATCATCACGCCGAAACTGGCGCTGATCGACGGCAACCGCTGCCCGCAGCTGTCGGTGCCCAGCGCGCCTGTCATTCAGGGTGACGCCCATGTGCCGGCCATTGCCGCCGCGTCGATTCTGGCCAAGGTCAGTCGCGACCGGGAAATGGCGCGCATGGAGCTGCTCTATCCGGGCTACGGCATTGGCGGCCACAAGGGTTATCCCACGGCCGTGCACCTTGAGGCCCTGGCGCGTTTGGGTCCGACGCCCATTCACCGGCGCTCCTTCGGCCCGGTCCGTCAGGCCTGGGCGGCGCGGGACATGATGGTCTCCACCGGCTTCATGTCGCTGCCGCTCAGTTGATCGCGGGCTGATGTTTTTCTGAATGGCCGGTACAATCCGGCCTTCGTTTTTTCTGCACCATAGGATCAACCATGCCGGCTTCTTTCGTTCATCTACGCCTGCACACCGAATACTCCCTCGTTGATGGTCTGGTCCGTGTAAAACCCTTGGTCAAGGCGCTCACGGCCATGAACATGCCGGCCGTGGCGGTGACCGACCAACACAACATGTGTTCGTTGGTGAAGTTCTATAAAGCCGCCATGGGTGCGGGGATCAAGCCGATCTGCGGCGCCGACATCTGGCTGGCGGGGCGTGATCGCGATGCACCGCTCAGCCGTCTGAGCCTGCTGGTGATGAACCCCAAAGGCTACCTGAACCTCACCGAACTGATTTCCCGTGGCTTCATGCATGGCCAGCGCAATGGCCTGGTCGTCATCGAGCGGGAGTGGGTCGCCGAAGCCAGCGAAGGGCTGATTGCCCTGTCTGCGGCGAAGGAAGGCGAGATCGGCATGGCCCTGCTCGGTGGCAATCCGGCCGAAGCCGACGAGCTGCTGAAAGAGTGGCTGACGGTTTTCCCGGACCGCTTCTACATCGAAGTCCAGCGCACCAACCGCATCAACGACGAAGAACACCTGCACGCCGCCGTTGCCCTGGCCGAGCGCCATGGCGTGCCGCTGGTGGCCAGCAACGACGTGCGTTTCATCAAGCAGGAAGATTTCGAAGCCCACGAAACCCGCGTGTGCATCGGCGAAGGCCGGGCGCTGGACGATCCGCGCCGCTCGCACAACTACAGCGATCAGCAGTACCTGAAGAGCGCGGAGGAGATGGCTGAGCTGTTCAGCGATCTGCCGGACGCCCTCGCCAACACCGTCGAGATCGCCAAGCGTTGCAATATCGACGTCAAGCTGGGCACGCACTTTCTGCCCAACTTCCCGATCCCCGATGGCATGACCATCGACGAGTATTTCCGCAAGGTGTCGTTCGAGGGCCTGGAAGAGCGCCTCGCGGTGCTTTGGCCGAAAGAGACCACGCCGGACTACGAGGCCAAGCGCCAGGTCTACGTCGACCGCCTGAATTTCGAGCTGGATATCATCATCCAGATGGGCTTCCCCGGTTACTTCCTGATCGTGATGGACTTCATCCAGTGGGCCAAGAATAACGGCGTGCCGGTGGGTCCGGGCCGGGGGTCGGGTGCCGGCTCGCTGGTGGCCTATGTGCAGAAGATCACCGACCTCGACCCGCTGCAATACGACCTGCTGTTCGAACGTTTCCTCAACCCCGAGCGGGTCTCCATGCCCGACTTCGACGTCGACTTCTGCATGGACGGTCGCGACCGGGTCATCGAGTACGTGGCCGAGAAATACGGCCGCAACGCGGTCAGCCAGATCATCACCTTCGGTTCCATGGCCGCGAAGGCCGTGGTCCGTGACGTGGCGCGGGTACAGGGCAAGTCCTACGGATTGGCCGATCGTCTGTCGAAGATGATCCCCTTCGAAGTCGGCATGACCCTGGAAAAGGCCTACGAGCAGGAAGAGATTCTGCGCGACTTCCTCAAGGTGGACGAAGAAGCGGCAGAAATCTGGGAGATGGCGCGCAAGCTCGAAGGCGTTGTGCGTAACGTCGGCAAGCACGCCGGTGGTGTGGTTATCGCGCCGACCAAGCTGACTGACTTCTCGGCGATCTACTGCGATGAAGAGGGCGGCGGCCTGGTCACCCAGTTCGACAAGGATGACGTCGAGGCAGCCGGTCTGGTGAAGTTCGACTTCCTCGGACTGCGTACCCTGACCATCATCGACTGGGCGCTGAAGACGATTAACCGCGACCGCGCCAAGGTCGACGAAGAGCCCCTCGACATTGCGTTCATCCCGCTGGATGACATGCCGACCTACGAGCTGCTCCAGCGCGCTGAAACCACGGCCGTGTTCCAGCTTGAATCCCGTGGCATGAAAGAGCTGATCAAAAAGCTCAAGCCCGACTGCCTGGAAGACTTGATCGCACTGGTGGCGCTGTTCCGTCCCGGCCCGTTGCAATCGGGCATGGTTGACGACTTCATCAACCGCAAGCACGGCCGTGCCGAGCTGTCGTACCCCCACGTCGATTACCAGTACGAAGGCCTCAAGCCGGTGCTTGCGCCAACGTACGGCATCATCCTGTATCAGGAACAGGTGATGCAGATTGCCCAGGTCATGGCCGGCTACACCCTCGGCGGTGCTGACATGCTGCGTCGGGCGATGGGCAAGAAGAAGCCCGAAGAGATGGCCAAGCAGCGCGGCGGTTTCATCGAGGGCTGCAAGACCAACAATATCGACCCGGACCTGGCCGGTAACATTTTCGACCTGGTAGAGAAGTTCGCCGGTTACGGCTTCAACAAGTCGCACTCGGCGGCCTACGGGCTGGTGTCGTACCAGACCGCCTGGCTCAAGCGTCACTACCCGGCGCCGTTCATGGCAGCGGTGCTTTCAGCGGATATGCACAACACCGACAAGGTCGTGACCTTGATTGAAGAAGTGCGGATCATGAAGCTGCGCCTTGATGCGCCGGACGTGAACAACTCTGAATTCAAGTTCACCGTGAACGACGACGGCCGTATCGTCTATGGCCTCGGCGCGATCAAGGGTGTGGGCGAAGGCCCGGTGGAAGCCATCACCGAAGCGCGACAGGAAGGCCCGTTCGCCGACCTGTTCGATTTCTGCGCCCGCATCGACCTCAAGCGCGTCAACAAGCGCACCCTCGACGGCCTGATTCGCAGCGGTGCGCTGGACCGGCTGGGCCCGTTCTTCTATGACGAGCCAAAACAGTATCAAGCCAATATCGACCGTAACCGCGGCGTCCTGTTGGCCGCGCTCGAAGAAGCCATTCAGGCGGCCGAGCAGACCGCGCGCAGTCACGACAGCGGCCATGCCGATCTCTTCGGCGGCCTGTTCGTCGAAGCCGACGCCGACGTGTACGCGAACCATCGCAGCGCCAAAGAGGTCACGCTCAAGGAGCGGCTGCGTGGGGAGAAAGAAACCCTGGGCCTGTACCTGACCGGGCATCCGATCGATGAATACGAAGGCGAGATCCGCCGGTTCGCGCGTCAGCGCATCGTCGATCTGAAGCCCTCGCGGGAAACCCAGACCATCGCCGGCCTGATCATCGCGCTGCGGGTGATGAAGAACAAAAAGGGCGACAAGATGGGCTTCATCACCCTGGACGACCGTTCGGGGCGTATCGAAGCGTCGCTGTTTGCCGATTCGTTCCAGGCTGCCCAGTCGCTGCTGCAGACCGACGCGATGGTGGTGGTGGAAGGGGAGGTCAGCACCGACGATTTCTCCGGCGGCCTGCGGTTGCGGGCCAAACGGGTGATGAGCCTGGAAGAGGCGCGCACCGGGCTGGCAGAGAGTCTGCGCCTGAACGTGCGTGCCGAAGCGCTCAAGGGCGATCGGCTACGCTGGCTGGGCGAGCTGTGCAAGAAGCATCGCGGCGCGTGCCCGATCACCCTCGACTACACCGGGCAGGAAGCCAAGGCACTGCTGCAGTTCGGCGAAGCGTGGCGGATCGATCCCGCGGACAGCCTGATTCAGGCGCTGCGTGACCAGTTCGGACGAGAGAACGTCTTCCTGCAGTATCGCTGACACCGATCAGCTCAACATTTGTGACTCGACACTTTAAACTCGACCGAAAGGCGCCCGCTCCATTAAGGTAGGGCGCTTATCGGATCAACCGGCCGGCCTCTTGGCCGTCGACCCAAGACGGATGCCTATGAACCCGAATTTTCTGGATTTCGAACAGCCGATTGCTGACCTGCAAGCCAAGATTGAAGAGCTGCGTCTGGTAGGCAATGACAACTCGCTGAACATCGGCGACGAAATCTCTCGACTGCAAGAGAAGAGCAATACGCTCACCGAAAGCATTTTCGGCAACCTGACCAGTTGGCAGATCGCGCGCATGGCGCGTCATCCGCGTCGTCCGTACACGCTGGACTACATTCAACACATCTTCACCGAGTTCGACGAGCTGCATGGCGATCGCCACTTCTCCGACGACGCTGCCATCGTCGGCGGCATTGCCCGCCTGAACGAGCAGCCGGTGATGGTGATCGGTCATCAGAAAGGCCGCGAAGTGCGCGAGAAGGTTCGCCGCAACTTCGGCATGCCGCGTCCTGAAGGCTACCGCAAGGCCTGCCGCCTGATGGAAATGGCCGAGCGCTTCAAAATGCCGATCCTGACCTTCATCGACACGCCGGGCGCTTATCCTGGCATCGACGCCGAAGAGCGTAACCAGAGCGAAGCCATCGCCTGGAACCTGCGGGTCATGGCGCGCCTGAAGACCCCGATCATTGCCACCGTGATAGGCGAAGGCGGTTCGGGCGGCGCACTGGCCATTGGCGTGTGCGATCAACTGAACATGCTGCAGTACTCGACTTACGCGGTGATCTCGCCGGAAGGCTGTGCTTCCATCCTGTGGAAAACCGCCGAAAAGGCGCCGGATGCGGCCGAAGCGATGGGCATTACTGCCGAGCGTTTGAAGGGCTTGGGCATCGTTGACAAGGTGATCAGCGAGCCTCTGGGTGGCGCGCACCGTGATCCGGCCGCTGCCGCTGCATTGATCCGCGAAGAATTGAGCAGCCAACTGAGCATGCTCCAGAAGTTCGATAACGATGCGCTGCTGGCCCGTCGTTACGACCGCCTGATGAGCTATGGCCTTTAACCGGACCGTTCTGCAACAGGAGCGTCACCGAACCCGGTGATGCTCACCGGTCCGGCGAGCTTTAAGCAGGGTTAACCAGCATGAGCAAACCGGACAGCATCACACTTGCACTCTCCAGACGTCTGCTGTCGCGCCTCGAACCCTGGCGCGCTGCAGTCGCCTGGCGCGTCGCATTCTCAGGTGGGCTCGATTCCACTGTCCTGCTTCACCTGCTGGCGGAACTTGCCAGGGTTCACGCGCTTCCTCCGCTGACCGCTGTTCACGTCAACCATGGCCTTCAGGCGGTGGCTGCTTCGTGGCCGGTGCATTGCCGGCAGATGTGTCAGATTCTGGGGGTGCCGATGGAGGTCATCGACGTCCAGGTGCGCCCCGGCGCGAGCCTCGAACAAGCCGCGCGTGACGCTCGTTACGCCGCGTTCAACTCAACCCTCGGGCCCGGCGAGGTGCTGCTTACCGCCCAGCACCGTGACGATCAGGCCGAGACGCTGCTGTTCCGTCTGCTGCGTGGCGCCGGGGTGCGCGGGCTGGCCGCGATGCCGGCGCAGCGTCCTTTGGGCGCAGGACAGTTGTTTCGGCCGCTGCTGGATGAATCTCGCGCCACCCTCGAGGCTTATGCCCGGGAACAGGGGTTGAGCTGGATCGAGGACCCGAGCAACAAAGACAGCCGCTTCTCGCGCAACTACCTGCGCAGTCATGTACTGCCGCTGGTGACAACGCGCTGGCCGCAAGCGATCGCAAGCATGGCCCGCAGCGCCGCGCATCTGGCCGAAGCCCAGCAGTTGCTGGACGAGCTGGCGGTGCAGGACCTCGCACTCGCTGACACGCCATGCCCCTGGCCGTGGCTCGACATGCCCTCCCTTGAACTGGCGCCGCTCGAAGCGCTGTCACCCGCCCGACAACGCAACGCACTGCGCCACTGGCTGGCGCCGCTCACTCGATTGCCGGACACCGATCACTGGGTGGGCTGGGATTCGTTGCGCGACGCCGGGCCGGACGGTCGCCCCATCTGGCGACTGGCCGAGGGTCAGATGCACCGAGCCGAAGGGCGTATCTGGTGGCTGTCGGGGATCTGGCTGAAAAACGTCGCCGGCTCGCAGCACTGGTCCATGGCGTCGCAACCTCTCGCGCTGCCGGGCAACGGCATGCTGCAGATCCTCGGCGCTGCGCCTGCGGGTGGCTTGCATGTGCACTACCGCCAGGGCGGCGAAACTTTCGATGTGCCGGACAGAGGCCGACGCGACCTGAAAAGGCTGCTCAACGAGAAGGGCGTGCCGGTTTTTCTGCGCGGCCGATTGCCGCTGTTGTACCGCGGCGAGCAATTATTGGCCGTGGCAAACCTTCCGGGACTGGACGCCAGCCCCCGTGGCGACTGGCGATTGCACTGGTTGCCACCGACGAATGACCAAAGTTTGAGCTGAAAGGGCCTTTCCGGTAGACTACGCTCCCTTCTTGATACAGCTTATGTCGATCCTTCCGGAACGACGCAAGTTGCCGATTACCAGCCAGTTTTTACTGGACGATTCTCAAAAATGTGGCAAACCACGGACAGACCTTTTCAAGGCCGGTCGCTGACTTGGGCGCGACAGATTCGAAGATCCACAGTGAAACACGCAGGTTGTCGGGGGCTTCGGCCTTCCTTCGCTTTCCCCGGCGGCTCTGACCGCTTTAACGCAGACTTCTAGGGTTTTTCATGACGCGCTACATCTTCGTCACGGGCGGTGTTGTTTCTTCATTGGGGAAAGGCATCGCCTCGGCTTCATTGGCGGCCATCCTGGAGGCGAGGGGACTTAAGGTCACCATGCTCAAGCTGGACCCCTACATCAACGTCGATCCCGGCACCATGAGCCCGTTCCAGCACGGTGAGGTGTTCGTCACCCACGACGGCGCCGAGACTGACCTGGACCTGGGTCACTACGAGCGTTTCATTCGCACCACCATGACCCAGAACAACAACTTCACCACCGGCCGTGTGTACGAACACGTCCTGCGCAAAGAGCGCCGTGGTGATTATCTGGGCGCGACCATTCAGGTGATCCCGCACATCACCGACGAAATCAAGCGTCGCATCATCAAGGGCGCCGGCGATGCCGACGTCGCCATGGTCGAAATCGGCGGCACCGTGGGCGACATCGAGTCGCAACCGTTCCTCGAGGCGATCCGTCAGCTGCGTTTCGAAGTGGGCGCCAAGCGCGCCATGCTTATGCACCTGACACTGGTTCCGTACATTGCCACCGCGGGCGAAACCAAGACCAAACCGACTCAGCATTCGGTCAAGGAACTGCGTTCGATCGGCCTGCAGCCAGACGTACTGGTCTGCCGTTCCGACCACCCGATCGACATTTCTTCGCGCCGCAAAATCGCGCAGTTTACCAACGTTGAAGAGCGCGCGGTCATCGCCCTCGAAGACGCCGACACCATCTACAAGATCCCGGGCATCCTGCATTCCCAGGGCCTTGACGATTTCGTCGTCGAGCGCTTCGGCCTGCAGTGCGGCAGTGCCGACCTGTCCGAGTGGGAAAAGGTCGTCGACGCCAAACTCAATCCGGAACACGAAGTCACCATCGCGATGGTCGGCAAGTACATGGAGCTGCTGGACGCTTACAAGTCGCTGATCGAAGCGATGAGTCACGCCGGCATCAGCAACCGTACCAAGGTCAATCTGCGCTACATCGATTCCGAAGACATCGAGAATCAGGGCACCGGCCTGCTCGAAGGCGTCGACGCGATTCTCGTCCCGGGCGGCTTCGGTCTGCGCGGCGTCGAGGGCAAGATCACGGCCGTGCAGTTTGCTCGCGAAAACAAGGTGCCTTACCTGGGCATCTGCTTGGGCATGCAGGTGGCAGTCATCGAGTTCGCACGTAACGTGCTGGGCTGGAAAGACGCCAACTCCACCGAGTTTGATCGCGCCAGCCAGCACCCGGTCGTCGGTCTGATCACCGAATGGGAAGACGCCACCGGTGCTGTCGAAACCCGTACCGAAACCTCGGACCTGGGCGGCACCATGCGTCTGGGCGCGCAGGAATGCCTGCTGGAACCGGGTTCTCTGGTGCACGATTGCTACGCCAACGACGTCATCGTCGAGCGCCATCGCCACCGTTATGAAGTGAACAACAATCTGCTGCCGCAACTGGTCGAGGCCGGTCTGAAAATCTCCGGTCGTTCCGGTGACGGCGCGCTGGTTGAAGTGGTCGAGTCCCCTGACCATCCTTGGTTCGTGGCCTGCCAGTTCCACCCCGAGTTCACCTCTACGCCGCGCGATGGCCACCCGTTGTTCAGTGGTTTCGTCAAGGCAGCGCTTGCTCAACACCAGAAGAACGGCTGATAGGGATTTATCACATGGCACAGAAAATCATCCGCGTCGGCTCGATCGACATCGCCAACGACAAGCCTATGGTTCTGTTCGGCGGCATGAACGTCCTCGAGTCGCGTGACATGGCGATGCAGGTCTGTGAAGAATACGTGCGAGTGACCGAGAAACTCGGCATTCCGTACGTGTTCAAGGCCAGCTTCGACAAGGCCAACCGTTCCTCGGTGACCTCCTATCGCGGCCCGGGCCTTGAAGAAGGCATGCGGATTTTCCAGGACATCAAGCAAGCCTTCGGCGTGCCGATCATCACCGACGTGCACGAGCCTGAGCAGGCCGCTGCCGTGGCGGAGGTCTGCGACATCATTCAGTTGCCGGCTTTCCTGTCCCGTCAGACCGATCTGGTCGTGGCCATGGCCAAGACCGGCGCCGTGATCAACATCAAGAAAGCCCAGTTCCTCGCGCCCCACGAGATGAAACACATCCTGGCCAAGTGCGTCGAAGCGGGTAACGATCAGTTGATCCTCTGCGAGCGCGGTTCGAGCTTCGGCTACAACAACCTGGTTGTCGACATGCTCGGTTTCGGCATCATGAAATCATTCGAATACCCGGTGTTCTTCGACGTGACCCACGCCCTGCAGATGCCAGGTGGTCGCTCCGATTCCGCCGGTGGCCGTCGTGCCCAGGTGACCGATCTGGCCAAGGCCGGCATGAGCCAGGGCCTGGCCGGTCTGTTTCTGGAAGCCCACCCGGATCCGGACAACGCCAAGTGCGACGGTCCCTGCGCCCTGCGCCTGGACAAGCTGGAGCCGTTCCTGGCCCAGCTCAAGGCGCTCGACGAACTCGTTAAAAGCTTCCCGACGATCGAAACGGCGTAAAACCCGCTTCTCCGGCGCCGAGCCCTCCGGTAGAGTGCCGTTCGTTGTTTTCCCGACCAAAGGGTCGGGAAAATTGTCGTTTCAGGGCCTGCCCGTTGTCCTAGAGCCCTGAGACGCCGAATCGTTTTCCCAGCTGCGTCGTTTTCGTCAATCTTGGAGTGTTAACAACAATGGCAAAAATCGTCGACATCAAAGGTCGTGAAGTTCTCGACTCCCGTGGCAATCCCACCGTGGAAGCAGACGTGCTCCTCGACAACGGCATCATCGGCAGCGCTTGCGCGCCGTCCGGTGCTTCCACCGGCTCGCGTGAAGCGCTCGAGCTGCGTGATGGCGACAAGAGCCGTTACATGGGCAAGGGCGTTCTGAAAGCCGTGGCCAACATCAATGGCCCGATCCGCGACCTGCTGCTGGGCAAAGACCCGGTTGACCAGAAAGCCCTGGATCACGCGATGATTCAGCTGGACGGCACCGAGAACAAAGCCAGCCTGGGCGCCAACGCGATCCTCGCCGTGTCCCTGGCCGCTGCCAAGGCCGCCGCTCAGGACCAGGATCTGCCGCTGTACGCGCACATCGCGAATCTGAACGGCACGCCGGGTGTTTACTCGATGCCGGTCCCGATGATGAACATCATCAATGGTGGCGAGCACGCTGATAACAACATCGACATCCAGGAATTCATGATTCAGCCGGTGGGCGCCAAGACCTTCTCCGAAGGCCTGCGCTGGGGCACCGAGATTTTCCACCACCTCAAAGCGGTTTTGAAAGCACGTGGCCTGAACACTGCCGTGGGTGACGAAGGTGGCTTCGCGCCGAACCTGAACTCCAACGGCGACGCGCTGGACGCCATCGCCGAAGCCGTTGCCAACGCGGGCTACAAACTGGGCACCGACGTGACCCTGGCGCTGGACTGCGCCGCGAGCGAGTTCTACAAGAACGGCAAATACGTGCTGAGCGAAGAAGGCGAGTACGATTCTGCCGGTTTCGCCGACTACCTAGCTGACCTGGTCAGCAAGCACCCGATCATCTCCATCGAAGACGGTCTGGACGAGTCGGACTGGGATGGCTGGAAAGTCCTCACCGACAAGATCGGCGACAAGATCCAGCTGGTGGGCGACGACCTGTTCGTGACCAACACCAAGATCCTGAAAGAAGGCATCGACAAGAAGATCGGTAACTCGATCCTGATCAAGTTCAACCAGATCGGTACGCTGACCGAAACGCTGGAAGCTATCCAGATGGCCAAGGCCGCGGGTTACACCGCCGTGATCTCGCACCGTTCCGGCGAAACCGAAGACTCCACCATTGCCGACCTGGCCGTGGGTACTGCGGCTGGCCAGATCAAGACCGGTTCGTTGAGCCGTTCCGACCGTATCGCCAAGTACAACCAGCTGCTGCGTATCGAAGAGCAACTGGGCGCCAAAGCGGTGTACCGTGGTCGCGGCGAGTTTCGCGGCTGATCGCAAAGATGGTAAAAAGGCAGCAGGCGTTGTAGGAGAAGTCACTGAAGCGTGACCTCTCTTGTCGTCCTGATCCATGAGCCCGGTGACCACCGGGCTTATGGGCATTTGAAATGGTCGGTTTTGCTGTCTTTATTCGCCGGGTAACAGATATTCACAATGCGCAGTCCTAACTGGTTGTTCCTCGTTCTGCTTTTGATGCTCGCTGGCTTGCAGTATCGCCTATGGGTAGGTAATGGCAGTCTCGCGCAGGTGGCCAGTCTGACTCAGCAAATCGCCGATCAACATGCCGAAAACGATGCTCTGCTGGAGCGCAACCGAGTCCTCGACGCGGAAGTGCTGGAGCTGAAAAAAGGCCTCGAAACCGTTGAAGAGCGTGCCCGTCATGAATTGGGCATGGTCAAGGACGGCGAAACCCTTTATCAGTTGGCACAGTGACGTTGGTGTAATGACTCAATCCCTTCCTGCCTTCTGGGCAGTGATTCCCGCAGCGGGCGTTGGCGCGCGCATGGCGGCAGACCGCCCCAAGCAATACCTGCAACTGGGCGGCCTCACGATTCTTGAACACAGCCTGCTTTGCTTTCTCGATCACCCCCAGCTCAAGGGCCTGGTGGTCAGTCTGGCTGTGGATGACCCTTATTGGCCGACGTTGCCTTGCGCGCTGGATTCCCGCATCCAGCAGGTCGCAGGCGGCAAGGAGCGTGCGGACTCGGTGCTCAATGCGCTGCTGCACCTGCACGCCAACGGCGCCGATGACAACGATTGGGTGCTGGTGCATGACGCCGCGCGCCCGAATCTGGCGCGTTCGGACCTCGATAATCTGCTGGGCGAGCTGGCGCATGATCCGGTCGGCGGCCTGTTGGCGGTGCCGGCAAAAGACACCCTCAAGCGCGCCGATGCCAATGGCCGCGTCACCGAAACCGTGGATCGCAGCCTGATCTGGCAGGCCTATACGCCGCAGATGTTTCGTCTGGGTGCGCTGCACCAGGCGCTGGCGGACAGCCTGGTGTCGAATGTGGCGATCACCGATGAAGCCTCGGCGATCGAATGGGCCGGGCAATCGCCGCGTCTGATTGAAGGGCGCGCCGACAACATCAAGGTCACCCGCCCGGAAGACCTCGAGTGGCTGCGCCAGCGAAGGGTCGAATTCAACGGCTGATCCGCCTACAGGCTGTATTCCTCCCGCGACGCCAAGCCCGCCTTCAGATAATCCACCAGCTTTCTCACCTTGGGCGACAGATGCCGCTGCTGCGGGTACAGCGCCCAGACGGCGGTGTTCGGCGGCTGGTGGGCATCCAGTAACGACACCAGCGCACCGCGCTTGAGATGCTCCAGCACGTAGTAATCCGGGAGCTGACACAGCCCGACCCCGCGCAATGCCGCATCCAGCACCGCCTGCCCGCTGTTGCAGCGCCAGTTGCCCTGCACCCGCTGGGAAAATTCCCGCCCGTTTTGTTGCAACTGCCAGCTGTCCGAGCTGCCGATCAGGCAATTGTGTCGTGCCAGTTCCGACACGCTGTGGGGCCGGCCATACCGTTCGAGATAAGCGGGGGAGGCGCACAGGTACATCTTGCGCGGCGCCAGTCGTGCAGCCACCAGTCGTGATTCCTGCAAGCGGCCCAGACGGATCGCCAGGTCCAGGCCTTCATGCACCAGGTCCAGCGTGTTGTTGGTCAGCTCGATGTCAACGCGCAGTTGCGGGTATTCCTCCATGAAACGTGTCACCAGCGGGGCGATGAACCTTTCGCCGTACGCCACGGCGCAGGTCATCCGTAGCAGCCCCTTCGGCTCGCTGGTCAGGTCGGTGACCGCACGCAGCGCTTCTTCGCGTCCGTCCTGCAAGCGCTGGCAGTGATGCAGAAACGTCTGACCGGCTTCGGTCAGAGCGACTTTTCGGGTGCTGCGATAGAGCAGTCGCGTCTGCAAGCGCTCTTCCAGTCGCGCGATCTGGCGGCTGATGTGCGATGACGACACCCCAAGCCGCTCAGCCGCGGCGGTGAACTGCCCGCACTCGGCAACGGCGACGAACTCGTCCAGACCTTCCCAGCGACTGACCTGCATCAATTGTCCCTACACAGCATTAATGTTTTGCTTTCAGGTGGATTATTCATCAGTCAGCACTGCATTACACTCCGGGCTCGTATTTATTTAGCTGGAGATCATGATGATCAAGTCACGTGCTGCCGTTGCCTTCGCGCCCAATGAACCACTGCAGATCGTCGAAGTGGACGTTGAGGCCCCGAAAGCCGGCGAAGTGTTGATCCGTACCGTCGCATCCGGCGTGTGCCACACCGATGCCTACACCTTGTCCGGTGCGGATTCCGAAGGCGTCTTCCCGTGCATCCTCGGTCACGAAGGTGGGGGCGTCGTCGAGGCTATCGGTGAGGGCGTGACCTCCCTCGCCGTGGGCGACCACGTCATTCCGCTGTACACCGCCGAATGCCGCGAGTGCAAATTCTGCAAGTCCGGCAAGACCAACCTCTGCCAGAAAGTCCGCGCTACCCAAGGCAAAGGCCTGATGCCCGACGGCGCCACCCGCTTCAGCTACAACGGCCAGCCGATCTACCACTACATGGGCTGCTCGACGTTCTCCGAATACACCGTAGTGCCGGAAATCTCTCTGGCAAAAATCCCCAAAGAAGCGCCGCTGGAGAAGGTCTGCCTGCTGGGTTGCGGTGTCACCACCGGTATCGGTGCGGTCCTGAACACGGCCAAGGTCGAAGAGGGCGCCACTGTGGCAGTCTTCGGCCTCGGCGGTATCGGCCTGGCGGCGATCATCGGCGCAAAAATGGCCAAGGCCTCCCGCATCATCGCGGTCGACATCAACCCGTCCAAATTCGATGTAGCCCGTGAACTGGGGGCGACCGAGTTCGTCAATCCCAAAGATCACGACAAGCCGATTCAGGAAGTGATCGTCGAAATGACCGACGGCGGCGTGGATTACAGCTTCGAGTGCGTAGGTAACGTGAACTTGATGCGTGCGGCGCTGGAATCGTGCCACAAGGGCTGGGGCGAATCAGTGATCATCGGCGTCGCTGGCGCAGGTCAGGAAATCTCCACCCGTCCGTTCCAGCTGGTCACCGGTCGCGTCTGGCGCGGTTCGGCCTTCGGCGGCGTCAAAGGCCGCACCGAACTGCCGAGCTACGTCGAAAAAGCGCAGACCGGCGAAATCCCGCTGGACACCTTCATCACCCACACCATGGGCCTGGACCGGATCAATGAAGCCTTCGACCTGATGCACGAAGGCAAAAGCATCCGTACCGTCATTCATTTCTGAGGAGCAGCGGCAAGCTCCAGGCTGTAAGCCGCAAGAACGTCGTGTCATGACCTCTTGCCGCTCGAGGCTTGAAGCTTGCCGCCCGGAGAAGCCCATGAGTCTGGAAAACATCTCGTGCCAGAAAAGCTTCGGCGGCTGGCACAAGCGTTACAAACATCACTCCGATGTGCTCGGCTGCGACATGGTGTTCGCGGTGTATCTGCCGCCGCAGGCAGAGCAGGGCGGCAAGCTGCCGGTGGTCTACTGGCTGTCGGGGCTGACCTGCACCGATGAGAACTTCATGCAGAAGGCCGGTGCGCTGCGCGTGGCGGCGGAACTGGGGCTGATCATCGTGGCGCCAGACACCAGCCCGCGCGGCGCCGACGTGCCAGATGATCCGGACAAGGCCTACGACTTCGGCCTGGGCGCCGGCTTTTATCTGAACGCCACCGAGCAGCCGTGGGCGCGGCACTATCGCATGTACGATTATGTGATCAGCGAGCTGCCCGCGTTGATCGAGGCGCACTTTCCGGCCTCGGACAAGCGCAGCATCAGCGGGCACTCCATGGGTGGCCATGGCGCGCTGGTCGGTGCATTGCGCAATCCCGGCCGCTACCAATCGGTGTCGGCGTTCTCGCCCATCTGCAACCCGATGGATTGTCCTTGGGGACAGAAGGCCTTCTCTCGCTATCTGGGCGAAGACCGTTCGCGCTGGCGTGAATGGGACGCCAGCGTGCTCATTGCCGAGGCCACCGAGCGCTTGCCTCTGCTGGTGGACCAGGGCGATCGCGACGATTTCCTCGGCAATCAGCTCAAGCCGGAATCGTTGGTTCAGGCGGCGAAGGCGGCCGGTCATCCTCTGGAATTGCGCATGCAGCCGGGGTACGACCACAGCTATTACTTCATCGCCAGCTTCATCGAAGACCACTTGCGCCATCACGCCCGAGCCCTGGCCGGCTGAAGTCCTCGCCCTCAATTGCAGCGTCACGGGCAATTGAGCGCGGGCCGACCCTAATGTCGGTCAAAGTAGGTAGAATCACGCCCTGACTTTTTCAGGGCGTTTTTTTATGCGTATTGGCCACGGCTACGATGTGCACCGTTTCGCTGAAGGCGATTTCATTACCTTGGGCGGCGTGCGGATTGCGCACACGTCGGGTTTGCTCGCGCATTCCGATGGCGATGTAGTGCTGCATGCGCTGAGCGATGCCCTGCTGGGTGCTGCCGCGCTGGGCGACATCGGCAAGCATTTCCCGGACACCGATCCGCAATTCAAGGGCGCCGACAGCCGGGTTCTGCTTCGTCATGTGCTCAAGCAAGTGCAGGCAAAGGGCTGGAATGTCGGCAACGTCGACGCGACGATCGTTGCCCAGGCGCCGAAGATGGCCCCCCACATCGAAAGCATGCGCGCCTTGATTGCCGAAGACCTGCAAGTCGACATCGACCAGATCAACGTCAAGGCGACCACCACTGAAAAGCTGGGCTTCACCGGCCGCGAAGAAGGCATCGCCGTGCACGCCGTCGCGTTGTTGATCAGCGCATGACCGAGCTCGAACTTCTGGGCCCGAGAGCTTACGGCGACCCACTGGGTACTGCTGTGCTGAAGGCCACTGCCGAAGACTTTCAGGTCGATGAAGTCCTCGACATTCCGCTGTCCGGGGATGGCGAGCACCTGTGGTTGTGGGTTGAAAAACGCGGCTTGAATACCGAGGAAGCCGCCCGGCGTCTAGCCAAGGCGGCCGGCGTGCCGTTGCGAACCGTCGCCTACGCCGGTTTGAAGGATCGCCAGGCGTTGACCCGTCAGTGGTTCAGCATTCAGCTGCCGGGCAAGGCCGATCCGGACATGTCAGTGGCTGAAAACGATTCGCTGAAGATCCTCGATAGCAAACGCCACAAGCGCAAGCTGCAACGGGGCGCCCACGCCGCCAATGGCTTCACGTTGCGTTTGACACAGTTGCAGGCCGACAAGGCCGGGCTCGACGCACGTCTTGAATCGATCAAACAACACGGCATCCCCAACTATTTCGGTGCCCAACGCTTTGGCTACGAGGGCGGGAATCTGGGTGAGGCCCGTCACTACGCTGAGCGTCAGGCCCTGCCCGAGCAGCGCAATGTGCGCTCTCGACTGTTATCCACTGCGCGCAGTTACCTCTTCAATCAGGTCTTGGCGGCGCGGGTCGCCGATGGCAGCTGGCAACGGGCGCAAGTGGGCGATCTGCTGGCCTTCACCGACAGCCGCAGTTTCTTCCCTGCTGGCGAAGCCGAGTGCAGTGACCCGCGACTGGCGATCCTCGATCTGCACCCGACCGGGCCGCAGTGGGGCGAGGGCGATTCCCCGGCTGCAGGCGCCACCGCAGCGCTTGAAAACAGCATCGCCGCGCGGGAGGCGTCGCTCTGTAACTGGTTGATAAAAGCGGGAATGGAGCACGAACGGCGCATCCTGCGACTGCCCATCGGGCGGTTGACGTGGCATTATCCCGAGCCTGACATTCTGCAACTGGAATTCGTCCTGCCGGCCGGATGCTTCGCCACCGCATTGGTGCGTGAACTCGTCGATCTCGCGCCGGCAGGGCAGACGGACAGCTCATGCATATTCTGATTTCAAATGATGACGGGGTTATGGCCCCCGGGCTGGCTGCGCTGCATGGCGCGCTGGCCGGGTACGCCGAGTGCGTGGTGATTGCGCCCGATCAAGACAAGAGCGGCGCGAGCAGTTCGCTGACGCTGGACCGGCCCTTGCACCCGCACACCCTGGACAACGGCTTCATCAGCCTCAACGGCACGCCCACCGATTGCGTCCACCTCGGACTCAACGGCTTGCTGCCCGATGAGCCGGACATGGTTGTTTCGGGGATCAACCTCGGCGCCAACCTGGGTGACGATGTGCTGTATTCGGGCACCGTTGCTGCGGCGCTGGAAGGTCGTTTTCTGCAACGCCCGTCATTTGCCTTTTCATTTTTGTCACGTCAGGTCGATAACCTGGCAACCGCTGCGCATTACGCGCGGCTTCTGGTCGAAGCCCATGAACGCCTCGACCTTCCACCCCGTACCGTATTGAATGTGAATATCCCTAACCTGCCGCTGGCACATGTGCGCGGAATTCAGCTGACCCGTCTTGGCCATCGCACCCGTGCGGCGGCGCCTGTGCGCGTGGTCGATCCGCGCGGGAAGGCCGGTTACTGGATTGCTGCCGCAGGAGATGCCGAAGACGGCGGGCCGGGCACCGATTTCCACGCCGTGATGCAGGGTTATGTGTCGATCACCCCGTTGCAGCTGGATCGTACTTATCAGGACGGTTTCAACAGCCTGAACGCATGGCTGGAGGGAATGGCCTGATGTCGCGTGAGCAAGATGATCTGTTACGACGTGGCGTGGGAATGACTTCCCAGCGTACCCGCGAGCGTCTGATTCAACGGTTGTGCGAAGAAGGTATCGCCAACACCCAGGTGCTGGACGTCATTCGCAAGACCCCTCGACACCTGTTTGTCGACGAGGCCCTCGCGCACCGCGCGTACGAAGACACCGCGCTGCCGATCGGCAACAACCAGACGATCTCCCAGCCTTACATGGTGGCGCGCATGAGCGAGCTGCTGTTGGCGGCGGGCCCGCTGGATAAAGTGCTGGAGATCGGCACCGGCTCGGGTTACCAGACCGCCGTGCTGGCGCAACTGGTGGAGCGGGTTTTCTCCGTTGAGCGGATCAAGGTGCTGCAGGATCGCGCAAAGGAACGCCTCGTCGAGCTGAACCTGCGCAACATGGTGTTTCGTTGGGGCGATGGCTGGGAAGGCTGGCCGGCGCTCGCGCCTTACAACGGGATCATTGTCACCGCGGTTGCTACCGACGTGCCTCAGGCCTTGCTGGACCAACTGGCACCCGGCGGTCGTCTGGTGATTCCGGTGGGGTCGGGTGAGGTGCAGCAACTGATGCTGATCATTCGTGAGGAAAACGGTTTCTCTCGCCATGTGCTGGGCGCCGTTCGTTTCGTCCCGTTGCTCAACGGACCATTGGCTTAATCGCTATTTTGCGAAGGCAATGAATTCCACAAGACGCAGCCGGTCTACAGGCTGGCGTTTTGCAACGATGCTTCGGCCTACTGCCGCAGCGCCGTCTCACACCAAGTTTTTCATGGCTGCCTGGTCTTTTCACGACGCAGGGCAGTTTCTTCTTCAGTCACCGGTAAAGGGAGTGGCGGGTGAGTCTCACAGTCATTCGGCAGCGTAGTTCTTCAACAAGTTTTCAGCGTCTGGTGATTGGAGTTGCCCTGAGTATCCTTCTGGTCGGCTGCTCCAGCACGCCATCGGGCGGCGTGCGGGTTGTCGACCGAAACGGCAAGTCGACGGTGCCGACACGTCAGCCGGTCACCACAGGTCAGTACGTCGTGAAGCGCGGCGACACGCTGTTTTCCATTGCATTCCGTTACGGCTGGGACTGGAAAGCGCTGGCCGCACGCAACAATATCCCAGAGCCATTCACCATTCATGTGGGTCAGACGATCCGTTTCGACGGGCGCGCCAGCTCGCCGTCCACGGCCGTGGCTTCTGGCTCGGCCAGCGTTCCGCAGACCACCACGAGCAGTTCGACATCGCCTTCCGGGTCGCTGAAAACCACCGTGATTTCAAGGCCCGTAGGCGCTGTCGCCGCCACGACGCCACCGCCGACCAGCAACTCGACGACCACGCCGGTCAACACAACCGTGGTCACCGGCGCCCGCTCTCCGAGCGGCTGGACATGGCCAACAAGCGGCGTTTTGATCAGCAAGTTCTCTTCAAACGGTAGTTTGAATAAAGGAATTGATATCGCTGGTGATTTGGGACAGCCTGTTTTGGCCGCGTCTGATGGGACCGTGGTATACGCCGGGAGTGGATTAAGGGGCTACGGCGAGTTGGTCATCATCAAACACAGCGATACCTACGTCAGTGCATACGGACATAACCGTCGGCTCTTGGTTCGGGAGGGACAACAGGTCAAGGCAGGGCAAAGTATTGCCGAGATGGGCTCAACGGGGACTGACCGGGTGAAACTGCATTTCGAGATTCGCCGCCAGGGTAAACCAGTAGATCCACTGGAATTCTTGCCACGTCGCTGATCGGTTGTCAGCCTGTTCCTGCGTAGAGGGGACAGGCTCAAGTGCTGCCATGGAAGAAGGCGTCACTGGAGCTTGAGGTCGAACTCACCAAAGGACTATAACAATGGCTCTCAGCAAAGAAGTGCCGGAGTTTGACATAGACGACGAGGTCCTCCTGATGGAGCCCGTAATCGTCCTGGATTCTGCAACGGATGAGAAGCCAGCTACACCTTCTGTTCGTGCAAAACCGAAAAACTCTGCAGCGCTCAAACAGCATAAGTACATTGACTACACGCGGGCACTGGATGCTACGCAGCTGTATCTCAATGAAATCGGTTTTTCCCCCCTGCTCTCCCCGGAAGAAGAAGTCCACTTTGCGCGACTGTCGCAAAGCGGCGATCCGGCTGGGCGCAAACGCATGATTGAGAGCAATCTGCGGCTGGTCGTGAAAATCGCCAGACGCTACGTCAATCGTGGTCTGTCATTGCTGGACCTGATCGAGGAGGGCAACCTGGGCCTCATTCGAGCGGTCGAAAAATTCGATCCGGAGCGCGGATTCCGGTTCTCTACCTACGCCACCTGGTGGATCCGTCAGACCATCGAGCGCGCGATCATGAACCAGACGCGCACGATCCGCCTGCCGATTCATGTGGTCAAAGAGCTCAACGTCTACCTGCGCGCCGCGCGGGAGCTGACGCAGAAGCTGGACCACGAACCCTCTCCCGAAGAAATCGCCAACCTGCTGGAGAAGCCGGTCGGTGAGGTCAAGCGCATGCTGGGCCTCAACGAGCGCGTGTCCTCGGTAGATGTGTCTCTGGGGCCTGACTCCGACAAAACGCTGCTCGACACGCTCACTGACGATCGTCCTACCGACCCGTGCGAGTTGCTTCAGGACGATGATCTCTCCCAGAGCATCGATCAGTGGCTGTCCGAGTTGACCGACAAGCAGCGTGAAGTCGTTGTTCGTCGTTTCGGGCTGCGCGGGCATGAAAGCAGCACGCTGGAAGACGTCGGACTGGAAATCGGCCTGACCCGCGAGCGTGTACGCCAGATTCAAGTGGAAGGGTTGAAGCGCCTTCGCGAGATTCTCGAGAAGAATGGCTTGTCCAGCGAGTCACTCTTTCAATAAGCGTAGAAACTTGGCGTAAGTTACATCGAGCAACACGAAAGCCCCGACGAGTCGGGGCTTTTTTTATGTCGGTTGAAGGTGGTTTTGATGGAGTTCCCATGACAGCGATTTGATGGGCCAACGTTCGTTTTCACAATCAGGTAAGTGATGCTTACTCAGGCTGTAAGCCGTTTCTTACGCGTAATGTGAGTTATCGTCTCTTCTTTGGCGGATCATGTCTCCGTCAGTTGCAAGTCAGTCGCTATCTCTCTGATTCAATTGATAATTTTAAGAGAGTGTCAGCCAGTGTCTGAATTTTCCTGAAAACTCTCGGGCCTTGCCCTGACGGTTTAAATCACTAAGATCAGTCCTGTACCGACGGATTGGTACAGGCGGTCAAGGACGACTGCTCAAGGACATCGCAGGATGCGATTCATCAGGATGATGAAAAAGGATTGAAGGGATTATGGAAAAAATGTGGGCGGGTCAAACCGCCCCTTTTTTTCGCCTGCTGAAAAGTGAGGCCGTTTGGAGGCCCAACGCAAAAAGGCCCCGAAGGGCCCTTTTTATCAGCAAGCGCTTAGCGCTCCAGATCGGCTATCTTGCCGGTCTTGCCATCCCACTGCGCCGCATCCGGCAGCGCGTCTTTGCGTTCCGTGATGTTGGGCCAGACGTCAGCCAGCTCTGCGTTCAGCTGAATGAAATTCTCCATACCGGCCGGAATCTCGTCTTCCGAGAAGATCGCGTTCGCAGGGCATTCAGGCTCGCACAGGGCGCAGTCGATGCACTCGTCCGGGTGAATCACCAGGAAGTTCGGGCCTTCGTAAAAGCAGTCCACCGGACAGACTTCTACGCAGTCGGTGTACTTGCACTTGATGCAGTTGTCGGTGACGACGAAGGTCATTTCTAATTCTCTCCTCAGGCGGCGGCAGCAAGGCCGTTCAGTCCGGCTTGCCAGGTACGGGACGTCCCCCGGCCGTAAAACTCAGCTTCTCGAGCAACGCGGCAGGCAAGGTGTCCTGCGCGGCGATGTCCGACCTTGGTTCGCTGCGTTCAAACGCGGCCAGGTGCGCTGTAAAGCCAGGCTAAAAGCTCACAGCGTCCCGAACCGCGCGGGATTCTAACAGCTTGTTACGAATGACGTTAGATGCGTGTCTTCATCGAATACAACAACTCAAGCGCCTGTCGCGGCGTCAGGTCGTCGATCTTCAGGTTCGACAACTCGTCCAGAACAGGGTGCGGCAAACTTGCGAACATATCGCTCTGCATCGGCAGCGGCGGTTTGCCCGGCTTGGCCTTGGGCTGTTCGTGGGGCAGGCTGGTGGTCTCCAGACGCAACAGATGCTCCTTGGCCCGCGTGATGACGCGCCCCGGCACGCCCGCCAGTTGCGCCACGGCAAGACCATAACTCTGACTCGCCGGGCCCGGCAGCACGCGATGCAGGAACACAATGCGCTCGTTGTGCTCGGTGGCATTCAGATGCACGTTAGCCACCAGCGGCTCGCTCTCCGGCAACACGGTCAGCTCGAAGTAATGCGTCGCGAACAGCGTGTACGCGCGCAGCTGGGCGAGGCATTCCGCCGCAGCCCACGCCAGGGAAAGCCCGTCGAAGGTGCTGGTGCCGCGTCCGACTTCATCCATCAGCACCAGACTTTTGTCGGTGGCGTTGTGCAGGATGTTCGCCGTCTCGCTCATCTCCACCATGAAGGTGGAGCGTCCGCCGGCCAGGTCATCACTTGAGCCGATACGCGTGAAGATACGGTCGACCAGCGAAAGCTCGCAGCTCGCCGCCGGCACGAAGCTGCCGATATGCGCCAGCAACACGATCAAAGCGGTCTGGCGCATGTAGGTGGATTTACCGCCCATGTTAGGACCGGTGATCACCAGCATGCGCGTGTTGTCATTGAGGTCCAGGTCGTTGGCCACGAACGGCGACGACAAGACCTGCTCCACCACCGGGTGACGACCTTGCTCGATGCGCATGCACGGCTCGTCGGTGAAGCGCGGACGGTTGAGGTCCAGGTTCAGCGCGCGCTCGGCCAGGTTACTCAGCACATCCAGCTCCGCCAGCGCGGCGGCGGTGTCCTGCAGCGGCGCCAAGTGACCGATCAAGTCTTCCAGCAGCGTCTCATAGAGCATCTTTTCCCGAGCCAGCGCGCGGCTCTTGGCCGATAACGCCTTGTCTTCGAATTCCTTGAGCTCCGGGGTGATAAAGCGCTCGGCACCTTTAAGCGTCTGGCGGCGGATGTAATCGGCCGGCGCCTGCTCCGCCTGCTTGCTCGGCAGTTCGATGAAGTAGCCGTGCACGCGGTTGTAGCCGACCTTGAGGTTAGCCAGCCCGGTGCGCGCCTTCTCCCGGGTTTCCAGATCGATGAGGAACTGCCCGGCGTTCTCGCTCAGGGACAGCAACTCGTCGAGCTCGGCGTCGTAACCGGTTTTCAGTACGCCGCCGTCGCGAATCACCGCAGGCGGGTTGTCAATGATCGCGCGTTGCAGAAGGTCGGCCAGCTCCGGGTAAGTGCTCGCGGTTTTCGCCAGTTGCTGGATGTGCGGCGCTTCAAGCTCGGCCAGTGCCAGCTGCAACTCGGGCAGTGCGCTTAGGGCATCACGCAGCCGCGCCAGGTCTCGCGGGCGGGCGTTGCGCAGGCCGATACGCGCGAGAATGCGCTCGATGTCGCCAATCTCTTTCAGCTGCGGCTGCAGGTTCTCGAAGCGGTAGCGCTCAAGGAAGCAGCCAATCGACTCTTGGCGGGCCTGCAGGATATTTAGATCGCGCAGTGGGCGGTTCAGCCAGCGGGTCAGCAGGCGCGTGGCCATGGCGGTCTGGCAGCGATCCATCACCGACTGCAGCGTGTTGTCGCGCCCGCCCGCCAGGTTGGTGTCGAGTTCCAGATTGCGGCGGCTGGCGCCGTCCAGAATCACCGTGTCGTCGAGACGCTCATGGCGCAGGCTGCGCAGGTGCGGCAAGGCCGTGCGCTGGGTTTCCTTGGCGTAACCCAGCAGGCAGCCGGCCGCGCCGATCGCCAGGGTCAGGTTCTCGCAGCCGAAGCCTTTCAGATCTTGGGTGGAGAACTGCTGGCACAGGCTTTTGTGCGCCGAATCGCGTTCGAAATCCCAGGGCGCGCGACGACGGGCACCGCGGCGTTTTTCCGCCGGTAGCCCTTGCGGCCAGTCATCGGGAATCAGCAGCTCCACCGGGTTGATACGCTCAAGTTCGGCCAGCAGGTTTTCCCAGCCCTTGATTTCCAGCACGGTGAAATTGCCGCTGGTGATGTCCAGCACGGCGAGCCCGAACAGGCGCTCGTCGCCCAGTACGGCGGCGATCAGGTTGTCCCGACGCTCGTCCAGCAAGGCTTCGTCGCTGACGGTCCCCGGCGTGATGATGCGCACCACCTGACGATCAACCGGTCCTTTGCTGGTCGCCGGATCGCCGATCTGTTCGCAGATGACCACCGACTCGCCCAGTTTCACCAGCTTGGCCAGATAGCCTTCCGCCGCGTGATAGGGGATGCCGCACATGGGAATGCTTTGCCCCGCTGACTGGCCGCGCGCGGTCAACGTGATGTCGAGCAGCTTGGCCGCCTTCTTGGCGTCTTCGTAGAAGATCTCGTAGAAGTCACCCATGCGATAGAACATCAGCTGGTCGGGGTGCTGATTTTTCAGCCGCCAGTATTGCTGCATCATCGGGGTGTGCGAGGAGAGGTCGGAAATTGCTTTATTCATCAGTTATTTAGGCAAATTCTGTAGGAGGTTGAGGCAAGTTTCGGGCGACAAAAGGGATTCCACCTACGTGGCCCGACGTCATATCCGATTGCTTTTGCGATGGCGGCAAGGTTACCACGCACGCTCTCGGGCCGCAGGTCCGGCTGATTCGTCACGGCGCGTTTCCGAACCGACACGAAGCGCTTCGAGCTGGCTAGGATGTCGAGCACCGCCCGACTGGAGGCGGCATCATCGACAAGGATTGCCCTATGCAACGCAAGCGAGGACGAGATTCAACCAACGGCCGTTTCATCCCTCTGGAGGAGGCCAAGCGACGTCCACGGGAGACCATCGTGGAAACCGTCAAGAAACCCTGCCCCGAAAAACCGGAGCGCAAATAAGTGTCTTGCAGGCGTGATCCGGATTCAGGTCGCGTCTGTGTTGCACATCCATCCTGCTGGTGTAGCGTGTCTGCTTTGCCTCGACCGATACGGAGAACCCCTTTGGACGATATCACCCACCTGGCAGCAACCCTGGGTCAGCAACTGTTGGCAGCGGGCGCGCAGGTCAGTACGGCCGAATCCTGCACCGGAGGCGGCATCGCTGAAGCCATCACCCGTATCCCCGGAAGTTCGGCCTGGTTCGAGGCCGGGTATGTCACCTACTCCAACCGGCAGAAGACCCGACAACTGGCGGTGCCGGAAGCGTTGTTCGCCCAGGTCGGCGCCGTCAGCCGCGAAGTGGTCGAAGCCATGGCCAGGGGTGCGCAGGCCAACAGCGGTGCGCAGTTTTCGGTCGCGGTCAGTGGGGTGGCCGGGCCGGACGGGGGCTCCGCGGAGAAACCTGTCGGTACGGTGTGGGTCTGCTGGGGCGTGGCGGAACGATTGATCGCCGAGCGCTTTCTATTTGCAGGTGACCGTGATGCGGTCCGCCGACAAACGGTGAGCGCCGCGCTAGAGGGGCTTGTACGCCTCTCTCGCGGAGAAATACCAAATCAGGGGTAGGCGCGCGTCAGACCCTGTGGAATAATACTGGCTACTTATACAGTTATATCGGCCGTCAAGGCCTAACCTATTACGAGAGGATTCAATGGACGACAACAAGAAGAAAGCCTTGGCTGCGGCCTTGGGTCAGATCGAGCGTCAGTTCGGCAAAGGTGCCGTAATGCGCATGGGTGACCATGACCGCCAGGCTATTCCTGCTATCTCCACCGGCTCGCTGGGTCTCGATATCGCACTCGGTATCGGTGGCCTGCCAAAAGGCCGGATCGTTGAAATCTACGGCCCGGAATCTTCGGGTAAAACCACCCTCACTCTGTCCGTCATCGCAGAAGCCCAGAAAATGGGCGCCACCTGCGCATTCGTCGACGCCGAGCACGCGCTCGATCCAGAGTACGCCGGCAAGCTGGGCGTCAACGTCGATGACCTGCTGGTTTCCCAGCCAGATACCGGCGAACAGGCCCTCGAAATCACCGACATGCTGGTGCGCTCGAACGCGATCGACGTCATCGTCGTCGACTCCGTGGCCGCTCTGGTACCAAAAGCTGAAATCGAAGGCGAAATGGGCGACATGCACGTCGGCCTGCAAGCCCGACTGATGTCCCAGGCGCTGCGCAAGATCACCGGTAACATCAAGACAGCCAACTGCCTCGTTATCTTCATCAACCAGATCCGTATGAAGATCGGCGTGATGTTCGGCAGTCCGGAAACCACTACCGGCGGTAACGCATTGAAGTTCTACGCGTCGGTTCGTCTGGACATCCGCCGTACAGGCGCGGTCAAGGAAGGCGACGAAGTCGTCGGTAGCGAAACCCGCGTCAAGGTCGTCAAGAACAAGGTGGCCCCACCGTTCCGTCAGGCTGAGTTCCAGATTCTCTACGGCAAGGGCATCTACCGTAACGGCGAGATCATCGACCTCGGCGTGCTGCACGGTCTGCTGGAGAAGTCCGGCGCCTGGTACAGCTACCAAGGCAGCAAGATCGGTCAGGGTAAAGCCAACTCCGCGAAGTTCCTGGCTGACAACCCGGAAATCGGCACCACCCTCGAAAGGCAGATTCGCGAGAAACTGCTGACTGCAGCGCCTGATGTGAAGGCTCAATCGTCCCGCGTAGCGGCAGACGATGTGGCTGAAGTCGAAGCTGACGCGGACATCTGATCCCCGCCATGCCGGCTGTGCTTGATACGCCCGTCGCTGTAAGGCGTACTGCAATGGACCTGCTCGCACGACGCGAGCATGGTCGTGTCGAGCTGACGCGCAAACTGCGTCAGCGCGGCGCTCCCCCCGAATTGATTGACGCAGCGCTCGACCGTTTGACGGAAGAGGGGCTGCTGTCCGAATCCCGATACCTCGAAAGCTTCGTTTCCTACCGTGCCCGTTCTGGCCACGGCCCTTTGCGAATTCGCGAAGAGCTGGGGCAGCGCGGTTTGCCGCGTCCGGACATTGAACAGGCGTTGCGTGAGTGCGGCGTCGACTGGTGGGAGAAGCTGGAAGCGCTGTGGCAGCGCAAGTTCAGCGGCCAGTTGCCCAGAGATGCCCGCGAACGTGGGCAGCAGATGCGCTTTCTGAGTTATCGCGGATACCCGCCCGAGCTGATTGGTCGTTTGCTGAGTGGCAAGGGCAACGACGACTGACGCTTGATCTGCCTGAAGGCGCGCAGACGCGCCCTCAGGCATTCACCCTCACATCGATTTCACAGGCTGGGTATGCTGAGAAGGTGCAGGTGTCGCCCAGTTCTCCTCCAGATTTATGCAGTCCACCAATTCGCGCAAGCGGCCATGGTTGCGGCCGTTGAACGCGAACGCCAGACGCGTGAGATGGCTGAACTGCGCTTCGTCATATTCGTCCTGATGGCCGTATTGTTGGAAGTCCCCACTTAACCGCAGATCGGCAAACCTGTCCTGCAGGGCTTCCAGCGCCTGTTCGCTCAAGGCGTGATGCATGCGGATGACAAAGGTATTCTTCAGCCAGCGGCTGGAGTGGAAGTTGCTGTAGAAGCGGTTGATCTCGGCGACGGCCTCATCGGCGCTGTACACCAGCTTCATCAGGTTCATGTCCGTGGGCAGAATGTATTTGTTCGCCTCCAGCTCACTTTTGATGAAACCGAGAGCGCCTTCCCAGAACGTGCCGCCCGGAGCATCCAGCAGCACGATGGGAACCAGCGGGCTTTTGCCGGTCTGGATCAGCGTCAGCACTTCCAGTGCTTCATCAAGGGTGCCAAAACCACCGGGGCAGAGCACCAGCGCATCGGCCTCTTTGACGAAAAACAGCTTGCGCGTGAAGAAGAAGTGGAACGGCAGCAGATTCCCGGTGCCATCCACGGTCGCATTGGCGTGCTGCTCGAACGGCAGGGTGATGTTGAAGCCCAGGCTGTGATCCAGGCCGGCGCCTTCGTGGGCCGCGGCCATGATCCCGCCACCGGCGCCGGTGATGACCATCAGGTCGGAGGCTGCCAGTTGCTTGCCCAGTTCACGGGCCAGCGCATAAACAGGATGTTCCAAAGGGGTACGGGCGGAACCGAACACGGTGACCTTGCGCCGGCCTTTGAATCGTTCGAGCACCCGGAAGGCATTCTCCAGCTCGCGCAGCGCTTGCAGGGTGATTTTGGCATTCCAGCGATTCAGGTCGTCCTGGGCCATGCGCAGGACGGTCAGAATCATGTCGCGGTAGAGCGGAAGGTTGGGGCTTTCCGGGGCGACCGAACCGAGGAGTTCTTCGACTTTGGGGGTGAGGTCGATTCCGTTGCTCTGAAAGTGTTGAGACAACGCGTCACTGGGTACGTACGGCATTCACGCTTTCTCCTTCTGCAGAATCATTGACCGCCGCTAGGTGGCGGGATCGCGACGCGTCATGCGTCGGCGTGCGCAGCGCATCCGAAGGAAAGGGAGGCATCAGACCTGCGCGGCGCCCGATTCTGGGCTAATCCGTGGTTGAAAAGAGAAAACATTGATGGCAACCGGCGCCGCAGGCAACCCTTTCTTGCATGCAAAATGTGATGAGGCATCAGGGGCACGGCGAAACGAAAAGCAGGCACCAGGATCAGCGATCAGGCGGCGCGCGAAAAGTGCTGAGTGGCGGGGATTTGAATAGTGGAAGTATCGGGGAGGGGAGAGCAAGACTGCGCGTTGAAAGGATTTCGAAACGCGCAGCCCATAAAGCGCGTTACATCACTTCTTGTGGGCAGGGGGCTTGGCAGCGCAATCCGCCGCTTTGATTTCCTGCGTCGTGATGAGCTTGTTGGTTTTGTATTCGGTGAACTGGTAACGCAGGATCGCGCCCTTGGCCATCAGCTGACGATAACCGGCATTGCGGCACACGCTACCGCCCAGCTGACCGCGGACGTCGTCAGGGTTTTCGCGCATCTGAGCCGCCTGGCCAGACTGCACGCTCAGGTGGTTGATCAGCATCTTGCCTTCAACGGTGTAGCCTTCGTCGAGGATGTCTTCGTTGATGGCGCGTGGCGTACCGACACTGCTTTCCTTCGCGACTTTATCAAGCATCTGGCTCAGTTCGTAATCCTGTTTGGACGCCGCGTTGGCGCACAGTGGAGCGACGAGCAAAAGCGTGAGAGTGGGGGCGATGAGGCGCAGCATTGAATTCTCCTGGTGCGTGGACGGGTGATGCAGAGGCTGGCCGTTGGACCGGCGACATCCCGAGGCGTTCACTGGGGGAGTGAGCTCTCAAGGCCGGGCAGTATAGGGGAGGAGCCTTGGCGGACACCAGAGAACACGGCGCGTCGGGCGGGTCTGATAGAATGCCGCGACTTTTCGACCTGCCGGATACCCTCGTGTCACTGCCTTCTTACCCTTCGATGACCCCGACTCTTTTTCACAGAAACTCTGTCGCATGTCTGAGAGATGAGCGGGAGGAGGAGAGTACCAAGCCTTACCTTGCTCGCGGATCACGTGCGCCCAGGTGCCCGTACTGTCGAGTGATCGAAAGTCACTGCCTGTGCAGGTGGCGTCCCAAGGTCGAGGCAAAATCAGGGGTGTGCCTGATCATGACGACAAAAGAGGTCTTCAAACCCAGCAATACGGGTTGGCTGATCGCAGACGTGATCAAGGATAACCATGCGTTTGTGTGGTCACGCACCGAAGTCGATGAGAAGCTGATTGCATTGCTCAACGATCCGCAGTGGCAACCGTATCTGGTGTTTCCGGGGGAATATGTAGCGGCCGAGCGCGTCACCAATACCGTGACGATTAATCCGAATAAGAGACCGCTGTTCGTGCTGCTTGACGCTACATGGACTGAAGCGAGGAAAATCTTCCGTAAAAGCGCTTATTTTGACTCCATCCCCATTTTGAGCCTGATCCCTGAAAAGCTTTCACGGTACAAGCTAAGACGTTCCACGCGCAGCGAACATCTCTGTACCGCTGAAGTGGCCGCACTGTGTTTCGATCTGGCCGGCGACACTGAAGCAGCTTCGGCTCTAAGCTGCTACTTCGATGTGTTCAGTCAGCACTATCTAGGTGCCAAAAATCAGTTGCCCCTCGACTTGCTGAGCGATGCTCATCAAGAGCTCAAGGGCTATCTTGAGTAGTCATCAGTAAGGCTGGCGCCAGTGAGCCGTATCAAGACGGCTCGCATAGCAGCAGATATCAGACGAGGGTTTTCTTCGGCCACAACTGCGCCAGCAGCATCCCGGCCAGCATCAATCCGCAGCCGATATAGCCGCGCAGTTGCAACGCCTCGCCGAGAATCCAGGCGCCGGCGATGGCGGCGAAAACTGCTTCCAGCGAAAGGATGATGGCGGCGTGGGAGGCAATGGCGTGTTTCTGCGCGACCACTTGCAGCGTGTAGCCGACGCCGACCGCGACGATGCCGCCGTAGAGCAGGGCAGGGGCCGCGTCGATGATCGCGCTGAGGGCAATCGGTTCGAAGAGGACTGCCAGCAACAGGCTCACCACCGAACACGTGGCGAACTGTAAGAAGGCCAGACGGATCGGGTCGTGGCGACTGGCAAACAAGCTGACCAACACCACATGCCCGCCCCACACGAACGCGCCGATCAACTGCAGCCAATCACCTGAGGCGACGTGAAAGTTATCGCCAATACTGAGCAGGCACATGCCGACCACGGCCAACAGGCAGCCCAGCCAGGTGCCCAGCCCGGTTTTATGGCCGAGCAGCAAGCCCAGCAGCGGAACGACAATCACGTACAGACCGGTGATGAAGCCGGAATTGGTCACGCTGGTAAACAGCAGGCCAACCTGTTGCAGGTTGATGCCCAGTGCCAGCGCCAGGCCCATGATGATGCCGGCGCGTAACATGCCACGATTGAGCAGAGGTTCCGGCACTCGGACCGTCTTGGCGTTGCGCAGAATCAGCGGCATCAGGCAGAGGGAGCCCAGCGCAAAACGCAGCCCCGAGAACAGGTACGGACCGATATGATCCATCCCGGCGGTCTGAGCAACAAAGCCGGTGCCCCAGATCAATGCGGTCAGGAGCATGAGCAAGTCCGCTCGCAGGGCATGGTTTGGCATGATGGCACTCGTCAGGTCGGGGGCGCAGACTTTGCCGTAAAGCGTCAGGCTTGACCACCCCGACTTCGCTGGGCATCCTTGGCGCCGCTCACGCACGGTCCCTGTGTCAAGATGTCGCGGGCTGCCTCATTAGGTGTTGAATTCGTCGGCGCTGAGTCACTTAAAGGATCATGAAATGCCATACGAAATCCTGATTGCCGACGACCATCCCCTGTTTCGCAGCGCATTGCATCAGGCGCTAAGCCTGGGGCTCGGGCCGGATGCAAGGCTGGTCGAGGCCGAGAGCATCGCCGATCTCGAAGCGCGACTGACCGAAAAGTCCGATTGGGATCTGGTCCTGCTGGACCTGAACATGCCCGGCGCCTATGGCTTTTCGGGCCTGGTGCTGTTGCGCGGTCAGTACCCGCAGGTGCCGGTGGTGATGGTCTCTGCCCAGGAAGAGGCTGCGGTGGTGGTCAAGTCCCGGGAATTCGGCGCCAGCGGTTTCATCCCGAAATCCAGTTCCCTCGAAACCATCCAGAAGGCCGTGCGAACGGTGCTGGATGGCGATGTCTGGTGGCCCCCGCAGGTCAACGAAAGCATCAGCGTGTCACCGGAGGCCAAGGCTGCCAGTGAAGGGCTTGCCAGCCTGACGCCCCAGCAGTTTCGCGTGCTGACGATGGTCTGTGAGGGGCTGCTGAACAAGCAGATCGCCTACGAGCTGAGTGTGTCGGAAGCAACGATCAAGGCCCACGTCACGGCGATCTTTCGCAAGCTCAATGTGCGCACGCGAACTCAGGCGGCCTTGCTGCTGCAACAATTGGAATCCATTCCGCAGAGCTGATTCCCCTGAATCAGGCTGAACCCGGGCTGTACGCGGTCGACCTTCACACTTTTTTGACCGTCGCCGCACTAGCCTCCACCGCTTTCATTCATCAGTAGTTTCCCTATGACGTCCCCATTCAAAGGCCAGACCGGCCTGAAACGTATTCTCAACGCATCTGGCTACTCCTTCGACGGCCTGACCGCTGCATTCAAAGGCGAAGCGGCGTTCCGTCAACTGGTGCTGCTCAACGTCGTGTTGATCCCGCTGTCGTTCATGTTTCACGTCAGCCGCGGCGAGCGCGCGATCCTGATCGCGGTGTGCCTGTTGGCGCTGATCGTTGAGCTGCTGAACTCGGCGATCGAAGCCGCGATTGACCGGATCTCTCTGGACCGTCACCCCTTGTCCAAAAACGCCAAAGACATGGGCAGCGCCGCACAGTTCGTGGCGCTGAGCATGATTGCTGTGGTCTGGGGCCTGATTCTGCTGGGCTGACAGTCGCCGTCAGACAGCCGGGCGGCGCCTCAGGCGATGCTCGGCAGGACGATCTCGTCGCTGCGATTCACGCCGGCGGTGAATGAGCGGCAGAGGTCGAGGAATTCGCGAATGGCCGATGTCTGGTATTTCTGCTTGTGCCAGATGAAGTAGAACTGCCGCACCAGATCCAGCTCCGGCGTTTCAACGGCCACAAGGCTGCCCCGGCGGAAAGCGTCACGCAGGGCCAGACGCGAAATGCAGCCGATCCCCAGCCCGGACTCGACGGCGCGTTTGATCGCTTCGGTGTGTTCCAGCTCCAGCCTCACGTTCAGGCTGTTCAAGTGATGACGCATGGCCTGATCGAAAGTCAGGCGCGTCCCCGAACCCTGTTCCCGCAAGATCCACGCCTCGTGCGTCAGTTCCTCAAGGGACGCCCGGCCCTTTTTGGCCAAGGGATGCTGAGGGGCGCAAAACACCACCAGCTCATCCTCGACCCAGGTCTGCACTTCGATGTCGGGGTGGCTACAGTCACCTTCGATCAAACCCAGATCAATCTCGTAATGAGCGACCTGCTGAACGATGTTCGCCGTGTTTTGCACGTGCAGCTTCACCTGGCTCTCGGGGTGGCGCTGCATGAAGCTGCCGATCAACAGCGTGGCGAGGTAGTTACCAATGGTGAGGGTCGCGCCGACTGCCAGCGAACCAAAGCCGGACTTGCCGTTGAGCAGGTCTTCGATCTCCTTGGCCTGATCCAGCAGCGCGACGGCCTGTGGCAACAGCTGCCGGCCGGTCGCGTTGAGGCTCAGCCGTTTACCGGCGCGGTCGAACAGCTGGCAACTGGACTGGCGCTCCAGTTCGGTAATGGACGTGCTCGCCGCAGATTGCGACAAGGACAACAGGACCGCCGCGCGGGAAACGCTTTCCTGCTGGGCGACCGCGACGAAAACCTGGAGCTGACGGAGAGTAAATCGCATATCTATATAACCGATAACCTATATCTTGATAATTCAGTTAACAGATATTGTGTCTGCCACTAGAATGTCGCGCAATGGCGCACTGACCCGCGCAAGAATTTATCAGGAGCTCCCACGTACCATGAGCAACATGAATCACGAGCGTGTCCTCAGCGTTCATCACTGGAACGACACCCTCTTCAGTTTCAAGTGCACCCGTGATCCTGGCCTGCGCTTCGAGAACGGTCAGTTCGTCATGATCGGTCTGCAGCAGCCAAACGGGCGCCCGCTCATGCGTGCCTACTCCATTGCCAGCCCGAACTGGGAAGAGCATCTGGAGTTCTTCAGCATCAAGGTGCCGGACGGCCCGCTGACCTCGCAGTTGCAGCATCTGAAGGAAGGCGACGAGATCATCATCAGCAAGAAGCCTACGGGCACGCTGGTGCTGGACGACCTCAAGCCAGGCAAACACCTTTATCTGCTCAGCACCGGCACCGGGCTGGCGCCGTTCATGAGCGTCATTCAGGACCCTGAAACTTACGAGCGTTTCGAGAAGGTCATCCTCTGCCACGGCGTGCGTTACGTGAACGAAGTCGCCTACCGCGAGTTCATCACCGAGCACTTGCCGCAGAACGAGTTCTTCGGCGAGATGCTGCGCGACAAACTCATCTACTACCCGACCGTGACCCGCGAGCCATTCGAGAACGAAGGCCGCCTGACCGACCTGATGCGCAGCGGCAAGCTGTTCAGCGATATCGGCCTGCCGCCGATCAACCCGCAGGACGACCGCGCCATGCTGTGCGGCAGCCCGAGCATGCTCGACGAAACCAGCGAAGTGCTCAACAGCTTCGGCCTGACCGTTTCGCCACGCATGCGCGAGCCGGGTGATTACCTGATCGAGCGCGCGTTCGTCGAGAAGTAATCGCGTTCGGATAAGACCCAATCGCCGATGAATCATCCTCGCAGCACCGCGAGGGCGACGTCATCGGCGAATAGGTCAGTACAGGCACCCGCCTTTTTGGGGTCTGAAAAAAACCGCCTGGAGGTCACGGACCAGGCGGTTTTTTTGTGGGCGGGTGTAAGCGGTTTATCAACCGGCGGCGGGGACGACTTCCAGCACGCGAATGACGCCGGGCTGCGGATAATGCCAGCGCACGTCCAGGTCCCAGAACTGCGCGCCGTAGCGTCGCTCTGGCGTGGGTGTCTGGTAGGCCGGTCGCGGGTCTTGGGCCAGGCACTGCTCGATCAGCTCGATCAGCGGTTCTTCGAGGCGCAGCCCCTGTTCGCGAGCCTGGGCCAGCGCCGCGTCTGCCCATTGCACCGGAATCATCTCCGGCGCGGCGGCGGCCATGCTGTTGCGCGCATCAACGATCACATCGGCATAAGGCACGTAGGGTTTGACGTCCAGCACCGGCGTGCCGTCCAGCAGGTCGATGCCTGACAGCCACAGGCGCCCGGCTTCGACCTTGTCCAGCTTGACCACCGACTGACCGATCCCGTTCGGCCGATGGGTCGCGCGCGTGGCGAATACGCCCATCGACTGATTGCCGCCCAGACGAGGAGGGCGCACCTTGAGTCGCGGCTTGTCCTCCAGGGCCTGATGAAACAGAAACAGCAGCCAGACATGGCTGACCTGTTCGAGGCCCTGCACGGCGTCACCCTGATCAAAAGGTGCGACCAGCTCCAGCACGCCCCGCGCGGCAGGCGCCAGTTGCGGCTGCCGGGGAATGGCGAACTTCTCTTTGAAGCACGAGCGCATGAAGCCGATCGGCAAGACGCTGTAGGCCTGGGTCATCGACGGCTCTGCAGTGCTTAGCCGCGGACGCGCAGGGTCAGGCCGCGCAGGAAGTTGCGCAGCAGCTGGTCGCCGCAGACGCGGTAGTTGGTGTGACCGGCCTTGCGGAACAGGGCGCTGAGTTCAGGCTTGGACACCGGGAACTCGGACGCCTTGAGGATGGCGTGCATGTCGTCTTCTTTCAGCTCGAAGGCCACACGCAGCTTTTTCAGGACGATGTTGTTGGTGATGGGCAGTTCGACAGGCAGCGGCGGGCGGCTCTCGTCTTTGCCACGCTTGAAGAACACCAGGCCGTCGAGGAAGTGCGCCATGACCTCGTCACTGCACGGCACGAAGCCTTCTTCTTCGTCTTTCTTCATGTAGGCCGCGACATCGGCTTTGGTCGCGTCGAACCCGCCGAGCTTGATGATATCGACCACTTTGGCGTCGTTGATATCAAGCATGTAACGGATGCTGCGCAGTACATCGTTGTTCATCATGGTGCGTGTATTTCCTGGAGATTCACAGATGAGCGCACGCAGGGTTGGATGCGGCGCTCATAAAGGGGGATTCAGAATTTTTCTTTGTCGGTCATGTAGCGCCACTGGCCTTCAGGCACCTTGCCGATGGATACGCCGCCGATACGGATGCGCCGCACCGATACAACCTTCAGGCCTACTGCCTCGCACAGTTGGGCAATGACGCCGGGCTGCGGGTTTTTCATGGCGAAGCGCAGGCGGTTTTCGTTCTGCCAGCTGGCTTTGACCTTCGGCAGTTCCTTGCCCTTGTAGGTCATGCCGTGGTTCAGGCGGTTGAGGCCGTGGGCAACCATGTCGCCCGAAATCTCGACGACGTATTCCTGCTCGATCTTGCTGCGGTCGTCGGTGAGTTTGCGCAGGATTTTCCAGTCCTGGCTGAACACCATCAGGCCGCTGGCGTTGGCTTGCAGCGTGGAAATCGCTTCCAGGCGCAGAAAGTGGCCCTTGAGGGGACGTCGACCGATGCTGTGGTCCGCCGACAACGTGCCGGGCGTAATCAGCGCCAAGGCACTTTCAGGGGCCATGCCTGCAGGTGCGTTAAACAAAAGGGTAACGGATTCAGGCGTATCAGCTTTCGCTTCCGCGTTCAGCACCACGGTCTGGTTTTCGACCTTGAACTGCGGCTCGTCGACGACAACGCCGTCCACCGTGACCCAGCCACCTTCGATGAACAACTCGGCTTCGCGGCGGGAGCAGCCGACCAGCTCGATAAGGCGTTTGGAGAGGCGAATGGGGTCAGTCATGAGAAAAGCCGTAACAAAATGGAAAGGCGCCTATTGTACCCGCGCAGGCACCGTTAATCGCGGCCACATTGAAATTGCCTGGCGAATAAGCCTCCACTCGATGGATTTTTCCGGGAGCGATGCAGGTCTGCTCTCTATTCCCACATCGTCTGGAGCGAATTCATGACCAAATGGCTACCCGCACTGCTGATGACTGTCAGTCTGCCCCTGCTCGCTGCGCAACCACCGTCTTACGGCCCACAGCTGGAAGGGTTTCAGTATCCGTTCCCGGCGCAGAATTACAGCTTCGAATCCCAGGGTGCGCCCGTGCAGATGGGTTACATGGACATCAAGCCGGCCGGCACTGCCAATGGTCGTAGCGTCGTGTTGCTGCACGGCAAGAACTTTTGCGGCGCTACGTGGGAAGGGACCATCAAGGCGCTGACGGGCGCGGGCTATCGTGTGGTCGCGCCGGATCAGCTCGGTTTCTGCCGCTCCAGCAAACCGGCGGATTATAAGTACTCGTTTGAGCAACTCGCGCAGAACACCAAAGCGCTGCTGACCCAACTGGGCATCGATCACGTCACCGTGGTCGGGCATTCAATGGGCGGCATGCTGGCGACCCGGTTTGCGCTGATGTACCCCGACCAAGTGGATCAGCTGCTGCTGGTCAACCCTATCGGTCTGGAAGACTGGAAAGCCAAAGGTGTCCCGGATCGCAGCTTCGATGACTGGTACGCCCGTGAGCTGAAGACCAGTGCCGAGAGCATTCGCAAGTATCAGCAGTCGACCTATTACGCCAATGAATGGCGGCCCGAGTTCGACCATTGGGTCGACATGCAGGCCGGGATGTTCAACGGCAAAGGCAAGGAGGAGGTGGCGCGGGCGTCAGCGCAGACCTACGGGATGATCTTCAATCAGCCGGTGTTCTACGACTTCGAGAAGCTGAAGATGCCGACGGTGTTGATGATCGGGCAGAAGGACAACACCGCCATTGCCAAGGACGCGGCGCCCGAAGCGTTGCGCAAGACGCTGGGCAATTACCCGGAGCTCGGCAAGGCCACCGCCAGGCGCATTCCCCAGGCGACACTGGTGGAGTTCGCTGGGTTGGGCCATGCGCCCCAGATTCAGGATCCTCAGCAGTTCAACAAGGTGCTGCTGGAAAGTCTGAAGCGCTGATGCAGGGTTGCTTCAGATGACCTTGAGCCGCATCCGCAATATCGGATGCGGTCGGCCGAGCCCGTCCAGCTCGGTCCGACCCACCACTTCAAACCCCTGCCGTTCGTAAAACCCCCGCGCCTGAGCATTTTGTTCGTTCACGTCCAGCTCGGTGATGTGGAATTGCTCCATCGCGTAGTCCAGCAGTTGCTTGCCCAGGCCCGTGCCACGCTGGTCGGGGGCAATGAACAGCATTTCGAGTTTGCCCGGGGTGGTGCCGGCGAAACCGGTGATGCGCAGGTGCGAGTCGCGGGTGCAGAACAGGTTTATGGCGCCCAGGTACTGGGTTTCCAGCAGATGCCGGAGCAGCGTGATGTAGTTCTCGGGCAGAAAGTCATGGGTCGCGCGCACGGACGCCTCCCAGACCCGGGTGAGTTCGGCGAAATCGTGCTGCCTGGGCAGATAAATGACCGAGTTCCGGGTCATGTGGCCGCTGCTCCCTGGGTAGTGATCCTGATGTGGGGACGATAGCCAGAAAAAACAAACCCCGCCGTTTTACGGGCGGGGCTGGTGGAGGCGAAGCGGCGTGCGAGCCAGGGATTGAGCGTTAGATTGGCTCAGCCCACAGGTCGTACTCATCGGCATCCGCTACGCGGCACATGACCTTGTCGCCTGGCTTGAAGTCACGGTCGCTTTCCACGAAGACGTTGCCGTCGATTTCCGGCGCGTCGAAGAAGGAACGACCGACGAAACCCTGCTCGTCCACTTCGTCGATCAGCACTTCGATTTCCTTGCCGATTTTCATCTGCAGGCGTGCGGCGCTGATGGCTTGCTGGTGCGCCATGAAGCGATCCCAGCGATCCTGCTTGATGTCGTCCGGAACAATCGGTGCATCCAGCAGGTTCGCCGGCGCGCCCTCGACAGGGGAGTACTGGAAGCAGCCAACGCGATCCAGCTGGGCTTCAGTCAGCCAGTCCAGCAGGTACTGGAAGTCTTCTTCGGTCTCGCCTGGGAAGCCGACGATGAAGGTCGAGCGGATGATCAGGTCCGGGCACTGTTCGCGCCAGTTCTTGATGCGCGCCAGGGTCTTGTCTTCGAAGGCCGGGCGTTTCATCAGCTTGAGGATCTTCGGGCTGGCGTGCTGGAACGGGATGTCCAGGTACGGCAGGATCTTGCCCGCCGCCATCAGCGGGATGATCTCGTCGACGTGCGGATACGGGTAAACGTAGTGCAGGCGTACCCACACACCCAGCGAACTCAGGGCCTGACACAGCTCGGTCATGCGCGTGCGGACCGGCTGGCCGTTCCAGAAACCGGTGCGGTACTTGATGTCGACGCCGTAGGCGCTGGTGTCCTGGGAAATCACCAGCAGTTCTTTCACGCCGGCTTTGACCAGACGCTGCGCTTCGTCGAGCACATCGCCAATCGGGCGGCTGACCAGCTTGCCGCGCATGGACGGGATGATGCAGAAGCTGCAGCTGTGGTTGCAGCCTTCGGAAATCTTCAGGTACGCGTAATGGCGTGGGGTCAGCTTGACCCCTTGCGGCGGCACCAGATCGATCAGCGGGTTGTGATCGAGCTTCGGCGGGGCGGCGTCGTGGACGGCATTGACCACTTGCTCGTACTGCTGCGGACCGGTGACGGCCAGCACGCTCGGGTGCACGCTGCGAATCACGCTTTCATCCACGCCCATGCAGCCGGTGACGATCACTTTGCCGTTTTCGGCCAGCGCCTCGCCAATGGTCTCGAGGGACTCGGCCTTGGCGCTGTCGATGAAACCGCAGGTGTTGACCACGACCACGTCAGCGTCCTGGTAGGTCGGCACGACCTGATAGCCTTCCATGCGCAGCTGGGTCAGGATGCGCTCGGAATCGACCAGAGCCTTCGGGCAACCGAGGCTGACAAAGCCGACCTTGGGGGCGGCAGACGTGGTGACGGTGGACATTGACTAACCTCGGCGTAGGATGCCCGGCGTTTGGCCGAAGCATCGACTGGGCGCTTGGGGCGCCTCTGATCAAAAAGTGCGCAATTCTAGCGGCGCGTCGAACGATTGACCAGTGTTATACAGAGAATTACGACGAGTGCTGCGCTATGCTTCGCGGCGTTACGCCCGGCACCCCAAGTGGGCCGGGCGCATCGGAATTTACCGGTGCGGCGTGGGTCAATCCGACAACGCCGGATCGCGGTGCTCGAGTCATGGTTTCAGGAGTGGTAAATGGGTCACGCAACGAGTCAGGCAGAGGTCGGGCATTCTTCGGCGAAACCGTTGAGTCTGCTGGTGGGCGCGGTGGGTGTAGCCTATGGCGACATCGGTACCAGCCCGCTTTACACCATTAAAGAGGTCTTCGTCGGCGGCTATGGCGTGCAGGCCGGCCACGATGCCGTGCTGGGCATTCTGTCGCTGATCTTCTGGTCACTGATCTGGGTGGTCTCCTTCAAGTACATGGCCCTGGTGCTGCGCGCCGACAACGAAGGCGAAGGCGGCATCATGGCGCTAACGGCGCTGGCGCGAAGGGCTTCAGCCAAATACCCGAAGCTGCAGGCGAGCATGATCGTCTTCGGCCTGTTCGGCGCGGCGCTGTTTTACGGCGACAGCATGATCACCCCGGCAATTTCCGTGCTGTCCGCGGTCGAGGGCATGGAGCTGGCCTTTGACGGACTGGAGCACTGGGTGGTGCCGATTGCATTGGTCGTGCTGGTGGCGCTGTTTCTGATTCAGCGTCACGGCACTGCGCGCATTGGCGTGATGTTCGGCCCGATCATGGTGCTGTGGTTCGTGACCCTCGGCGTGCTTGGCGTTCACGGCATCCTGCAACAGCCGGAAGTGCTGCATGCCGTCAACCCGGTGTGGGCGGTTCGCTTCTTTATTGATCATCCCGGCATTGGCGTTTCGGTGTTGGGCGCTGTGGTGCTCGCACTGACCGGTGCCGAGGCGCTGTATGCGGACATGGGTCACTTCGGTCGCAAGCCGATCTCCCGCGCGTGGTTCGCGCTGGTCCTGCCGGCACTGGTGCTGAACTACTTCGGTCAGGGCGCCCTGGTGATTCAAGACCCTGAAGCGGTACGCAACCCGTTCTACCTGCTGGCGCCGAGTTGGGCCCTGTTGCCTTTGATTGCCCTGTCGACGCTGGCGACCATTATTGCTTCGCAGGCGGTGATTTCCGGGGCGTTCTCGATGACGCTGCAGGCGATTCAGCTCGGCTACATCCCGCGCATGTACATCCAGCACACCTCGAGCGACGCCCAAGGGCAGATCTACATCGGTGCGGTGAACTGGGCGCTGATGGTCGGGGTCATCCTGCTGGTGCTGGGATTCGAATCCTCCGGCGCGCTGGCCTCGGCCTACGGCGTGGCGGTGACCGGCACGATGCTCTGCACAACGATTCTGGTGGCGTCGGTCATGCTGCTGGCCTGGAAATGGCCGCCGCTGATCGCGGTGCCGATTTTGGTCGGATGTCTGTTCGTGGACGGTATGTTCTTCGCGGCCAACGTGCCAAAAGTCATTCAGGGCGGGGCGTTCCCGTTCCTGGCGGGTATCGCGCTGTTTATCCTGATGACCACCTGGAAGCGCGGCAAGCAGCTGTTGGTAGATCGCATCGACGAGGGCGGTCTGCCGCTGCCGATCTTCATCAGCAGTATTCGCGTGCAGCCGCCCCATCGCGTTCAGGGCACGGCCGTGTTTCTCACGGCCCGTGCGGACGCCGTTCCCCATGCGCTGTTGCATAACCTGCTGCACAACCAGGTGCTCCATGAGCAAGTGGTGCTGCTGACCGTCGTGTACGAAGACACCCCGCGCGTGCCAACGGCCCAGCGCTTCGAGGTCGAGGCGTTTGGCGAGGGCTTCTATCGCGTGATTCTGCATTTCGGCTTCATCGACGAGCCGGACGTGCCGGCAGCGCTGAGCCTGTGTCACCTGAAGGAACTGGACTTCAGCCCGATGCGCACGACCTACTTCCTCAGCCGCGAAACCGTGGTCTCGTCGAAACTGGTGGGCATGGCCCGCTGGCGCGAGGGCCTGTTCTCGTTCATGTTGAAGAACGCCAACGGCAATTTGCGTTTCTTCAAACTGCCGTTCAACCGAGTGATCGAGCTGGGCACGCAGGTGGAGATGTAAGCAGCTCCGCTTCGGCGGGGTTTAACCGGGAATGTGCCGGGTGTCACGCCGTGAGATTGATGGCGTATGCACTGGCCTCTTCCCGGCTGAAGCCGGTCCAACAGAGGTTGGCCTCACGTCAGCGAGTAGCTGAAACAAAAAAATCCCCGCAATCGCAAGAGAGCAGGGATTTTTTATGGGCGGGCGATTACTCCGCGGCGGGTTCTTTGCCCTTCCACTTGTCGATCACCGCACTCAGGCGCTTGGCCAGGGCCGGGTAGTCTTCGTCGAAGTGATGGCCCCCTGGCAGTTGCATCTTCTCGCCAGGTGCTGTGGTTTCCGTACAGCCGCTTTCATCCTTCTCTTCGATGCCGTAGACGCACAGCACCTTGTCGCCGGGCAGCTTGGCCATCTCAGGGCCTGTCGCCGCTTCCTTACCAGCTGCGCCCAACCAGCCTTCGACTGCAATCTCGAAGCTGCCGGTGCGGGCGAAGGCCAGCAGGATGATGCCGTCGACCCGCGCCTTGTCTTCTTCCGGCAAGCGGTTGTAGATCGCTGGCAACACGTCGGCGCCGAAGGAATAGCCCGCCAGGACGAAATGCTTGGCGCCCCATTTCTGCCGGTAATGGGCCATCAGCTCGCTCAGATCAGCGGCGGTCTGTTCTGGCGATTTGTGCTCCCAGTAGTAACGAAGGGTGTCGATGCCGACGACCGGGTAGCCACCCATTTTCGCCATGTCGCCCGCCACGTCCTTGTCCAGGTCGCGCCAGCCACCGTCGCCGGACAGGAACAGCGTGACCGTGTCAGAGGGCTGGGAAGACGGCACCTCAACCACCGGAATGTTCAGACCACCGTTGTCGTCACCCCCAATCAGGCGACGGCGCACTTCGTTGTTCAGCACCTGCGGGTACTTGATGTCGTAGTCGCTGATGCTGGTTTCGGTATTGGGTGCGTCACGGACCAGTGTGGCGCTTTCGTCGTCGGGGCCGTCGTTCCAGGCGACCGTCCACTTGCCGTGGGCGGCGGCCTTCGGCACAGGGTCGGTGCAACCCGGCTGATCGCGGACGAAGCCAACCGAGATGGCCCGGGCATTGTCGTTGTCCTGACCGGCCAGCCAGCGCCAAGCCAGGGAAGCACCCGCACCGACACCGGCAACCAGATCAGGCGCGCCGTCGAGCTTCTGCAGCGCGGCATTGAAGGTCTTCGCCTGAAGCTGACAATCGTCCTTCGGCAGCGTCACTTGTACGACCCGGGCCGAAGCGTCGTAGCTCAAGGCGAGCAGTTGTTTCTCGGTCAATGATTCTTCAGTGGTAACGGCGAGCGCGACCTGGGTTTTCACCTTGGTCGAAGGCACCACACGGATCAGCGCAGAGCCGTCATCCAGGGTGATGTGTTCAAGCGTCGGTTGCGCGGCGGGGCGGTTCCACAGCCAGAAACCCAATGCCACCACCAGAATTACCAGGGCTGCGAGCAAAAAGCGCCAGTAGCGTTGAATCATCAGCGTTTCACCAATCCAGTCAGGCCGCCCGCAATCAGGGCGGCGGTATCTGCCAGTGCCACGAGCGGATCAAGTCCTGCGGGCACGGCCATATAACGAGGTTCCCAGTCAGGCTGGAATTTGTCTTTGAAACGGCGCAGCCCCTGGAAGTTGTAGAGCTGCTCGCCACGGCTGAACACCATCGAACCCAGACGTTGGGTCAAGGGCGCGCCACGTCGCGGTTGCAGCCCGGACAACGGCACCATGCCGAGGCTGAAGCGGGAGTAACCTTCTTTTTTGTAATGCAGGATCAGTCCGACCATCATGAATTCCATGGTCAGCTTCGGCGCTTCCGGGTGCGAGCGCATGAGGTCCAGGCTCGCCAGATCATTGCGCGAGGTCTCCAGCAAATTGGAGAACGCGACCGGCTTGCCCTGGAAGTGCACGATGGCGATGCGGAAATGCTTGAGGTAATCCAGGCTGAAGCGGCCGAGGGAGAAGCCTTTCTCGCGCACGTTCTTGCCCATCAGCCACGCATCGGAAATCACTTTGAGCTCGTCCATGGGCGCTTGACCCACTTCGTAGATTTCAAGCGACAGACCGTCGCGCCCACCCCGATTCCAGGTGTAGCGCAGGTCCTTCATTTCCTTGCCCTTGGCTTCGATGTCGAACTTGTGCAAATCGACCCGGGCCTCTTCGCCCAGCTTGATCGCAGTCAGGCCGATGTCCATGTAGAACGGCAGGTTCTCCGCACGCACCTGATAGAACACCGGGCGGGCATGGTGAACGTCACACAGATCGCGGAACTGCCAGATCAGCTCGGCCCGCTGCTGGGTCGGGCCGATCGGATCGTACAGCGCAACCAGGCTGCGGCCGCGATGGGCGTACATCAGAAACGCATTGCCGTCAGGGTGCATCAGCACGGCCTTGTCGCCGGTCAGCACCAAACCGCCATCGGGCTGGCTGGATGCTTTGATGATCTCCGCGGCTTTGGCCAGCTGTGCCTCGTCTGGCAGGTTGATCACAGGGCGCGCGGTGCGCAGCAGCCAGGTCAGCGAGACGATCAGCAGCAACACCGCGCTTCCGAGCGCCGAGCGCAGACCCCGTGGGGCATCGGCGTCAAGAGTGAACTGCCACCACAGCTGGTGGCTGTAGGGCACGTCTTGATAGGCGAACAGCAGCAGCCAGACCGAAGCACCCAGCACGCAGACACTGGCTACCAGATACAGCGGTGAAAACGGCAGTTCGAGCAAGCGACTAGGGCGGTAGAACGAGCGACGGAAGATGGTCAGCAGGCACGCGGTCAGCAGCAGCAGACTCGCTTCTTCCCAGTCGAAACCCTTGAGGATCGACAGAATGGAGCCCACAAACAGCAGAATCGTGGTCAGCATCCACGCCGCGGACAGGCGACGACGCAGGCCCTGCGCGAGCAACAGGCAGAGCACGCCGATCAGGCTGGCGCCGAAGTGAGAGGCGTCGATCAGTCGATGGGGAATGAGGAAGCCGAGGCTCTCCAGGCGGGTGTCGATCTCGGGCGTCGAGCCGGAAAACAGCAGCACCACGCCGGAGAGAAATACCAGCAACGCCAGAATCGGAGCGCCAAGGCCTGACGCAACGCGCATGGCTTGTTGCGCAAACAACAGTCGCTTGGCCTCGCTGTAAAGCAGTACCAGACAAGCGATCAGCAGCGGCATCACCACGTAGATCAGGCGGTACAGCAGCAGCGCGGCGGCCAGCGGTGCGGCGCCCAGCTCGTCGGCAAAGGCGGCGAGCAGAATGGCTTCAAAGACGCCGACGCCACCGGGCACGTGGCTGAGGACACCTGCGGCCAGGGCCAGCAGGTAAACCAGCAGAAATGCGCCGAAGGGCGGGGCGGAGGGCAGCAACAGATAGAGGACGGCAGCAGCGGCGGCGACGTCCAGCGCAGTGATCACCAACTGCATCAGGGTCAGGCGTACGCCAGGCAGACGCAGGGTGCGGCGTCCGGCGCGGACCAGCAGGTTATGCGGGATCGTTTGTTCCGGCAGGCGTCGGCGATAGATGGCATAACCCAGAATCAGACTGAACGCGAGCACGGCGACTGCAACGGTTGCCAGTACGGGCACTGATACATGCAGCGCCAGCGAAGCGGCGGGCAGGTCGCTCAAGGTCGCGAGCGCAGCCAGCGGGGGAAGTGCGCAACCCAAGGACAGGCTGGCAAACAGGGTCATGTGGGCAACTTCGCCCGCACCCAGTCCCAAGCGCGAGTAAAGGCGGTAACGAACCGAGCCGCCGGACAACATCGACAGGCCTACGGCGTTGCCGATGGCGAACGCGCAAAACCCGCCCATGATCAGCGACTTCGGCGGCAGATCGACATTGGCGTAGCGACTGGCGGACCACTCGTAGCCCAGCAGAATCACGAATCCGATGGCAGTCGCCAGCACTGCGCCTGCCAGAGAAGGCAGCGGCACACTGAGCAGCGAATCCTGCAGAGCGTAGATATCCAGCTCGGTCAGCATGTGCCGACAGGCGATCAGGGCGATGGCGAACAGCAGGATGGTGACGCCTAACCCAATGGGTTGACGGTACTTGCTCACCAGTTCGCGTAGACGCAGTCGTTTCGGGGGAGCCGGAGGATGCTCCGTCACTGCTTCGTTTGTGTCGGACGGGTTGGCGCGCATCAATCACTCCTTGGATCGTGCGCGACAGGATGGAGGTATACAGCCAAGTTACCAATCCCTACGCAAAAAATAATTCAGGATGTTAGCGCTTGAACGTCTAACGGGCGAATACCACGGATACGTATCGGTGACCGTTCAGTCTAGGTTCAGTCGCTGGCCAGCGTATCGGCAGGGGAGATCAAAACTATCGCTCCCGGCAACATACAGTAACAAGACCTCTCGGATGAACGCACCCCGGTAATGGGATGTGACAAGGATTCCGGCCCGCTGTTCGAGCGCTTTCAGCGAGGCAAAAAAAAGGCCACTCTTTCGAGTAGCCTTTTTAGATGTTGGTTGCGGGAGCCGGATTTGAACCGACGACCTTCGGGTTATGAGCCCGACGAGCTACCAGACTGCTCCATCCCGCGTCTGTGTGGCGGCATTCTACAGTCGAACGACGAAGTGTCAACCTTTAATGCCAGGGATCGACAAAATAACCGCATCGGGAGCGTTGGGGCGCCTAAGTGGCGGTTGGACAAGGCTTTTATCGCAATCCGCGCCTGACGGCAGGTCGCAATCATCCAAGTGCCTTGTTTCATTTATATGAAGCGCTGGGAGGAGAGGGCGGCGGGATCGCGCTTCCCCAAATGACAGCCACAAAAAAGGCCACTCTTTCGAGTAGCCTTTTTTGATGTTTGGTTGCGGGAGCCGGATTTGAACCGACGACCTTCGGGTTATGAGCCCGACGAGCTACCAGACTGCTCCATCCCGCCGCGTCTGTGTGGCGGCATTCTACAGAGGATCGCCGGGCTGTCAAGCAATGGGCAGAAAAAAAGGCTTTTTCTTCAATCGGTTAGCGTGAACGTGTCGCGGAGGGCCATGGCGCGTCTCGCTTTCGGGACTTTCAGGGGCGGTTTCGTGGAGTGGCATGGCCGTAGGGGACGAGGCTTATTCAGTGTCAGAAAGTCGCGTGAATGAGATACTGCTCGACCGTTTTCCTACGACCCTATGTGATGCCGCAGCGCAAAATCATCCATATCGACTGTGATTGCTTCTACGCCGCTATTGAGATGCGCGACGACCCGCGTCTGGCCGGCAAGCCGTTGGCAGTCGGCGGGTCGGCTGAACGGCGGGGTGTCATTGCGACCTGCAACTATGAAGCTCGGGCCTACGGCATCCGCTCCGCGATGTCATCCCGCCATGCGCTGACGCTGTGCCCGGATCTCACCATCGTCAAACCGAGAATGGATGCCTATAAAGAAGCATCGAAAGAGATCCAGACGATCTTCCGTGACTACACCGATCTGATCGAGCCGCTGTCGCTGGATGAGGCTTATCTGGATGTCACGGAATGCGAGCACTTTTCCGGCAGTGCGACGCGGATCGCCCAGGACATTCGGCGGCGCGTTTCCAATCAGTTGCACATCACGGTTTCCGCCGGCGTCGCTCCGAACAAGTTTCTGGCCAAGATCGCCAGTGATTGGAAAAAGCCCAACGGGTTGTTTGTCATTACCCCGGATCAGGTGGAAGACTTTGTCTCCGAATTGCCGGTGTCCAAGTTACACGGCGTTGGCAAAGTAACGGCCGACAAGCTGGGCCGCCTCGGCATCATCACCTGCGCCGATTTGCGCGGCTGGAGCAAGCTTTCGCTGGTGCGGGAATTCGGCTCATTTGGCGAGCGGCTGTGGAATCTGGCCCATGGTGTGGATGAGCGGCCCGTGCAGAACGACAATCGCCGCCAGTCGGTCAGTGTCGAAAATACCTATGACACTGATCTGCCGGACCTCGCCAGTTGCCTGCTGATGCTGCCGGCATTGCTGGAAACGTTGAACGACCGCATCGCGCGGATCGACACCCTTTACCGCCCTGGCAAACCGTTCGTAAAGGTCAAGTTTCATGACTTCACCCAGACAACGCTGGAGCAGGCGGGGGCAGGGCGGGACTTGAGCAGTTATGAGCAACTGTTGACCCAGGCGTTCGCACGGGGCGGCAAGCCGGTGCGATTGCTTGGGATTGGTGTACGTCTGCATGACCTTCGGGCTGCCCATGAGCAGCTCGAGTTGTTCAGCTGAGGCTGGTTCAGGCCAGGCTATTCGCTGCCCGGCGGTACCGCGACCAGGCGACCAGCATCTTTTGCAAGTGCCCGAAGGAATTCGTGCTGCAACTGCGGATCGTTGCGGGTCAGCTCGATCAATGACTGTTCCAGCTCACTGGCTTCCTCTTCCAGTCCCAGCTCGGACAGGCGCTTGACGCGATGCACCCACTGGCTGACTTCGTCATCTTCCAGATCGTCGTAGATCAGGTCGTGGGCTTCAATCAGCTTGCCGCGCAGTGATTTGCTCAGTGGCAACGTGGCAGTTGCCTGGACGTTGCTCTGGTCATCCTGCACTTTGATGTTCAGTTGCGTGACATAGCTGAGGTTCTGCTCGGCGAACGGGCTGTCCAGCAGATTCACGCGCAGCACGCCGTTACGGTCCGTATTCAACTCGTGGGTCTCTTTGCCCGCGGTGACTTCAACCGGCGCTTCACTCCACGGCAGACTCGAATGCTCGACGCGGTGATCGCGCTGTACTTCGTCGATACCGGCCAGGTTCTGTTGAGCGCGACCATGGGAGGGTGCGTTCATGAACGGGTTGACCCCCGCGACGCCGTAAGTGAGCCAGTCCTTGGTGACACTGTCGGGCAGACTGCCAAACGTCAGTACGTTGACCACATTGGCGCCGATGCCCGCGACGATGGCCACCGCGCCCAGTGGGATTTCATAGACTTCCCGCCACGGCTGATACGGCGTGTACCGGTCGTAGTGCCGGGTGACTTCGAATTCGGTAATGTCGAAGGTTTTCAGCTCGTGGATGCGTATCCGGCGCTGGGGCAATTCCAGCGTCTTGGGTTCGCCAAGGTCGACCTGAAAACTGTGGTCGAGCAATTTGCGCTCGACACGTTCTTCATGCTCGCTGCGTTGAGACAGATGATTGGCACAGCCGCCGAGAAACAGGCTGGTGCACAACACAGCGCCTGCGAGACGTGAGGGATTTCGCTTGAACATGAGATCTCTAGGTGCAGGTAAGGCGCATAGCAGAGGCGTGGCGGATGAAAGCGCGCCTGCACAATCGCAGGCGCGCAATCCGGTCAGCGCTTGATCCGGTCCTTGATGAAAGACAACACATCGGCGACAGGCAGGGCCTGCGCTTCGGCTTCGGTGCGGCTCTTGTATTCGAGGTTACCCTCGGCAAGACCACGGTCACTGACCACGATGCGATGCGGAATGCCGATCAGTTCCATGTCAGCGAACTTGATCCCCGGGCTGGTCTTCTTGTCGCGGTCATCCAGCAACACTTCGAAGCCGGCAGCCGTCAGTTCGGCGTACAGCTTGTCGGTTGCCTCTTTGACCGCTTCGGTTTCGTAGCGCAGCGGCACGAGGGCGATCTGGAAAGGCGCGAGCGCGTCGCTCCAGATGATGCCGTTTGCGTCGTTGTTCTGCTCGATCGCGGCAGCCACAACGCGCGACACACCAATCCCGTAGCAGCCCATGGTCAGTGTGACCGGCTTGCCGTTCTCGCCCAGCACCTGGCACTTCATCGCGTCGCTGTACTTGGTGCCCAGCTGGAAGATGTGCCCGACTTCGATGCCGCGCTTGATGATCACGTTGCCCTGACCATCCGGGCTCGGGTCGCCGGCGACGACGTTACGCAGGTCAGCGACGGTCGGAACAGGCAGGTCCCGCTCCCAGTTGACGCCGAAGTAGTGCTTGTCGTCGATGTTCGCGCCAATACCGAAGTCGCTCATCAGCTCAACCGAGCGGTCGATGATGCACGGCAGCGGCAGATTCAGCGGGCCGAGGGAACCCGCGCCGGCGCCAATGGCATCGCGCAGTTCGGCTTCGGAGGCCATGACCAGCGGGCTGGCGACTTGCTCCAGATTCGACGCCTTGATTTCGTTGAGTTCGTGATCGCCACGGATAATCAGCGCAATCAGCTTGCCTTCTTCAGCGGCATGCACAACCAGCGTCTTGAGGGTCTTTTCGATCGGCAGATTGAACTGCTCGACCAGGGCCGCGATGGTCTTCGCGTCAGGGGTGTCGACAAGGCGCAGCTCTTCTGTCGGCGCAGGGCGGCTGGCCTCGCGCGGAATGGCTTCAGCCTTTTCAATGTTCGCGGCGTAGTCGGAGGTGTCGCTGAACACGATGTCGTCTTCGCCGGACTCGGCCAGCACGTGGAACTCATGGGAGCCCGCGCCACCAATGGAGCCGTTGTCGGCCACGACCGGGCGGAAGTTCAGGCCCAGACGAGTGAACACGTTGCAGTACGCCTGATGCATACGGTCGTAGGTTTCCTGCAGGGAATCCTGGGTCGCATGGAAGGAATAGGCGTCCTTCATGATGAACTCGCGGCCGCGCATCAAACCGAAGCGCGGGCGGATTTCGTCACGGAATTTGGTCTGGATCTGATACATGTTGATGGGCAGCTGTTTATAGCTATTGAGTTCGTTGCGGGCCAGATCGGTGATGACCTCTTCGTGGGTCGGGCCCGCGCAGAAATCGCGATCGTGACGGTCTTTCAAGCGCAACAGCTCAGGGCCGTACTGTTCCCAGCGGCCCGACTCCTGCCAGAGCTCTGCCGGCTGAATGCCCGGCATCAACACTTCCAGCGCGCCCGCTGCGTTCATCTCTTCGCGAACCACCGCTTCGACCTTGCGCAGTACCCGCAGGCCCATGGGGAGCCAGGTGTACAGACCGGAGGCAAGTTTGCGGATCATGCCGGCACGAAGCATCAGCTGATGGCTGATCACGACCGCATCGGATGGCGTTTCTTTCTGTGTGGCGAGCAAATATTGACTGGTACGCATGGTCGGCCGTTGTCGGTTGCGGTGACTGGGAAATGACCCGGCATTGTACGGTGGTGGTATCGCTGAGTACAGGCCGGGCGGGCGCCGCAGGAGGAGGGATTGTCAACCGCGCGCCCATGAAAAAGCCCGGCGCGAGGGCCGGGCTTTTCTATAACGAGTGTCAGACAGTGCGATTACAAGACCGAAATCGGGTAGTCGACGATCAGACGGAACTCGTTGACATCGCCTTCGCCCTCGTCCGTGTTGGCACGGTGGAATGCTTGACGGATGCGGAACGACAGGTCTTTGGCTGGGCCAGTTTGAACAACGTACTTGGCCTCGACGTTGGTCTCGTGGTGGCTGCCATCAGAACCGTACAGGCCGGTGTAGGTGCTGTTCGATGGAGTGTGAGTCCCGTCGATGTCAGTACCGGTCACGTAGCGAGCCATGAAGCTCAGGCCTGGAACACCGTAGGTGGCCATGTTCAGGTCGTAGCGGGCTTGCCAGGATTTCTCACCCGGGGCGTTGAAGTCGGAGTATTGAATCGAGTTCGCCAGGAAGATCGAGTCGCCACCGCGGTTGTTGTCGCCGATACCGATGTAGTCGAACGGTGTATCACCGTTAACTTTCTGGAATGCCAGGGTCAGGGTATGAGCGGCCAGGAACGAGTAGGCTGCAGACAGGGAGAAAGCGTTGTTGTTGATGTCGCCTGCTTTCTTGCTGCCGGTGTCCTGGGTGTTGTAATAGTTGAAGTCAAACGCCAGCGCCTGGTCGTCAGTCAACGGCAGTGCGTAGTTCACGTTGCCGTAGTACTGGTTCCACACGTCTTCCAGTTTGTTGTAGTAGAAACCAACACCCAGGTTGTCGGTGATCGAGTACTTGCCGCCGCCGTAGGTAGCGGACTTGGAAGTCACGCCAGCGTAGGTGGCCCAGATATCGCCGTTGCGATTGGTCTCATCCTGGCTGGTGCCCGAAGTGAAGCGGCCTGCTTCTACGTCGAGACCTTTGATCTCGCTGCTCTGCAAGGTCACGCCAGTTGCTGTTTGTGGCAGCAGGCGGGAGCCGCCGACTGCGAAAACCGGGTTCTGCGGCTGCATGTCACCGATTTTCAGTTCAGTCTTGGAAACACGGAATTTAACAGCGCCACCGGCCTTGCCGAAGCTGTCTTCGTTTTTACCCTGGCTATCGGTCACCAGGTTGCCCGAACCCGAATACTTGTCCGAACCATCAAGCTTGAAGCCGGCATAGCCAAACGCGTCAACACCGACACCAATCAGGCCTTGGGTGTAACCGGAGCTGTAGTTAGCCCAGAAACCTTGAGTCCAGTCTTTGTCGTCTACCGCGCCATTCTTTTTGTCGCGATTGTAGTAGTAGTTACGAGCCTTGACGTCGAGCTTGCTCCCCTCTACAAAACCAGTTGCTTCGGACTGATCGCTTACGAATGCCGCAGCCGATGCCAATTGGGTGCTGGCTGCAGTAACTGCCAGTGCGATTGCGCTCCACTTCATCACTCTCATCGTGACTTTGCTCCTTTGGTTTTTAAGAAGAGTACTGCCGTCCACCTGTTTTTTTATCTGGCCGGCTTCTTTCTTTTTGGTGTCGGCGAAATTTATAGCACGCTGACATTAATGGCGATAGTTACGAACCTATCCTTTCAATCTCTTTACGGCCTTGTCGCCGCCAGCTCTGTCCATGTCGCTACTGAACAGCTCCTGATTCGTTAAACCGTGCAACTACCGGGTTACTTTGAACGCTGGATTCATTCACACCTTCATTGAATCCAGACGCTCCAGCTACCTTGTCAAACGCCGTTGCATCCCTTCGGTCCCGGCCTGTCTCTCGACACGCTCGTCTTCAAGCTTGTGTGTGACAAAGCAACAACCGTGCACAAAATTTCGACGAATATGAAAAAAATGTCGGAAGCGTTGTAAAAACATTCGATGTCGACTCCAAGATACTGAATCAAAAAGATAAAAATATTTTCGATAGCCTGCTTTGCAACCCGAATTTTCTTGAGACTAGCGCGATGAAATGTCACTAACGTTACCTGTTACCCCTTGGCAGTGGGTAAATCGCGGATAGCTGTCACATATTCGGGCCTCATCTGAGTCGTTTTGGTGCGTCACGCCGCAAAATTGCCTGCGTTTGGTTCTTCCGATTCGGTTTCGCTGCCATCCCAGGAATCATGACTGCAGCCGCACCCAGGAATATCGTCCGTGAGGCCCGGATTAACTGGGTGCACCCGAAATCCGTTGCCTGGTTCTGCCAGGCCTGGGGCGGCGGCTGCCCGCTTCATGAAAGTGCGTGGCGGTATTTTTCGCGCGTTTCTGGTGCGAGGCGGACGTGTAGTGCCTACCGATCAACACCAGATCCGCAAAATGCCCAGAATCACAGTGCCGGATGAATCGTCCGGAATTCGCGAGTATCCTTCCCGCTACCCACGACTTCTTTATCGGGCCAGTCAATCGGCTCAGCCTATCTAATCCGCGATCAGGAGTATTTACGTGTTTGTTCTAGATCCGCGCTTGCTGCAAGACACACTACCGATCGGCGACTTCCCGCTGTGCACGCTGCTGCTGTCCAATGATTCCAATTACCCATGGTTCATTCTGGTGCCGAAGCGTCCGGACATCAGTGAAGTGTTCCAACTGTCCGAAGCGGAGCAGGCGCAGTTGTGGAAAGAAACCACCTACCTCTCGGCCGTACTTGATCTTACGTTTCACGCCGACAAGATGAACGTCGCTGCGCTGGGTAATGTGGTCAGTCAGCTGCATATGCATGTCATTGTTCGCCGGGTCGGCGACGCGGCCTGGCCTGCGCCGGTGTGGGGAAAGCATCCCGCCAAGCCTTATTCACCGGATGAGGTTGCCCGGATCACCTCGCAACTGAAGTCCGGATTGACCGAAGCATTCACCTTTAAGGAGGACTGACCATGGATCTCGAATCCCGTGTCATGGAGCTGGAAAGTCGACTGGCCTTTCAGGACGATACGATTCAGGCCCTCAACGACGTATTGGTCGCCCAGCAGCGCAGCCTTGATCGTCTGGAACTACAGATCGCTGCCCTGATCAAGCGTCAGGAGGAAATGGGCGGGCAGGGCGACGGCTTCGCTGAAGACTCGCGTCCCCCTCACTATTAAGGGAGAAAGAGCTGAGGGCAGGAATTTCAGTCAAAAAAAACCGCGCCTGTGAGCGCGGTTTTTTTATGCGGCAACGTTAGCGGCGCGGGAGCGCAGCGATGACGTCTTCCGCTTGCAGGCCTTTGTCGCGGTTCATCACCGAAAACTCGACGCGCTGGCCTTCGACCAGAACGCGGTGGCCTTCTCCGCGAATGGCGCGAAAGTGCACGAAGATATCGTCGCCCGAATCACGGGAAATGAATCCGAAGCCTTTGGAGGTGTTGAACCACTTCACCGTGCCTGTATCGCGGTTGCCCAGATCCTGGGACTGTGCGGCAGGCGCAGGAGAGGAACGGTAGAAGCTGACCGCCAGGTGCAACGCCACGGCAATAACGACGGCGAGCAGGCTGACCAGGACGGCTGGCTGGCCGGCAATGGTTTCCAGTGGAACGACCAGCGTGAGGATTTGAAGCACGACAGCCAGCACGAGCAAGCCGCTGACCAGGTTTTGCAGTTGATGACGTGGACCTTTGTTCCAGTAAGGAATCACTGGCGCAAGCACCAGGTTGATGAGGCCGAAGAGCGCCAGGTACAGCGCATCCGGTTGGGACAGGTAAGAAGACAGCGCTTCACTACGCAGGCTAGGGATGAAAGACAGCAGCAGGGCAGCTGCGCCCGTTAGCAGGTGGACTATTTTCAACATTTCGATGACTCACATTAAGATGGATCACAAGGAAATAGCGGGTGACCTTCGGTACGCTTCGGGAGAAAAGGGAGGCGTGATGCACGAGTGTCGGTCCCGCCTACGCACTGCCGCCGGACGGCACTTTGGCGGCAGCGCGCCTGTATTTAACAGCAAAGCCGAGAGCTACTCAAATCAAGTGCTTAGCGCATGTGTTCGCGGGTGATAGTGGCGGTATGTCGGTTTTTTTCGATTCTGGTAAGAGGCTCGTTCCAGAGCGGCCGGGATAAACAAACCGTTACGCTGATCGTTGCTATTAAAGGAAGCGGGCCTGACTGCGGCCCCGTGACTGAACTAATCCCGACAGATGGCTGCGCAGGGTCCATGGTCTTGGTAGAGTGGTCGGCAGTCGTTTGAAAAAAACCATCATTGAAGAGGGCTGAACATGGCAATCGATATCGGCATCAGCGAAGAAGATCGCAAGTCCATCGTGGACGGTCTTTCCCGCCTGCTGGCAGACACCTACGTGTTGTATCTGAAAACCCATAACTTTCACTGGAACGTGACTGGCCCGGCTTTTCGTACCCTGCACCTGATGTTTGAAGAGCAATACAACGAACTGGCGCTGGCGGTGGATCAAATCGCCGAACGTATCCGCGCACTGGGCTTCCCGGCGCCGGGCACCTATTCGACCTATGCACGCTTGTCGTCGATCAAGGAAGAAGAGGGCGTACCCGCTGCCGAGGACATGATTCGTTCGCTGGTTCAGGGGCAGGAAGCAGTCACCCGTACGGCCCGTGGCATTTTCCCGTTGCTGGACAAAGTAAGCGACGAGCCAACGGCGGATTTGCTGACCCAGCGCATGCAAGTGCATGAGAAAACGGCCTGGATGCTGCGCTCGATGCTGGAAACCCAATAATCAGAAGCTCAGTCATCCACAGCTGATCAACGCAATACAGGTGCGGGCAACGTAACGAGTGCCCGCTCCCCACTGCTTTCACCCGCCGCGCGCAACAATTCCCTCCTGATCACACCCTCTGTGTGAAATCCTTTGGCTCACAACGCTCACCTGTGAAACGCGTTCGCCCTCTTTTTCCGAGTCACGCTGACGTCCGCAATCGGGTGAGCGGGAAGAAATAAACCAGCGAAAAATACATATTTAACACCCCGACTAGGATCGGGTCTGAGTCGTTTGCTCACTCTCGAAAATCACCCCTGCAGCGTGGTGATCTCCTACAGGTTCAGAGTGCTCCTTCTGCTGGTTGCGCCCTTTGGAATACGGCTTGATAGACACCTCTTTTCAACTGATTGCGAAGGTGCCGATGCCATATCCGTAATCGCAACGAGGGGGACCTGCATGAACCTGAATATTGCCCGAGAGGGATGGGAGCCGACCCAGTGTCTGAACGCCCGGGGCGACCCGTTTATCGAAAATTTCAACATGAGCCTGGCCCAGCCGCACTCCAGGTCGGTGAGGCTCAATGGGCTGGCCACATGCCTGCGACTTGAGGAGGTGTACTGGAATATTCTGTCCGAAATGGCACGATTCAACGATTGCTCCATCAACGCCGTGCTGTCCTACGTCGATCGCGAGGTCCACCTGCGTTACGGCGGCGTCAAGAATTTCAGCGGGCTGATCCGCGTCGTGTGCGTGGCGCACGTCTTGAGTGCCGAGGGCCTGCGGCTGACGCCGTCGCCGACCTGACCTGATTTCAGCGGGCCCGTTGCGGCGGGCCTGCATTCCCTGGCGGCACTGCGGCATCCACGCCGTGTGCCGACATCTTCTTGCCCGGTATCGGGCTGGGCGGCTGCACAGCGATGATTATCCCTATATAATCCCCCGCCTTACTGTGGGAGGCAGGATTGACCGTCAGGTTGGACTGCATGCCAAAGCTTGCGCACCCTTGCACCGGCGACGGGCGAAAGCTCCATCGAATTCCGAATTACGAGAAGTGAACACACGATCATGATGCGCAGCCATTATTGCGGCCAACTGAACGAGAGCCTGGAAGGTCAGGAAATTACCCTTTGCGGATGGGTCCATCGCCGTCGCGACCACGGGGGGGTGATTTTCCTCGATATTCGCGATCGTGAAGGTCTGGCCCAGGTGGTTTTCGATCCGGATCGTGCTGACACCTTCGCCATCGCCGACCGCGTTCGCAGCGAATACGTGGTCAAGCTGACCGGTAAAGTGCGTGCGCGTCCTGCCGGCGCCGTCAACCCGAACATGGCGTCGGGCGCGATCGAAGTGCTGGGCTATGAGCTGGAAGTGCTCAACGAGTCGGAAACCCCGCCGTTCCCGCTCAACGAGTACTCCGACGTCGGTGAAGAAACCCGCCTGCGTTATCGCTTCATCGACCTGCGTCGTCCGGAGATGGCTGAAAAGCTGCGCCTTCGCTCGCGCATCACTTCCAGCATCCGTGGCTTCCTGGACGGCAACGGCTTCCTCGATGTCGAGACGCCGATCCTCACCCGCGCCACGCCGGAAGGCGCCCGTGATTACCTGGTACCAAGCCGTACCCACCCAGGCACCTTTTTCGCCCTGCCGCAATCGCCTCAGTTGTTCAAACAGCTGCTGATGGTTGCCGGTTTCGACCGCTATTATCAGATCGCCAAGTGCTTCCGTGACGAAGACCTGCGTGCCGATCGTCAGCCTGAATTCACTCAGATCGACATCGAGACCAGCTTCCTCAACGAGACCGACATCATGGGCATCACCGAGACCATGGTCCGCAAGCTCTTCAAGGAAGTGCTGGATGTGGAGTTCGCTGACTTCCCGCACATGACCTTCGAAGAAGCCATGCGTCGCTACGGTTCCGACAAGCCAGACCTGCGTAACCCGCTTGAGCTGGTTGACGTTGCCGATCAGCTTCAGGCCGTGGATTTCAAGGTGTTCAGCGGTCCGGCAAACGATCCGAAGTGCCGTGTCACGGCGCTGCGCGTTCCCGGTGGTGCGAGCATGCCGCGTAGCAAGATCGACGACTACACCAAATTCGTCGGTATCTACGGCGCCAAAGGTCTGGCCTACATCAAGGTCAACGAGCGCGCCAAAGGCGTCGAAGGCCTGCAGTCGCCGATCGTCAAGAACATCCCTGAAGCCAACCTCAACGTGATCCTTGATCGCGTGGGTGCAGTGGACGGCGACATCGTGTTCTTCGGCGCCGACAAATTCAAAATTGTCAGCGAAGCATTGGGCGCCCTGCGCATCAAGCTGGGCCACGACTTGAACCTGCTCACCTGTGAATGGGCGCCGATGTGGGTCGTCGACTTCCCGATGTTCGAAGAAAACGACGACGGCAGCTTCTCTGCGCTGCACCACCCGTTCACCGCGCCGAAATGCTCGCCTGAAGAGCTTGAGGCCAACCCTGCGACCGCGCTGTCCCGCGCGTACGACATGGTGCTGAACGGCACAGAGCTGGGTGGCGGTTCGATCCGTATCCACCGCAAGGAAATGCAGCAGGCCGTGTTCCGTCTGTTGGGTATTTCCGAAGACGAACAGCAAGAGAAGTTCGGCTTCCTGCTCGACGCACTGAAGTACGGCGCGCCGCCCCACGGCGGCCTGGCGTTCGGTCTGGATCGTCTGGTCATGCTGATGACCGGTGCTCAGTCCATTCGTGAAGTCATTGCCTTCCCGAAAACCCAGAGCGCTGCGGACGTGATGACCCAGGCACCGGGCGTGGTTGATGCCAAGGCACTGCGCGAGCTGCACATCCGCCTGCGCGAGACGCCGAAGGCTGAGTAAGCCGTGTAGGCCTTGTAGAACATGGGGCTCGGCGGACTGACGATTCGGTCCGCCCTGATCCCCGCCCATACCGGGCACAGATTCGAGTGAAGCGTCTGCGTTTGAGCGATCAAGCGCGGGCGTGCGTGTTTCAAGGTTTGGAGCGTGTTATGGCTGGTCATTCCAAGTGGGCGAACATCAAGCACCGCAAAGAGCGTCAGGATGCCAAGAAAGGCAAGATATTCACCAAGTGGATCCGCGAACTGACCGTCGCTGCCCGTCAGGGCGGAGGTGATCCGGCGTCGAACCCGCGTCTGCGTCTGGCCCAGGACAAGGCCCTTGGCGCGAACATGAGTCGCGACATCATCGACCGCGCCATCGCTCGCGGTGCCGGGGCTGCCGATGCCGATGACATGGTTGAACTGGGTTATGAAGGCTACGGCCCGGGTGGCGTTGCGGTGATGGTCGAAACCATGACCGACAACCGCAACCGGACCGCTGCGGCAGTGCGCCATGCGTTCAGCAAATGCGGTGGCAACCTGGGGACTGACGGTTCGGTCTCCTATCTGTTCGAACGCAAGGGGCAGATCTCCTTTGCACCGGGCGTTGACGAAGACGCGCTGATGGAAGCTGCGATGGAAGCGGACGCTGACGACGTGGTCACCCACGAAGACGGCTCCATTGACGTATTCACGTCGTTCTCTAGTTTCTATGCCGTGCGCAACGCCCTGGAAGCCGCTGGTTTCACGCCCGCCGATGCGGAGATTGTGATGCAGCCGACCACCAGTGCGGTGCTCGATCTGGACATGGCGGAAAAGGTCCTCAAGCTGATAGATATGCTGGAAGACCTGGATGACGTGCAGAACGTCTATTCCAACGCCGAAATCCCGGACGAGGTGCTGGAGCAGCTCGGCTGATCGTTTGCCCGTTCGGAACTTGAGGCCGGAGCGCACGAAGCGTTGATGATCAACGCTATCGGCCTCCGGCTTCTGCCTTTATGCTGCGTCCAATTGTTCGCGTTACCTCTCAAGCTGCAGGCGTTATGACTCTTATTTTAGGTATCGACCCCGGTTCACGAATTACCGGGTTTGGCGTAGTGCGTGATACCGGGCGCGGCTGCGAGTACGTGGCCTCGGGCTGCATTCGCACGGGCACAGGCTTGCTCCATGAGCGGCTGCAGATTGTATACCGCGGCGTACGCGAGGTCATTCAGACGTACGGTCCCGTGACCATGGGCATCGAAAAGGTGTTTATGGCGCGCAACCCCGACTCGGCCTTGAAGCTGGGTCAGGCCCGGGGTGCAGCGATCGTTGCAGGCGCCGAAGAAGGCCTGGAGATCGCCGAGTACACCGCGACCCAGGTCAAGCAGGCCGTCGCAGGGACGGGAGGCGCCAACAAGGATCAGGTGATGATGATGGTCATGCATCTGCTCAAGCTGACCACCAAACCCCAGGTGGATGCGTCGGATGCACTGGCAATTGCCATGTGTCACGCGCATACCCGATCCAGCCTCATCCCTCACGGCCTCAATACCGCGCGCAGTCGTGGCGGTCGTCTGCGGCTCTGATGGCATTATTTGCGTTAGCACGGCCCGTCGCAGCAACGGGCCTCTGGAAAGGATTTGATTCGTGATTGGACGTCTACGCGGTACGTTGGTCGAGAAGCAGCCGCCGCATCTGGTACTGGATGTCAACGGCGTGGGTTACGAAGTCGAAGTGCCCATGACCACGCTGTATCGCCTGCCTCATCTGGGCGAAACCGTGACACTGCATATTCATCTGGTGGTTCGCGAGGATGCGCACCTGCTGTTCGGGTTCTACGAGAAGCGTGATCGCGAGATGTTCCGCGAGCTGATTCGTCTGAACGGGGTCGGGCCGAAACTGGCCCTGGCCCTGATGTCGACGCTGGAAGTGGACGAGTTGGTGCGCTGTGTACAGGCGCAGGATACCTCCGCGCTGACCCGAGTCCCGGGCGTTGGCAAGAAGACCGCCGAGCGTTTGCTGGTCGAGCTGAAGGATCGCTTCAAGGCGTGGGATTCGTTGCCGGGCACCTTCGCACTGGTATCGGACGGGCCGGGCGCGCCGATGGCCGTGGCGACGGCGGAGTCGGATGCTGTCAGCGCGTTGATTTCCCTGGGCTACAAGCCCCAGGAAGCGAGCAAGGCAGTGACCGCGATCAAGGACAAGAATCTCAGCAGCGAAGACCTCATTCGCCGCGCACTGAAGGGGATGCTGTAAGTGATAGATGCCGACCGTCTGATCGCCGCCACCGGGCGTGACCGTGACGAGCAACTGGACCGTGCGATCCGGCCGCTGAGCCTGGCCGACTACATTGGTCAGCCCACCGTGCGTGAGCAGATGGAGCTGTTCATTCAGGCGGCGCGCGGCCGCAGTGAAGCGCTGGACCACACGCTGATCTTTGGTCCGCCGGGCCTGGGTAAAACCACACTGGCGCATATCATCGCGCAGGAAATGGGCGTTTCGATCAAGAGCACCTCGGGCCCTGTGCTCGAACGGCCGGGGGATCTTGCGGCGATTCTCACCAATCTTGAGCCCCACGACGTGCTGTTCATTGATGAAATCCACCGTCTCTCACCCATCGTCGAGGAAGTACTGTACCCGGCGATGGAAGATTTCCAGCTGGACATCATGATCGGTGAAGGCCCTGCGGCGCGCTCCATCAAGCTCGATCTGCCGCCGTTCACGCTGGTGGGTGCGACAACCCGCGCGGGCATGCTGACCAATCCGCTGCGTGACCGATTTGGTATCGTGCAGCGTCTTGAGTTCTACAGCACTGCGGATCTGGCCACGATCGTGTCGCGCTCTGCGAAAATTCTCGGTCTGTACATCGAGGACGAAGGCGCATTCGAGATTGCCCGTCGTGCACGAGGAACGCCACGGATCGCCAACCGGCTGCTGCGTCGGGTGCGGGATTTCGCCGAGGTGCGCGCCAAGGGCGAGATCACCAAGGCGATTGCGGATCTTGCGCTGAACCTGCTGGACGTCGACGAACGCGGTTTCGATCATCAGGATCGACGCTTGCTGCTGACGATGATCGAGAAGTTTGATGGCGGGCCGGTCGGGGTGGATAACCTCGCGGCCGCCATCAGCGAAGAACGACACACAATTGAGGACGTGCTGGAGCCCTATTTGATTCAGCAAGGCTATATGATGCGCACACCTCGCGGCCGCATGGTCACGCGGCATGCGTATCTGCACTTCGGTCTGAACATCCCCTCGCGGATGGGCGACCGGGCGGTGATGGATGAACCGGTCGAAGACCCTGACGAATAAATGCACGATCAACCGATTTATTCGGGTGTTTGATGGTCTGACGGGCAGTCACCGCAAAGTGACGCGTTGCGGGCAGTAAAAACGATGAAAAACAGTTGCCTGGCCGGATTGGCAACCTGAGGAGTAAGCACTAGAGTATGCGCGCGCAAAACGGGGCTCAGTCGTTCGCACATCGTTGTCGCGTTTATTACGAGGACACCGATGCCGGCGGCATCGTTTACTACGTCAATTACCTGAAATTCATGGAGCGGGCTCGAACCGAGCGACTGCGGGAACTGGGGTTTGCCCAATCCGCAATGGCGGGTATCGAGAACCTGTTGTTCGTCGTGCATTCAAGCGAGGCTCGGTACCACAAGCCCGCGCGGCTGGACGACGAGCTGCTGATCAGCGCCGAAGTAATCGAATTGAACCGCGCCAGCCTGCGTTTTCAGCAACAGGTCAGGCGGGCTGCGGATGATGTGCTGCTCTGCGAAGGGCAGTTTTTGGTGGCGTGTGTGCGCGCCGACAGTTTGAAACCCCGGGCCATTCCCGAAGCTCTGCGCACGGCCTTTGCCGGGCAGGGCGGCGCGGGTACACATTCAGAGCAGGAGATACAGCGTGGAAGCTAACGTCGTCGACCATTCCTCCATGTGGAGTTTGGTCAGCAATGCCAGCGTGGTTGTGCAGTTGGTGATGCTGATCCTGGTGGCCGCCTCGGTCACCTCGTGGATCATGATTTTTCAGCGCAGCGCCATGCTGCGCGCCGGGCGCAAGGCTCTGGACAGCTTCGAGGAGCGCTTCTGGTCAGGCATCGATCTGTCCAAGCTCTACCGTCAGGCCGGCAGCAACCCGGACCCGGATTCCGGCGTAGAGCAGATCTTCCGCGCGGGCTTCAAGGAATTCTCCCGTCTGCGTCAGCAGGCAGGCGTTGATCCGGACGCGGTCATGGAAGGTGTTGCACGTGCCATGCGCGTCGCGATCTCCCGTGAAGAAGAAAAACTCGAGCAGAGCCTGCCATTCCTGGCAACCGTGGGTTCGACCAGTCCGTACATCGGTCTGTTCGGTACCGTCTGGGGGATCATGAACTCCTTCCGCGGCCTGGCCACTGCGCAGCAAGCCACTCTGGCCACCGTTGCACCGGGTATCGCCGAAGCACTGATCGCTACCGCCATCGGCCTGTTCGCAGCGATCCCTGCGGTCATCGCTTACAACCGTTTCGCCGCTCGTGGCGAGAACCTGATCGGTCGCTACTACACATTCGCCGACGAGTTCCAGGCGATCCTGCACCGTAAAGTGCACACCAGCGAAGAATAAGCAGGTATTTCCCAATGGCTTTAATCGCTCGCGGCCGACGCAACAAGCGCAAGCCGGTCGCCGAAATGAACGTGGTGCCGTACATCGACGTGATGCTGGTGCTGCTGGTCATCTTCATGGTGACGGCTCCGATGATCAACCAGGGCGTGAAAGTTGATCTGCCCAAGGTCTCCAGCGAGGCTTTGCCGCAGGACAACAACAATCAGGTCCTGACGATCTCGATCAAGGCTGACAAGACCTACTACTGGAACCTTGGCAGCGAAGTCGACACCGACAAGCAAATGGACAAGGCGATGACCTTGCCGCAACTGACCAGCGCGGTGACCAAAATCATTGCCGCCGGTCGTGACGCCGGCAAGCAGACTCAAGTGTTCATCCGTGGCGACAAGACGGTCGACTACGGCGCCGTTATGGGCACGATGGGCGGGTTGCAGAAGGCCGGGGTCGGGAACGTTGGTTTGATTACCGAGGCCCCCTGATGCAGCCGATTCGAGAGCCGTCCGCCTCGGAAAGCTACTTCTGGCCGTCCGTCTGGGCGGTGGGACTGCACGTCCTGATTTTTGGTTTGTTGTTCGTCAGCTTCGCAATGACGCCTGAGCTTCCTGAAGCCAGGCCCATCGTTCAGGCCACGCTCTATCAGTTGAAATCAAAAAGTCAGGCGACCACCCAGACCAACCAGAAGCTTGCCGGTGAGGCGAAGAAATCCGCTGCGCGACAAACCGAAGTCGAGCAGATGGAGCAGAAAAAAGTTGAGCAAGAGGCAGTGAAGGCGGCGGAACAAAAGAAAGCCGATGCCGCTCAAAAAGCCGAAGAACAAAAGGCCGAGGAAGCGAAGAAAGCTGACGACGCCAAAAAAGCCGACGACGCTAAAAAAGCTGCGGACGACGCCAAGAAAGCCGAAGCCAAAAAAGCGGATGACGCGAAGAAAACCGCCGAAGAGAAACAATTGGCTGATATAGCCAAGAAGAAAGCCGAAGACGACGCGAAGAAGAAAGCCGAGGAAGACGCCAAGCGTGCGGCCGCCGAGGAAGCCAAGAAACAGGCTGCCGAGGATGCGAAGAAGCAGGCTGCGGACGACGCCAAGAAAAAGGCTGCTGAAGACGCGAAGAAGAAAGCGGCCGAGGACGCCAAGAAGAAGGCGACTGAGGACGCGAAGAAGAAAGCCCAGGACGCTGCCCGTAAATCGGCGGAAGACAAGAAGGCGCAAGCACTGGCCGACCTGCTTTCCGACAAGCCGGAACGCCAACAGGCGCTGGCCGATGAACGTGGCGACGAAGTGGCCGGTAGCTTTGATGATTTGATTCGCTCTCGGGCGGCTGAAGGCTGGGCACGTCCACCTTCTGCGCGCAAGGGCATGACAGTCGTCTTGCAGATCAACATGTTGCCGGACGGCACCGTGACTTCGGTCAGCGTGAGCAAGTCCAGCGGCGATGGTCCTTTCGACAGTTCAGCAGTAGCGGCGGTCAAGAATATTGGTCGTTTGACAGAGATGCAGGGGATGAAGCCTTCGGACTTCGCACCTTACCGTTCATTCAAGATGACATTCACACCTGAGGACCTAGCCTTGTGATTAACCTTCTTCGAGGAATGCTTGTCGTTCTGTGTTGTGCAGCGGGTTTCGCCGCTGCCGACGAAAAGAACATTCTGGTAACAAGCGGCAGTGACCGCGCCACGCCTATCGCAGTCGTGCCGTTTGGTTTGCAGGGCGGCAGCGTGCTGCCGGAAGACATGGCCAAGATCATTGGCAACGACCTGCAGAATTCGGGCTATTACTCGCCGATTCCAAAGGAAAACATGATCAGCCAGCCGAGCCAGGCCAGCGAAGTCATTTTCCGTGACTGGAAAGCGCTGGGTGCGCAGTACGTCATGGTCGGCAGCATCGTTCCTTCGGGCGGTCGCCTTCAGGTCCAGTACGCGCTGTTCAACGTCGCCACCGAGCAACAGGTTCTCACCGGTAACGTATCGGGCACCGCTGACCAGCTGCGCGACATGTCGCACTACATCGCTGACCAGTCATTCGAGAAACTGACCGGCATCAAGGGTGCGTTTTCGACCCGCATGCTGTACGTGACGGCTGAGCGTTTCTCCACTGACAACACTCGCTACACGCTGCAGCGTTCGGACTACGATGGCGCCCGTGCGGTGACGCTGCTGCAATCCCGTGAGCCGATCCTGTCGCCACGCTTTGCGCCGGACGGCAAGCGTATTGCCTATGTGTCGTTTGAACAGAAGCGCCCGCGCATCTTCGTTCAGCACATCGACACCGGTCGTCGCGAGCAGATCACCAACTTCGAAGGCCTGAACGGCGCGCCTGCGTGGTCCCCGGACGGCAGCAAGCTGGCGATGGTGTTGTCGAAAGATGGCAACCCGGAAATCTATGTGATGAATCTGGCCTCGCGTCAATTGTCGCGAGTGACCAACGATTCCTCCATTGATACAGAACCGTTCTTCGGTAAAGACGGCTCCACGATTTACTTCACGTCTGACCGCGGCGGCAAGCCACAAATCTATAAAACCAATATTAATGGCGGAGGGGCAGAGCGCGTTACTTTCATCGGTAACTACAATGCCAACCCTAAGTTATCGGCGGATGAAAAGACTCTTGTGATGATCCATCGTCAAGATGGCTTCACCAACTTCAAGGTTGCAGCTCAGGATTTGCAGCGCGGTAGCGTAAAAATCCTCACAGACAGCAACCTTGATGAGTCGCCTACTGTTGCGCCTAACGGCACCATGGTAATCTACGCCACCCGCCAGCAGGGCCGGGGAGTCTTGATGCTCGTGTCCATTAATGGACGCGTAAGGCTCCCGCTTCCTACCGCTCAAGGCGAAGTCAGAGAACCTTCCTGGTCCCCTTACCTGAACTGACGCGGCGCTTTACGTTGTACTTAACACACTTGGGGTTCATTAGGAGTTTTACGATGGAAATGCTGAAGTTTGGTAAATTTGCTGCGCTGGCTCTGGCCATGGCTGTAGCTGTAGGTTGCTCGTCCAAAGGCGGCGACAATGCCGGTGCTGGCGGCGCTGCTGTAGATCCTAACGCTGGTTACGGCGCTAACTCTGGCGCTGTTGACGGCAGCCTGAGCGAAGAAGCTGCTCTGCGCGCTATCACCACTTTCTACTTCGAATACGACAGCTCTGACCTGAAACCAGAGGCCATGCGCGCTCTGGACGTTCACGCCAAAGACCTGAAAGCCAACGGCGCTCGCGTAGTTCTGGAAGGTAACACTGACGAACGCGGTACTCGCGAATACAACCTGGCACTGGGCGAGCGTCGTGCGAAAGCCGTTCAACGCTACCTGGTTCTGCAGGGCGTTTCGCCAGCTCAGCTGGAAATCGTTTCCTACGGTGAAGAGCGTCCAGTTGCCACCGGTAACGACGAGCAATCGTGGGCTCAAAACCGTCGCGTCGAACTGCGTAAGTAATTTGACATGCGAACGTGCCGACGTGCTTTAACCGTTTTGGCTCTCACCCTTCCTCTCGCAGCGATGGGTGCGGTTCCTGTGGTCGATGACAACTCTGGCTCTGCTGGTAGCAGTTATCCGCCATCGGGTTATGGTACGTCTGGCGCCTACGCCGGAGGTGCGGCTACGACCGCACCTTCGGCGCAAGGTCAGCTGTTCATGCAGTTGCAGCAAATGCAGGACGAAATTTCGCGCTTGCGCGGAATAGTGGAAGTCCAGCAAAACGACATCCAGCAGATGAAGCAGGAAGCGCTGGATCGCTACAAAGATCTCGACTCCCGTATCGGAGCTGGCGGCGCATCGGCCCCATCAGCTGCCAACAATTCTGCTTCCGACGGCGGCACCAATGCCGGCGGAGCTCCCGTGTCACCCGCCGCTCAAGCGCCACAGGCCAGCAGCGAGCCCGGCGACCCAGCGAAAGAAAAGCTCTATTACGACGCTGCTTTCGACTTGATCAAAGCGAAGGATTTCGACAAGGCCAGTCAGGCATTTGCGGCGTTCCTGCGCAAATACCCGAACAGCCAGTACGCGGGCAATGCTCAATACTGGTTGGGCGAAGTGAATCTGGCCAAGGGCGATCTGCAAGGTGCCGGTCAGGCCTTTGCCAAGGTCAGTCAGCTTTACCCAAAGCACGCCAAGGTGCCTGATTCCCTGTACAAACTAGCGGACGTGGAACGTCGCCTGGGCCACACCGATAAAGTGAAGGGCATCCTTCAGCAAGTCGTTGCTCAGTATCCAGGCACTTCAGCTGCTCAGTTGGCTCAGCGGGACCTCCAGCGTCTCTGATTGCCAGTCAATCTGACCGCTGATTCAAGAAAGCCGCGCATTGCGCGGCTTTCTTCGTTAGAATTCCGCCCCCGAAATTCCGGTATTGATTACGCTTCTGTGGATTCTGCGTGTGCAGGGTGTACAGAAGTGCCTGACGGAGGCGGATGGCCTGTTTAGCCGTTACGCCCGTGGCCCCTATGCAAGACACACTACGTATCACCGAAGTTTTCTACTCGTTGCAGGGTGAAACGCGCACGGCAGGCTTGCCTACCGTTTTTGTGCGTCTCACCGGCTGCCCATTGCGTTGCGGTTATTGCGACAGCGAATATGCCTTCACTGGCGGAACCATCCAGACCCTCGACTCGTTGATGGAGCAGGTTGCCAGCTATCGCCCGCGCTATGTCTGCGTCACAGGCGGCGAGCCCCTGGCTCAGCCGAATGCCATTCCTTTGCTTCAACGGCTTTGTGATGCGGGCTACGAGGTTTCTCTGGAAACCAGCGGCGCGCTGGACATCTCGAAAGTCGATCCCCGCGTAAGCCGTGTCGTCGATCTTAAAACCCCTGGTTCAAAAGAAGTGGCGCGCAATCGATACGAGAATATCGAACTGCTCACGCGCAACGACCAGATCAAATTCGTTATTTGTTCGCGCGAAGATTACGACTGGGCCGTTTCAAAGATCATTCAGTACGGTCTGGACCGGCGCGCCGGCGAAGTGCTGTTTTCCCCTGTCCACCGCGATCTGAACGTCAGAGACCTGGCCGACTGGATCGTGGCCGACAACCTCCCGGTGCGGCTGCAATTGCAGTTGCATAAAATCCTCTGGAATGACGAGCCGGGGCGCTGAATGAGTGAGCAATCGATGACTGAGAAAAGAGCGGTAATCCTGCTGTCCGGCGGGCTGGATTCGGCCACTGTGGTGGCGATGGCCAAGGCCGATGGCTTCAGCTGCTACACCATGAGCTTCGACTACGGCCAACGGCATCGCGCCGAGTTGCAGGCGGCGGAGCGTGTAGCGGCCGATATGGGCGTGGTCGAGCACAAGGTTATCGGCCTCAATCTCAACGGCATCGGCGGTTCCGCGCTGACTGACAGCAGCATCGCGGTGCCTGAGACGCCGGGCGAAGGCATACCGGTGACGTACGTACCGGCGCGCAATACTGTTTTTCTCTCTCTCGCACTGGGCTGGGCCGAAGTGCTCGGTGCCAGAGACATCTTCATCGGTGTCAACGCCGTGGATTACTCCGGCTACCCGGATTGCCGTCCGGAATTTGTCGAGTCGTTCGAGCGCATGGCCAATCTCGCTACCAAGGCTGGCGTTGAAGGCCAGGGCTTCACGATACAGGCGCCGCTGCAGATGCTGAGCAAGGCCGATATCGTTAAAACCGGTACGCGTCTGGGTGTGGATTACGGGTTGACGGTTTCCTGCTATCAGGCCGACGAGCAGGGACGTGCGTGCGGGAAATGCGACAGCTGCCGCTTGCGCGCTGAGGGCTTCGCGGCGGCTGGCGTGACGGACCCGACGCGTTATTTTTAAATTATTTTCGCTTTGGTATTGAATTACTGTGAAATATCAGTAATATACGCGCCACAACGAAGCGGGTCGTTAGCTCAGTTGGTAGAGCAGTTGGCTTTTAACCAATTGGTCGTAGGTTCGAATCCCACACGACCCACCATTTCGAAAATCTGGAAGGCCCATGAAAATGTGGATTTCCAGATTTTTTTTTGCCTGTGAAAAAGTAGCTGCCGGCGCTGACTCAATAACTCAGCGCCCCCCGCGTCCATTTCACGCCTTGCCGAAAACCACGTCCAGGGACATCGAGTCCGTATGGCGCATAGGGTTGCTGCCCTGGCCCAGGGTGTCGTCATTGGGATGCTGATACGTCATTCCAGTGCCCAGCTCTTTGGTCAGGAAATCGCCTCCCTGTTTCATCTTCTCCGTAGACCCGTCGTACCATCCGGCGATGGTCTTGTTCCCCGCAGAATCCAGGGAAGTAATGCTGTCAGGTGCCTTGTCAGCGATACTTTGCTTGTCTCCGACTTCAAATCCTTTGCCGTCGCTCGCATAAATTGCAGCGTTGCGGCCATCAATGTCGCTGGTATTGATGAAACCGTTGTAGAACTCCAGGCGGCTCGCGTCAGGCTTGTAGTTGCCGTCCGCATCGGCCTGTTTAAGCAGCCCCGTCGTGTCTGCCTCGTACTTCATGGTTCCTTTTTGCCCAGGCTCCAATGACAGTTCACCTACCAGCTTTTCATTCTTGTCGAACTGGCCAATCTTTATCGCATGGTCTTGAGTATTGGTGATATTGAGCGAGTAAGGCCCGCTGCCAGCGGTGGCGGCATCACCTACGGCGGTACTCTTGCCTGCAGGTGCAAGCGCAGCTGTCGCCTCCGGCGCAGTCTGAGCATTCGCCGGAGGTGTGGATGCCACTTGAGGCGCGGCTGATGATGGCTGGGCCGCACTTCGCGTCGCGGCTGCTTGCTGGGACCCAGCGTTGGCAGCCGCCGGCTGAGTGGGCGCGGAGACTGCCGCCGACTTGCCTTGCGGACTGCCACTGCTTTGAGAAGACGCGCCCGTGTCGGTCCGGTTTTGCTGCATGAATTGTGCGAGCGCCTGCATGATCTGCTCGACCAGATTACGTACCGATGCAGCCAGGTCCTGATCGGTGGGATTGGCCGCCTGCGCGCTGGGATTCACTCGGTTGTCACTGTTGTGGGGCGATGGTCCCCCGAAGTTCACCGACTGCGCACCGGCACCGGGCGACGTACCAAAATCGATACCTCCGCCCGCTTGGCGCTGGTCAGTCAGACGCCCTTGGGGCGAGCCAAAATCGCTGTTATGCAAGCCGAAGAGCTGATCAACAGGCCCACTCACTTTCGTCGACATACGCCACCCGCTTTGGACTTTATACCGCTTGAGTGGCAACTGAGTCGCTTTGGTTCCGTCATCCCACGCTATGGGCGGAGCCCTTTTTTGGCGCGCGGTGTATGAGCGTTCGGTTAGATGAGGGAGAGCAGGGTTTCCAGCTGACCGCGTTCCCAGGTGCTCAGCAGTTCAAGAGGATCAGTGCCGTAGCGTTGGCGGGCGTCAAACAGGTAGACCCGACCTTCGGGGCTGAGGCAGCGGTCGCAGTGATCCAGGGCATTGTGCTCTTTGTAAAAGGTGATCAGCCAGCCATCAGCCTCTACGATCATCAGGCCGCTGTCGATGTCGACTTGAGCGTTGCCGTCCATCCGACGCATCACTCGAATGCCGAGGGCGATGTCACGCAGGACCTGACAGGTGTCACGCGCACTGAGAGGCTTTGCTGACAAATGGATGTCCCTTGATGGCTCGGCTAGCAGGGCGGCCGGGTGAAAACGTCTGCGCAAGGCATGCGCCTATGGCATCGATTTGATAGCCTCGCGTCACTTTTTTGGAGAGACCCATGACCACAACCAACCAATCCAGAATGGCAGCGCGCTACGGGGACCCCGAGGCATCTGCGCTCGCCACCGGGAACGATACCATCGATCAGTTGCTCGACCATCGCAGCGTTCGCGCCTTCAGCGCCGAGCCTCTGCCGGATGGGCTAATGGAAACACTGGTTGCTGCTGCGCAGTCTGCAGCCAGCTCTTCAAACCTGCAGGTCTGGAGTGTGGTCGCGGTGCGGGACACCGATCGCAAAGCGCGTCTCTCGGCACTTGCCGGTAACCAGGCATACATCCGACAAGCGCCGCTGTTCCTGGTATGGCTTGCCGACCTCTCTCGCGTTTCCCGTGTAGCCGAGCAGCAGCACGCCGAACTGCATGCACTGCCCTACCTCGAAAGCCTGTTGCTCGGAACGATAGATGCCTCACTGGCGGCTCAGAATGCAGTAGTGGCACTCGAATCGTTGGGGCTTGGAAGCGTTTACATCGGGGCCATTCGCAATGACATCGAGGGGGTAGCCAAGGAACTTGAATTGCCTGCACACGTTTATCCCGTGTTTGGGCTCTGCGTCGGTTACCCCTCCATCGAACTGCCAGCGAAGGTCAAACCGAGGCTTCCACAGGCTGCGGTGCTTCACCACGAAACCTACGCAGCGGAGCCAGAGTCGGCCGCAGTCGCCACTTATGATCAGCGGTTGGGGGCTTTCTACCAGCGCGAGGGAATGAGGGCAAACGGTTGGTCCGAACAGGTCGTCAACCGACTTCGTGACACCTCAAACCTCCATGGCCGTGAACATTTGGTTGAGCAGTTGATCCGGATGGGTTTTGGCCTTCGTTGATGACGTGGCTCCAGGGATTCAGTCATGCGGTCAGCGCGCATTGATTGTGCATGACTGATGCAGCGTTCAGCGTCAGTGCGGCGGGCAGGAGGTCGTTTCGACCGTCGAAGCGATGAGGTCGCGCAGCCACCTGTAGGCGGGATCGCGGTGGAGGCGTTCCGGCCATAATGCGACGCGGCTGGATAACCTCTTCACCGATCCGCCACTGCCGTTTCGTCGACAGAATGCCGGCGATTATGAGATCCCGGCACTCACGCTCAAGCCGCACCTCGCGCGGGGCGCCACGACTTTGGCATCCATTACATTGACGTCGATTAAAATTGACGCAATTGTGCCGACTTCGGTTGGCCCCCCCGACCAACGCCACGTCCTGTCCTTCAAGTCAGATTTTCCGCGGCCGATACAGAAAAAAGCTCTGTGTATGTAACGCATGCGCCCTGCGATCCTTTCCTGTGAGCGAACGATGAACCCACTCAAACTCTTCAATCGATCCCGTGCCAACCGCCAGGAAGCGATCAGCATCAACTGCACCGCTGGCGAACTGGACCGTGCCCTCGCGGGCGTGCGTTCAGTTCCCGTTCTGGTGACAGGCTTCGTCTCACCGCATCTGGACATCGACCACATTGCCGCCCGCATAAAGCAGCGGTTTCCCGATAGCGCGCTGAGCCTGTGCACCACCTCCGGCGAGCTGTGCAACAGTGCGACCGGTTTGTACTGTGCAACCGGCGATCGTTGGGACCGCATCGTCTTGCAGCTCTTCGAGCGCAGCGTGATTGCATCGGCCGAAGTGGTGATGGTGCCACTGGAGTGTGAAGATATCCGCAGCGGTGGCAAGCGCATGGAGATGCGTGAGCGCATCGAAAAACTGGTCAGCAACATCAAGCGTGCGCAGGTCAGCACCGCCATCGACCATCGCGACACGCTGGCCTATGTGGTGTTCGACGGCTTGTCTGCGTCCGAATCGTTCTTCATGGAAGCGCTCTACGAGTCCGGGCGTTTTCCCTGCCTGTTTGTCGGCGGCTCGGCCGGTGGCAAGTCGGATTTCAAGAAGACGCTGATCCACGACGGCAAGCGCAGCTATCAGAATCATGCGCAAATTGTTTTCATCAAGACCGCCGCCGACATCCGTTTCGGCGTGTTCAAAAGTCAGAATTTCCAGCCCGCCGGGCTGACCTTCAGTGTCCTGACCGCTTCCGTCGAAGACCGCACCATCGACCAGGTGATCGACAGCAAGGGCAACATCATGAGCATGGTCCAGGCGCTGTGTAACGCCTTTGACTGTGACGCTCACGCCCTTGAGAAGAATCTGGCTGATTACTCCTTCGCCATTCGGGTGGGCAGCGAGTTGTTCGTGCGATCGATCGCGCGCATCGACCATGCACAGCAAATCATTCAGCTGTTCTGCGACGTGGCCCCCGGCGAAGAGCTGGTGATGGTCAAGCGTACGCCGTTGCGCGAAGCCACCCGCGTGGATTACGAGCAATTCCTGCGCGGCAAGGGCGGGCAGCCTGTCGCGGCGATCCTCAACGACTGCATCTTGCGTCGGGCCAACAACGGCAAGGATCTGGGCAGCATGACCGGATTGTTCGGTGACGTACCGCTGGTGGGGTTCTCGACCTTTGGTGAAATTCTCGGCCTGAACCTGAACCAGACGCTCACGGCGATCTTCTTCTTTCGGGTGGCAAAAGGCGCGTCATTCACGGATGAGTACGTGGACAATTTCATCGCGCACTATGGCGAATTCAAGGCGTTTTTCCTGCGCCGCCAGCTTAAGAAGATGGTGGGTTTGAATCACGTTATCGTGAAGCAGATCGAGGCGTTCAAGCTCAACGACTTCAATAACGCGCTGGACACCCGTGGGCTGGATACCAAAGTCCTTCCGGTCTTCGAAGGCCTCGCCGCACTGGGTCGGGTCCTTGCCCAGGCCGGTCAGCAGCAGGAAGAGATGTCCACGCAGATCAAGCACTACTCCGGCGAGCTGCACCTGTCGATGGACGATTTGGCCGGCACGATCGACCAGCAGAACACGGTCTCGACAAACGCCGGCAATACCGTTGTAGCGCTGGTCAGCCAGGCGGACGAAGCGGTGGTCGGCGCACGAGCACTCGCGGAATCGAGCCTGCGCATCCAGTCCATCGTGCAGGTCATTCAACAGATCGCCGGCCAGACCAATCTGCTGGCGCTCAACGCTGCGATCGAAGCGGCGCGGGCAGGGGATCTAGGCCGAGGCTTTGCCGTGGTCGCCGACGAAGTGCGCAAGCTGGCGGAAATCACCCGCAAGAACGCGGCCGAGATCGGCGTCGACATTGACTTGCTCTCCAGCGAGATCCAGCGGGTGGCGCAGCAGATCGAGGACCAGTCCACCGGCGTCGGCGCGCTACGCGAAATGCTCGACTCACTGGAAAACTCGAACCAGGCCACCGAAGGCACGGCGCGGCGCACCAAAGCCATCGCCGATACCTTGACCGGCTTGACCCACGCCAGAGCTTGACCCACGATGCCCGTTTTCCGCGATCAACCAAAACGTGGACCACGAGCGAGTTATGGCAAAAAGACCTTCGATAGAGCAGCGGCGCGAATTCGGCAATTTTCTGTCCAGCCGACGGGCGCGCCTCGACCCGAATGATTTCGGCCTGCCAGAAGGGCCGCGCCGCACCCCGGGACTGCGCCGTGAGGAAGTGGCGGCGCTCGCCGGGGTCAGCGTCAGTTGGTACACCTGGCTTGAACAGGGCCGCGACATTCAGCCCTCGCCGGACGCGCTGCAACGGATATCCAAAGTCCTCAAGCTCGATCGTGTGGAGTCCGCGCACCTGTATGCGCTTTCCGCACTGGAGGTGCCGGTTGCTGCCACCGGCGGCGGGGTGACCGCCGGCCTGGAAATGCTGGTGCGCGCCATCAACCCCATTCCGGCGTATGTGCGCAACGCCCGGCTCGACATCCTGGCGTGGAACGACGCCATCGCCGAGCTGTTCGTCGACTACGGTTCGTTGCAGCCCCATGAGCGCAACACGCTGCGTCTGTTGTTTCTGTACATCCCGTACCGAACCATCATTCTGGATTGGGAGCAGATGGCACGTGGCATGATCAGTGCGTTTCGGGCATCGCGCGCGCTGGCCCAGGACAAGGCACCGTTCGACAGCCTGATCGAAGAACTCTCGTCCCTGAGCCCTGAATTCAAAGAGTGGTGGCAGGACACCGAGGTCAAAGGTTTCGAAGAGGGCCGCAAGCGTCTGCTGCACCCCATCAGCGGCCACATCGATTTCACCTACGTCGCGCTGACGCCTGAAGGGCGGCCGGACCTGTCGCTGGTGACCTACATTCCCCGCCACACTGCCTATGACTCACGGTCATAGGATAACAACACGCCTTCCTGGCTTTTTCGGGCTTGCCTAAAGTGGCGGTCATCGCAGCGCACGTTTGCTGCACCGACCGTCAACGAGGTAATCACGATGTCTGACTTGAGCCCGATCTCCACCCCAAACGTCGCTACGTCACGCAACCCGGCCACCGGTGAGCTGATCGCCACTTACCCCTTCCAGACCCAGACCGACGTCGAGCGGTTGCTGGATGTGAATGCTGCGGCCTTTCGTCTGTGGCGCGCCACGCCAATGCGCGAGCGCGTAGCGGCCTATCGCCGTCTGGCGGATACCCTGCGTGAGCGGTCGGAATCCTTCGCTGCGCTGATCACCGCTGAAATGGGCAAGACCCTGGCGGCGGCCCGTGGAGAAGTAGAGAAGTGCGCGGCCACGATCGAGTGGATTGCTGACAACGGCCCGGCGATTCTTGCCGATGAGCCCGTCAATGTAGGCAGCGACGACGAAGTCCACGTGTCCTTCCTGCCGATTGGCACTGTGCTGGCGGTGATGCCCTGGAACTTCCCGCTGTGGCAGGTGATTCGTGCATCCGGGCCGATCATGCTGTCGGGCAATGGCTTCATGCTCAAGCACGCGCCGAACGTCATGGGCTCGGCTTACGCGCTGCAAGAAGCTTACGAGGCGGCAGGCTTTCCCAAAGGGCTGTTCACCAACCTTATTGCTGACAACGACACCGTGGCCCGCACTATCGAAGACCCGCGCATCGCCGCCGTCACCCTGACGGGCAGCATGCGCGCAGGTTCTGCCGTGGCAGCCACGGCGGGCAAGGCGCTCAAGAAGAGCCTGCTGGAGCTGGGCGGCTCGGACGCTTTCATTGTGTTGGCCGACGCCAATATCGACCTTGCGGTGAAAGCTGCTGTCGAGGCGCGTTTCCAGAACGCCGGTCAGGTCTGTCTGGCGGCCAAGCGCTTCATTCTGGAGGCACCGATCGCTGAGCAGTTCACGCGTCAATTCGTTGCAGCGGTCGAGCAACTGAAAGTCGGCGACCCGCTGGACAGCGCGATCAACGTCGGTCCGATGGCCCGCGCTGATCTGCGCGATGAGCTGGATGGCCAGGTTCAACGCACTATCGCCGCCGGCGCGACGTTGCTGCTGGGCGGGAAGAAGATCGAAGGCCCCGGCAACTTCTACGCGCCCACCGTGCTGGCTGATGTGAAGCCAGGCATGGCCGCCTTCGACGAAGAAACTTTCGGCCCGGTGGCAGCGATCACCATTGCCGCCAACGCCGAAGACGCCATCGTGCTGGCGAACACCAGTGACTATGGACTGGGCGGCAGCCTGTGGACCCAGGACATCCCGCGCGCGCAACGCATCGCCCGGCGTCTGGAAACCGGTGGCGTGTTCATCAATGGTTTCCCGGCGACGAACGCGCGGATCCCGGTGGGCGGCGTCAAGAAGAGTGGCTACGGCCGCGAACTGTCCCACTTCGGGCTGCGTGAATTCACCAACGCCCAGGCGGTGTGGGCCAAAAGCGTTGACTGAGATTCAGTGAGCAGTATCAGCGTGGGCGTACGTTTGTAGTCGCCCATGCTGCAAAAAAAGCCGTCGCATTTGCGACGGCTTTTTCATGCCTGCCCTATTGGGATGGCGCGTCTGGATTCAGCCAATCGGGTGCAGGTCGGCAGGTGCCAGGCCCACCAGCTCGATGTGTGCAGTATTCGCGTCAGCCACGATCAGGTTATCGGCGGTGAAAGTCTTGGCGATGTTCTTGTCGATACTGATCTCGAATCGGTGACCGTCCGCGTCCGCTTCGTAATCCTTCAGATAGGTACGGTGCGTGGCCGCGTCGTAGATCAACTTCAGCGTGCCATCGGTGCCGTCGCCCAGGCCGGTGTAGCCCAGCGCTGACACATCGATCCGGTCCTGTGTGGCATCGAAGTTTTTGATGAAGTCCGAATTGCCCCGAAAGCTATCGCTCTTCTCGACGTATCGAAAGGTGTCGACGCCGGTATTGCCCACCAGCAGGTCATCATCACCGCCTCCGACAAGGATGCCGCCTGCGGTCGAGTTGGTGAACTCGTCACGGTAGTTGTCGCCGGTCAGCGTCTGGTTGGCACGGTCTGCTGCAGAGTCCCCGGCAAAGGTGAACCGGTCCATGTCCTGCAGGCCAGTGAGCGGATACCGTTCGTATTGCGTCAGGTGCACCACGAATCGGTTGCCGTCTCCATCGGCCTCGAAGGATTGGGCAATCGCGTAACCCGCTTCGCTGTCGTAGCTGTAATTGAGGGTGCCGTTATAACCATCGCCCAGGCCGGTGAAACCCAGTGCCGAAACGTCCAGAAGGTCGCCCTCGCCAAGCTGGAAGTCGTGGATCAAATCGACACTGGAGTGTCCCGAGCTGTCGTTAACAAAGCTGTCGGTGATGTGTTCGAAGGCGAAGGTGTTACGTGCATCGCCGCTGTACATCTCATCAGCGCCACCGCCACCTGTGACGATGTTGCCGCTTTTGGGAACGATCAAAAAGTCATCGCCATCGGTCCCGCTGATGACGTATTGCTTTTCGCTCTCGTGATGTTCGCGGCCATTGCTTTCTGCCGTCAGGTCGTAACGCAGGGCGAAATTCTGCGTGCCGAGCTGAGCGGCGTGGTCGCCTTCCAGCCGGACTTCGAATGCCTGCCCCTCGGCGTTTTTGTCCAGCGAGCGAACATAGGTGACGTTCTCGTCAGCGTTGTAAGTGACCGCCAGATCGCCGTTGTGGCCATTGCCAACCCGCTCCAGCCCGAGCGCTGTCAGGTCAAGTACGTCATTGGATTGGAAGTTTTTGATCAGATCCGAGTGCGAGCCCTGTTTGTCGAAGTAACTGTCCGTCACTGATGTGTAGACGAAGGTGTTGCCGTAGTAATAGGCAGGATGGCTGATGAGGGTGTCGACGCCGGCACCGCCGTTATATCGATCCTGTGCGTTGCTGAACGGATTGGGATCCCCTCCCTGACCGGTGAGGATGTCGTCGCCATCGCCTCCAAAGATGAAATCCCGCTTTGTGGTGCCCGTGAGGGTGTCGTCATCCGCCGTGCCCACGTAGCTGTCATACGTGCCATGAGCAGTCACGACAACCGCCTCATCCGCTTCACTCTGCAGTGCTGTTTTCGTTGCCTGAGCCATTTTTCTTCTCGCTATAAAAGGTTTGGCACTGCGACCGCCGTGGACGGCAGATCCAGCTACAGCAGGCATTGTGAGCGTTCATCAATGCCGGCCATTGGCGTGGTAGACCCGTCAAAGCCGCGTTTGTTTGATTATTCGTCTCGGTCCAGAAACGACAAAGCCCGACATAAAGTCGGGCCTGGGGTCGGGTTGAATCCGTTCATTACCAGTTCATGGCGGTTATCTCGGTGCGAAGGTGAGAAGCGGCGAGGGGGGCGAACACCCCTCGCGCCGGGCGGTGATCAGGCCGATTTGTTCTGCAGTGCCTTGATCAGCACGTCTGCCGCAGGACCAGACGAAGCAGGGTTCTGGCCGGTGATCAGCAGACCATCGGTGAGGACGTACGAGCCCCAGTCCGGACCTTTGGAGTAGACGCCGCCCAGTGATTTCAGCTCGTCTTCCACCAGGAAAGGCACCACGTTGGTCAGGCCGACGGCTTCTTCCTCGCTGTTGGCAAAGCCGGTGACCGTCTTGCCTTTAACCAGCGGCGTGCCGTCGGCGTTCTTCACGTGGCGCAGCACGCCAGGGGCGTGACATACGACAGCGACGGGCTTGTTGGCGGCGATGAACGATTCGATGAGTTGGACGGAGTGTTTGTCTTCAGCCAGATCCCACAGCGGGCCATGGCCGCCTGGGTAGAACACAGCGTCGAAATCTGCCTGGGACACGCTGTCCAGGCGGACGGTGTTGGCGAGCAGGGCTTTGGCGGTTTCGTCTTTCTCGAAGCGACGGGTCAGGTCGGTCTGGAAGTCAGGCTCATTGCTCTTCGGGTCCAGGGGAGGCTGACCGCCTTGTGGCGACGCCAGAACGATTTCGGCGTTGATGTCGCTGAACGCGTAGTAGGGCGCGGCCAGTTCTTCCAGCCAGAAGCCGGTAGGACGGCCGGTGTTGCCGAGGGTGTCGTGGGAAGTCAGAACCATAAGAACTTTCATCGGGTATTTCCTTTTCGATTTAGGTTTGAGACTGCCGGGCAGCCAAAAGGTAAAGCGTCATTCACTTGGATTAATAGACTAGTCGTCTAGTTCAGCGGCAAAACGAAATTCACTTGGCAGCTTTTATGATCAGGTCAGCCACGGCGTTGGGATAGGCCAGCATCGCAACGTGGCTTGAAGGGACTTCGATGGAATCGGCGTGCAGGCGCTGCACCTGATCGCGCTGCAGTTGTGGCGAGATGATTTGGTCATGGGTAGCCACGACAAAGTAGGAAGGAACCTTGTGCCAGGCAGCGTGGGGAATTGGCTGGCTCAGCGCTTTGATGTTCAGCGCGCCTTGGGTCGCGGCGACGAGTTTCTGTTCGGCGCGGGGCAAATCAGGGGCGAAGAATTTGGCGACGCCTTCGTCGCTGACTTTCACGTAGCCGTCTGCATCTTTGACGAAGGAGGCCTGGCCGGGCATGTCGGGATAGCCTTTAACGGCATCGAATACTGACTGGCCATCATCCGGGGCGTAAGCGGCGACGTAGACCAGCGAGCGGACTTTGTCGTTGACGCCAGCGTCGGTGATGACCGCGCCAGCCCAGGAGTGACCCACCAGAACCACCGGGCCTGGAGCAGCGGCAATGGCGCGTTTGGTGACAGCGACATCGCCTTCCAGGGAATCCAGCGGGTTCTGCACTGCCACCACATTGAGGCCGGCTTTTTCCAGCAGCGGAATCACTTTGTTCCAGGAGGAGCCGTCGGCGAAAGCGCCGTGGACCAGCACTACAGTCTTGGCGGTCAGGGGAGCGGCAGGGCGGTCTTGGGCTGACGCGAATCCAGCGGCGGCGAGCAATGTCACGGCAGTGGCGAGAGCGGTGATCGTTGTTCTGGTTTTCATCACGTCAGTCCTTGTGGCGGCGGGTTAATGTGGGTACACCTTACCTCTGAGTAGACCAGTCGTCTAGAGGTATTTTCAAATTATTTCAGGAGCCCTTTTTGACGTGCTTGGCAGTGGAGGCGGCGAAGGTATAAAGCCGGTCTGGAGAGACCGGCAGGCGCTATGCAGAAGAGGAACGAAGACAAAGAGAGCGGCGGGACATTGCGGGGCGCTGATCAGGTCAGGCGCAGAATCACGCGCGTGGTTGCCATGGCTGTTTCGAAGGGCGCGAGGCTTCGTTCGATCTTGACCATCACGCTGGCGCCGACCCACAGCTGGTACAGGCTTTGCGCAACGGCATAGGGGTTCTCGCAGGCGGGCAGCGAGCCGTCGGCAATGCCAGCCTCAATCGCGCTGCCGAGCCGGTCGGTAATCCCGGCCGTGCCGCGCTTGAGCACGGCGCGCATGGTTTCCGACAGATCGGCCACTTCAACGCCGAGCTTCACGGCGAGGCACTTGCCCTGGCATTCCTGGAACGACTGGGTGTCTTGCCAGACCCGCCAGTAACTCATCAGGCGCTCGCCCATGGGCAGGCCGGGCTCGCCGAGGATGCGATCAATATCCGCGAGGTAGTCGTCGAAGTAGTGCTCAAGCAACGCCTCGCCGAAGGCATCCTTGGAACCGAAGTAATGATAGAAGGAGCCTTTCGGCACGCCCGCCGCGGCCAGAATTTCGTTCAGGCCTACGCCGGAATACCCCTTGGCGGCCATGATGCGTTGGCCGACGTCGAGGATTCCTTGACGGACATCAGATGAACCACGTGTTTGGGGAGTATTCATGGCTCGGAGAATACATCCTAGTAAGTCGGTCTACTAGCGGATTCTGATGGACGATGTTGTCATGTGTCGGCGGGGCCCGGCTCGACACGACAGCTTTAAGCCCCATCGCCGTCGTGTCGCTGCGGTTATAAAGCGCGCCTGCCCGCTAAACCTGATCCACCGCTTCAGGCACCCCCTGATCTTCGCCCAGAAACCCGCCGCTCTGGTGATGCCACAGCCGCGCGTACGTGCCGTTCTTGCTGAGCAGTTCAGAGTGGGTGCCTTGTTCGATGATGCGCCCGTCGTCCATCACGATGAGCCGGTCCATGGCCGCAATGGTCGACAGCCGGTGGGCGATGGCAATGACGGTTTTGCCTTTCATCATTTCGTCGAGGCTTTCCTGAATCGCCACTTCGACTTCCGAATCCAGGGCGCTGGTGGCTTCGTCCAGCAGCAGGATCGGCGCGTTCTTCAGCATCACGCGAGCAATGGCGACCCGTTGGCGCTGGCCGCCCGACAGCTTGATGCCGCGCTCACCCACCAGCGTGTCGTAGCCGCTGTGACCATGCTTGTCGCTGAGCTGGCTGATGAAGCCGTCGGCCTGGGCGTTGGCCGCAGCGGTGTGGATTTCCTCATCGGTGGCATCAGGTCGGCCATACGCGATGTTGTCGCGAATGGACCGATGCAGCAGCGACGTATCTTGCGTGACCATGCCGATGGCGCTGCGCAGGCTGTCTTGCGTGACCTGCCTGATGTTCTGCCCATCGATGCGAATCTCGCCGCTGTCCACGTCATAGAAGCGCAGCAGCAGATTGATCAGCGTGGATTTGCCGGCGCCTGAACGTCCGACCAGCCCGATCTTCTCGCCGGGGCGGATGGCGAGATTCAAACCCTCCAGCACCTGACGCTCGCCGTTGTAGTTGAAGCTGACGTTGTCAAAGGTCACGGCGCCGCCGGTGGTCTTCAACACGGCTGCATCCGGCGCGTCCTGCACTTTAGGGCCCTGAGTCAGGGTCGCCATGCCGTCCTGCACCGTGCCGATGTTCTCGAACAGCGAGGTCATCTGCCACATGATCCAGTGGGACATGCCATTGATGCGCAGCGCCATGGCGGTAATCGCGGCCACCGCGCCGGTGCCGACGTCACCCTGATGCCACAGCCACAGGGCATAACCGCCTGCGCCCAGAATCAGCGCGACAACCAGTGCCTGATTGACGATCTCGAACTGGCTCACCAGACGCATCTGGCGAAAGCCGGTCTGCTTGAAGTCCTCCATCGCCGCACGCGCAAACTGCGCTTCGCGTTTGGAGTGGGAGAACAGTTTCACCGTGGTGATGTTGGTGTAGGCATCGGAGATCCGCCCGGTCATCGACGACCGCGCGTTGGCCTGCTCCTGACCGACTTTGCCCAGGCGCGGCACGAAGTACAGCATGGCCAGGCCGAACAATACGATCCAGGCCATGAACGGCAGCATCAGCTTCAAGGCGAAGCCGCCGGCCAGCGCGATGATCGCAATGAAATAAACGCCGATGCCGGGCGCGATTTCGATCAGGGTGAACAGCACGTCCCGCACCGCCAGCGCGGTCTGCATCACCTTGGTGGTGACCCGACCGGAGAACTCGTCGGAGAAGAACGACAGGCTTTGCCGCAGCATCAGTCGGTGAAAATCCCAGCGCAGCCGCAGCGGCAGGTTGATCGCCAGCACCTGGTGCTGAACCATCGTGCGCATGGCCACCAGCCCGATGCTGATCACCAGCACAATGCCGATGCCCCACAGCGCTCGACTTTCCTCGCCCGCGGTGGCGCCGCCGTCCTTCCAGGTTGAGAGCAGATCGACCACTTGCCCGAGGAACGAGAAGAGCCAGGCTTCGTAAAGCGATACACAGGCGCTGAGCACCGCAAGGGCGAGGATATAGCCACGCGCTCCACGGGTGCAGGCCCACAGAAAACGCGCCAGACCTACTGGTGGCGGCGGTGCTTCGTCGGGTGGGAAGGGGTCGAGCCGTCGTTCAAATACGCGCAGCATGAGGGTCTCCAAAACTGTCCAGTGGCGCAGATTCTGCCATTGAATGGCTAACTTGAGGGTTCGAGGCTTTCACGGGTGGGTCGTTCCGCCCGATTTCGAGACTGTCTCGCGGCGTCCGGGACGCCAACATGATGGTTGAAGATCAGCAGTCGGTGACTGCCGGTAAGTGATCGCTCAACAGATCCCGTGCTAACTTCCCGGCCGTTTTCTATCATGCGGACTTTCCGTCCGTACGCGCATTCAGGTCCACCGACATGACACACATCTCCGAACGCCTTCTGGTCCAAGCGCACCTGGACGCCAAACAGCCCAAAACCCTGAGCCCGGAAGAGGAGGCTGAGTACCGCCGTTTGATCGCCGCCGAGCTCAAGGCTCAGGACGCTGTGCTGGTCGCTCACTACTACTGCGATCCGGTGATTCAGGCGCTGGCGGAAGAAACCGGCGGTTGCGTTTCGGATTCTCTGGAGATGGCGCGATTCGGCAAAAACCATCCGGCGAAAACCGTTTTGGTGGCCGGGGTGCGTTTCATGGGTGAAACCGCAAAAATCCTCACTCCCGAAAAACGCATCCTGATGCCAACCCTTGAGGCTACCTGCTCGCTGGACCTTGGTTGCCCGGTCGAGGAGTTCGCTGCGTTCTGCGATCAGCATCCCGAGCGTACCGTGGTGGTTTACGCCAATACCTCAGCCGCTGTAAAAGCCCGTGCTGATTGGGTGGTGACGTCCAGCTGCGCGTTGGAGATCGTCGAGAGCCTGATGGACAACGGCGAGAAAATCATCTGGGCGCCCGACAAGCATCTGGGGCGTTACATCCAGCGCGAGACCGGGGCCGACATGCTGTTGTGGGACGGCGCCTGCATCGTGCACGAGGAGTTCAAGTCCCGGCAGCTTGAGGACATGAAAGCGTTGTACCCGGACGCTGCCATTCTGGTGCACCCGGAGTCCCCCGAATCGGTTATCGACCTGGCTGACGCCGTGGGCTCTACCAGCCAGTTGATCAAGGCGGCGCAAACGCTGCCGAACACCACCTTCATCGTCGCCACCGATCGCGGCATCTTCTACAAGATGCAGCAGCTGTGCCCGGACAAGGTCTTCATTGAGGCACCGACCGCAGGTAATGGCGCCGCATGCCGCAGTTGCGCCCATTGCCCGTGGATGGCGATGAACACGCTGGCGCGCACGCTTCAGTGTTTGCGCGAAGGTACCAACGAAATCTTCGTCGACCCGGCGGTTATCCCTCACGCCGTTCGGCCGTTGCAGCGCATGCTCGACTTTACTCAGGCGGCGCGGATGAAGAGCTCTGGTAACGCCTGATTCACAGCGGCAAGCTGCAAGCCTCAAGCCGATTTGCTGCATTCCATCTTGCAGCTTATGGCTTGCCGCTTGGAGCTGACCGTAGTTCACCTCAATTCATCATGTCCTTCACCGCCCGCTCCTGAGCAATGATTTCCTGCTGCCGCGCGTCGATGCGTGAGGCCAGCTGGAAGTTGTTGTTCGCCCGTCGCTTGGCAAATTCAAGCTGTTGAATCGCCTGCTTGAAATCGCCCATCAGCGCGAAGTATTCGGCACGGGCCTGGTGCAGGCCGATGGTGTTGCCCGACAAACCACGGGTGTCCGCCACCTGATTCCAGATGTCCGGATCGTCCGGGCGGCTCTTCAACAGAATCTCCAGAGACTTCAGCGCTTCCGGCGCCTTGGACTGCTTGAGCAGGACGTCGACTTTCGCCTGATTGAGCGGATAGTTGTCCGGGTACAGGTTCAACATCCGGTCCACCCGCTGTTGAGCGTCGGGCAGGCGATTGTTGGAGATGTCCAGATTCACGGCGGCGAGGTTGTAGGGAATGTTGTCCGGCGCCTTGTCGAGCAGGGGCTTCAGCGTCTCGCGGCCCTCATTCAGCTGACCCGCTTTGGTCTGGGCCAGTGCCAGGCCGTAGCGAGCCGCATCGTTTTTCGGGTTCTCGGCCAGTTGCGCACGGAAACGCTTGGCCGCCATGCCCGGGGTTTCTTCGTATATCAGCACGGTGCGTGCGCGCATCAGTTGATACGCAGGGCTGTCTTCCTTGCCGCCGGGCTTGGCTTGCTCGGCGCGATTGCGCGTGTCGGCAATACGGGATTCGGTCACCGGGTGGCTCATCAGGAATTCCGGTGGCTTGGCGTCGTAGCGATACTGGCGCGCCAACCGCTCGAACATGGTGGGCATGTTGCGCGGATCGTAGCCGGCCTTTTCCAGATTGAGAATGCCGATGCGGTCGGCTTCTGCTTCGTTTTGCCGGGAGAACCGCGCCTGCTCCTGAATCGCGGCGGCCTGGGTGCCGGCAATTGCGGCAATCCCCGCATCCCCCGCGCCCGCTGCGGCCATGACAATACCGGCGAGCATCGCCGCCATCACCGGCACTTGCATGCGCTGCTGCGCCTGCACGCCCCTGGCGAAGTGCCGTTGCGACAAGTGAGCCAGTTCGTGGGCGAGGACCGCGGCGTATTCGCCTTCGGTCTCTGCATGGAGGAACAACCCGCCGTTGACTCCGATGATCCCGCCGGGCGCTGCGAAGGCGTTGATCTCCGGCGTGTTGATCAGGATGAATTCGAGCCGGCGGTCCTGCACCTGGCTGGTTTCGGCCAGCCGATAGACCGAGGACTCGACGAAGTCCTTGAGCAGCGGGTCGGACAGCTGCGCCACTTCAGAGCGCAGCAGCCCGAGCCAGGCACGCCCCAGGTCATGTTCTTGCTGGGGAGAAACGATGGATGAACTCGCGTCGCCGAGGGAGGGCAGGTCATCTTCTGCGAAGCTCGGCGCTGCCAGCAGGCATGCGAGGGTCAGCAGCGTGGGGCGCAAAAAATTCATGCACGAAACTCTGGGGCAGAAAGGCGCCACTGTAGCTGGCTCGATGGCTTGCTGACCAGAGTGGGGTATTCTGGAAAACTTGTAAGAATGTTCTTCCGCCTGACTGCTTTTATGCGAGGGCGGATGTGTCTATCCGGAGAGAAACGATGTCTGACGCTGTAGGACACCCCGCAGCCTGCGATGCAGAGCTCGACGCCAGCGGCCTCAACTGCCCGCTTCCCTTGCTCAAGGCCAAGATGGAACTCAACCGTCTGGCCAGCGGCGCGGTCCTCAAAGTGACGGCCACCGATGCAGGCTCGCAGCGCGACTTCCGTACCTTCGCAAAACTGGCCGGGCACGCGCTGCTGCACGAAGAAAGCGCTGACGGCATTTATCGGTATTGGCTACGCAAGGCCTGAGCGTTTCTGACCCCTCGCAACCCCCTTAGGATTCTTGATGTTCAAAGTGCTTCGCGACTGGATACAGCGCTACTTTTCCGACGAGGAAGCGGTAGTGCTGGCAGTGCTGTTGGTTCTCGGATTTACCGTTGTTCTCACCCTCGGTGGCATGCTTGCCCCGGTGCTGGCCGGACTGGTGCTCGCCTTTCTGATGCAGGGGTTGGTCAACCTGCTTGAACGCCTGCGGGTCCCGGAAGGTGGCGCAGTCGGACTGGTCTTCGCGTTATTCATGGGGGCGCTGGCGCTGTTTTTGCTGGTTCTGGTCCCACTGCTGTGGCGACAGCTCATCACCTTGTTCAACGAATTGCCCGGCATGCTCGCCAAGTGGCAGTCGTTGCTGTTGCTGCTGCCGGAGCGTTATCCGCATCTGGTGTCGGACGAACAGGTCCTGCAGGCCATCGAAGTGGCGCGCGGCGAGGTCGGAAAGTTCGGGCAATGGGCGCTGACGTTTTCCCTGTCCAGCTTGCCGCTGTTGGTCAACATGATGATCTACCTGGTGCTGGTGCCGATCCTGGTGTTCTTCTTCCTCAAGGATCGTCGGATGATCAGCCGTTGGGCGAGGGGCTATCTGCCCCGGGAACGTACGCTGATTACCCATGTGGCCGAGGAAATGAATCGGCAGATCGCCAACTACATTCGCGGCAAGGTCATTGAGATCTTCATCTGCGGCGGGGTGACGTACATTGCCTTCGTGACCATGGGGCTGAATTACTCGGCGTTGCTGGCGATGCTGGTAGGGATTTCGGTGGTCGTGCCGTACGTGGGCGCAGTCGTGGTGACAGTGCCGGTGGCGCTCATCGCGCTGTTCCAGTGGGGCTGGAGCGATCAGTTCATCTATCTGATGGTGGTCCACGGCATTATCCAGACCCTGGACGGCAATGTTCTGGTGCCGCTGCTGTTCTCCCAGACCGTGAGCTTGCACCCGGTCGCGATCATCTGCGCCGTGCTGTTGTTCGGAGGGCTATGGGGGTTCTGGGGGATTTTCTTTGCGATTCCGCTGGCGACCCTGTTCAAGGCCGTACTGGATGCGTGGCCACGGAACGAACCGACGGTGGCGCCGTTGTTATAGGCGTTGTCTCGCTTTTTGGAGGAGTGAGCTTGCTCGCGATCGGCGTCGTCATGGTCAACCTACGATGACTAAACGGCCCCCGATCGCGGGGAAGCTCAGGCCTACATGATGGCGATCAAGCCTGGTTCAGCGCCTGAGCTGCTTCCAGCACCGCCGCCACATGCCCCGGCACTTTCACGCCGCGCCACTCTTTACGCAGCACACCGTCCTTGTCGATCAGGAAGGTGCTGCGGTCGACGCCCAGGTATTCCTTGCCGTATAGCTTTTTCAACTTGATCACATCGAACAGCTGGCACAGCGATTCATCCTTGTCCGAGATCAGCTCGAACGGGAATTCCTGCTTGGCCTTGAAGTTCTCGTGGGATTTCAGGCTGTCCCGCGAAACCCCGAACACCACCGTGTTGGCGGCCTTGAAGTCGGCGTGATGATCGCGAAAGCCCTGGCCTTGAGTGGTGCAACCAGGGGTGCTGTCCTTCGGGTAGAAATAAAGGACGACTTGCTGACCTTTGAGCGCCGACAGGCTGACCGCCTGTTCGCTCGTGGCCTGCACCTGAAAGTCGGCAACCGCTTGGTCGAGTTCTACAGCCATTCGAGACTCCTTACATCGGTGCTTGAGGGCGCCATGGTTCGATCAGCGCATCGAGGTTGAGTGCGTCGGCGAAGTCCAGGAACTGGTCACGCAGCCAGCTGATCTGGGTACCGGCCGGCAATGTCACGGTGAACGTCGCGTTGAGCATGGTGCCGCCGGTCTGTGGGGCCTGATAGGTGTCGCAGATCAGGTTTTCCAGCTCGACGTTGTGGTCGATGAAGAACTGGCACAGCTCGTTGATTATGTCCGGGCGATACGCCGAACTGACGTACGCCACGTAAGGCAGGGCTTCCGGACGGTTTTCCAGCGAAGCACTGCGCACCACATTGACGGTGAAGGCGTGTTTCTTCGCCAGGTTGGGCAGGCCGGTTTCCAGACGCGCCAGGGCGTCCCAGCTGCCGGATATCTGCAGGATCAGCGCGCTGCACTCACCGTGGCGAGTAAGGCGAGAGCTGACGACCGAGCAACGGCTTTCGTTACTGGCGCGGCACAGGACGTTGGTCAGCTCCATTGGGTTGGCGCCAAGGGCACTGATGACAAGGAATTGTTCGCGAACTGTGGGGATGGATGACATGCAGCATTCCTAAACGATGAGCGGTCGGTACGCAGCAGGCCTGTGCCGGCGGGCTCGACGGACGAAGGCATCGTGATGTCGCCCCGACCCGCAGCCGTCAATCGCGGCCATGAGCCTGTCATGGCGCGCGATAACGACGCAGGGCGGGGTAAGTGACGACAAAATCGAGCAGTCGAACGAGCCGGGCAGATGACCCGTACCGATCAAAGACCGAAGGGTAGCGAAAACCGGCGCCGAGGGGAATGCTCGCCTTGTGCAAGGATCATGGCGCCAGTACCATTACCGCTCTCTTTTTCCGGCAGGAGCGGTTTGCATGATTGCGGGCAGTATGGTGGCACTGGTCACACCCATGGATGCACAAGGTCGTCTCGACTGGGACAGCCTGAGCAAACTGGTGGACTTTCACCTGCAAGAGGGCACCAACGCCATTGTTGCCGTCGGCACCACCGGTGAATCCGCGACGCTCGACGTCAACGAGCACATCGAAGTCATCCGCCGCGTGGTTCAGCAGGTCGCTGGCCGCATTCCGGTCATCGCCGGCACGGGCGCCAACTCCACCCGCGAGGCGGTCGAACTGACCACCAACGCCAAGAACGCCGGTGCCGATGCCTGCCTGCTGGTCACCCCGTACTACAACAAGCCGACTCAGGAAGGCTTGTACCAGCACTTCAAGCACATCGCCGAAGCCGTCGACATCCCGCAGATTCTGTATAACGTGCCGGGCCGTACCGCCTGCGACATGTCAGCCGAAACCGTTATCCGCCTGTCGACAGTCAAAAACATCATCGCGATCAAGGAAGCCACCGGAGACCTGCAGCGCGCCAAGGATATTCTTGCCGGCGTGAGCAGCGACTTCCTGGTCTATTCCGGCGATGACGCAACTGCCGTCGAGCTGATGTTGCTCGGTGGCAAAGGCAATATCTCGGTCACCGCCAACGTTGCGCCGCGCGCCATGGCCGATCTGTGCAAGGCCGCGATGGCCGGTGACGCCGACACCGCCCGCAAAATCCATGAAAAACTGATGCCGCTGAACAAGACACTGTTCATCGAATCGAACCCTATTCCCGTGAAATGGGCCCTGCATGAGATGGGTTTGATGCCAGACGGTATTCGTCTGCCGCTCACCTGGCTCAGCGAGTCCTGCCGCGAGCCGCTGCGTCAGGCCCTGCGCCAGTCCGGTGTATTGGTCTAATGAGGAAGCATTACGCAATGAAGCGACTGGCCGGACTTTCCGCACTAGCCTTGATTATCTCCAGCACCAGCGGTTGCAGCTGGCTTTTTGGCCAGGACGGTTACTTCCGCGATCGCAGCAGCGATTACCTGGAAGCGACCCAGAAGCCGCCGATGCAAATGCCCGAGGGCGTTCAGGAAGTCAAACGACTGGACCCGTTGCTGCCGATCCCGCGCAACGTCGCCGACGACACCCAGAAGGGTGAATTCACCGTGCCGCGTCCGCAACCTCTGACTACTGCTCAGGACTCCGGGGACTACACGCTGCAGAAGAGCGGCAACAACCGCTGGATTCTTGCCCAGCGCGCACCGGCCGAAGTCTGGCCTGTGGCGCACCAGTACTTTGAAGATAACGGCTTCCGTATTGCCGAAGATCGTCCGCAGACCGGTGAATTCAACACCACTTGGCAGCGCATGGACGAACTGTCCGCATCGGTTGCCAAGCGCATGGGTTCCAGTGGCGATGCCGCCAACACCGAAACCCGCGTCCGCGTTCGTATCGAGCCTGGCGTGCAGCGCAACACCAGTGAAATCTATGTGGTCAGCGTGCAACGTCCGGCCGGCAGCCGCGATGACCCTGCCTTCCCGTCGCGCAGCACCAACGTTGGCCTCGACTCCGTGCTGACCGATGACATGCTGGCGAGCTTGACCCGCACTGCCGAGAAGGGCGGTTCGGTGTCCCTGCTGGCGGCGCGTGATTTCGACACCCCAAGCCGTGTTTCCCTCAGCGAAGACGGCAGCGGCAACCCCGTGCTGAACCTGGGCGCGGACCTGGATCGGGCGTGGTCGAGCGTCGGTCGTGCGCTTAACCAGGGTGACTGGCGCGTTGAGGACATCAACCGCAGCTTGGGTCTTTACTACATCAACCTGGCGGAAAAAGCCGACAAGCCTGAAAACAAGCCTGGCTTCCTCAGCCGCGTGTTCGGCAGCGAAGAGTCCAAGGAAGAGAAAGAAGCCCGCGCCGAGCGTTATCAGGTTCGCCTGAGCAAGGTCGGTGAAAACGTTCAGGTCACGGTCGAGAAGAACATCAACACCGTTGCGCCGACTGAAGTCGCTCGCCGTGTGTTGAGCGTCATTCAGGACAACCTGGGTTAAGTGCGCTTCGCGGTTCTGGGCAGCGGCAGTCGCGGCAATGCCACGCTGGTTGCGAGCAACGACACGTATGTGCTGGTCGATTGCGGTTTCTCCCTGCGGGAAACCGAACGGCGGCTCGACAGGCTGGGCGTCAGCGGCAAACAGCTCAGCGCCATTCTAGTGACCCACGAACATGCCGATCATGTGCATGGCGTGGGTTTGCTGTCTCGGCGCTACGATGTGCCGGTGTACCTCAGTGACGGCACGCTGCGCGGCATGCGCAAGCCGGTCGAAGCAGGGCTTCGGCTAGTGGGCGGGCAGGGTCTGCGCATTGGCGGTCTGGGCATCGACGTGGTGTCGGTGGCCCACGATGCGCTGGAGCCCACGCAGTTCGTGTTTAACGACGGGCGACGACGCTTCGGCCTGTTGACCGACCTTGGCTCGTATTGCCCGACGGTGCTCGACAGCTACCGCGGGCTCGATGCGCTCATGGTCGAGTCCAATCACTGTCGCGATCTGCTTGCCCGGGGTCAGTACCCGTACTTTCTCAAGCAGCGGGTGGGCGGAGATCACGGTCATTTGAACAATCATCAGGCCGCCAGTCTGGTGAACGAGTTGGGATGGCAGGATCTGCAGCACCTGGTGCTGGCCCATCTGAGCAGCAAGAACAACCTGCCGCATCTGGCCCGGCAATGTTTTGTCGACACCCTTGGGTGCGACGAGGACTGGCTACAATTGGCCGATCAGGATTCAGGGCTCGACTGGCGCGAAATCGCCTAGCGTCCCAAACGGGCGACTCGCCCCCCACTATTCAGCAAGATTCAGCAAGCGGAGCCCATCATGGAAAAACGTGAAGAACTCTACCGCGGCAAAGCCAAGTCGGTTTACAAGACCGATGACGCTGACCGCTTGATCCTGGTGTTCCGCAACGACACCTCGGCTTTCGATGGCAAGCGCATCGAGCAGCTTGACCGCAAAGGCATGGTGAACAACAAGTTCAACGCCTTCATCATGCAGAAGCTCGAAGCCGCCGGCATTCCGACCCAGTTCGACAAACTGCTGGGCGACAACGAAGTGCTGGTCAAGAAGCTCGACATGATCCCGGTCGAATGCGTCGTGCGTAACTACGCCGCTGGCAGCCTGGTCAAGCGCCTGGGCGTGGAAGAGGGCATGAAGCTCAACCCTTACACGTTCGAGCTGTTCCTGAAGGACGACGCCAAAGGCGACCCGTTCATCAACGACTCCCACGTCGTCGCGTTCGGTTGGGGCACCGCCGAGCAACTGGTTCGCATGAAAGAACTGTCGCTGAAGGTCAATGAAGTCCTGAGCAAACTGTTCGACGACGCCGGCCTGCTGCTGGTCGACTTCAAGCTTGAATTCGGCGTCTTCAGCGACGGCTCGATCGTCCTGGGCGACGAGTTCAGCCCGGACGGCTGCCGCCTGTGGGACAAAGAAACCCGCAAGAAAATGGACAAGGACCGCTTCCGTCAGGGCCTCGGTGATGTCATCGAAGCCTACGAAGAAGTCGCCCAGCGTCTCGGCGTACCGCTCTGATCCAACGCTTCAAGCGGAAAACGCTGCAAGCATCTGAAAGAACGCGAAAAAATCCTTAAAAAGGGTTCGCGTTCCTCGAACGAACTGTTATGATGCGCGCCGTTGGAGAGATGCCGGAGTGGCCGAACGGGACGGATTCGAAATCCGTTGTACTGGCGACAGTACCTAGGGTTCAAATCCCTATCTCTCCGCCATTATTTGAAAAGCCCCAGAAGTTATGCTTCTGGGGCTTTTTCGTTTCTGGCGTTTGGAATACCGGAAATCGTGAAGAGCACAGCCGGCTTCCGCTGTTTTCTGCATCACTGGTAAGCTGAGGGTGCTTTGCATTTTTTCGCTTGGAGGCGGTGATGCGCGGATATACCCAGTTAATTGATTTTATGCAGGATTTGGGCGATGGCATTCTTGACCACCTCCCGGAGGAGCAAAGGGTAGCAGTTCTGAGTGTCGAGGACATTGTCGAGCTTTGGATGCAGCGGAAGTCATATCTTCAAGCCCTTTCTTTAAAAAAAGACATAGTGAACTACGCAAAGCTTGATGAGGCAGGCGATTATTCTGTTGATCAGCTTCTCGATGACTTTGATCTGTGCTTTATCCCGGAAAGATTTGGTTATGAGGATCACATTTTTCTCACCGGTATCCTTGATTTGATTAATTCGCATATCGAGAAAAAGCGTCAAGGTATGCTTGTTAAGTACTTTGGTTGGTTAGGTTATCAGGAAGCATGAGGTAATCATGCGTCAGTACGTACGGTTGATTGATTTCATGCTGTCTTTATGCACGGCCATCCAGGATTATTTGCCTGAAGATGAGCGCGCCAACGTCCCTGACTTGAAATCTTTTCTGGATGAATGGACTTCGAGAACTTCGCTTATCGAGCTTTACCGGCTGCGTAGCGACATCAGGTCATATTTAGTTAAGCACACTGCCGGTGGTTACACCGTAGATGAATACAGTGTCACTTCTTCGCAACCCCTAGAGGTATCCATGCGCGGATTTATGGAACTCATCGACTTCATGAAACATCTGGCTGAGGGGACACTGGATTATCTGCCTGAGGATCAGAGGGTAGGACAGCTCACAGCGGATCAGGTAATAGAGAAATGGATGAAAGGGAAGTCGTATTTTGCAGCACGTTCCCTCAGGCATGATCTCAAAAGCTATATAAGGCTTTATAAGTCCGGAGACTATTCCGTAGATGAAATATTGTCGTGGTACGACCTTTCCTTCATTCCAGAAAGGTTTGGCTGTGAAGAGTGGGAATTGTTCGCGAGCATATTGTGTTCAATCGACGCCCATGTTGAGAGAAAACGAAAGGATCTGTTGATCAAGGGATTTGGCTGGCTAGGTTTTCGCTAGATCAAGTCAGTGCCGGGCTGGGGAAATGCTTCGTCACCTTGCCCGGAACTTTACTTTTCCAAACCCCCGCCTACTATCGATCTCACGCCCACTAGCGGTACAAGATCGCTCCACGCCCCACCCCAATCCTTCCAGCCAGTCAGAGAAGCCATGATCACCATCCGAGAGCTCAACGACTTCATCAGCAACCCGGAACTCAATGACTCGATCGCGCAGATCTGGGCGTTGATCGGCAAGCATTTCGAGCAGGCGCAGGGCACGTTACCGGCCGAGCGGGCGATGCCGCGCAAGGAATTATCGTTTCACGATCACGTTCGGTTGTTGGGATATCTGGCGCTTCTGGTCGAAGGCATCCCCGGGGATGTGGTCGAGATTGGTGTCTGGAAGGGCAAGTCGCTGGTGCTGATGAATGAAGTCTGCAACCGCGAGCGCCGCATCATCGGGATTGATCCGTTTGAGCTGCCCAATCAGTTTGAAGAGTTCAGCTATTACCAGGAGAACCTGTTCTCCAACGCCCTGGTGCTGAGGGGCTATTCGGAGTTGTGCGCCGAGCGTTTCTACAACCTGTCGCCTAAGGTGGCGCTGTTGCACATTGATGGCGGTCACGCCGGGCGCAATGTGCTGCTGGATTTCCTGCTGTATTCGCCAAGCGTCGTACCAGGCGGGTTTATCGTCTTCGACGACTACGGGGACTTTCAACACTCACCGGAGGTAGGCCCGGCGGTCGATTTGCTTCGCGCCACGGGCTATTTCAAAGGATTCAACGTGATCGGGTGTGTGCATGGCTTTGAGGCGAGCTATGTGATCCAGCGCGCTGGATAGGGCTCCCCCAGCACCAAAGGTCGGTGCACCGGTTGAGATTACACACAATCAAACCCATTCCGCCCAACGCACCGCCGTCAATCCATACCGCCGGGCATGGGCGATCAGTGCCGTTAGCTCTTCCCGGGTCTTGGACAAATTGTGCAGTACGCCGATGCCCGCGTGCAGGCAGGCGTAGTACCAGGCATCGGCTTCGTTCAGCGCTGAATCGGGTTGGAGGAATACTCGCTGCTCGTCCAGAAAGCGGTAGTGGATACGAAAGATGCGCTGGCCTGACATTAATATCTCCGATTTGATGTCAATGTGACTGCAATGGCTCATCGCCAGTTCAATATGTCAGGTGTTTAGTACCTAGGCCTGAGGTGACTACGGCCAAAACTCCATTTCTCAAAACAGCCAGTCCGGCAGCACGTCGTTTCCTCTGTGACCCGCCGCGCCATTTTTGTTCCTGATACGGGGCTATTTCCTGACCGCTCTGACGACTTCCGGCCATCATTTCGCAATCGGTGAGCGACAAAATGTCGCAATCGTTTTCAGGCGAGTAAGATAGGCACCCTGTTTTTACCCCCCTATTTTTTCGGACGGATCCTGCGTTGAGCGTCGTGTACATCGACCTCCGGGGCATCGTTTCGACGTCGTATTGATAGAGCAAACAGAGAAAAGGCGATCACTGCAAATGACCAAGACCTCGCGACCTTTATATATTTCCTATGCTGGCCCTTCGTTGCTGGAGATGCCGCTGCTCAACAAGGGCAGTGCCTTTACGCCGCAAGAGCGCATCGATTTCAACCTGGTCGGCCTGCTGCCCCAGAACGTCGAAACCATCGAAGAGCAGGTCACCCGCGTTTACAACCAGTACCGGCAATGCGCGAGCGACCTGGATAAACACATTTATCTGCGCTCGATTCAGGACAACAACGAAACCCTGTTCTTCCGCCTGCTGGATTCGCACCTCGACGAGATGCTGCCGATCATCTACACCCCGACCGTGGGTCAGGCGTGTCAGGAATTCTCGAAAATCTACCGCACCCACCGCGGGCTGTTCATCTCCTACCCGGAGCGCGACCGCATCGACGATATCCTGCGCAGCGCAACGAAAGATCGCATCAAAATCATCGTGGTGACGGACAGCGAGCGCATCCTTGGCCTGGGCGACCAAGGCATTGGCGGCATGGGCATTCCGATCGGCAAGCTGTCGCTCTACACCGCATGTGGCGGCATCAGCCCGGCGTACACCTTGCCGATCGTGCTCGACGTGGGCACCAACAACAAAGAGCTGCTGGACGACCCGATGTACATGGGCTGGCGCCATGAGCGCGTCACCGGCAAGGAGTACGACGACTTCATTGCTCTGTTCATCGAGGCGGTGCAGAGCCGCTGGCCGGACGTGCTGTTGCAGTTCGAAGACTTCGCCCAGACCAACGCCATGCCGTTGCTGGAGAAGTACCGCGATGAGTTGTGCTGCTTCAACGATGACATTCAGGGCACCGCGTCGGTTGCCGTGGGCACCCTGCTGGCGGCGTGCAAAGCCAAGCACGAAACCCTGGGCCAGCAGCGGGTTGTGTTCCTGGGCGCGGGTTCGGCCGGTTGCGGGATCGCCGAGCACATCATTGCGGCCATGGTCATCGAAGGCCTGAGCGAAGCCGAAGCGCGCAAGCGCGTGATGATGGTCGACCGCTTCGGGCTGCTGACTGACAGCATGGACAACCTGCTGGACTTCCAGAAGAACCTCGCGCAGAAGTCTGCCGATGTGGCGGGCTGGTCGAGCGGCGAGGGTTCGCCCGAGTTGCTGGACGTGGTCGCCAACGGCAAGCCGACTGTGCTGATCGGCGTGTCCGGCCAGCGCGGCCTGTTCACCGAGCAAGTCATCCGCGAGATGCACAAGCACTGCGCCAAGCCGCTGGTCATGCCGCTGTCGAATCCGACCTCTAAGGTCGAAGTCACGCCGCAGGAAGTCCTGACCTGGACCAATGGCGACGCGCTGGTGGCGACCGGCAGTCCGTTTGCCCCGGTCACTGTAGGCGATCGCACCTTCCACATCGCACAGTGCAACAACTCCTACATCTTCCCGGGCATCGGCCTGGGTGTTGTGGCGTCGAAAGCCACGCGCATCACCGACAAAATGCTGATGGCCGCCTCCAACGCGCTGGCGGAATGCTCGCCGATGGTGACGGGCAAAGGTGACGCTGTCCTGCCGCCGCTGAAAGAGATCCAACAGGTGAGCAAGAAGATTGCCCTGGCCGTGGCCAAGCAGGCTCAGGCTGAAGGCATGGCGCTGGAGACCACCGAAGAGATGCTCGTCGAAGCCATTGAGCGTAACTTCTGGATGCCGAACTACCGCAGCTACCGTCGCAGCGCGGTGTAATCGCATCCGTTACTGACAGCAAACGCTTCAACCCGGACCGCCCCATGGAAACATGCGGCGGTCTTTTGTTTTGTGGTGAAAAACTTCAGGATGGGCCCTGCATAAAAACAAAAAATATCAGCGAGGGATGCATGCAAACGGACGTCGGTCTCCATGACTACATCATCGTCGGCGCAGGCCCGGCGGGCTGCCTGCTGGCCAATCGGCTGTCGCAGAATCCTGCCCACCGGGTCCTGTTGCTCGAAGCCGGCGGTCAGGACAACTACGCCTGGATTCATGTGCCGGTGGGCTACCTCTACTGCATCGGCAATCCGCGCACCGACTGGTGCTTCAAAACCGAAGCGGAGCCCGGCCTCGGCGGACGTGCGCTCAACTATCCTCGCGGCAAAGTCCTGGGCGGATGCTCCTCCATCAACGGCATGATCTACATGCGCGGCCAGGCCCGGGACTACGACGGCTGGGCGGAGCAGGGCAACTCGGGATGGGGCTGGAAAGACGTCTTGCCGATCTTCAAGCGCTCGGAAAACCACTACGCCGGCGACTCGGAACTTCACAGCGCGAAAGGTGAATGGCGCGTCGAGCAGCAGCGTCTTTCATGGACGTTGCTGGACGCGTTCCGTGAGGCGGCGGCGCAAACCGGCATCCCGTCGATCCCCGACTTCAACGGCGGCGACAACGAAGGGTGCAGCTATTTTCAGGTCAATCAGCGGCGCGGTGTGCGCTGGAATGCGTCCAAGGCATTTCTTCGGCCTGCGTTGAAACGCCCGAACCTGACGGTGATCACCGGTGCGGAAGTGTCGCGCGTGGAGTTTGAGAACAGCCGCGCTAGCGCGGTGATTGCACGCGTCAACGGACAGGAACAGACGCTTCGCGCCCGGCGGGAAATCATCCTCTGCTGCGGCGCCATCGGATCGCCGATGGTCCTGCAACGCTCAGGCGTCGGGCCGCGTCCACTGCTGGAAAAGCTCGGCATTGGCGTACGGCATGAGCTGCCCGGCGTCGGCGCGAATTTGCAGGATCACCTGCAGTTGCGCCTGATCTACAAGGTCAGTAACGGGCAGACGCTGAATCAGATGGCGGGCAGTGTGTGGGGCAAGATGAACATGGGCCTGCGCTACGCCCTCAATCGCAGCGGTCCGTTGGCGATGGCGCCGAGTCAGTTGGGTGCTTTTGCACGCTCGGGGCCGGAGCAGACAAGCGCCAATCTCGAATACCACGTGCAGCCCTTGTCCCTTGAGCGCTTCGGCGAGCCGCTGCACGGATTTCCCGCATTCACTGCGTCCGTGTGTGATTTGCGCCCGCAGAGCCGTGGCACTGTGGAAATCCGTTCGGCGCTGGCCGATGTCGCGCCGATCATCAGGCCGAATTACCTGAGTCACGAGACCGACCTCAAAGTGGCCGCCGACGCGATTCGCCTGACCCGTCGCATCGCCGCCGCGCCTGCGCTCGCTCGCTTCGAGCCGGTCGAGTACCTGCCCGGCGCGAGCCTGCAAACCGAGGAAGAACTGCGCGAGGCGGCCAGCGTTGTTGGCACGACGATCTTTCACCCGGTAGGCACCTGCAGGATGGGGCAGGGCCGTGATGCCGTAGTCGACGAACGCCTGCGCGTGCACGGCATCACCGGCCTGCGCGTAGTGGATGCGTCGATCATGCCGAACATCACCTCCGGCAACACCTGCTCGCCGACCGTAATGATCGCCGAGAAGGCGGCGCAGATGATTGTTGAGGATGAATTGAGGAACGGAATGCCAGAAATAACGAGCCTGACCACCTCTCTTGAAACCGTGGTTGATTTGGGCGAGCGCTGAACTCTATTGCTCTACAAGCAAACGCCTAAACCGCGCTCAGGCGGTCAACCATGTCAGGGAATTTTTCGACCAGTTTGATCAGCAAAGCAGCCTGTGCATTGGGTTTGGACTTCTCCTGCTCCCAGTTGCGCAGGGTGCTCGTGCTGGTCCGGATCCGCCGCGCAAAAACGTTCTGAGACATGTGCAGCCTTTGCCTCAAGGCCACTATTTCCTGAGCAGAAATCTCAGGCGCAGGCCTGTCTTCAAAGGTATCGCCGCGAAGGGTGAGCTTCCCTTCTCGGTGTGCAGACATTTCCTCAACGCCCTCCATCATTTCTGCGAACAGGTCGCGCTTATTGCTCATCGTTTGCCTCTCTTGCGCAGCTCTGCGTCGATAGCGGCCTTCAATTGACGCTGCTGATCAGCGGTCAAGTTCGAGACCTCATCCTTGTCATAGATCGAAAACATCCAGATCTGGCGATCATTGATCAGCCAATAATAGATAACCCGCAGGCCGCCACGCTTGCCTTTGCCTCGACGTTCATCGTGCCAGCGCAGCTTTCTGAATCCGCCCGTTCCTGGCATGGGATCCCCTGACTCGGGGCTTGCCAAGATATGAATCTGGAGCGCGCGATAGCCATCATCGTCGAGGTAGCCCGGCCTCAGCCGGCTGAAAGTTGTTGTTTCGAAAAATACAGCATCCATAAAAGGGTAGGCAACCTGATTATGTTTGGTCGTAGCTGTAAGCTAGCGGTCGCAGTGAAATGCTTCACCTCGTTTTCTGCCACCAGCTGTTGCATCGCTTCATTGCGTCCAGCGAAATGCCCCGGCAACACAACAATGCCACCCCCACCAATCGTTCTCATCCTTTTCACAAAAAATTGATGGCCCGATGCCTAAAGTTCGCAGCATCGGCGGGGTTCCTCCCGCGTTTATATTCTCATTTCCAGCCAAGCAGACTTTTATGCTCAACGTCAAAGCAGTTCGTCCCGAGCTTGTGACAGTGCTTGCCAGTGCCTTTTTGTTGATCGGGTTTAACCTGACCCTCTGGCAGCATCTATTTGCGATTACCGACTCGGACGGTAAGGGCCTGTTGTTGCGTTGTGCTTTTGCGCTGATGGTGTTCTGCGCGTTTAATATTTTCTTCACGCTGTTAGCGTTCAAGCGTGTATTGAAACCCGTACTGATCTGTCTCTTTTTTATCAGCGCCGGTGTGGCTTATTTCATGAGCCAGTATGGCGTGATGATTGATTCGGGCATGTTCCGAAACTTCGCTGAAACCAATGTCACCGAAGTGCGCGATCTGCTTTCTTTGAAGTTACTCGGCTACTTGTTCTTTCTGGGTGTCGTGCCTTCGGTGATTCTTTTCAAAACACCCATTGCCTATCGGCGCTGGCCTCGCGAGTTGCTGAGCAAAGCGCTGGTGTCCGTCGTGTGCGCGGTCGCTATCGGTGGTGTTGCGTTGATGAATTACCAGGGGCTGTCCTCGCTGTTTCGCAATCATCACGAGTTGCGCCTGATGGTCGTGCCGAGCAATTACCTGGCGGCGTCCGTGGGTTACTTGAGCGAGCAGGTCAAGTCTGCGCAGCGGCCGTTCGTGAGTATTGGTCAAGACGCCAAACTTGCCAGCGATTGGCAGCAGCACAAGCGCAAGTCACTGACCGTGCTGGTCGTTGGCGAAAGTGCGCGGGCCGAGAACTTCGGCATCCTGGGCTACAACCGCGACACCACGCCACAGCTGAGCAAGGAGCGTGGCCTGCTCACGTTTACTGACGTGCATTCCTGCGGCACGGAGACGGCGGTGTCGGTGCCGTGCATGTTTTCCAACATGGGCCGCAAGGATTACAACGCCACGACCGCACGCAATGAAGAAGGCGTGCTCGATGTGCTGAAGCGCGCCGGGCTCGATGTCATCTGGCGCGACAACCAATCGGGCTGCAAGGGCACCTGCGACCGGGTGACGATGCAGGATGTCAGCAACTTCAAGGATCCGGCGTTGTGTGCCAACAACGAGTGCCGCGATGAAATCCTGCTACAGGGGCTGCAACACTTCATCGACACACTGGACAAAGACACCGTGCTGGTACTGCACCAGATGGGCAGTCATGGTCCTGAGTACTTCAAGCGTTATCCGAAAGAGTTCGAGAAGTTCACCCCGGTGTGTGAAAGCAATGCGCTGAATAATTGCTCGCGGGAAAGTATCGTTAACGGTTACGACAACACATTGCTGTACACCGACCATGTACTCGCGATGTTGATCGACATCCTGCGCAACAATCAGGGCAAAGTAGACACGGCCATGGTTTATCTTTCCGACCACGGCGAGTCGTTGGGTGAATACAACCTGTTCCTGCACGGCACGCCTTATATGCTGGCGCCCGATCAACAGAAACATGTCCCGATGATTGCCTGGTTTTCCGAGAGCTATCAGCAGTCGTTCGCTGTGGATACCCACTGCCTGCAAAAAGAGCGAAACGCGCCGCTCAGTCAGGACAACTTGTTTCATTCCATGCTGGGCCTGTTGCAAGTGCGCACAAGCGTTTATAACCCGGCGCTGGACATGTTCGCGGGCTGTCGGGGGATTTATACGGACGGGGTACTGGCCAATGAGTGAGCCCCTCAGCAAGCAGGTTCACGTCGAAGACGTGCGCCAGCATGAGCACACTCTCAGCCGACGCCTGAGTCTGTGGCGCGATGCGCAGCTGGCGCGCAAAGCGTTGCGGGATGCGGGCGAGCCCGGGCTGGTGCTGGACTTGCCATCGGGCTCCGGGCGTTTCTGGCCGGTGCTGGCCGAACACGCCAATCGGGTGATCCTCGCGGCCGATCCTTCAACCGACAGGCTGGCGTTCGCCGAGGCACAGTCATCCAGCGAGGTGCGCAAGCGCATCCGCACGTTCCAGAGTTCGGCGTTTTCCATCGGCCTGTCCGCCAACGCGGTGGACTGCATATTCTGCATGCGTTTGTTCCATCACCTGGGCGATAGCGAAAAACGCGGTGCGATTCTCGACGAGTTTCACCGGGTGACCCGCGACACGGCCATCGTCGCGCTGTGGGTCGACGGCAACGTGAAATCGTGGCGTCGCAAACGTCAGCAGGGCCGACTGGAGGTTGGTATGTCCGCCCCCCGTAATCGATTCGTGGTGTGCCGCAGCGACATCGAATCCGAGTTCGCGCGGGCGGGTTTCAGAATCGTTGATCACCACGACTTTCTCCCCGGCTACGCCATGTGGCGCGTGTACGTGCTGCGCAAGGCGGGCCAGTGATCAGTGATCGGATGGACGGTCGTCGCCACGGCGGCTATTTGCGCGCTTCAAAGATGAAGTTGTTCGAGACTTGCAGGACGGATGCCCGGTAACTGCTTGTAGCGATATATACTGCGCGCCATTCTTCGAGGGAGAGCCGTGTGGCCATCGATATTCACTGGATTCGCGACGACCATAGCCTCGCCGAACATTGCGCACAGTGGCAGACCCTGCCCTACGTCGCGCTCGACACCGAATTCATGCGGGTCGACACCTTCTATCCCATCGCCGCGCTGTTGCAGATCGGCGATGGTTCAAGCGCCTATCTGATCGACCCGTTGCTGATCAGCGACTGGAAGCCTCTGGCCGCGCTGCTGGAAAACCCTGACGTCATCAAAGTCGTTCACGCCTGCAGCGAGGACCTCGAGGTGCTGTTGCGCCTGACCGGCAGCCTCCCGGCGCCGCTGTTCGATACGCAACTGGCCGCGGCCTACCTGAACCTCGGGTTCTCGATGGGTTATTCGCGTCTGGTCCAGGAAGTGCTGAACATCGACCTGCCTAAAGGCGAAACCCGCTCGGACTGGCTGCAACGTCCGCTCTCGGAAACCCAGATCAGCTACGCCGCCGAAGACGCCGTTCACCTGGCCGAGGTGTACAACCTGCTGCGTCCGCGTTTATCCGATGAAAAGTACGCGTGGGTGCTGGAGGACGGTGCTGAACTGGTCGCCAATCTGCGCCGCGAAACCGATCCTTATGACGCTTACCGCGACGCCAAGCTGGCGTGGAAGCTGTCTCGCGCGCAACTCGCCGTGCTGCGCGAGCTCTGCGCCTGGCGCGAGCAACAGGCGCGCCTGCGTAATCAGCCACGCAATCGTATCCTGCGCGAACATTCGCTCTGGCCGCTGGCCAAATCCCAGCCCGACAACCTCGCCGCGCTGGCGAAGATCGACGACATGCACCCCAAGACCGTGCGTCAGGACGGCGAGTTTCTGCTCGACCTGATCAAGAAAGCCGGCAGCGTGTCGCCGGATCTTTGGCCGCCGGCGCTGCCGGAGCCGCTGCCGATCGAGGCCTCCAATGTGCTCAAGAGCCTGCGCGTCATTGGCCAGCAGCAAGCCGAGCGTCTCGACATGGCGCCGGAATTGATGCTGCGCAAGAAGACCCTCGAAGCCCTGCTCAAGACCGGTTACCCAGACGGTCCCTATAAACTGCCCGATTCGCTGCGTGGCTGGCGCCGCGAATTGATGGGCCAGATGCTGCTCGACAGCCTGGCCAACGTCGGAGAACAGCCTTGAAACGTATTTGCTCCATCTACCGCAGCCCGCGCAGGAACGAAATGTACCTGTATGTCCTCAAGAGCGACGCCCTGGAGCGTGTGCCCGAGGAATTGCTGACCGCGTTCGGCAAGCCGCAGCACGCCTTCAATCTGGTCCTGTCGCCGGAGCGCGCCCTGGCCCGCGAAGACATTCACGCGGTGCTCGCCAATCTGGACAAGCAGGGTTACCACCTGCAGATGCCACCGGCCGAAGACGATTACATCGAGCACCTGCCCGAAGAGCTGCTGCGCCGCAACGATCCGATGTGATCGATTTCTGACCCTGCAATCCACCGCAGGGGTACACCGGACCGTCGCATGCGTCAGACCTGACCGGCTCAACCGAGCGCGGTCCGGAACGCTGCGCGGTCGCATGCCCCGTTTATTCGAGTTTTGAAGCCATGCGCGTTCTGATCGCCGAACACGATTACCCCATTTACACCGAACTGCTCCGCCAGACAGCCCCCGAGATCGAAGTGCTGAGCAGCGGTAGCTCCGCCGAACTGTCAAAAATGGCCGCCGAGGCGCCGATCTGGCTTGGCCAGCCTGACCTGCTGGCGAATCTGCTGCGCCAGGGCCACAAACCGAAATGGCTGCAATCGACCTGGGCTGGCATCACGCCGCTGCTGGCTGACGGCCTGTACCGCGACTATCAACTCACCCGCGCGGTTGGCATCTTCGGTCAGGTGATGGCCGAGTTCGTGCTGACCTACATGCTGGTCCACGAACGTGAAGTGCTGGCGCGGTTGGTCAGTCAGGTCGAGCGCAAGTGGGACAACCGCATGGGCCGCAGCCTGTCCGGGCGCAAGGCGTTGATCGTCGGGACGGGCGACATTGGCCGGTGCGTGGCGCAGTTCCTCGTGCCGTTCGGCGTCGAGCTGTATGGCATTGCGTCGAGTGCGCGGACCGAAGCGCCGTTTGTTGAGGTGGCTGCGCTGGAGGACCTGCCGCGTCTGGTGGCCGAGGTTGATTTCGTCATCAATCTGCTGCCCAACACGCCGCAGACCCAGGATCTCTACAACGCCAAACTGTTTGCCCGCTTCAAGCCTTCGGCGTTGTTCATCAACGTCGGTCGGGGCACGGCGGTGGTGGATGCGGATCTGGTCGAAGCGCTGAAGGAAGGACATCTGGCGGGGTCGGTCATTGATGTCTGCCGGCAGGAGCCGCTGCCCCAGCGTCACCCGTTCTGGACGGCGTGGGGCCTGTTGCTCACCGGTCACAGCTCGGCACCGACGTCGCCGCCGGCGATGACCCAGCTGTTCGTGGACAACCTCAAGGCCTATGCGGCCGGCGAGGCGTTGCGCGGAGAAGTGGATTTCGCGAAGGGGTATTGAAGCCTGTCCTTGTGGGACCGGCTTCAGCCGGGAAGAGCCCAGTGTGTACGCCATCCATTTTGTGGAGTGGCCCCGACGCCTTCCCGGCTAAAGCCGGTCCCACTAAAACCCAGCGTCCAGCCCTTACAAACTGAAATCCCCCTCAGCCGCCAGCTCAGCCAGCGGCCGACGCGGGCTCGGCGTCTCGCGGGCCTGAAGGTATTCAGCCAGCGTCGATTTATCCCCCAGCTCGCCGATCGCCACCGCCGCATGCACTGCGTATTCCTCCGGAATCTTCAGCGCCTGGCGAGTCAGTTCCTGATCGAACCCCGCCATGCCGTGGGTGTGCCAACCGCTGAGGCTTGCTTGCAGCGCCAGGTATCCCCACGCCGAACCCGTGTCGAAGGTGTGCCACAGCGCCGGTGTTTCTTCAGTCGCGCCGGGAGCGGTGAAGGTGGTTTTGGAAATAATGATCACCAGCGCCGAGGCATGCTGTGCCCAGCCGCGATTGAATTCATTCAGCAGGCCGAGGAAACGCTCCCAGTTCGGCGTGTCTCGGCGGGCGTAGAGAAAACGCCATGGCTGTGAGTTGTACGCAGAGGGCGCCCAGCGCGCGGCTTCAAAAAAACTCAGCAGGGTTTCCTCGGGAATGCTCTCGCCGCTGAACGCGCGCGGCGACCAGCGCTCGATGAATTGAGGGTCGATGGCGTACTCGGCAACACGGGGATTGGCGCTCATGGATGCGATCCTGATAGAGAGATAAAACCATCCGCCTGGGGCCAGGCGACGTGATCATTCAGATGGGCCGTGGACGGCAGGCATCGTCGAAAAAGACTAGGGTAAGGCGCGGGCATTGGTGGTGCTGCCCGCGAGGGCCTAACGCTACTGCGCCGCCTCGCTGCTGACAAGCCTGCCGTATTTCCCGCTCAAACCCGATCTATCAGGCGCGCGCGTCTTACCGACAGTCGCCAATGCTTGGCCCAACTGCCGTGTACCTCTAGACTGGCGGCCTTTCATTGCCCCACAGCTGTTTGCGCGAGAACCATGGCCGCCATCGTTGAACCCTTCTGGATACGCAAAACCCTCGATCAACTCGATGCCGTCGAGTGGGAATCGCTGTGTGACGGCTGCGGTTTGTGCTGCCTGCAAAAGCTCGAGGACGAGGACGACGGTAGCGTTTATTACACGCGCATCGCCTGCAAGCTGCTGGACCTGAAGACCTGCGCCTGTACTGACTACCCGAATCGCCGGGCCCAGGTCCCGGACTGCATTCAGCTGACGCCCGGAAAAGCCGACGAATTCAAATGGCTGCCGCCCACATGCGGCTATCGGCTGGTCAGCGAGGGCAAGGACCTGCCGCTCTGGCACCATCTGGTGTGCGGGGACCGGGAACAGGTGCACAAACAGCGTATTTCTCAGTCCGGGCGCATGCTCAGCGAAGGCAGCGTGCCTGAGGACGACTGGGAGGATTACCTGATTTTTCGTGCGGGCTAACTCAAAAAGCTCGTGAGGCTGTCGGTTCAGCCGTCACGAGCTTGCTTGCGATGCAGCGTCGATCAGACGCCTTTCGGACCTTTCAACGCGTCGACGCCGGTGTCGACAGCATCTTCTACAGCCACTTCAGCCTTGGTTTTCAGCTTGCTCAGTTCTGCGCCGGCTTCTTCGATGCGCGAACGGGCCACGTCCATCTCGCTGCGACTTTTGTCGATCAGCGCTTTGGCCGAGCAGTGGCCGGTGATGCCACGGGCCAGAACGGCGCCGCCGATTGCCAGTTGCACCAGACCAAAGATCCCGCCGCGGCGCAGGCCTTTGCCCATCATCAGGACACCACCTGCCAGCGAGCCGATGCGCTCCCAGCCTTGTACGTTCTGCTCCGGGTAATCGTGCAAAGGTCGTTCGATGCGTTCAATGATCGGGGTGTCGCTCATGATGCGTTCTCCGTGAAGGGTAGGGTCCTTAAAGCTGACTGTCACCAGCGCAAACTGTTCAATGCGTTTTATCAGCGCTCGAACGTCAGGTGCGATCGGTTTCCCGTCCGAACTGCGGGCCAGAGCGGGTGTTGATGCCTTTGGCCATGCGGTCGTAAAGCACGACGTTGACGGTCGCGGCGAGGTTCATGCAGCCCGTCGTGGGGATGTACACCACGTCTTCGCACCAATCGCGGATCTCTTTATCCAGCGAACCGTCTTCCGGCCCGAAGATATAGATCGCCCGATCAGGGTGGGTGTACTCCGGCAACGCACGTGCGCCCTCGACCAATTCCACGGCCACCGGCACGCAGCCCAGCGGGATGATCTTTCGCAGATCATCAATACCGATCAGCGGGATGTCCTGGTGGATCTTCTTGGTGTCGGTAACGAAATCACGGGCACGCTCGTAGCGCTTGCCGGTGTAGAACACCGACGCCACGCCATAGCAGCCTGCTGCGCGCATCACCGAACCGACGTTTTCCGGGGATTTGGGATTGAACAAGCCGATGCAGGCATAGCGTTTGTTGGCCACGGGGGAGGGTGCTCATCAGAGAAAGCGCGGGATTATAGGGGAAAGAGGCAGCAGGAAGCTGCAAGCCTCAAGCTTTAAGCTGCAAGAGGCGGTGAACGGTGGCCCGACAAACGCCGCTGTGCTTTTACTTGCCGCTTGCCGCTTAAAACTTGCAGCTCAACGCCTCAATCCTTCTTCATCAACCCGGCCAGCGCGGCGAACGGGTTATGGGTCGCCTTGGCGGTTTTCGGGCTGCTGGTCGAGCTTTCCGAGAAGTATTGCTGGTCGGTGTAACGCGAGTGTTCATTGTCGTGGCAGTACAGGCACAGCAGTTCCCAGTTGGAGCCGTCCTGGGGGTTGTTGTCGTGGTTGTGGTCGCGGTGGTGAACGGTCAACTCGCTGAGGCGTTTACCGGCAAATTCCCGGGCGCAGCGGCCGCAGACGTGCGGGTACATGCGCAGGGCTTTGTCGCGATAACCCATTTCGCGATCACGCTGGTTGTCGGCGAGGATGCGGTCCAGTTTGGAAGTGTTGGTTGGCGTGTTGGCCGAACTCATGGCGTCACCTGTTTCGTGTTCTGTTGGCGATGGAGAGCAATGCAGGCAAGTCTAGCGCTTTGCCCGTCGATCAGCCCTTGAGTTTTTCAGCGATCCAGATGGTATGCCGTGTGCCCTTGTTGCCGTGGGCGTAGACCTTGACCTCTTCAGCCTTGAAACCGGCCTTGCGCAGTTTGTCGCTGAAGGCCGCATCTGCGCTGGCGGACCATACGGCCAATACGCCTTTGGGCCGCAGCGCGCTGGCACATGCCGCAAGACCACCGGCCGAATACAGCCAGCTGTTGGATTTTTGCGTCAGGCCTTCAGGGCCGTTGTCGACGTCGAGCATGATCGCGTCAAAGCCCTGGGGTTCGGCTTTCAGCACTTGGGCGACGTCCTGCACCACCACCTTGGCGCGTGGGTCCTGCAACGGATTGCCCGATTTCTCACCCAATGCGCCGCAGTTCCACTCCACCACGCCGGGCACCAACTCGGCGACCACCACTTCGCCGTTCTTGCCCAGGTGCTTGAGTGCCGACGCCAGGGTGAAGCCCATGCCCAATCCGCCGATGAGTACCCGCGGGTTGAGGCGGGACGCGACCTTCTTGCAGGGGATTTCGGCCAGAGCGTCTTCGGAACCGTGCATGCGCGTGTTCATCAACTGGCCGCCGTCGCCACCCTGGATCTTGATGACAAAATCCTCGCCGTACTCGAACAGGCACAAGGCGCCGCCGTTATCGGGGATCGGAGTGGTGTCGAGCAGAACAAAACGTTTCATGGATAACTCGTCAAAAGGGTCGGGCCGCATACAGCGCAATTTGTCAGAGCGCGATGGGTTGCGCAGGAGTAGCCTGAGCGATAAGCGAAAGATTGGCAGGGGAGGCCAACGATGAAGTGCTCCATTCTACTGACGATTGTCATCACTGTGCTCGGCGTGTCGCAAGCGTCTGCCGAGAGCCTGCAACCTGTTCTGAATACGCCCGAGCCCATTGCGGCGTCCGCCGGTTCGCCCGGCACCGCAACGCCAACGCCGTACCCACAAGTGGCGCCGCCGGGCATTCCCCACGCAGGTGGACAGGGCAACCCGCCACTGCTGCCGAAGATTCCCCAACCAGGTCCGCCAAAGGACGATGAGCCATTGCCGGGCTTGCAGCCGTCGGTCAAGCCCAATCCCTGAAGGCCGTTCTGCTTAATCCTGCTGCGCCACCACCTGCCCATCCATCATGCGCAGCCGCTTCGACATCGCCACCGCGATCGCGCGGATGATCTTCGCCGCCACTTTCGGCGCTTCGTTGAGCATCTTGTCCAGCGAGTCCTTGCCCAGGTTCAACAGATCGCACGAAGACGCGGCAACGCACGTGGCCGAGCGGCGTTCGCCGTCCAGCACCGCCATTTCGCCAAACGCCCTGCCACTGCGCAGAATGGCGGTCTCCACCGGATGACCGTCGCTGTTGAGCTTCTGCACCGACACCGTGCCCGAATGAATGATGCACATGAACGTGCCCGCGTCGCCTTCGTTGAAGATCGCGTCACCTTTTTCAATGTTGCTGATGCTGAAGTATCCCGCAGCCGCGGCAAATTCCGCGGGCGTCAGGGCGATGAACAGACCGCAGTCCATCAGCATGTCGCGAATTTCCTTATTCAGTGACGAAGAGTTGAGCAATGTAGACATGGCGAGTTCTAGTTAAGTGGTTTGAAAGAGTGCTTGAAACGCTGGACCGCCTTCGAAGAGCCCCGGACTTTACAGCGTCCGGGGCTTCCCATGTGACACACCGCCTGCGCAGATTTCGTCAGGCCAGGTTCAGCACTTTCAGAATAAAGCCGTATTCGAGTGCTACGTCACGCAATCCCTGATAACGCCCGCTCATGCCGCCGTGGCCCGCGCCCAGTTCGGTCTTGAGCAACAGCAGGTTGTCGTCGGTTTTCAGATCACGCAGTTTCGCCACCCACTTGGCCGCTTCCCAATATTGCACGCGGCTGTCGTTGTAACCCGCGATCACCAGCATGGCCGGATACTGCTGCGCCGTGACGTTTTCATAAGGCGCGTAGGCCTTGATCCGCGCGTGAACATCGGGCTCTTGCGGGTTGCCCCATTCGTCGTACTCGGTGACGGTCAGCGGCAGATCGGGATCGAGCATGGTGTTGAGCACATCGACGAACGGCACTTCAGCAATGGCCGCCTTGAACAGCTCCGGACGCTGATTGACCACCGCGCCAATCAACAGGCCGCCAGCACTGCCACCGCTGATCACCAGTTGTTCGGCAGTGGTGATGTTCTCCGCGATCAAATGTTCGGCACAGGCGATGAAGTCGCTGAAGGTGTTCTGCTTGTGTTCCTGCTTGCCGTTGCGGTACCAGGCCTCGCCCAGCTCACCGCCGCCGCGCACATGGGCGATGGCGAAAGCGATGCCGCGATCAAGCAAACTCAGCCGCGCGTGGGAAAACCACGGGTCCAGGCTTTCGCCGTATGCGCCATAGCCGTACAGATACAGCGGAACGGTCTGACCGGCCAGCTCGCGTTTGACCACCAGGCTGATCGGCACTTGCGTACCGTCGGCGGCTGTCGCCCACAACCGCTGGCTGACGTAGGCATCGGCGTCGAACACACCCAGTACGGGCGTTTCCTTGAGTACGACCTGCTCCCCGGTGGCCAGCGACAATTGCCAGACCTGCGGCGGACGATTCAGTGATTGATAGCGCAGGCGAATCTTGTCGCTCTCGAACTCAAGGGTGTCCTGCACATACAGGTTGTACGCCGCATCCGGCAGTTGCACGCGATAGGCCGGCAGACCTTGGGGATGGACTTCGACGATTGGCAAGCCGCCTTCGCGCAGGCTCAAGGTCAGGCCTTTGGCGTTGAGGCTGAAGCCGTCGAGCATGACCGTCTCGCTGTGGGCAATCAGGTTCTGCCAGTCGCTCCGCTTAGGTGCGCCGTCGGGTTTTTCCGGTGCGTGGTACAGCGCAAAGTTGATGCCGTCCTGATTGCTGCGGATGACCCAGCTCCACTTGCCCTCAATCAGGCCGTGATCCACTGAGTATTCGTGCCCCTCGCTGCGCGGCGCCATGCACACGAACTTCTGCTGGGGTGTGTCGGCGTCCAGCACCCAGGCCTCGCTGGTGGTTTTGCTGTCCAGCCCCACAATTAACTGCCGCTCCGAGCTGCTGCGGTAGCAATGCAGGAAGAAGCGCCCGTCGGGCTCGGTGAACACCGGCTCGGCGGATGCTTCGCCCAGTTTATGGCGGTACAGCTTGTGCGGACGATGGGTATCGTCCAGCTCGCCGAAGAACAGCGTCTGGCTGTCGTTCGCCCACGTCATGCTGCCGTCACAGTCTTCGAACGGCAGACTGCTGACCACGCCGCTGCTCAGCTCCTTGACGTACAGCTGATAAACCTCTTCGCCGCTGGTGTCGAGGCTGTAGGCCAGGCGTTGATGGTCGGGGCTGATGCTGAACGCGCCTAGGGAGAAGAAGCCACCGCCGGCCAGTTCGTTGGGGTCGAGCAGCAACTCTTCAGCGCTTTCGTCGAGGGTCTGGGAGTCATCGGCCGGACGCGGGCAGCGGTAGTGACGGGCGTATTCGTCGCCCTCGGTGGTGCGGGTGTAGTAAAGATACGGGCCCCAGGGGGAGGGCAGTGACAGGTCGGTTTCCAGGATGCGGCCCTTGATCTCCTGAAACAGGGTTTCGCGCAACGGCTGCAGGTCGGCGAGCTGCTGTTCCTGCCAGGCGTTCTCGGCCTTGAGGTAATCGAGCACTTCATCGGTGTCGCGGTTTTGCAGCCAGGCGTACGGGTCGGCGCCGTCAGCCTTGCGGGCGACGGGGGCGACGGGGGCGTTGGAAGTGTGTGGGGCGGAAGGCATGCTGGGCTCTCTCACGTGGGCTCATCTGAACGGGATCGGTCGCGCTGCCCGGTGCTGGACACGCGGCAGACCGATAACTGAAGCCGGGGAAGCCGGGCTGGTGAAAAGTCGTTATCATAAGCGCCTCTTTACCTGCCTTACCACGGACGTCATGACCGACAACGACTATCTGATTGCCTGGGGCCTTTACGCGTTCGCCGCGTTGGGCTGTCTGTTGGTGTGGTTCAAGCTGACCGGCTGGATGTGGCGCTACCTGCGCGAACCCTTGCGGGTGATCGGCGCCGTGCTGTTGTTCTGCCCGACCATCGTCGATCCGTCCAAGGATCAATACGCCCCCGCGCTGGCGATCAGCGTGCTGGATCTGGCGCTGAAGGTCGGCAACAACGTCTGGCGCGCCGTGCTCGACCTCTCCACCTACGGCGCCATCGCCCTGGGGCTCTACCTCATCTTCGCCTTGATCCGCTTGCCGTTCCTGCGCAAGAAAAAAGCCCGTATGGCCCACGCCGAAGCCGCCGCTGCACAGGCTGCCGCCGAACAAAAGGAACACGACGAGCCTTATGCCGATCAAGGGGCAGGGCGCTTCGCCAGCCAGTCGCCCGCTTCAACGCCAGTGGCTGCGTCAACGCCGGGGCCGAGCGGCCGTTATCGCGTCGAACCCAAGCTGTGATCGTGACCGGCGTCTTCCCGGACGCGTGCGTCAACGCACCGAGGCCTGAGCATGTGTGAACTTCTGGGCATGAGTGCCAACGTACCGACGGACATCGTGTTCAGCTTCACCGGGCTGATGCAGCGCGGTGGTCGCACCGGTCCCCACCGCGATGGTTGGGGCATCGGTTTCTACGAAGGCCGTGGCCTGCGCCTGTTTCAGGACCCTGCCGCGAGCAGCGAGTCGGAAGTCGCGCAGCTGGTCCAGCGTTACCCGATCAAGAGCGAAGTGGTCATCGGCCACATTCGTCAGGCCAACGTCGGCAAGGTCTGCCTGTCCAACACCCACCCTTTCGTGCGTGAACTGTGGGGGCGCAACTGGTGTTTCGCCCATAACGGCCAGCTCGCGGATTTCAATCCCGGCGCTACGTTCTATCGGCCGGTGGGCGATACCGACAGTGAAGCGGCGTTCTGCGATCTGCTCAACCGGGTGCGCGAAGCGTTCCCCGAGCCGGTCGAGATCGAGCAACTGCTGCCGACCCTGGTCGAAGCCTGCAACGAATACCGCAGCAAAGGCGTGTTCAATGCGCTGCTCAGTGATGGCGACTGGCTGTTTTGCTACTGTTCGACCAAGCTGGTGCACATCACCCGCCGCGCCCCGTTCGGGCCGGCGCGTCTGAAAGACGTCGACGTCATCGTCGATTTCCAGGCGGAAACCACGCCCAACGATGTGGTGACGGTGATTGCCACCGAGCCGCTCACCGAAAACGAGACCTGGAACCGTTACGAGCCGGGTCACTGGAGTCTTTGGCGCCGCGGCGAATGCGTTGCCGAAGGCTCGGCCTGAAAGAGAGGGATCTATGCTGCGCAGCTATATACGACTGGTGTTGTTCACGGCAGGCCTGTTGATAGGCGTGCAGATTCCAGGCTTCATCAGCGATTACAGCAAGCGCGTCGAAGCGCACATGCTGGAAGCGCAGCAAAGCCTGCGCGGCTATAACGAGACCGCCCTGCGGTTCTTCAATGGCGACGTCCAGGCGCTGATCCAGCATTACCGCAGCAGCGACGACCCGGTGTTCCGCACCGACGCCGACAACATCAGCAACCTGCTCACCCGCAATCAGACACTCGACCGCGAATGGCTGGCCCTGCAAGGCCCGTGGTATGCCCGCGCCTGGCATGTGCTGACCGCTGCCGATACCAATATCCGCACTGAGACCTGGAATGGCTACACCTGGCAGGTGCTGCTGTCGCCGGAAGTCATCGGCTGGGGCCTGATGTGCGCGCTGCTGTTCTCGCTGGTCATTGAAAGTATTGTGGTGTTCATTGATTGGGTGTTTGTGGGTCGGCATCACGTGCGACCGGTGGGTCGCGACTGGCGCTGAGGCCCATTGCCGGCATTTGCTTGATTGGGCAGTGGTCTCGCTGACGCCTTCCCGGCTAAAGCCGGTCCCGCTAAAGACCGCGCGTGCCCATTGGGGCTTCCTGACACGCCGCGCACCCAGTGGGACCGGCTTCAGCCAGGAAGGGGCCGTCCCGGTCAGCAAAGATCCCCCGCACCGTTCACTTTTTCTTATCCTTCCCCCGCGCTTTAATTAGTTGGACGCTCGAGCCATCCGCGCCGAAGAATGCTCCCAACGCACAGCCCTGTGTTCCCGCGCTGCCAACCTGACAACCCCGCGCGTACACTGGAGCTTCTCCCCGTTTCGTTCGCACAGGAGTCACGCCATTGAGCCGCCTGTTATTGAATTGTGATATCGGCGAAAGCTACGGCGCCTGGACCATGGGTCTGGACGCCGAGGTCATGCCCTACATCGATTGCGCCAACATCGCCTGCGGCTTTCATGCCGGTGATCCGAGCGTCATGCGCAAAACCGTCGCGCTGGCCCTGGCCAACAATGTCACCATTGGCGCGCACCCGGCTTATCAGGATCTGGTGGGTTTCGGCCGTCGCTCGATGGCCTGTTCTGCGCAAGAGATTCAAGACCTGCTGCATTACCAGATCGGCGCACTCGACGGCGTTTGCCGAGCCCAGGGCGGTCACGTCAGCTACGTCAAACCCCACGGCGCGATGTACAACGACATGATGGCCAACCCGACGCAGTTGCGCGCGGTCATCGAAGCCATCGCCCGTTACAACCCGGAACTGCCGCTGATGCTGCTGGCCATGCGCGACAACTCGTCAGCGCAGGTCATTGCCGATGAATTCGGCGTCACGCTCTGGTTCGAGGCCTTCGCCGATCGCGCCTACGACAGCGTCGGGCGTCTGGTCTCCCGCAATCTGCCGGGAGCTGTGCATCACGATGCAGAGGTCATCATCGCCCAGGCCATGACCTTGTCCCGAGGCGAAGCGTTGATTGCCAGCGATGGCAGCGAGCTGCGACTCACGCCCCACACCCTGTGCGTGCACGGTGACAACGCCAGCTCCATCGACGCGGTCCAGCGCATTCGTCAGGCGTTGAACAGCGCTGATGCCGGACCGTCTGCCCTGTGAAGCTGCGCATCGAAGTCGTCGCCATCGATTGCCTGATGGTCCGCCTGTTCGACGCCATCGACGAGGCCAACATGCCGTGGATGCTCGCTGCGACGTTGCGTCTGCGTGAGGGTTTCGCTGCGCATTTAATTGATCTGGTGCCGTCCTACACCACGCTGATGGTGCATTACGATCTGTTGGCGCTGAGTCCGACACAGGCTCGGGCAATCATTACCGAGGCGCTGACCGACCTTGCACCCGACTCCACCCAAAGCGGTCGGCAGCATGTGTTGCCGGTCTGGTACGACTTAAGCGTCGGGCCCGAGTTAAGCCTGTTGTCCGGGCGCAGCGGTTTGTCGGTGGACGAGGTGATTCGCCGCCACAGCCAGCGCGAGTATCAAGTCTTCGCGCTGGGCTTCGCACCGGGGTTCGCGTTCATGGGGCTGGTGGAAGAAGTCCTCGCCGCGCCGCGCATCAAGACACCTCGCAAGCGCGTGGCGGCGGGAAGCGTCGGCATCGCCGAGCGGCAAACTGCGGCCTATCCGCTGGAGTCGCCCGGCGGCTGGAACATCCTCGGGCGCACCCCAGCCAAACTCTTTGATCGCGAAATCGACGGTTACAGCCTGATGCAGCCCGGCGATACCGTGCGGTTTGCCGCTGTTGATCACGCCGAGTTCATGCGTCTGGGCGGCGACGACACGCCGCTGGAGGGCCTGGCATGAGCGCGCTCACGGTAAAAAGCAGCACGCCGCTGTGCCTGTTGCAGGACACGGGACGTTTTGGCGTAAGACACCTCGGCGTTACCCAAGGCGGGGCGCTGGATTGGGTGTCGATGTCGTGGGCCAACACACTGTTGAATAACCCGCTGGACGCTGCCGTTGTCGAAGTGACCCTGGGCGGTCTGACGCTGCTGGCCGAATCCGACTGCTGCCTGGCGCTGGCCGGTGCGGATCTGAACGCCGTGCTCGACGAACGACCGATTGCGCCGTGGCGCAGCTTCTTCGTTCGCAAAGGTCAGCAACTACGTTTTACCCGGCCTATCACGGGTGCTCGCGCGTATCTCGCCGCGCCCGGCGGATTTGCGGCAGTCGATGTGCTCGGCAGCTGCGCCACCGTCACGCGCGAAGGGCTGGGCGGGCTCGAAGGAAGCGGTAAAGCGCTGGCTGAAGGCGATCAACTGACTTATTCAGGGGCGTCGTTTGAGCTGCACGCGCTTCCCGATCACCTCATCCCCGACTTTTCCGATCAGCGTCCGCTGGACGTGGTGCTGGGCGCGCAGATCGGCCAGTTCAGCGGCCTGAGTCTATTCGATGCGTTCAACAGCGACTGGACCCTCGACAGCCGTGCCGATCGCATGGGCATGCGCTTGCTCGGGCCGGAACTGGTTTACCAGGGCAAACCGATGATCTCCGAAGGCATTCCGCTGGGCGCGATTCAGGTCCCGCCGGATGGTCAGCCGATCGTCCTGCTCAACGACCGCCAGACCATCGGTGGTTATCCGAGGCTCGGCGCGCTGACGCCGCTGTCACTGGCCCGGCTGGCGCAGCAACTGCCGGGGAGTGTGGTGCGGATGAAAGCGGTGGTGCAGGAGGTAGCGCATCGGGAGCAGGTGCGGTTTTTGAAGCTTGTCAGCGGTCTTCTTTAGGAGGTTTCAGTTGTCCAGGCGCCGCGCAATCATGCGGCAAACACCGTCCGTGTGGGAGTGACCGGGGTGGCGCTCCACCTTGCTCACGAAAGCGGCATTTCAGTCGCTAAAGGTTCAGTGAATGTACTGGCCTCTTCGCGAGCAAGCTCGCTCCCACAATGGAGCTGCGTTTGCCGGAATATCGGCGTCATGCACTGAACCTGTGGGAGTCAGCTTGCTGGCGAATGCGCTGGGTCAGGCGAAGTTGATCGCCCAGGCGGTCCCCACTCGCGAGCAACCTCGTACACACAGGAAAATTAGCGCAGTCGATATCTCCTAGGTCCTAAACCTCACTTCGCCAAATACCGCATCCCTTCCTCCAGCCCCCGCAGGGTCAGCGGGTACATCTGGTCTTCGATCAAGTCCCGCACAATGTTGGTGGAGGTGGTGTAGGCCCAGGCGTCTTTGGGGTAGGGATTGATCCAGATGATCTTCTTGAATTTGGCCATGAAGCGCTGCATCCAGACATAGCCTGCTTCTTCGTTCCAGTGCTCGACGCTGCCGCCCGGTTGGGTGATTTCGTAGGGCGCCATGGCGGCGTCTCCGATGAAGATCACTTTGTAATCCGCGCCGTATTTATGCAGCAGGTCCTGAGTGGCGGTGCGCTCGGAGGTGCGGCGCTGGTTGTTCTTCCACACCGATTCGTAAACGAAGTTGTGGAAGTAGAAATACTCCATGTGCTTGAACTCGGTCTTGCAGGCCGAGAACAGTTCTTCGCAGATCTTCACATGGGCGTCCATCGAGCCGCCGATGTCGAACAGCAGCAACAGCTTGATGGTGTTGCGGCGTTCCGGGCGCATCTGGATGTTCAGCAGGCCGGCGTCGCGGGCGGTGTGGTCGATCGTGCCATCGATGTCCAGTTCGTCTGCCGCACCCTGGCGTGCGAATTTGCGCAGGCGCCGCAGGGCCACTTTAATATTGCGCGTGCCCAACTCAACCCCATCATCAAGGTTCTTGTACTCGCGCTGATCCCAGACCTTCGCGGCCTTGCCCTGACGCTGGCCGGCGTCGCCCACCCGAATTCCCTCGGGGTTGTAACCGCCCGAGCCGAACGGGCTGGTGCCGCCGGTGCCGATCCATTTATTGCCGCCGGCGTGGCGCTCCTTTTGCTCTTCCAGACGCTTCTTGAATTCTTCAATCAGCTTGTCCAGGCCGCCCAGGGACTGGATCTGCGCGCGCTCTTCAGCGGTCAGCGAGCGCTCGAATTCCTTGCGCAGCCAGTCTTCGGGGATCAACTCCTGCAGGTGATCGTCGAGCTTTTCCAGGCCATTGAAGTACGCGCCGAACGCCCGGTCGAACTTGTCGAAATGGCGCTCGTCCTTCACCAGAATCGTGCGCGACAGGTAATAGAACTCGTCCATGTCAGCGAACGTCACACGCTGCTTCAGCGCGTTGATGAGGTCGAGCAGTTCACGCAACGAAACCGGCACTTTGGCAGCGCGCATTTCGTTGAACAGGTTGAGCAACATAGTCGGCGTCCCGCGCTTGATCTAAATAAGCTTGACCAAAAAGGCTCAGCGATTGCCGCGACGGCTCATGAACGCCAGACGCTCTAACAGCTGCACGTCCTGCTCGTTCTTGACCAGCGCGCCGGCCAGCGGCGGGATGGCTTTGGTGGGGTCGCGCTCGCGCAGTACCGCTTCGCCGATGTTGTCGGCCATCAGTAATTTGAGCCAGTCCACCAGTTCGGAGGTCGAGGGTTTTTTCTTCAGGCCCGGGACTTTGCGCACATCGAAGAACACGTCCAGTGCTTCGCTGACCAGGTCCTTCTTGATGTTCGGGTAATGCACGTCGACGATCTTCTGCAGCGTGGCGCGATCGGGAAACGCGATGTAGTGAAAGAAGCAGCGGCGCAGAAACGCGTCCGGCAGCTCTTTTTCGTTGTTGGACGTAATGATGATGATCGGGCGCTTTTTGGCCTTGATCGTCTCGTCGATCTCGTAAACGTAGAACTCCATTTTGTCGAGTTCTTGCAGCAGGTCGTTGGGGAATTCGATGTCCGCCTTGTCGATCTCGTCGATCAACAGAATCACCCGCTCTTCGGATTCAAAGGCTTCCCAGAGCTTGCCCTTCTTCAGGTAATTACGAACGTCGTGGACTTTGTCGACGCCCAGTTGCGAGTCGCGCAGGCGGCTGACCGCGTCGTACTCGTAGAGGCCTTGGTGCGCCTTGGTGGTCGATTTGATGTGCCAGGTGATCAGCCGCGCGCCAAAGGATTCGGCCAGTTGCTCGGCGAGCATGGTCTTGCCGGTGCCGGGCTCGCCCTTGACCAGCAGCGGGCGCTCCAGGGTGATGGCGGCATTGACGGCAAGCTTCAAATCGTCGGTGGCGACGTAGGCATGGGTGCCTTCGAATTTCATCGGAAAATCCTCGAACAAGGCGGACAGACCTGTGGCCTAAACCGTGCAAGATAGGGGGCAAAGAATGCAGCGACTATACCGCGCACCCCGCGCCACTGTGAACGCAGACGCTTTATTCAGTATCTGAATGGGGCGTCACGACCTGACCGGCTAAAAATTGTAACGACTGTTGAGATATCGCCAAAATAGCGATACCTTGCTGCGCATGTCGACTAAATACAGATTCAGGGACAAATACAGGATTCAACTGCGGGAAAAGGATCACCTGCCGCCTCACGTGCACCTCACCGGTGGCGGGCTGGATGTGTTGATCTGTCTGCAGTTGGTTGAACCCATGCTCGGCCACGCCCCGGCCGCCGTACTCAGGGAGGCGCTCGAATGGGTAAGGGCCCACCAAACAGAACTGCTGGAGGAATGGAAACGATGGCATCCATGAAACGTCCACGCCTCAAGACCGTAGAGGCGCTGGCTCACCAAAAATTGGCGCTGACATTTATCAACGACGTGAAATACGTTCTCGACCTGAGCAGCGACATCGCTGCATTTCCGGGGCTGCAACCGCTCAAGGATCCGAACGTGTTCAAGCAGGCGCAGATCGGCGACGACGGCTGGACCGTCGAGTGGTCCGAGCCCGACATCCAGATCGGCGCCGACACCCTGTACCTGGACGCCAAGGCGCAGGCCGCTACCGACGAGAACACGCGGATATTCATCGGCTGGCGTGCGCGCACCGGCTTGCCGCTGGCCATGGCGGCTGAAGCGCTGGGCGTCAGCACGCGCAGCATCACCCGCTACACCAACGGCAGCGAGGCGGCACCGCGCACCCTGGCGCTGGCGTGTCTGGGATGGGATGCATTGCAGAATCAGCCAGAGAACGACGTGTTGCTGGCCGAGAAGCGTGCGGCCTATGGCGTTGGCACAGGAAGCGGTGTAGACGAGGCGAGCGTCGCCAACAAAGGCACCGGTGAAGATGACCAGTGAGCCAGGACGGCGTTGTGTCAACGATGATCCATCGCTGACACAACGCTCGCGATCTGGCTCCATTTACGTAGGAAGTGGCCGGCTTACTTCGCCTCACTTTTGCCGCTGTCGTAGCGCGTGTTGAACGCCTTTATGAACGCATTGCGCAGGATCTGCAAAAACGCCTCGAACGCATTGATGTCCTGTTTGTGAACACTGCCGCTGAGTTCGACGCGGGTGGCAAACTGGTTTTTCCCTTGGTTCTTGAGCACCGTTTCGCTGCCGCCGACCACGGCTTCCCAGATCGATCGGAAGAAGCCTTTGTTCTGGTTCTCGACGTCCTGCTGCCAATCAAATACATCCACATTGCGCAGCAGCGGTTTGATGTAGCCACTGAGTTGGCCATCGGTGGCCTGGGCTTCGATGACCACATCGCCGTCGCCTGCGTTGAAGTCGAATTTGCCATACGCAGAGGCGAAGTCGTTCAGGCGCTTGAGCTGAATACCGGTCGCGCGCAGCTTGAAGTCAAAGTCCTCCAGGCTGAACGGGTCGAACGTCGCGGTGCTTTCCAGTGGCGCGTGGCCCAGCAGCATGGCCTTGCCCTCGAAACGGGCATCGCGCTTGCCGGCCGTGTCTTCGACGTTGGTCAGGTTATAGATGCTGGCGTTGATGTTGTCGGCATCGATTTTTACCTTCGGCGTCGAGTTGAAATTGCTGAAGGTGATCTTGCCGTCCTGAATGCGCATCTCGTTCAGGGTGATCGGCAGCAGCTTGTCCAGCTGAGCGCGCCAGTCAGTGCCCGCACCGGTCTGGGACTGGCGCTTGTCCGGGCCACCGTCGACGAAGTTGAGTTCAGGACTGACAAATGCGACCTCGGCGACCACGGCATGGTCGTACCACAGCGAGTGCCAGCTGACAGCGAGGTCGATGACCGGCGCATTCAGCAGCGGGACGGGCACCTTGCCGTCGACCTTGACGATTTTCAGGCCATTGATGCGGTACGCCCCGCGCCACAGGGCCAGGTCCACATCGGTGACCTGACCGCGGTAGTCGCCCATGTCGGCGAGTTTTTCATTGAGGTAATTGCGCACCACGTAGGGCAGCGCGATGTGGACTGCGATCAGCAACACCACTAAGCCAACAATTGTCCATAACGGCCAGCTGTAACGACGTTTCATGTCTCCACCCTCCAGTGACGTAGTTTTGTTGACTGCTGGCGATGTGATCGGTTCGCTTCGACTGGACGTTGCACCGGCTCAAGGCATAGGCTTTGAGCTTTTCCAAACCTGCACAAGGACCCGGTCATGAGCCGTATTTACGCAGATAACGCCCATTCCATCGGCAACACGCCACTGGTGCAGATCAACCGAATCGCGCCGCGCGGGGTCACTATCCTGGCCAAGATCGAGGGGCGTAATCCGGGGTACTCCGTCAAGTGCCGGATCGGCGCGAACATGATCTGGGACGCCGAAAGCAGCGGCAAACTCAAACCCGGCATGACCATCGTCGAACCCACCTCTGGCAACACCGGCATCGGTCTGGCCTTTGTTGCCGCAGCCCGTGGCTACAAGCTGACACTGACCATGCCGGCCTCCATGAGTATAGAGCGGCGCAAAGTGCTCAAGGCCCTGGGCGCCGAACTGGTGCTGACCGAGCCGGCGCTGGGCATGAAAGGCTCCATCGCCAAGGCCGAGGAGTTGCTTGCCAGTGACCCCGCCACGTACTTCATGCCGGCGCAGTTCGAGAACCCGGCCAACCCGGCCATTCACGAGAAAACCACCGGCCCGGAAATCTGGAACGACACCGACGGCGCCATCGACGTGCTGGTTGCGGGCGTCGGCACCGGCGGCACGATCACCGGGGTCTCGCGCTACATCAAGCACGCCATGGGCAAGCCGATTATCTCGGTGGCTGTCGAACCCATGGGCTCGCCGATCATCACCCAGGCGATGGCCGGTGAAGAGATCAAACCCAGCCCCCACAAGATTCAGGGCATTGGCGCGGGTTTCATCCCGAAAAACCTCGACCTCTCGATTGTCGACCGCGTCGAACTGGTGAGTGACGAAGAAGCCAAGGCCATGGCCCTGCGCCTGATGCAGGAGGAGGGGATTCTCTGCGGTATTTCCTGTGGCGCCGCCATGCACGCAGCGGTGCGGATGGCCGAGAAGCCGGAAATGCAGGGCAAGACGATCGTGGTGGTGCTGCCGGATTCGGGCGAGCGCTACCTGTCGAGCATGCTCTTCAGCGACCTGTTTACTGAACGTGAGCTGACCCAATAGTCGTGTTGGCGGCTGCTTCGGCTTTTTACCCGGCGGACTAAGGCTTATGATGGCCGCCATTCGAAACCCGCCGGAAGATTGTCCCAGGTCATCCGGCGGCGGTTTCAGCAGCGTAAGCTTCGGGCCGCGCCGTTCGGCCCTGTTCCAAGGAGAGTTTCATGACCCTTTCTTTTGCTGTCAAAGCGGCGATTCTGCTGCTGTTTGTCGGCAGCACGCTGTACGTGCATCTGCGCGGCAAGGCGCGTTTGCCGGTATTGCGCCAGTTCGTGAATCACTCCGCACTGTTCGCCCCGTATAACGCCTTGATGTACCTCTTCTCCAGCGTGCCGTCCAAGCCTTATCTGGACCGCAGCAAGTTTCCCGAGCTCGATGTGCTGCGCGACAACTGGGAAACCATCCGCGATGAAGCCATGCACCTGTTCGACGAAGGCTATATCCGTGCCGCCGCGAAGGACAACGACGCGGGTTTCGGGTCGTTCTTCAAGAAAGGCTGGAAGCGTTTTTACCTGAAGTGGTACGACAAACCGCTGCCGTCCGCCGAGGCGCTGTGCCCCAAGACGGTCGAACTGGTCAGCCGCATTCCCAACGTCAAAGGCGCGATGTTCGCCTTGTTGCCCGGTGGCAGTCACTTGAACCCGCACCGCGACCCGTTTGCCGGCTCCTTGCGTTATCACTTGGGCCTGTCGACGCCGAACTCCGACGATTGCCGCATCTTTGTCGACGGTCAGGTCTACGCCTGGCGCGACGGTGACGACGTGATGTTCGATGAAACCTACGTGCACTGGGTCAAGAACGAAACCGACGTCACCCGCGTGATTCTGTTCTGCGACATCGAGCGGCCGCTGAGCAATCGTTTCATGACCGCGGTCAACCGCCGCGTCAGCGCGTTTCTCGGTCGCGCCACCGCGCCGCAGAACACCGATGATGAGCGCGTTGGCGGGATCAATCAGGCCTATGCGTTCAGCAAGCGCTTCAGTAACAGCTTCAGTGGCAAGGTCAAGCAGTTCAAACGCGCCAACCCCAAGGCCTATCGCATCCTGCGTCCGGTGCTGGCAGTGATCGTGCTGACGCTGCTGGGCTACTGGCTGTTCGGCTAAAAACCCGGCTTTATCAAGCGCCGTTGCACCCTGTGCAGCGGCGCTTTTTTTATGCCTCGCGCGAGGGCATAACCGGCAAATAGCACGTCTATTCAATCCTCTCCGGGGCCAGTCGGCGGACCCTGCGTTCTGCCCTTTTTGCCCGGAGACGATGTTCATGCGCGCCAGATTCCTGATGCTTTCCGCCACGCTGTTCGGCCTGGCCGGTCCGATGGCGGCCGCGGTTGCACCGACCGTTGCCTTTGCCCAGTCCGCCGCCGTGGCCGTTGCGCCTCAATACGACACCACCCACGTCTACGTCGCGCCTGCGGATGTGGATCGCTTCGTTCAGAGCTTCACCGCGACGTTCGGCGGCCAGAGCACGCCACAGGTGGTGGTCAATGTCTTGCCTGTACCGAGCAGCACGACGTCCCAGTTGATTCAAACGCCGGTCGGCACGGTGTCGCTGTTCGGTTTCAAGACCCCGATCCCGCGTCCATTTGGCGATGAGCGCAACGGCTATCTGGTCAAGGACATGGACCTGGCGATCAAAGAAGCGCGTCAGGCCGGCGCCGACGTCATCGTTTCGGACTTCCCGGACCCCATCGGTCGCGACGCCGTCGTGCAGTGGCCGGGTGGCGTGAACATGCAGCTTTACTGGCACACCAAAGTGCCGAGTTACGCACCGTTCCAGACCATTCCCGAGAATCGCGTCTACGTGTCCAACGACCGGGCTGCCGCGTTCGTAAAAGCGTTTATCGCGTTCTCCCACGGCAAAGTTGTCAGCGACGAGAAGAAAGCGCCGGGCATCGAGATCGGTCGCGCCGATGCCACTTTCCACCGCATTCGCATCGAGTCGCCGTTCGGCAAAATGGTCGTGCTGGCCACCGACGGCCATCTGCCGTATCCGTTCGGCCACGACAACACCGGCTATGAAGTCGCCAACCTGCAGGACACATTGAGCAAAGCGAAGGCGGCGGGGGTGAACGTGATCGTCGAGCCCTTTACCAGCGCAGGACGTACGGCGGCAGTTGTAGAGTTTCCGGGTGGCTACGTCGCTGAAATTCATCAGACCGCTGCGGCCGGTTGACCGATGGCGAGTGCTCGATTCACTTCAGGTTTGAGTGGTCTGTGCCTGGCAATCGCGCTGCCCATGGCCAGCAGCCCGGCCCGTGCTGACGAGGCTGAAACCAGGCCGGCGATCAAGACCAATCGCTGGCAGGAGGATTGGGCGGTGCTGGCCAATCCAACCCTCCAGACGGCGCCGCTGGACAGTCTCAAGTACATCCCGCTGTCTTCGGACAATCCGCAAACGTACCTGTCGTTGGGCAGCACCCTGCGTGAGCGCTTCGAGATGAACGACGCCAGCGCGTTCGGTACGCGAAATGTCGCCCGGGACCGGTATCTGCTGCAGCGCTTTCAGGTGCACGCCGATCTGCACTTCAATGAAAACTGGCGCGTGTTTACCCAGCTGGAAGACGTGCGCGCCTACGACAAAACCACCATTGGCGGCGCTGACCAGAATCGCACCGACCTGCGCCTCGCGTTCCTTGAATACACCAAGAAGCTGGGCGACAACACCTTCAAGGCGCGGGTGGGGCGGCAGGATTTCGCCTTCGACTTACAGCGCTTTATTTCGTCTCGCGACGGGCCGAACGTGCGCCAGTCGTTCGATGCGTTGTGGGCGGACTGGGAGACCGGGCTGTGGCGCTTCATCGCGATCGCCAGCCGACCGGTGCAATACCAGGACGAGCGCCACTTCGACGATCGTTCCAACCACGAATTTCGCTTTCACATGCTGCGCGCCGAGCGGCTGGTGGGCGGCAGTAACGAGCTGTCGGCCTATGTCGGGCTGTATGAACGCGACGACGCCAGTTACCTCGATGCCAGCGGCGCTGAGCACCGGAATATCTTTGACGCACGGCTCGGCGGCGCGGCCGATGGCTACGACTGGGACCTGGAGGCGATGGGGCAGACCGGTTCGGTCGGCGCCAAAAGCATTCGCGCCTGGGCGGCGGGCAGTCGCGTGGGCTACACCTTCGCCGACGTCAGCTGGACGCCGCGTCTGGGTCTGCAACTGGACGCCGCGTCGGGCGACCGAAACAACGGCGACGGCACGCTGGGCACGTTCAATCCGCTGTTTCCCAACGGCTACTATTTTTCGCTGGGGGGCTACACCGGCTATGCCAACATCCTGCACGTCAAACCGTCGATTACCATCAAGCCGATCGCCAAGCTGAGCATTCAGACGGCCCTCGGCCTGCAATGGCGGGAGACCACCGAAGACGCTGTCTACGTTCAACCGAACATCGCGGTGGCCGGAACCGCGGGGCAGGGCAGTCGCTGGACCGGCGCCTACGGGCAGGTGCGCACGGACTATGCGTTCACCCCTAATCTGAGCGGCGCGGTCGAGGCGGTGCACTACGACGTCGGCCAGTCAGTGCGCGATGCCGGCGGGCACGACAGCAATTACCTCGGCGTCGAGCTGAAGCTGTCCTGGTAGCGCTGCATCTGGGCAATTCACGACGTCGCGTTATGGCATTGCACGAGGCACCGCTGGCTGGTTATAGTCGGCGTCGTGCCGTAACACTTGGCAACACGAGTCACTCCTTTCAGAAGATGAGCACGATGCCTGCATCCCGCACCCGGTTCGCTTTATCCGCCACGGCTCGCGCTGTTGCGGAACCGTGCAGCTGCATGCAAATCGCCTTTATCACGCGTTACCCGCCACCCCCATCTGTGAACAGCCCTGTCGTGTGCGTCGTTGCACCGCCAGGCGTCGTTGTGCTCGGCTGAGCGACTGCGTCAACGCTGTCGACCGAAGCCTGCAAACGCCCGCAAAACATCCGTGAATCCGGTTCGTGCCGGGTCCGATTTTGTCTGAATCACAGGTGACTCATGTTCGCTAATAAAGCCTTGGCCTCGATGGCCACGACGACGCTTTTCGTCCTGCTCTGGAGCAGCGGCGCGATCGTTTCCAAGTGGGGCCTGACCCACGCTTCACCGTTTGCATTTCTACTGTTCCGTTTTCTGCTGGCGCTTGTGGCGCTGGCGATCCTGATCCCGGCCTTGGGTTACAAGCTTCCCGCCACCCGCGCGTCGATGGGCTTTGCGTTGATGACAGGGGCGGTGCTGCTGGGGGCTTATCAGATCTGCTACCTGCTGGCGCTGGACATGAAAGTCGCGCCCGGCGTCATGGCCACGATCATGGGCGTGCAACCGATACTCACGGCCGTGCTGGTTGAACGCAGCCGCTCGGCGTCACGCATGTTCGGCCTGAGTCTGGGGCTGGCGGGTCTGGTGCTGGTGGTCTGGCAAGGCATCGGCGACGGCGGATCGCTGGCCGGCATGGCATTCGGCGTACTGGGCATGTTGAGCATGACCGGCGGCTCGATCATGCAGAAACGCATCACCGACAACCCCCTCGGCACGTTGCCGGTGCAATACCTCGCGGGGACATTGGTGTGTGCCGTGTTCGTGCCATTTCAGCCCTTTCATTTCGAACACAGCATCGGCTTCTTCGTGCCGGTGCTGTACATGGGGCTGGTGGTGTCGGTGCTGGCGACGTTTCTGCTTTATCGGCTTATCGCCCAAGGCAATCTGGTCAACGTTACCAGCCTGTTTTACCTGGTGCCCGGCGTTACCGCGATCATGGACTACCTGATCTACGGCAACCGCCTCGCGCTGATGAGCATGCTGGGGATGGTGCTGATTGTGGTGGGGTTGGTGTTTGTGTTCAGGAAGGTTGAATAGAACCGTCCACCCCCGCCGCGAATTCGTCGAGCACTGCGGAAGAAAACTGTAGGAGTGAGCTTGCTCGCGATCTGGCGCGCAGCGGCAGCAAACCGGTGCGTGCCGTGTGTCAGGCATTACCGGGGTGTCGGGTTTCACGACTGCTTCGCAGCCGATCGCGAGCAAGCTCATTCCTACAGTGGATCATCGTTCCCATCGTGACGATGCCGGCCAGCCTCAACCCAACCGCACATGCCGACTCAACAACGCCCGCAGCGCTGCGGGCTTCACCGGTTTGGCCAGATACTCAAGGCCGGCGGCGTGTACCTGGGCGATCAGCTCCGGGCGGCCGTCGGCGCTGATGACCACACCGGGGACCGGCTCACCCAGTTGCGTGCGCAGCCAGGCCATCAGTTCGGTGCCGATTTCACCGTGGTCCAGGTGGTAATCCACCAACGCCAGGTGCGGGCGAATGCCGTTGTTGAGCAGGGCCTGGCATTCCTCGCGATTGCGCGCCGTCCAGACCTGACACCCCCAGCGGCTGAGCAGGCTGTTCATGCCAATCAGGATGCTGTCTTCGTTGTCGACGCAGAGGATTTGCGTACCGTTGAGCGCAGCACGCGAAGGTTCGCTCGGCGCAATGGCCGGTATCGGCGATGCAGGCGCCAGCGGCACCGTGACGCTGAACACGCTGCCCTGGCCCGGCCATGAACGCACTTCCAGCGAATGACCGAGCACGCGGCACAAGCCGTCGGCAATCGCCAGCCCCAAACCCAAGCCCTTTTCGGCGCGGGTCTGATGGCTGTCCAGCCGCTTGAACTCCTCGAAAATCACCTGCCGCTTGTCCTCGGGAATACCCGGCCCACGGTCCCAGACTTCCAGGCTCAGCTGCCCGCTTCTGCGCCGCACCCCCAGCAAAATAGGCCCCTTGGCGTAACGAAACGCATTGGTCAGGAAGTTCTGCAGCACCCGCCGCAGTAGCTTGGCGTCGCTGGCCACGCGCAACGTGCTGCCGCGCACTCGGAAATCCAGACCCTGCTCCTGGGCGAGGGCCTTGAATTCGGCGCCGAGGGTTTCAAACAGATTGTTCAGTGCGAACGGCGTGATGGTCGGCGTGAACTTGCCGTTCTCCAGCCGCGAAATATCCAGCAGGTCGCTGATCAGGTCTTCGGCCGAACGCAGCGAGCTGTCCAGATGCTGGATCAGCTGTTTCGCTTCCGCCGGCACGTTGTCGTCGTTGTGCAGCAGGGCAGCGGAGAACAAACGCGCCGCGTTCATGGGCTGCATCAGGTCGTGGCTGACGGCGGCGAGAAAGCGCGTTTTCGACTGATTGGCGGCTTCCGCATGGGCCTTGGCTTCGCTCAGCGCCGTGTTCAGCTGCGACAGCTCCCGCGTCCGTTCAGCCACGCGTTGTTCGAGGCTTTCGTTGGCGCCCTTGAGCGCATGCTCGGCCTCGCGGAACGCGGTGATGTCAGTGAAGCTCATGACGAAGCCGCCGCCGGGCATCGGGTTGCCGATCAGCTCGATCACCTGCCCATTGGGAAACAACCGCTCGGACGTATGCGCGCGGCCCTGACGCATCCAGTGCAGGCGCCGGGCGACATGCACTTCGGCCTCGCCGGGGCCGAGCAAACCGCGCTCGGCGTTGTAACGGATGATGTCGGCGATGGGCCGCCCCACGCTAATCAGGCCTTCCGGGTAATTGAACAGCTCCAGATAGCGCGCGTTCCAGGCCACCAGGCGCAGGGATTGATCCACCACGCTGATGCCCTGAGTGATGTTCTCGATGGCGCCTTGCAGCAGCGCGCGATTGAACTGAAGCACCTCGGAGGCTTCGTCGGCGATGCGCACCACGTCTTCGAGCTGCATGTCGCGGCCTTCAATCGCCGCCTTGACCACCGCCCGCGTCGACGACGTGCCCAGCACCCCTGCCAGCAAGCGTTCGGTGTGGGCGATCCATTCGCCGTTGGCGTTCTGGTTGGGGTTGAAACCTTTACCCTGCCGGTAGGCGAAGCGGATGAAGCTCTGTTGCGCCCGCTCTTCGCCGACGAAACGCGCCGAGAGCTTGAGCAGGTCTTCGATCTGCACCGCCAGCAGCGAGCGATTGTTGGGCCGAGCCTGCAATTCCTGGCCGATGAAACGGCCCGCCTGCCAGTGTTCGGACACCCGCGTTCGCGACAGCAGCGAGACCCACACAAACAACGCCAGGTTGCCCAGCATCGACAGCACCACGCCCTGGGTCAGCGGGCTGATCGGCAGATTGAACGGGTTGCTGTGCAGCCACGCCAGCAGCGGAAAACTGCTCAGCGACCAGCCCATGCTGTGGGCAATGATCGGCAGCACCAGGGTGTAAAACCAGATGAACACCCCGGCGGCAAGCCCGGCGAACACCCCGCGACGATTGGCCGGCTTCCAGTACAGCGCGCCGATCATCGCCGGCATCAACTGCGTGATGGCGGCGAAGGCGATCTGGCCGATGGTCGCCAGACTGGCAGTCGAGCCCAGCAGCCGGTAGCTGACGTAGGCGAGCAACAGAATGACCACGATGCTGACCCGGCGCACCGAGAGCATCCAGTGGCGGAACACCTCGAACGGGCGCTCGGCGGTTTTGCGCCGCAGCAGCCACGGCAGCAGCATGTCGTTGGAAACCATGGTCGACAGTGCAACGCTGGCGACGATGACCATCCCGGTGGCCGCCGAAGCCCCGCCGATGAACGCCAGCATGGCCAGCGCCGGGTGCGCGTGGGCCAATGGCACGCTGATCACGAACGAGTCAGGCAGAACCGAGGCGGGCAGCAGCATCTGCCCGGCCAGGGCAATCGGCACCACGAACACGGCTGCTAGCAACAGGTACGCCGGGAACACCCATTTCGCCAGGCGCAAATCCTGTGGCTCGATGTTCTCCACAACGGTGACGTGAAACTGCCGGGGCAGGCAGATGATCGCCATCATGGCGACGCCGGTCTGCACTACCATCGATGGCCAGTTGACCGTTTCTTTCCAGTACTCCTCCAGACGCGGTGCGAGCATGGCCTGGTTGAACAGGTCGTCCACGCCGTCGTACAGGCCGAAGGTCACGAACGCGCCGACGGCCATGAAGGCGAACAGCTTCACCAGCGACTCGAAGGCAATCGCCAGGACCATGCCGCGGTGGTGCTCGGTGGCGTCGAGGTTGCGGGTGCCGAAGACGATGGTGAACAGCGCCAGCACCAGCGACACGATCAGCGCAGTGTCCTGGGCGCGAGTCCCCGTGGCGTCGGCGCCGGCACCGATCAGAATGTTCACCCCCAGCACGATGCCTTTGAGTTGCAGCGCGATGTAGGGCAGCACGCCGATCAGGCAGATCAGCGCGACCACGACGGCGAGGGTCTGCGACTTGCCGTAGCGGGCGGCGATGAAGTCGGCAATGGAAGTGATGTTTTCCTGTTTGCTGATCAGCACCATTTTCTGGAGCACCCAAGGCGCCAGCAGCATCAGCAGAATCGGCCCGAGGTAGATCGGCAAAAACGACCACAATTGCTCGGCGGCCTGGCCGACCGAGCCGAAAAACGTCCAGCTGGTGCAGTAAACCGCCAGCGACAGGCTGTACACCCAAGCGCGCAGGCGCGGCGGCAGTGGGGTGCTGCGACGGTCACCGTAGAAGGCGATGGCGAACATGATGGCCATATAGGCCAGGGCGACGGCAGCGATCAGCCCGCTGGACAGCGACATGGGAACTCCGGAGGCAAGCGGCTAGCGGTTTCGGTGGCGATCCCTCGCCGGCCGGACAGTCTCGCACGCCGCGTAGGGTTCGTCTGTTACGACCAAGGTCTGAGCGGCGCGGTGTCGCAGGAGTGCGATGAATCCCATGCCCGGTCCATATCGGGGAAATCTATGATGCATAGCGAAATTACCCGCTTAGTCGATATCAGCTGCCGTCCTACTATGGGGACCACCTCACACGAGGACAGGAGCTCGCCATGACCCACGCCATGTTCATCCCGCAAAGACCCTTAAGCCAATTGAGTCACCCTCGGGAAGTCATCCGCCAATTCACCCCCAACTGGTTCGCCGCGACCATGGGCACCGGGATTCTGTCGGCCGTGCTGACACAGCTTCCGCTGGCCATCCCCGGCTTGTTCAAGCTGGCCGAAGCCTTGTGGATGCTCAACATCGTGCTGTTCCTTACCTTCAGCACCCTCTATATCGCCCGCTGGGTGATGTTTTTCGACGAGGCGCGGCGGGTGTTCGGGCATTCCACGGTGTCGATGTTTTTCGGCACGATTCCCATGGGCCTGGCGACGCTCATCAACGGGCTGCTGACTTTCGGCCTGCCGCGATGGGGCGACGCCGTGCTGCCGATGGCCGAGATGTTGTTGTGGCTGGACGTGGCGATGTCCCTGGCCTGCGGCGTGGTCATCCCGTTTTTGATGTTCACCCGCCAGGAACACCGTATCGATCAGATGACCGCCGTCTGGCTTCTGCCGCTGGTGGCCTGCGAAGTGGCGGCGGTGAGCGGCGGGCTGCTGGCGCCGCATCTGGCCGACAGCCACAGCCAGTTCAGCGTGCTCATCACCAGCTACGTGCTGTGGGCGATGTCGGTGCCGGTGGCGTTCAGCATCCTGACCATCCTGTTGCTGCGCATGGCCCTGCACAAATTGCCACACGAAAACATGGCTGCGTCGAGCTGGCTGGCCCTCGGGCCGATTAGCACCGGCGCGTTCGGTTTAATTGTGCTGGGCGCCGATTCGCCGCCGATCTTCAACGCCAACGGCTTGCCCGGCGTCGGCGAAATCGCCTCGGGTCTTGGCCTGATCGGCGGCGTGATCTTGTGGGGTGTCGGCGTGTGGTGGTGCCTGATGGCGCTGCTGATCACCGCACGTTACCTGCGCAATGGCATCCCGTTCAACCTGGGCTGGTGGGGTTTTACCTTTCCGCTGGGGGTGTTCGCGCTGACCACCCTGAAGCTGGGCGCGGTGCTTCATCTTATGTTCTTTGCGGTTCTCGGCAGCGTGCTGGTCGCCGCGCTGAGTGTCCTGTGGCTGTTGATCATGAAGCGCACCGTGACCGGCGCCTACAAAGGCGAGCTGTTCGTTTCGCCCTGCATCGCCGGTTTACGTACGCTCTAACGGGTTATGCGTTGGAGCGCGTGCTCGACTTTGCCGCCGGTGTCGTCTTCAATGTGGCCCGGAACCGCCGTTCGGCGTTCCCATCCGAAAGCCGATACCGGCGCCACTCAGGACCAGGGAAGATGAGTCAGTCGCAGTTCAGTTTGTTGGGTAAGCGGCGCTTTCTGCCGTTTTTCGTGACCCAGTCCCTCGGGGCGTTCAACGACAACATCTTCAAGCAGTCGCTGATCCTCGCCATCCTCTACAAGCTGAGCATCGACGGCGACCGCTCCATCTACGTCAACCTCTGCGCCTTGCTGTTCATCCTGCCGTTCTTTCTATTCTCGGCGCTGGCCGGGCAGTTCGGCGAGAAATACCCCAAGGACAAGCTGATCCGCATGATCAAGGTCCTGGAGATCGTGATCATGGTCGTGGGGGCCACGGGTTTTCTCTTTAATCACCTGTCACTGATGCTGGCGGCGCTGTTCGCCATGGGCACCCACTCGGCGCTGTTCGGGCCGGTGAAGTACTCGATCCTGCCCCAGCACCTGCATGAGAACGAACTGGTGGGCGGCAACGGCCTGGTGGAAATGGGCACGTTTATGGCGATCCTGGCCGGCACCATCGGCGCCGGGGTGATGATGTCGGCGACCCATTACGCCCCCATCGTGGCGGCAGCCATGGTCTCGGTGGCGTGCCTGGGTTATCTCGCCAGCCGAGGCATTCCGCCGGCCGCGGCCGCTTCGCCGGACATGCGCCTGAACTGGAACATCTTCAGTGAATCCTGGGCCACCCTGAAACTCGGCCTGGGGCAGACCAAAGCGGTGTCGCGTTCCATCGTCGGCAACTCGTGGTTCTGGTTCGTAGGGGCGATTTATCTGACGCAGATCCCGGCCTACGCGAAGGACTTTCTGTATGGCGATGAAACCGTCGTCACACTGATTCTGACCGTGTTCTCCATCGGCATCGCCGCTGGCTCCATGCTCTGCGAGCGACTGTCAGGCCGCAAAGTGGAGATTGGCCTGGTGCCGTTCGGCTCCATGGGCCTGACCGTGTTCGGCTTGTTGCTGTGGTGGCATTCCGGTGATTTCCCGCAGAACGTGCAGGCCAATAACTGGCTGGCGATTCTGGGGTACGGGCAGGCGTGGTGGGTGTTGCTGGACATCCTCGGCATCGGCGTCTTCGGCGGGTTTTACATCGTGCCGCTGTACGCGCTGATCCAGTCGCGGACGCCGGAGAAAGAGCGCTCGCGGGTCATCGCGTCCAACAACATCCTCAATGCGCTGTTCATGGTGGTCTCGGCGATTGTGTCGATCGTGCTGCTGAGCGTGGCGAAACTGTCAATCCCGCAGCTGTTCCTCGTCGTGTCGCTGATGAACATCGCGGTCAACGCCTACATCTTCAAAATCGTGCCCGAGTTCACCATGCGCTTCATGATCTGGCTGCTCAGCCATTCCATGTACCGCGTGGAGCATCGCGACCTTGACCAGATCCCTGATGAGGGCGCGGCATTGCTGGTCTGCAATCATGTCTCGTTCGTCGATGCGCTGTTGATTGCCGGCTCTGTGCGCCGGCCGATCCGCTTCGTCATGTACTACAAAATCTTCAATTTGCCGGTGCTGAATTTCGTGTTCCGCACGGCGGGCGCCATCCCGATTGCCGGTATCAAAGAGGACAAGGCAGTGTTCGACAGCGCGTTCGAACGCATCGCCCATTACCTTAAGGAAGGCGAGCTGGTGTGCATCTTTCCGGAAGGTAAGCTGACCACGGACGGCGAGATCGACACCTTTAAGAGTGGCATGACCCGGGTCTTGCAGGAGACTGATGTGCCGGTGATTCCAATGGCATTGCAGGGGTTGTGGGGCAGCTTTTTCAGCCGGGACCCGAACAAGGGCGTGTTCCGCAGGCTTTGGTCGCGAGTGACCCTGGTCGCCGGGCCTGCGTTGACGAGGGAGGCATCGCAACCGGCGCTGGTGCGTGAGCGGGTGGCGGAATTGCGGGGGGCGGTGCGCTAAGGCGAGTGCCAGCGCGTTAATAAGAAACCCGATATTTCTGGTGTCAAAATAACTTGTGGGAGTGAGCTTGCTCACGAAGACGGTATTCCTGCCGCAGAAAAATGAGCGGATGTACCGGCCTCTTCGTGAGCAAGCTCACTCCCACATGGATCGCATCTGCTGGACGACTTGTGGGTGACCGGGAATCTCCCCACAAAGAGCAAGCCAGTTGCGCGGCCGGTCAGCCTACAACCGGCTTCTCGTCCGCGACCACCGCATCCGGCGTCATCTTGCGGAAGTACGTCGAAAGCAACGCGCCCGAAATGTTGTGCCAGACGCTGAACAGCGCGCTCGGCACCGCCGCCAGTGGCGAAAAGTGCGCAGCGGCCAGCGCGGCGCCGAGGCCTGAGTTCTGCATGCCGACTTCCAGGGACAGCGATTTGCGCTGAGCCAGTGGCAACTTGAACAGCTTGCCGGTGAAGTAACCCAGCAGAAAACCGAAGCTGTTGTGCAGGATCACCACGGCCATGATCAACAGGCCCGACTCGGCAATCTTCGCCTGACTCGCTGCCACCACCGCGCAGACGATCATCACGATGCTCACCACCGACACCAGCGGCAGCACGTCGACGGCAAAACTCACCTTGGCGCCGAGTAAACGTTGAGCGATGACGCCGAGCACGATCGGCAGCATCACCAGCTGCAGGATCGACCAGAACATTTCCATGAAGGACACCGGCAGCCACGCCGAGGCCAGCAGCCAGATCAGCGCCGGGGTCAGCAGCGGGGCGAGGAGGGTGGTGACGGCGGCGATGGCCACCGACAGCGCCAGATCGCCCTTGGCCAGCCAGGTCATGACGTTGGACGACGTGCCGCTCGGGCAGCAGCCGACCAGAATCACGCCCACGGCGATTTCCGGCGGCAGGTGAAACAGCTGGCAAAGCAGCCAGGCCACGCCGGGCATGATCACGAAATGCGCGACCACCCCCAGAGCCACGCGCCAGGGATGGCGCACGACTTCAGAAAAATCATCAAGCTTGAGGGTCAGGCCCATGCCGAACATCACCAGCCCCAGCAACGGCACGATGTACGACTTGAGGCCGATGAACCAGGACGGGAACAGGAACGCCAGCACGGCGAACAGCAGCACCCAGTACGCGAAGGTATTACCGACAAAACGACTCAACGCAGCCAGGGCACGCATGGCCTGCTCCTTTCTTATTGGTATGAATGAACCCGGAAACGGAAGGAGCCAGCAAGCCGGCTCCTGCGCCGTCAGGCGAAATCAGATCCCCTGGGGAATCTCTTCGCCGCCCAGTGCTTCCATCAGCTCCGGCAGGAACTCGCCGAATGTCAGCATCATCAGGGTGAAGCTGGCGTCCTGCTGACCCAGCGCATCGTCGCCGCCGTTCTGCTCGGCTTCATCCTGCAGCAGGTCTTCGAACTTCAGGCGTTTGATACCGAGCTTGTCGTCCAGCACGAACGACAGCTTGTCCTGCCACGCCAGCGACAGCTGAGTGACGACTTTGCCGGTGCTCAGGTGCAGCTGGATTTCGTCGCTGGTGAGGTCCTGACGTTTGCATTTCACAATGCCGCCGTCTTCGTGGGTGTCGCGCAGTTCGCACTCGTCCAGCACGAAGAAGTGCTCGGCGGTCTGGCTGGTCTTGACCCATTCGGTCATCACAGCGGTTGGCGCGGTCTTGACGGTCACGGGGCGGACTGGCAACGAGCCGACCACTTCACGCAGGGTCGACAGCAGGTCTTCGGCGCGCTTGGGGCTGGAAGCGTTGACCAGAATCACGCCTTGCTTGGGGGCGATGGCGGCGAAAGTGGCCGAGCGGCGGATAAAGGCGCGGGGCAGGAAGGCCTGGATGATTTCATCCTTGAGCTGATCGCGTTCCTTCTTGTAGACCTTGCGCATCTGCTCGGTCTCGATCTCTTCGACTTTCTCTTTCAAGGCATCGTTGACCACACTGCCGGGCAGAATGCGTTCTTCCTTGCGCGCCGAGATCAGCATGAAATCACCGCTGACGTGCACCAGTGGCGCGTCTTCGCCCTTGCCGAACGGGGCGATGAAACCGTAAGTGGTCAACTCCTGGCTGGCACAGGCACGTGCAGGCTTGGTCGCCAACGCGGTTTCCAGCGCCTCGGCGTCAAATGGCAGGTCCTGGGTCAGGCGATAGACAAGCAGGTTTTTGAACCACATGGGGTACATCTCTCCTTTATACAAAGGGGGGCATTATTCGCTGCTGTGACCCTGCGGCCAACCCTGATGTAAGCCTTTGGAAGGATTATAAAATTATTTCAAAAAGTGCTTGCCAGCTTTTTGATCGCTCCGTAGAATGCGCGCCACACCGAAGCGAAGGGTGATTAGCTCAGCTGGGAGAGCGTCTGCCTTACAAGCAGAATGTCGGCGGTTCGATCCCGTCATCACCCACCATTCGTTTCAAGTGTTACGCGCAGCGGTAGTTCAGTCGGTTAGAATACCGGCCTGTCACGCCGGGGGTCGCGGGTTCGAGTCCCGTCCGCTGCGCCATATTGAGTTACGAGGCCCTTGAACTCCTCGTAACGACAAAGAGAGCGACCTTAGGGTCGCTTTTTTTGTGCCTGCGATTTGGTGGGGGCGGCTGATCTGAAGTGACCAGTGTCCACACTGGCCTCTTCCCGGCTGAAGCCGGTCCTACGAAAAGCAGCGCGTGCATCCAGTGCAACGATTCATAGCCCGCAAGCCTGATGGTGCTCACACCGGCCTCTTCCCGGCTGAAGCCGGTCCCACTAAAAGCAATGCGTGCACACCGTAGGACCGGCTTCAGCCGGGAAGCTTTTGATCTGCTTTTGTTCTTCTTACACAAAAAGCCCAGACACCTCCAATCGCTACTTGGGTGCAGGCTGAACGCAGGTCTCGCGGAGTGGGCCGAGCCGCATGGATGCGGCGAGAGCGCCGTCAGGACATGGATGTCCGTTCGGCGCGGGCCCACGGAGCGAGACCGGAGTGAAGGAACCCCGACGCAGGAGGGGCCCAACCAGGAGCACAAGCCCTTGGTTACTTGGGGCTTTATCAAGTAACTCGCCGAAGGCGAAACAGTCTGCCCCTAGGCAGACGCTTTTGATCTTCGCGGACTAAGCAACGCCGTAGATCCGGGGACAGATTAATTTACGATGAAGCGCTGTAAATAAATCAGTCCCCTGAACGCCTCACCCCACATCTATCTCCACCACATCCCCCACCAGCCGCACTGGCCAGGTCCGCAATCGCAACGCCGCATCCTCCAGACACGTACCGTCCTTGAGTCGGTAATGCTGCTTATATAAAGGCGAAGCGATCACAAGATCCCCGCCCAAACTGCCAATCAACCCCCGACCAATCACATTCACCCCCGTGACCGGATCGCGATTGTCCACCGCGAACAACTGCGCCGCGCCGCCGATAGACGCCACATAAAACAGCGCCACCTGCGCAGTGCCCACCAGCGCCACCACACCGGAATTCAGCACCAGATCCTCACGCGTACAGACCGCGCGCCACACCTGAGTTTTCGGCAACTCCATCAATGCAGCATTGGCCTGGCTCATCGTGCAACCTCCACTGCGGCAATCAGATTCAACTCTTCAGCGCGAGCCGGACGACGCTGGCTGCGCTCCTTGACGAAATGAATGTCCGGGTCGGCGCCTTTGTCATTGACGAACGTGCGGAAGCGCTTGAGTTTCTCCGGGCTCTTCAGCGCATTCGCCCATTCGCATTCATAACGGTCGACCACCAACTGCATCTGCGCCTCCAGCTCGGCGGCCAGCCCCAGGCTGTCGTCGATCACCACCGCTTTCAGAAAATCCAGCCCGCCTTCCAGGGACTCGCGCCAGACCGAGGTCCGCTGCAACTTGTCAGCGGTGCGGATGTAAAACATCAGCACGCGGTCGATGTAACGAATCAGTGTCTCGTCGTCCAGATCGGTGGCGAACAGCTCGGCGTGGCGCGGGCGCATGCCGCCATTGCCGCACACGTACAGATTCCAGCCGTTCTCCGTGGCAATCACGCCGATGTCCTTGCTCTGGGCCTCAGCGCATTCACGGGTGCAACCGGACACTGCGAACTTCAGCTTGTGCGGCGAGCGCAGGCCTTTGTAGCGGTCCTCGATATTCAGCGCCATTTGCACGCTGTCCTGAACGCCGTAACGGCACCAGGTGCTGCCGACGCAGGATTTCACCGTCCGCGTCGATTTGCCGTAGGCATGACCGGTCTCGAAGCCGGCGGCGATAAGCTCGGCCCAGATGTCCGGCAGCTCATGCAGCTGCGCGCCAAACAGGTCGATGCGCTGGCCGCCGGTGATCTTGGTGTACAGGTCGTATTTCTTCGCGACCGCGCCGATGGCGATCAGGCCGTCCGCAGTGATCTCGCCCGCCGGGATGCGCGGCACCACCGAATACGTGCCGTTCTTCTGCATATTGGCCATGAACGTATCGTTGGTGTCCTGCAGGGGCACCAGTGACGGGTCCATGATCGGCCGGTTCCAGCACGAGGCGAGAATCGAGCCGACGGTGGGTTTGCAGATGTCGCAACCCAGATGGCCTTTGCCGTGGCGGGCAAGCATCTCGTCGAAGCTTTCGATGTTTTCCACGCGGGCGAAGGCGTACAGCTCCTGCCGGGTAAAGGCGAAGTGCTCGCACAGACTTTTATCGACGGCCACGCCCCGGGCAATGAGTTCGTGCTCGAACACGCTTTTCAGCAGCGCTGTACAGCCGCCGCACCCGGTGGCGGCCTTGGTGCAGGCCTTGAGCCCGGCAAGATCGGTGCAGCCGCCATCGATAGCCGAGCAAATTGAGGCTTTGCTGACGTTGTGGCACGAGCAAATGGTTGCCGTGGCGGGCAGGGCATCGGCACCCAACGTCGGCGCACCGTCGCTGTGGGGCAGGATCAGGCTCGATGGATCGGCGGGCAGCTTGATGCCGTTCTGCGCGTATTGCAGCAGGGTGTCGTAATAACTGTTGTCGCCCACCAGCACGGCGCCGAGGACTTTTTTGCCATCGGCCGACACCACCAGACGGCGATAACTGCCGCTGGCCTCGTCGATAAACCGGTAACTGCGCGCACCCGCCAACGCACCATGGGCATCGCCGATGGAGCCGACATCGACGCCCAGCAGTTTGAGTTTGGTCGACATATCCGCGCCGAAGAACGGCTCGGCGTCCAGGTTGCACAGCTGCGCCGCGACATTGCGCGCCATCTGATAACCCGGCGCGACGAGGCCAAAGACGCTGCCGTTCCAGGCAGCGCACTCCCCGATGGCGAAAATGTCGGTGTCGCTGGTGCGGCAATGTTCGTCGATGGCGATGCCGCCGCGCGGGCCCAGCGCCAGCTCACACTGGCGGGCGAGGGCGTCTTGGGGGCGTATGCCGGCGGAGAAGACGATCAGGTCGGTTTCGAGGAATTCATCGCCGGCGAAATTCATCCGGTAGCGGTATTCCTCACCCGCGCTGATGGATTGCGTCGCGCGAGACAGATGCACGCCAACGCCCAGCGCTTCGATGCGCGCCTTCAGGGCGGCGCCGCCGTGGTCATCCAGCTGCACCGGCATCAAGCGTGGCGCAAATTCAACCACGTGGGCTTCCAGACCCAGCGACTTCAGCGCGTTGGCCGCTTCCAGTCCCAACAGCCCACCGCCGACCACCACACCGCGTTTCGCCTGACTCGCCGCGGCGCGGATGGTGTCGAGGTCGTCCAGCGTGCGGTAGACCAGTCGCGAGTTGCCTTCAGCACCTTCGATGGGCGGCACGAAAGGATACGAACCCGTCGCCAGCACCAGCTTGTCGTAACCAAAGCTGCCCTTGGCGGTGATCACTTCGCGCCGCGCCCGGTCGATTTCCAGCACCGGCACGCCCAGGTGCAGCGCAAGCCCGGTCTGCTCATATAAAGAAGCTGCGCTCATCGCCAGTGACTCGGCGTCGCGACCGCCAAAGTATTCGGACAGGTGCACGCGGTCGTATGCGCGCTGGCCTTCCTCACCGAACACATGAATGCGGTAGCGCTCAAGGGCGCCGGCGGCGATCAACTGCTCGACGCAGTGGTGACCCACCATGCCGTTGCCGATGACGATCAGGGTTTGGACGTCGTTGAGTGGGGCGACTGTGGTGGTCATATCGAGTCCCGGCCAAGGCCAATCAGGTTTTTCGAAAGCAAAAAAAAGGCGCCCGGAACCTCTCGGTTCCAGGCGCCTTTGCCTGTTCTTTATGGATTGCCGCGCGACCACAGTGTCGACGTCAACCTGGTGAGCCCGACGCCGTGGACGGCTGGCGGTCCGCGTTGACCGGCCAGGGCTGCCAACCGCGTGTTCAGGCTGGACTTGATAAGGGACGTAGCAATGGCTGTGCCAGCAGGGAATATCAAGGCGTTGACCCGTTTCGTTCCGGCCAGACGCGTACGTTTGACGGGCAGAAGCGTGAATCGTAAGCCGATCTCATCACCCTCGAGAGCAGACGGTTCCGGCTCGAAAAGGGTGCGATTTACCCTCGTGTGCCCCACCGTGAAGCTCAGCGTCCATTCATCACATCAGCAAAATCCACTGGAAACCTCCGCTGCACGTCCCTCGGCCACGCTGGCCTGCCGTTTGCAACACCGTGCCCACAGGCAATCAACGCCGATTGCCATATTCACGACAAAGGCGCCGTGTGCTCTCCGTTTTTCAACGGCTGAGAACAGGGCGTCTTTTTTTGCTTTCAGGAAACGGAATATGGCGAGCAACAGCGTAAAGAGCGTGTGTCCTTATTGCGGCGTCGGCTGCGGCATCGTCATGCAGGTCGAGGACAACCGGGTCATCAAGGTGGTTGGCGACAAGACCCACCCGAGCAATTTCGGCCGCCTGTGCACCAAAGGCACCACCTGTGGCCAGGCGATTGCCGAGTCCGGGCGGATGGCGTCGGCGTACATCCGCCATCAGCGCAGCCACGAGCCGGTGCGCGCGGAAATGGACGCCGCGATCAGCGAAACCGCCCGGCGCTTGCGTGGAATTCTGGACCGCGACGGCCCCGGCGCACTCGCGTTTTACGTCTCAGGCCAGATGTCCCTGGAGGCGCAATACCTGGCCAACAAACTCGCCAAGGGCTTCGTGGGCACGGCCAATATCGAGTCCAACTCGCGGCTGTGCATGGCCAGCGCGGGCAGTGGCTACAAGCTTTCATTGGGCGCGGACGGGCCTCCGGGCTCTTACGATGACTTTGACAAAGCCGACCTGTTTTTGGTGATTGGCGCCAACATGGCTGACTGTCACCCGATCCTGTTCCTGCGCATGATGGACCGGGTCAAGGCCGGGGCGAAGCTGATCGTCGTCGACCCCCGGCGCAGCGCCACCGCCGACAAGGCCGGGCTGTTCCTGCAAATCAAACCGGGTACTGACCTCGCGCTGCTCAATGGCCTGTTGCACTTGCTGGTGGAGAACGGCGACACCGACGCCGATTTCATCGCCTCGTTCACCCAGGGCTGGGACGTCATGCCCGAGTTCCTCGCCGAGTACACGCCGGCTTACGTCGCGCAGGTCACCGGCCTGGCCGAAGCCGACATTCGTCAGGCGGCGCGGATGATCGGCGCGGCGCAGGAGTGGATGAGTTGCTGGACCATGGGCCTGAACCAGAGCACCCACGGCACCTGGAACACCAACGCGCTGTGCAACCTGCATCTGGCGACCGGGGCAATTTGTCGGCCCGGCAGCGGTCCGTTTTCCCTGACAGGCCAGCCGAATGCCATGGGCGGAAGGGAAATGGGCTACATGGGCCCCGGACTTCCCGGACAGCGCTCGGTGTTAGTGGGCGCCGACCGCCGCTTCATCGAAGACCTCTGGAACATCCCGCACGGCAGCATCCCGCATCAGCCCGGCGGCGGCACCATCGACCTGTTCGAACAGATGCGCGACGGCGTGATCAAGGCCTGCTGGATCATCTGCACCAACCCGGTGGCCAGTGTCGCCAACCGCACTTCGGTCATCGACGCCCTGAAGACCGCCGAGCTGGTCATCACCCAGGACGCCTTCCTCGACACCGAAACCAATCGCTACGCCGACATCCTGTTGCCGGGCGCGCTCTGGGCGGAAGCGGAAGGGGTGATGATCAACTCCGAACGCACCCTCAACCTGACGCAACAAGCCGTCGATGCGCCGGGGCAAGCGTTGCCGGACTGGCAGATCATCGCCAGGGTTGCTCGTGAAATGGGCTTCGCCGACGCCTTCAGTTACGCCTCTGCGGAGGAGGTGTTCGAGGAAATCAAGCAGGCGTGGAACCCCGCCACGGGCTACGACATTCGCGGCGCGAGTTATGGGCGGCTGAGGGATCAACCGGTGCAGTGGCCGTGCGCCCCAGCCGACGAGCACACACGCAACCCGATCCGTTACCTGAGCGATACCGACGCACGACCCGTTGAGGCAGCGACACGTCCTGCGATCCTTTTTCCCACCGCACACGGCAAAGCGGTATTTTTCCCACGCCCGCACATGGCGCCGGCTGAACTGCCCAACGATGCATTTCCGATGGTGCTCAACACCGGCCGCCTGCAGCACCAGTGGCACACCCTGACCAAGACCGGGAAAGTGCCGACATTGAACGCGCTGAACGCGCGGCCGTTCGTCGAGCTGCACCCCGACGACGCCCTTGCGCTAGGCATGCGCGAAGGCGATGGCGTGGAAATCCGTTCCGTACGGGGCCTGGCGGTGTTGCCTGCGGTGATCAGCGATCGCGTGCTGCCGGGCAACTGCTTCGCGCCCTTTCACTGGAACGACGTGTACGGCGACAAACTGGCGATCAACGCAGTAACCAATGACGCCGTCGACCCGATCTCCCGACAGCCCGAATTCAAGTGCTGTGCGGTCGCTTTGCGCAAAGTCGAGTTGATCGGGCATCGCTTCCTCGATTTGCCCCAAGCCGAGAACGTGACGCAAACAGCGTCCGACCAAGCGCCGCTGTTGACGCTGCTCTGGGCATCCCAAACCGGGAATGCCGAAGCGTTGGCCCGGCAGTTCGGCGACCGGTTGAAGACTGCCGGTGTGCCGGTTCAGGTGGCGGCGATGGACAGTTTCCCCTCCGAGCGTCTGGACCAGTTGCAGAACGTCGCGCTGATCAGCAGCACCTTCGGCGACGGCGAATCCCCCGACAACGGGCAACAATTCTGGCAGTCACTGGCTGCCCGGCAAGCGCCTCTGGCGTCGCTGCGCTACGCCGTGCTGGCGCTCGGTGATTCAAGTTACGACCGCTTTTGCCAGCACGGCAAGAACCTCGACCAGCGCCTGCAACACTTAGGCGCTTCACCGCTGATCGCCAGAGTCGAGTGCGACGGCGAATACCAGGCCCACGCAGACAACTGGTTCACAGGGTTGCAGCAGGCGCTATCGCTGAATCTTCCTACTCCTTCAATCGTCGACAACGCACCGGTTTTTGGGAATCAGTCGTCACGGACGCAGCCCCATCACGCGCGTTTGTCCCTCAATCGGCGGCTGAACGCAGACGGTGCTGCCAAGGACACGCGGCAACTGGCGCTGACCCTGGAAGGCTCGGGCATGACCTATGAAGCCGGCGACGCCTTGGGGGTCTGGCCGCGCAATTGCCCTGAGCTGGTCGATGAATTGATCAAGCTCACGGGACTGAACGCCGAGCAATCGGTGCGTGGCGTGAAGACGACCGACGTGCCGCTGCGTCAGGCGCTGGCCGAGCAATTCGAGATAGCACGACCGAGCGCAGACACCCTGGCATTCATCGCCGAGCGCAACGGCAGCAATGACCTGAAAACCCTGCTGACCGAGCCCTTCAAAAGCGAGCTGAAAGACTGGCTGTGGGGCCGGCAGCTGGCCGACGTGCTGCGCGAGTTCCCGATTGCGTGCGCTGCGCAGGAATGGCTTGATCATCTCAAGCCCCTTCAGCCGCGGCTTTATTCCATTGCGTCGAGCGCCAAGGCGCACCCCGATGAAGTCCATCTCACCGTTTCCGCTGTGCGCTACGGCGCGCGCAAAGGCGTGTCATCGACCTTTCTGGCCGATCGGGCGGGGGAGTGCGAGGTGCCCATTTTCCTGCAACCCACGCGGCATTTTCGCCCGCCCCTCGATGGCGATGTGCCGATGATCATGATCGGCCCGGGCACCGGGGTGGCGCCGTTTCGGGCGTTTCTGCAGGAGCGGCGCGCCCGGGGCGATCGGGGCCGTAACTGGCTGTTCTTCGGCGAGCAGCATCAGGCCACCGACTTTTACTACCGCGATGAGCTGCAAGGCATGCGGCAGGACGGCCTGCTGACCCGGCTGAGCCTGGCGTTTTCCCGGGATCAGGCAGAGAAGATCTACGTCCAGCAGCGCATACAGGAACAGGGCGCCGAACTCTGGCGCTGGCTGGAGGAGGGCGCGCACCTGTATATCTGCGGCGATGCCTCGCGGATGGCGCGGGATGTCGATCAGGCGCTGCGTCGTGTGATCAGCGAGCAAGGCGGCATGAGCCTGGAAAAAGCCGCCGAACAGTTGCGCTGTCTGACTGAGCAAAAGCGCTACGTGCGGGACGTGTATTAGCCGCGTTCGCTCACCCTGTGGCTGGCCGCTGAACCCCAACTGAACGGATTTCTCGATCAAACAAGAAAACCTTTGGATACCTGAACTTATCTGCCTTTTCTCCCTCTCATGCCGGTAGCCATTGATCGCGGCAGCCTGATAAGCTCGCGGCTTTACTCGTTTGCCCTATTGGCGCATGAACAAGGAAACAGAATGAAACAGCATCGGTTGGCAGCGGCGATTGCCCTGGTCGGTCTGGTACTCGCGGGCTGTGACAAGCAAGCCAGCACCGTTGAGCTGAAAACCCCGGCCCAGAAAGCCTCTTACGGTATCGGCCTGAACATGGGCAAAAGCCTGGCTCAGGAAGGCATGGACGATCTGGATTCCAAAGCGGTAGCGCTGGGTATCGAAGACGCCGTTGGCAAGAAAGAGCAGAAGCTCAAAGACGAAGAGTTGGTTGCAGCGTTTGGCGACCTGCAAAAGCGCGCTGAAGAGCGCATGGCCAAGATGAGCGAAGAGTCGGCAGCCGCTGGCAAGAAGTTCCTCGAAGAAAACGGCAAGCGCAAGGAAGTCACCACCACTGCTTCCGGCCTGCAGTACGAAATCATCAAGAAAGCCGACGGTCCAGTACCGAAGCCGACTGATGTCGTGACCGTTCACTACGAAGGCAAGCTGACTGACGGCAAAGTGTTCGACAGCTCTGTTGAACGCGGCAGCCCTATCGATCTGCCGGTGAGCGGCGTGATCCCGGGTTGGGTCGAAGGTCTGCAGCTGATGCACGTTGGCGAGAAGGTCAAACTCTACATCCCTAGCGAATTGGCCTACGGCGCACAAAGCCCTAGCCCAACCATCCCGGCAAACTCGGTTCTGGTCTTCGACCTGGAACTGCTGGGCATCAAGGACCCTGCAGCTGCAGGCGCTAATGATGCTGCTGCCGGCGCTGATGAAGAAGAAGAGGCTGCTCCGGCCGCCGAACCGGCCAAGCCAGCCGCCAAGAAGTAATCGTTCGAAAGACCGATTACCGCTTGAAAGAAATGCCCCGTCTCGACGGGGCATTTTCATTTCCGGGCCGATTTGATAGAACCGGCTTGAGCGGGCAGAGTCCCATGTCGGTCAGTCAACGGGCGTTAAGCCGGGATTTGTCGGAGGCTGCGCGTTGTTCGTTGGGCTTTGGCTAGCGCCGCAGGTTCGGTGAGTCAACGGTTTTTTGCGGGTTTTTATGTGTGTAAAAAACGCGCGATTTAACTGCGGACCCATTAGAACGGGCGTTCCGGCCCCGAAAAACGGGTCTGTTCACAAGGTTATCCACAATTTGTGTGGATAACCTTCAGGTGCGGAATCGGCGTACTCGGCGGTAGGCTGCCGCGACACACGCAGTAAGCCAGCAAGTCGATTTTTATCGGTAATCGTGGAGTAGATATGAAAGCACCCTGGAATCTCATTCGTTATCTGCCCATGGCCAAGCGCTTGATGGCGGCAGGTCGCCTGCCTGCATTGCTGTTTGCCGTTGCCGGCAAAACGGCCAGTGAGGGCGGTCGGCTGGGCAAGATCAAAGACGATTTGAAACTGCTTCAGGCGTTGTGCCTGGCCTACTGGCGCGGGGAATATCGCGCCATCAGCGGTAAGGCGATTCTTTCGATCGTGGCCGGCCTGATGTATTTCCTCAGTCCTCTGGATGCGATTCCTGACTGGATTCCGGGTCTGGGGATGCTGGACGACATCGCCGTGCTGGCGTGGGTGATGAAACACCTCGAGGCCGAGCTCAGTGCGTTCCGTGCCTGGCGCGAATTGCAGAACCCCGAAAAGCTCGCGGTGGTTGAGCGTCTGCCGGCGACGCCTGTGTTGCTTGAGCACGAGAAGAAGATTTGAAGGCGGCTTTGGATGGGTGATTACTCGCGCCGTCCGCGATCCATTGACTCCGCACACGCCAGTCGTCTCCCACCGCTGGTAAGATGCCGCCATACTTAGAAAAAGACTACGTAAAGGCGTGGTTTGTCCTACAGAGGGGGGGTGGTATGGATCTTCAGGTTATCTCGCGCGATGGAGAGCCGGAATATGCGGTGCTGCCATGGGCGCAGTATCAGGCCCTGTTGCGGGCCGCGGGTGTTGTATCCATGCCTGCGTCCGCGGCGGCGGCTCATACTGAGGCCTCTGGCGGCCAGCCCTCCAGCGCAACTGATCTTCCTTCATTCGATCAGCTGGGTGCATTACGCCAAGCGAAGGGCTTGGAAGTGGCGCAACTGGCGCGCACGGTCGGCATCAGTCCCTCTTACTTGGACCTGATTGAAAGCGGCGCCCGTGAGCCGGACGCGGCCATTCGCCGGAGTCTGGCGTGGGAGCTGGGTGTTGCGGGCTGGCGGGGTGAGGCATGAGCGTGCGCATCAGTCGCCAGCACTGGGACGGATTGCTCGCCGAACTGGACCTTGCCCGTCGCCAGCGTCATCTGGTGACCTATCGCGCGTTGCTGGAGCGCTTGCAGTTACCTACACCCGCCATGCAAACCCTGACCGCTGCCCTCGAACACCTCGCCGCCCTCGACGCCCGCGCCGAGCAGCCGTTGCGCAGTTCGTTGGTGATCAGTCAGGGCGCCAGCCGACTGCCCCGCACCGGGTTCTTTGAATGCGTCGAGCGTTTGGGCCGATTCTCAGGCCCTTCGGACGGCGTCGCCGCTGCCTCCTGGCACGCCTCGGAAGTGGCCCGAGTGTTTGAGTTCGAGTACCCGCAGCCGGTGAAGCCGGAGTAGAGCAGGCGTCTGATTCCCGGTTCGCCGGCCTATCGCCTTCGCGAGCAAGCTCGCTCCCACAGGATCTGTGTCGCACTTGGTATTTCAGACTGATCTCGGAACTGTGGGAATGATCCGCCCACCCTCGGGTTTCCAGGCTGAACGCGGGCCTGTGGGAGTGAGCTTGCTCACGAAGAGGCCGGGACATCCACCGAATATTCAGCGGCTGAAATGCAGTCTTCGCGAGCAAGCTCGCTCCCACAGGATCAGTGTCGAACCCGGGATTCGAGATTGCCCCCAAACCCATCCTGTAATGCCGGCATCTCACCCCAATACCGCCTGATTCAACGTCGCCATCACCTCCGCCTCCAGCGTATCGATCACATGCAAACTCGCGCCGATTACGTCTTTGGCGTGGTGTTTGGCCTGGGAAGCCAGTTCAGCAAGCTGGCTGGCGTCCAGCGTGGTGCAGACTTCCGGATGCAGATGCACAACGCCGATGGACAGCGACAGCAGCGGAAATTCCTGACGGTGGCCTTGCCGGTTGAGCGCCACGAAGCAGCCCGCCTCCAGGTGCTCGGCACGGTAGAAGCGTCGGCACTGGTTCTGGAAATCCTCCAGCAGCATGTTCAGGCGTTTGCGCCAGTCGTCCGAGCCCAGCACCAACAGGAAATCATCGCCGCCGATGTGGCCTACGAAGTCGCGACTCGGGTCAATCCGGTCGTTGAGGCATTGCGCCAGACACAGCAGAACCTCGTCGCCGCGCCCGTAGCCATAGATGTCGTTGAAGGGTTTGAAGCTGTCGATGTCCACGTAGCAGATCATCGACTCGCGACCCTGCTGCAACAGCCGGGTCAGGCACTGCTGGATCGGTACATTGCCTGGCAGCAGGGTCAGCGGATTCGCGTAGCGCGCCTGCTGGATCTTCAGTTCCGTAATCAGTTTCAGTACATCGATGACCCGGCCCAGCCCAAGGTAGGCGCCGTTCTGCATGATGATGAAATCTTCTTCGATGCGTTGCCGCGCGCGGCTGGTGATGAGTCGGCTCACCTGCTGCAGCGACTGGCTCAGCTCGACGGCCAGAAAGTCGTCGCTCATCAGACGACTAATGGGCTTACGCGCATACAGTTCGGTGGCGAAGGGCTTGAGCAGCACGTCCGACAGCGAGTGACGGTGGACGATGCCGATCGGCTGATGCTGCTCATCCAGCACTGCCAGCGAGTTGAGATTGGCCTGCTTGCGGAATGCTTCGAGCACGGTCGCCGTGGGCGTGGTCTGCACCACTGCCGGCTGCTCGTTGAGCAGGGCGCTGAGGTCGCTGGTTTCCTCAACAAAAGTCGCGGCGGCAGGGTCGATTTTCGGCAGCAGCGCACGGGCGTCACGGGGCGGAAACTCCTGTGGCCGGCACAGCAAATAGCCCTGAACCAGCTCGACGCCCATGTCGATCAAGACCGCCAGCTCCTCCTGCAACTCGATGCCTTCAGCGATCACCAGCGCCCGCGACGCCTTGGCCATCTGCAGCATCGAGCCGACGAACTCGCGCTTGACCGCGTCCTGATGAATACCGTCGATGAAATGCCGGTCGATTTTCACGTAATCCGGGCGCAACTCGGACCACAGCCGCAGGCTTGAATACCCCGCGCCCAGGTCATCGAGGGCGATGGAAAAACCCATGTCGCGGTAGTGATAGAGCGCGTTGTACAACAGGCCGAAGTCATCCGTCGGCGTCTGCTCGGTCAGCTCGATGACCACGCGGCTCGGCGGGATTCCGTAGCGCTGCAACAGCTGCAAGGTCCGGCCCGGCGGGTGCGACGCTTCCAGCAGGGACTCCGGCGAGATATTGAGAAACAGCTTGCCCTCCAGCTGCTGCTGGCTGAAGCGCCGGCAGGCCGACTCGCGGCAGGCCAGTTCCAGCTCACTCAGGCGCCCGGCCTGGCGGGCCACGGCAAACAGACTGAGAGGGGAATGCAGCGCGCTGTTGGAAGGGCCGCGAGTCAGGGCTTCGTAGCCGAGAATGCGCCGATCCGATAGCGACACAATCGGTTGGAACAGGCTGTGCAAGTCGCCGTGAGTCAGGATCGAACTCAGAGCGCTCAGCTGTTCAGTCACGGTCATGGCAATCTCGGGGCAAGAAAAAGGGGCTGGACGCCTGTGGCGTCGAGCCCCGCTATTTCACGACAGCTTCATGACTGTTTGATGACTATTTGCCATCATTTCGTCACGTTTCATGCTGCTTTACTTTTTCGCCACCGAGCCGCTCAAGCCCAGATAATCGAGCAAGATGCGCCCGGTTTCAGCCAGATAGGCGTCATCCTCGGGTTTGGTCTTGTCGTCATCCGAAGGCAGCGCGTCTTCGTCTTCTTTCTTCAGCTCCTTCAGCGGCTCTTCGCCTTTGGCCTTGCGACGTACGTTCTCCATCGCCAGCTGCTGGCTCTCGATGTCGGCGTGTTGCTTGCGGCGTTCGGCTTCGTTGAGGCTGACGGTTTTTTCGCTCATCAACTTCTTCGCCAGCGCGAGTTTTTCTTCGATGAAGACAAACTCGGCGTCTTTGGCTGAACGCACGTCGTGGCGCGATTGCAGCTGAGCAAGGAACGGTTTGAACGGGTCCACCGCAGGCTTGATCGCCGGCTTGATGGTGTCGTAGGTCATGGCTTCAGGCAGCGCGCTTTCGCCGATTTCCTTGGTGTCGATGATCGACGGGTAGGCGATGTCAGGCAGTACGCCCTGGTGCTGAGTGCTCTGGCCGGATACCCGGTAGAACTTCGCCAGCGTCAGTTTCAGTTCGCCATGGTTCAGCGGCTGAATGGTTTGCACGGTGCCTTTGCCGAAGGTCTGGCCACCGATGATCAGCGCGCGGTGATAATCCTGCATGGCGCCGGCGAAAATCTCCGAAGCCGAGGCAGAGAGGCGGTTGACCAGCAACGCCATCGGGCCTTTGTAGAACGCACCGCTGTTTTCGTCTTCCAGCACATCGACCTTGCCGTCGGCGTTACGCACCAGAACGGTCGGGCCTTTGTCGATGAACAGACTGGTCAGCTCGGTGGCTTCCTGCAGCGAACCACCGCCGTTGTTACGCAGGTCGATGACCACGCCGTCGACTTTCTCCGACTGCAATTCGGTCAGCAGCTTCTTGACGTCGCGGGTCGTGCTCTTGTACTCGGGATCGCCGGCGCGGTAGGCCTTGAAGTCCAGGTAGAAAGCAGGGATCTCGATGACGCCCAGCTTGTAGTCCTTGCCGTCCTGGTTCAGGTGCAGGATCGACTTCTTCGCCGCCTGCTCTTCGAGCTTCACGGCTTCGCGGGTGATCGACACGATCTTGGTGGTCTGGTCGCTCGGCGCATTGCTGGCCGGGACGATTTCCAGACGCACGACCGAGCCTTTCGGACCGCGAATCAATTTGACCACTTCATCCAGACGCCAGCCGATCACGTCGACCATCTCTTTGTCGCCCTGGGCGACGCCGATGATCTTGTCGGCGGTCGCCACTTGCTTGGTCTTGGCGGCAGGGCCGGCCGGCACCAGGCGGACGATCTTGACGTTATCGTTGTCGCTTTGCAGGACCGCGCCGATCCCTTCCAGGGAAAGGCTCATGTTGATGTCGAAGTTTTCCGCGCTGTCAGGTGACAGGTAGTTGGTGTGCGGATCGTAGGACATCGCGAAGGTGTTCAGGTACGCCTGGAACACATCCTCGCTGCGGGTCTGGCCCAGACGCGCGAGTTGGTTCTTGTAACGCTTGGTCAGGGTTTCCTGAATCTTCGCCGGGTCTTTGCCCGCGATCTTCAGGCGCAGGACCTCATCCTTGACGCGCTTGCGCCAGAGGTCGTCGAGTTCGGCTTCGTTCTTGGCCCAAGGTGCGTCCTTGCGATCAACCAGCAAGGTTTCCTGGGTGTTCAGGTCGATCTTGTCGACGCCCTTGCTCAGTTGCGCCAGGGCGAAATCCAGACGCGACTTGATGCGGTCCAGATAGCGTTTGTAGATGGTAAAGCCTGGGGCCAGGTCGCCGCTTTTAAGGAAGTCGTCGAACTGGAAACGCCACTTGTCGAACTCGGCGATGTCGCTGGCGAGGAAGTAGCTGCGCGCAGGATCGAGGAGTTTCAGGTAGCTCTGATAGATGATTTCCGAACGCTTGTCGTCCAGCGGCGGCTTGCTGTAGTGGTGGCGCTTGAGTAGCTCCACGACATTCAGACTGGCGATGACTTCATCGCGATCAGGTTGAAGATTATCCCAGCTGTTGGCGGCGAACGAACTGGCTGACATTGGCAGGACAGTCAGGCCAATGAGTAATGCAAGGGTGGTGCTGGGTAAGAAATGCTTCATGCTGATTCGACGCGGGGACAATTGATAACGCATATTAGGCCGTCTTTGGAGGTCGCCGGTTCGGTCAGAACACGGTCGCATAATGCAAAAAGCCCAGTGGCCGTGAGGCACATCGGGCTCAGTCAAGACTCACTATGGAGGCACCGTGAAAGCATTGCAAGGCGTTGAAGGTCGTGTGGAATGGGTTGAAGAGCCATCGCCGACGCTGGATGTAGGACAAGTCCGCATCAAGGTCGCAGCCGCCGGACTCAATCGTGCCGATTTGCTGCAACGCTCGGGGCATTACCCGCCACCGCCGGGTGTCACGGAAATCCTCGGGATGGAATGTTCCGGGGTGATTGCCGAGGTCGGCCCGGGCTGCGCCTGGGAAGTCGGCGACCGCGTGTGCGCGCTGGTTGCGGGCGGTGCGATGGCCGAAGAAGTGGTGGTTGATGCACGGCATGTGCTGCCGGTGCCTGAGGGGATTTCGCTGCACGAAGCGGCGGCGATTCCTGAAGTATACGCCACGGCCTGGCTGAATCTGTTCCAGCTGGCTGGCCTCCAGCCTGGCGAAAAAGTGTTGCTGCACGCCGGAGCAAGTGGCGTTGGTTCAGCTGCCATTCAGCTGTGCAAGGCGTTCGGCAACCCGGTCTGGGTCACCGTGGGCTCGGCGGAGCGGCTGGCGTATTGCGAATCCCTCGGCGCCCAGGGCGGAGTGCTGCGCAACGAGAACCTGGATGCGCTGAACGACTTCGCGCCGTTCAACGTCATCCTTGACCCGGTGGGCGCCAACTACGCGGCGCTGAATCTGAAGGTGCTCGGCGTTGACGGTCGTCTGGTGCTGATCGGGCTGATGGGAGGGCGCAAGTCCGAGCTGGACTTCGCTCAGGTGCTGGGCAAGCGCATCCATATTCTGGGTTCGACCCTGCGCAGCCGCGACGACCAGTTCAAGGCCGACCTGCTCAGCGATCTGGGGCAGCACGTCATGCCGCTGTTCACCGAAGGCCGGCTCAAGCCACAACTGGCGCGCAGCTTTCCGATCAGCGAAGCCGAAGCGGCCTACGCGGAGCTGGCCACTAATCAGGTGTCGGGCAAGGTCGTGCTGGTGATCGACGACAGTCTGGTGTGACCCTGCTTTTGCCCTTGTGCTGTTCGGTATAGCCGTGCCTCGTCAGCCGACCGGCGGTGGCCCGAACTGTCATTTCTGACAGTAGTCAGCCTGGCCCATTCGGTTCTCAATAAAGCCTTGTTGCGTTGCCTGGTCGGCGAGTGCTGGCTGAGAACGCTTCATCGGACGAGGTGAGGACGGGATGGCCAGGGACAGCAATAAACAGCCGCTCATGCGGCGAACAGGGAACGTTTCGAAGATCAATCTGGCGGCGCCCCAGGTGCCGGCGATTATTGATCCGAATGATCCGCTCGGCCTCGTTGCGACGGGAACACAGTCCAATGATCTAGAAGTGCTGGTGCCGCTGTGGGCGCTGCCGGCTTCGGATGACGAGACCGACCTGCTGGAACTCTTCTGGAGCGGCGAGCCCGATAACTCGCCGGTGGCAAGCGCCAGTTTTCAAGGCCCCGTCGATCCTTCCCTGTTCCCTTTTTTACTCACGTTCGACAAGAAACACTTGCAGCCGGATGGCCAATACCAACTCTGGTACACGGTCACCAACGACGCTGCTGCGGTTGCACCTTCCGATCGGCGCACCGTCACCATCGACACCCGCCCGCCCAGCTACGACAAGCAGTTGCTGGCCTTGTTGTTGCCCAATGATCTGGTAGACGGGGTGATCAACGAAGCGTACCTGGCAAGCCATGGCGATCAGGTAGAGCTGCGCCTGCCGAGCCCTGTGTACCTCGACGCGAAAGAAGGCGATGTCGTTGACCTTTACTGGTCACAGGACAACCCGCCAACGACATCGGTTGTGGCCAGCGTGACGGTGACCCAGGCGCAGATCGAGGCAGACGATATCCGCATCAGCCTGCCCGGCGATGCCGTGCGCGCACCGGACCGGGATGGCAATTTCTACGCCACTTACAAAGTACGAGACCGTGCCGGCAACGAGACCGACTCGTTCTCCCGTGAAACGCCCGCTGCCGTTGCGCTGAAGCCACTGCCGGGGGGCGATCTCCCCGAGCCCGATTTTCCGGAAGCGGATATCTACGGCTACATCAACTGCAATAACGAGCCCTGGAATGGCATTACGGTACGGGTCACCTTCGTTCGTAACCTGTTCGAGTACCAGGACCAGATCACACTGTATTGGCAGGGCTATCACACGTTGAACGGCCACGATCCGATCGCGGGCACCGAGGGCGTATTTGCCAGAACGGTCAGCGTGAAGAACGTGACCGACGGTTATCTGGACATTCTGGTCGAGCCTTTCATTCCCCACATCGAACCCATCCTTGAAGGATCGGCGCTGGCCACTTACCGGTTGACGAAAGTCGGCGGGCAGTCGGGCGCGTCCTACGAGGGGCTAGTGAAGATCAATCGCAAGTTGCCCAGCGGCGAGATCTGCGGGCCGACGATGTTGGCCATGCAGTCTGACGCGTCGTTGGCTGACGGATGCAGTGCCTGCCGCAAGGTCAGGGGTTTTATCGCCCGCGTGTTTCAGGCAATCGGGCGCGGCGGTAGAGGGAAGTAACGCGGAAACAAAGGACGCGCCGGGCTGGGTGGGCGCGAGTCAACTCAAGGAGAAACGACATGAGCATCAAACCAACCAAACGATCCATCGTTCTCGCGAATGCGCTCGAACGCAGTGTCAATAAACTGAAAACCCAGAAGAGAGCAGGCCAGCCTCGTGCCACGCTCGTCGCGCCGGTGTTGCCCGACTGGTGGCCGGGGGAGCCGGAGTTCGCCGGTTTGGTTCCTGCGGATAAGCAAGAAGAGGACATGGACATCTCGATCGGTATTTGGCCAAACCCTGCGCAAGATGACCAAACTGATTTCTTGCAATTTGAATGGAAGTTGCAAAGCTCCTCCGACTGGCAACCGGCTCAGGCCGCGATTGAGCTCCCGGGGCCTCTGGATCCGGACAGTTTTCCTATCGTGTTGAAGTTGGCCAAGGAGAATTTCAAAATCCAGGGCACGTACGACCTTCGTTATACCGTTACAGGTGAAAACGGCGTCCTTACGCCGTCGGACCTTACTCAGATCATCATCGATAAAACGCCGCCGGCTAATAATCAATCGCCGGCCAAACTCACTTTCGTTGACCAGACAGTGACAGACGAGGGTATTACTGGAGAGTATCTGAACACGAATGGTGGTGTGGTGGTAGTGATCCCGGGTTATCAGGACGAGCAACCCGGGGATAACGTGGATCTATATGTCTATATGCCTGCCACCAGTCCCACCGAGCCAACGTATCGCGCTCCAATGGACCAGAACCGTCAAATCAAAATTCCAGCTGATAGGTTTGATGGTTTGCTGGATGGGTTCATCTATGTGTCCTACCGGCTACTCGACAAAGTGGGGAATCACGGGCCGCGCGCCGATGACACAATCACCGGCCTGTTCAGAAATCCACTGCCCGAGGCTCCCCTGCCCCTTCCCACGGTGCCAAGGATCTCGGATGACAAGATTCTGAATCTGGCTGACATTGCTTCGGGTACGGAAACCCTCGTTGAGATCGAGCATATCCCCAACGCTTTGGAAGGCGATGTGGTCGAGGCGACCTGGGGGACTGCTGCAATCAAGATTTTCCACGAAGTCACCCAGCCGGCGGCCAAGATAGTGCTGAGCGTACCGTATGACTCGATACTTGAGCCGGCCTACGGCGGCGCCACCACCGTGCTGCCTACTTCCGTCAAGTATGTCGTCAAACGCGGGAACAGGACGTTCGATTCACCCGAAGCGATCATTGATGTCGACTTTTTTGTGCCCGGGCCGGTAAACCCTGACCGCCCGAACCCTGAAAATCCGAACCTTCCCAAAGTAACGGTGCGGGGTACCGGCGCGTCGCCCGAAGATAACGTGCTTAACGAGGACGACGCAGGTAAGCCGGTAGAAGTTACCGTGGCTCTGTACCAACCTATCGGCCCACAGGAGAGGATGGTGTTGTACTGGTATTCGCTAGACAACCCGGTAGCCGAATTCGCTCCGGTCGTCGACGCGACCAACCCGTACACGTTCACTGTCGAATGGGACGCCATCAAGGATCTGCCAAGCGGGACCAATGTGCCGGTCTTCTACACTGTCGGACGTATGAATGACACTGGCAACATTGAGCTGTGCGTTCCTACCCTGGTTGATGTCAGTGCGGCCTTGCCGATCAAGCTTGCTGATCCGGAGTTTCCTGATGCCGGATCCGCTGCAGGCGGGGTTCCCATTCTTAACTGCAATTCATTCATCGGTCCGGATCAAAACGTTGCCGTCGAGATCCCGTCGAATACTCCGCGGTTGAAGGGCGGTGAAAAGCTCACTTTCACTTGGCAGTGCTACACCGACAAAGTCGGTAACGTCCCGGTGGGCGCGGCACTGGTAACCGAGAGAGATATCACCGAGGCCGAAGCTATCAATGGTTTTAGTCTGGTATTCGGGCCCTTCGAGACTCACATCAAGCCGGTCGGAACCAATGGTTCGATCAAGCTGACCTATGAATCCGATACCCAGCCGCCCATGAAAGGCGAAATGCTGATCAGGGCATCAGCGACGAATTCGGCCGGGTTTTGTCCTCCCAATCCGCGTCGTCGTGCCACCTCGAAAGGGTGCGGCTGTTAAGTTCGGGTCAACCTGAAATTTGCATCGTGCTGAGTCGTTTGATACCACCAGGGCCGCGTCACGCGGCCTTGGTGTTTAATCCGTCAGGTTTCCAAATCGGGCGGTAAACGGCAGGCGAAGTGCATTGTAGGAAGCTACGCTCAAAAGGTTAGGAAACGTCCTACAACAGATATGGATTTGAAGAATGTAGTCTTCGCGCCCTTATCCTGCGGCGCTTAATAGATGGTTCCGCGGGAGTGGCGTTTATTCCCAAGGAGCTGGTCATGGCTGAATCGCGTTTTATCCCCTCTCGATATTTCAAACCCTCAACCTTCATTTCTCTGGCCCTGTGCATCAGTGCCGTGGCCCAGGGGCGCGCGTTGTCACCTGGCGAGTCTACCGAGGTCAATCAGGGCGACTCGCCCGAGTCCTGGACCCTGGCCACCGGTTCTACCCTCACCGTTAACAACGGCGCACAAACGCTGTCGATCAACGGTGGAGGTGCAGGCAGCGTCGTCAATCTCAATACAGGCAGTTCGGCAGGCAGCGTCAACCTGAGTGCTCCAGGTGCTGTGGCCAACATCTCGGGTGCCAGCGTTATCGCAAGCGGCAGTGCCAACGCGCTGGTGCTCACCGACAGCTCGGCGATACTGAACAATGCCACCGTTGTCAGTACAAACGGTCTGGGTCTGTTCGGCACGCAAGTCGCCACCGGACCGGGGAGTTCGTTCCTGATCAACGGCGGCACCATTACCGGTTCCACTGGCGGCGCGTCGCTTTCCTTTGGCAGCAGTCTGGACGCCACCGGGGCGGTGATCTCCGGCACTTCCGGAAACAGTTATGGGGTCCGAGGTTTTGGCTCGGACATTTCCCTGCGCGACAGCACCGTGACGGGGGGGCTGAATGGTCTTGCCTACCGCGTGGACGTTTCCAACGTGCGACAGGGAACGATCAATATCGAAGGCTCCCACATAGAAGGCACCAACGGCGCTGCGATCCTGCTCAATGGTCAGGGCGGCGGAATGGTTGCCAACCTCAACCTGCTCAACGGCACCACCTTGACGGGCGGCAACGGCAATGCGCTGGAAGTTTCCAACACGGCGACGGCGAACGTGCTGCTGCAGAGCAGTGAAGTGACCGGTAACTTCGCTATCTCCAACGGCAGCATTGCCAATCTGACCTTCGATCAGGGCCGGTTGATCGGTAACGTTTCGGCGGATGCCACCAGCAGCGGCACCCTGGCGCTGAACAATGGCTCTGCGCTCACGGGCGATGTCACCGGTATTGATGCGGTCAATCTGAATGCGAGTTCCATTACCGGAAACGTAACCTCGGCCAGCAGCGCCGGTGTGGTTTCGCTGGCTAACGGGTCAGTGCTGGAAGGCAACGTCAACAGCGACAACGTCAGCCTGAACGGCAGTCAGATGATCGGCGATATCACGTCGATGAGCAGTGCCGGCGTGGTATCGCTGGTGGAGGGTTCGGCGCTGCAAGGTAACGTCAGCAGCGATAACGTCAGCCTGAACGCCAGTTCAATGAAGGGTGACATCACGTCGACCAGCAACGCCGGTGTTGTATCGCTTGTCGGCGGTTCGACCGTAGAAGGTCAGGTCATCAGCGACAACGTCAGTCTTGACGCCAGCTCGATTACCGGCGATGTCACTTCCGCCAGCGGAGCAGGTGCCGTCAAGCTGGTTCGCCGCTCTTTGGTAAGAGGCAACGTGAACAGCAACAACGTCAGTCTCGATGCCAGTTCGATAGCCGGCAATGTCACCTCGACCGGCACCGCGGGCGTTGTGTCGCTGGCGGCAGGCTCCCTGGTGGAAGGCAATGTCAGCAGCAACGACGTTAGCCTTGATGCCAGTTCGATAGTCGGCAATGTCACGTCGATCGGCGGGGCAGGTTTGCTGAAGTTGCTGGGCGGCTCAACGCTGAAAGGCGATGTCAGCAGCAGTAATGTCAGCCTGGATGCCAGTTCGATGTCCGGCGATATCACCTCCGGTGGCGGCGTTGTTTCGCTGGCCAACAATTCGGTGTTCACCGGCAACTTGATCAATGTCGACAGCGCCACCCTCGCGGGTTCCTCCACCTGGGATATGGTGGGTTCCAACACCCTCAACTCACTCGCGATGAATGACAGCACGGTGAGGTTTGGCGCAACCAACGCGTTCTACCAGCTCAACGTCGGCACCCTGTCCGGCAACGGCACCTTCGTCATGGACGCGGACTACCTCACCAACGAGCACGACCTGCTCAACGTCACCGGTTCTGCGACGGGCAGCCATACCTTGCTGATCGCAGGTTCGGGCGCCGACCCGACGTCACCACAGCCCTTGACTGTCGTGCAGACCGGGGGCGGTAACGCGACCTTTACCTTGGCGGGCGATCGTGCGGTGGACGTGGGGACCTATTCCTATCAACTGGCGTCGGCCAGCAACAGCGCTGGCGGGACCGACTGGTTTCTGGACCCGAGTACCGCGACGATCAGCCCCGGCACGCGCTCGGTGCTGGCGCTGTTCAACACCGCGCCGACGGTCTGGTACGGCGAGCTGACGTCGCTGCGCAGCCGCATGGGCGAGTTGCGCTTCAACGGCGGCAAGGCGGGCGGTTGGGTGCGCACCTACGGCAACAAATACAACGTCGATGAAGCGTCGGGTGTGGGTTATCAGCAGACGCAGCAGGGCTTGTCGCTCGGCGCTGATGCGCCGTTGCCCGTCGGCGACGGGCAGTGGCTGGTGGGGGTACTGGCCGGGCACAGCAAATCCGATCTTGATCTCAGTCGCGGTACGTCGGGCACGGTGAACAGTTATTACGCCGGCATTTACACGACCTGGATGGACCAGGCCAGCGGCTACTATTTCGACGGTGTGTTGAAGTTCAACCGCTTCCGCAACGACTCGAAGGTCAGTATCAGCGATGGCACGCGCGCCAAGGGTGATTACGACAACTCGGGCGCAGGCGGCTCGGTGGAGTTTGGTCGCCATATCAAGTTGAACGACGGCTATTTCATCGAACCCTACAGCCAGTTGTCCGCCGTGGTGATCCAGGGCAAGGATTACGAGTTGAACAACGACATGCGTGCGGAAGGCGATCGCACTCGTTCGCTGCTGGGCAAGGTAGGCATGACCGCAGGTCGCAACTTCGAGATGAGTGACGGCAAAGTGTTGCAGCCGTATGTTCGGGTGGCGGGTGTACACGAGTTCGCGAAGAACAACGAAGTTCAGGTGAACAACAACGTGTTCAACAATGACTTGTCCGGCTCGCGAGGTGAGTTGGGGGCGGGTGTTGCCGTGGCGTTTTCAGACAGCCTGCAGGTGCATGCTGATTTCGATTACTCCAACGGTGAGAACATCGAGCAACCGTTTGGGGCGAATGTGGGGTTGCGGTATAGCTGGTAAACAAAAAGCGGGAGAGCCTGAGTGGCTCTCCCGCTTTTTCTTATATAGCAATAACGCCGCAAGAACCGCCTGGGTACGTTATATAACCAGTCCCTTCCGCTCCGGTTACCATGTTCTTGGTCCGGTTACTGATGAGACCAGCGCTATCGGTGGACCAATATGAAAAGTTGCCCATTGGGAACTTGCTGCCATACATACTGTAGATCTGCCGCAGTTGACTCATATTCATCATGCTTAGGCCCGCGGCCGACGCTGCACTTTTTGCGCCGGCCCAAAAAAGATTCCCCAATCCGTGCACCATCACTACATTCGAAACCGTCACGGTGTAACTACCTCGCCGCCCTTGCTGGTCCTGAACCGTGATCGTCGCCGTTCCGTTTGATACCGATTTGATGAAACCGGTGCTATCGACCAACACGATTGAACCATTGCTTGACGAGTACGTGTAAGGTGCCACCCCGCTGGTTGGAGTCCTTCGGTAAGTCGTGCCTGCTGGCCAGTTCAAAGGTTCATAGCCTGGGTAACCTGCCAACCCCCATAGCCCACCATTCAGCGAAACGGACGACGGATCCAGTACGAAATCCGGTATCGGAGAAATAACCGAAAACTGACGCACGCCCGATGCAGGATTTTCAGCGTATTGCCCCACGGCTTTGAGACTGTGAGAACCCAGCGGCACGCCCACCGACAGGCTCCAGTTACCGTTACCCCCCACTGCGGTCTTCCCTTTGGAAGTGTTCTCGTCGAAAACTTCCACTTGTTCGTTCGGCGCAGCCGTGCCCGATGCCGTCACGGTGGTCTCCGTGGTGGTGCCTCCCTGATTGATCTCGCCTTTTGAGTCGCGCACGCTCAGGGTTGGCGCCGTTGCCGCCTGGACATTGAACGTCCACGGTGTGGACACCGGATGACTCGCGTACAACGCTTTGGCAGTCAGGCTATGGGCGCCGACCGACAGGCCGCTGACTGACCGCGACCAGTCGCCGTTGGTGTTCACGCTGGCAGTGCCTTTGGAAGACGCGCCGTCGAACACCTCCACGGACTGACCGATCGACGCCTTGCCCGACGCAGTGACCGTGTTGGCGTAAGTTGAACCGCCATTGCTCACCGGCGTTCCATCGGGTTCTACGACCTGGGTGATGGTCGGGGTCACCAAGGCTGTGATCGTGAAGTTTCGCACCGGAGATTCCGGGTAGCTTGCGTAGTCGCCTTTGGCTTTGATTCTATGGACGGCGACGTTCAGGCCGGTCAGAGGCAGTGTCCATTGTCCAGCCCCATTGGCGCTGACTTTGCCGAGAGTCGCCGCACCGTCAAAAACCTCGACCTGCAGGTTCGCACTGGCGCTCCCCGTCACCACGACATCGGTATCCACTGTAAATCCGTCGGGCGGAATCTCGACGTTTTTCGAGTCCTTGATGCTGGTAATCGTTGGGGTGACGGCGACCGCGACGATCACTGTCCAGACCGTTGATTCGGGCTCCGTGCCATATAACGCTTTGGCCTTGAGCGGATGCGACGCAATTGTCAGCCCCGAAACGGTCAACGACCAGGTACCGGCATTGTTTGTACGCGCCGTACCTTTGGAGGTGTTGCCGTCAAACAGCTCGATCTGTTGATCGGGACTGCCCTGGCCGGACACTGTGACGCTGGTCTCGACGGTCGATCCGCCGTTGCTGATTGGCCCGTTTGAATCGAGCACCTGAGTGATGGTCGGCGTCAGGTTGGCCACCACATCAAACCGACGGGGCGGCGAAACCATTCCGCTTCCATCCAGCGCGCTGGCCTTCAGGCTGTAGGTTTTCACGGTCAATCCCGGCAGGGATCCGCTCCAGACGCCGCTGCTGTTGGCAGTCACGGTGGACAGACGCGTGCCACCGTCGAGAATTTCCAGCTCGGTTTCGACGGTGGAAGTGCCGCTGATGCTCACTGTGGTATCGAACGTCGTCCCTCCGTCAACCACTTCTCCCTTGCTGTCGCTGACGCTGACGATCTGCGGGTTGACCCAGTCATGGTGCAGCTTGAAGGTGTACGCCGTTCGCGGAAACTGCACGGCAGTGCTCTCGCTGGCGGTGCGGTCGAAGGCGACATTACAGATCACCTCAAGACGGGTGTCCTGCCCGAGTTTTTCGAGCTCGGTGCGCGGGACGCTCTCGGACAGACCATTCGTGGCCTGGGCACTAGTCAGCACCGCGCCATCCAGCAGCGTGATGCTGTAGACGCCGCCGCTGCCGGTTTCCCCTTCAAGACGCAGCCACACGCGTTGCTCCGCCGCAGCAAAAGGCCACTTGCCCACGGTCGTCGTCGCGTTGCCGGTGAAGGTTGCCAGGTTCAGCGTCTGACCGTCGGCCTGGGTGATGGCCGGATGCGGCAAGTCCTTGTCAGGGTCGCCAAAGGGCAGTACAGAGAGCATCAAGGCGATGGACTGTTGCTCTGCCATGTAACGTTTGACGCGATAGGACACGCTGACACCGCGCCCAATGTTCGCGCCGACCACGGTAGCGGGCACGATGAAGTTGACTGGCCCATTCTCGCTGACCGTCTGTTCCTGGTCGGCAGGTGAACCGGCCCCCGGACTGCCCAGCCACATCATGGTGACGGTATCCTTCGGCTGCATGCTCTTGTAAAACACCTGCACGGTCACACCGGCCTGCGCCTTGATGGGGTCAAGTACCCCGTTGCTGGCTTCCAGTACGGTGGGGGCGGGCAGTTCGCCAATGGGTTTGCCGATTACCAGATCCAGTGTTTTCGAGTACTGAAAATGGCCGGTGGCGCCGCGTTTGAGTGTGTACAGCACCCTCACCACATTATTGATGTTGGCATCGACCAGGGGCCGCCGAACCTTGAAATCGACCGGCTTGCCGGCAATGGCAGTGGTGATGGGGAGCCAGTCGCTGCCGCTGCCCTCCAGCGGATGACCAAGCCAGTACCAGGTGAGCGTGTCTCCGGCGACCGTGCCGTTATAACTGACCTGTAACGTGACGTCGGCACCGGGATTCAGCTCGGGGTCGAGCTCGCCGCCCGGCGCTTCGAGGATGCTCGGCGCAGGCAGTTCGGCCAGGTGTTGTCCGACCTTGACGAGCAGATGCTCCGAGACCCGCACCGTGGATACATCGTTGAATACCCGGTAGCTGACGTCCAGCGTGCCGTTCTCAAGCAAGGCGATGTGTTCGCCCATCACAGGGATATAAACGACGTTGCCTACGTCGTTGGCGGTCACGAAGTGTTGGGTTTCATATAGATAGGGCGTGCCATTAACGCGGGTGCCGAGCCAGATCAGTTCAATCAGATCGCCATTGGCCATGCCGACGTAGACCGGAATCTCCACGTGGACGCGCTCTTCGTACGGGTCGAGCACATCACCGATCAGCTCCAGAATGCGCGGGATTTTCAGGGGGGCCACGCCGGTGATTCGGGCGATTGCCACTTTCGATGACTGCGGCATTTCACCGCTGGCTTTGTTCAGGACGTAGGACGCTTTAGCGGCGCCGCCGAGCAAGTCGCGCACAAGTGCGTTGGGGACAGTGGTGTAATAGATCGACGGGATGTTGCTCACCGTCACGGTCTGGCTATGCGTCACCGGCGCACCTGTGATTGGGGTACCGAGCCAGGTCATGGTCACGGTGTCGCCAATATGGAAAGGACCCACGGTAATGTTGATAACCACCGTGACGTCGGCGCTGCCCAGATCGCCGAGGTCGATCACCCCGTTGAAGGCTTCTTCGATGATCGGTGCGGGCAGCGTCCAGGCGCCGGCGTCCACCTTTACGCGGGTCGGAAGCGACCAGTCCTCGGAGAAGTTCCACACCTCGTCGTAGACCTGATAGTGGACGAGCAGCGCTGAGTCATTGCCAGCTGCGAGTATGGCGTCCTGATCGACGGTGATGACGATAGGCTCTTCGCCCCCGGCCTCGGTTTCAGTGATCTGCCGACGGAGAGACACAGTGCCCCACTGCAACTCGACAGTGTCGCGAGCCTTACGTCCGGGGTAATTGCGGATGGTCACGGGGATGCCAGCAGCTGCCGAATTTTTATCAACGCCGTTATTGACAATGTCCTCCGGCAGCTCTGGCGCCTTGAGTTCGGAGTGCCCGGGTTTATGCGGATCCTGGTCCACGCCTCCCGGCCGATCGAGTTTGACCCGCAGGCGCAACGGCACTGAGTCTTCGGGCGTGTTTGTGCCGGTGCGGGTCAGTCTGTAGAACACCCTTTCAGCCCAGTCAGGCATGTCCCAGACGGTGTGCAGCGTGAAACCAATGCGCTTGTCGATATCGTCGGCGACCACCGTGTGACTGCCCACCCGAGTGTCGTCCCAGTAAAACTCGACAAGGTCGCCCTCCTGCATGCGCAGCCAAGGGTCGACGGAAACTAATATACCGTCCGGGTCTTCTTCGAGGCGGATATTGATCCCGCCGTCACCGCCCTCGACGGGGGTGACCAGACCAGTGATCAGCACCGGACGCAACGCGAGTATCGAGTAGTCGCCGTCCGAGGGTGGGAGGAGGGTGCCTGAGTCTCGTTTCATGGTGAGCTTCCTTGTTCAGGGGGGACGCTGACCGGGGATTGGCAGCGAAACGTCTGCATAGGCTGCCGTCGACTCCCCAGCCGGAGATTTGATCGGGAGCGCCATCCACCGGTCGGCCCTGGACTGGCCTTACAGGTGTCGCGCCCCAGGTTGATAAACACTGTCGAGCTGAACATTCATCGCGGCGTGAACCCCATGTCCCCGCCGCACTCGCTTTTCATACCAACGTGAAATACCGAAGGCGGGAGGGCGCCCCGTTACCCAGAATCCAGACTCGATGGGAAGGGTGGTCAAGAACGGTGACCTCTAATGTCCACTGGCCGTTGGCGTTGGCCATCACAGTACCGAGCTGCGCGCCTCCTCCTTGTTCGCTCGGGGCGTCCAGGAGCTTCACTTCCAGGTTTGGATAGGACGTACCAGCAAAGGTCAGTCTTCGGTCGGAAGTCGTGCCGTGGTCCGGTATTTCGTCGCCGCTCGAGTCCTTGATGCTGGTAATGACCGGATTGGCAGGCATGGCGTTGACGCTGAAGGTGCGCACCGCCGACTCCGCTTGATCGCCATACAGCCCTTTGGCCTTTATGGCGTGGGATGTAACAGCCAGACCACTGATCCCGAACATCCACTGGCCGTCCGCGTCTGCAGCCGGTTTGCCCTGGGAGGTAGTGCCGTCAAATACTTCCAGGCCAAGGTTGGGTGCCGCGGTGCCACGCAGGGTCACGCTGGTGTCGGTTGTCGAACCGTTGTCGGGGATTTCCTGCTCGTTGGAGTCCGTGATGCTGCTGATCACGGGAGGGTCGAGCACCACCGGCTGACCGATGCTGAACACCAGCTTTTCGGAATCGCTGCGGCGATCCGCACGCTTCACCCAGTACGAGGCCTCGACAGTGCCGCCCTTGTTGCCTGAAATAGCTGCTTGAGAAATCTCGAACACTATGTCTTTGTTCAGGGTGAGTGATGTGATCGTGATCCAGTCTTCCACGTCGAAAGCGATGCCATGCCACAGGTAATGCACTTCATCGCCTATGGCCATTTCCCGGTAGGCCGTAACGGTCAGCTTTGTTCCGGGTAACTGGGGATCCATCACTCCATAGGCATCGATCCCTGCAACTGCTGGCGCCGGTAACTCGGCAAGCGGCGGGCCGATGTTCAGCGTTGCGGCGCGGGCGGATTCGCGGTTGACGGGCGTGCCGTCCACATCTCTGATGAGGATGAAATACAACCCGAGGGTGCCGCCCTCGATCGCTTTGAGGTGCGTGCCCGGTACGGTGATATTGATCGGAGCCTTGTTGGTCGCTTCGCCGTTGGTGATGTTATGCGGGCTCAACAGCGGGTCGTAAATGCTCAAGTCAGTCCGGGTGCCGATCCATTTCAGGACGAGCTGATTGCCGGCCGCCATGCTGTCATCCCACGGGATCTGCACGGTCGTGATGGGGAGGTTCGGATTGATCGCGCCCTGCGCGGCATCAAGGGCAACCGGCGCGGCCATGCGCACGGCCTCGCCGATGACACTGATGAACGCCCCGTTGGACTCCGACCTGGTACTGTCCTGATGCAGCAAATAATAAGAGAAAGCCGCCTGGGTTTGAGCCAGCTGTCGGACCACGGCGTTGGGGATCTGGATCTCGTACATATCCGGCAAGTCGTCGATAATGACTTCCGCCGCCTCATGGATGACCTGCTGGCCCTCGGCAGTGGTGCCCGTCAACTTCACCACGATCCTGTCGCCCAGGATGAAGCCATCCTTGACCTCTCCGAAACGCGAGAGTGCCTGTTTGCCCATCGACGCGCGCAACCGCGCGGCCTGTTGCGGCGTTAATGAGTTGTAGAGTTGCTTCGTCATCTTGCGATTATTGGACGCCCAGACCACCACCGTTACCGGGCTGCTCCCCAATGTGTCCAGGTCCAGCACGTTACTGGTTGCTTCACGGACAATCGGCGAGGGCAGCCGGGATGTATCGGTCCTGACGGTGATACGGATCTCGGCGGCCCAGTCCTCCGAGCGGTTATCGACGATGTCGTAGACTTCATAGGTCACGGCCAGGCCTTCATTGTCTGAGTCTCCTGCCTCAAGAATGACTGCCTCTTCGACGGTGATCACGATCGGCTGATTCACTTCGTCTGCAGTGACCTGGTGGTACACAAACTTCCCGCCCCAGGAAAGCTTGATGACGTTCCATACAGCCATTTCAGGGTATGGCGCAATCGTGACCGGCACGCCCGCCTTGGCATCCTCCTCATCCACACCAAATAAAACGATCTCCTGCGGCATTGACAGTTTTAGTGCCGAATGCCCGGGGGTATCCCCGTCCTGATCTTTGCCACCGGGGCGCTCGATTTTGACCATTATGTCGGTGGGGTCGGACCGCTCAACTTCCTGGCCCAGCCGCTTCACGTCGTACCACAGGGTGTAAATGCCGGAATTGAGGTGCCTGGCCTGAATAAAGGCAGTCACCCGCTGGTTGACCTCCTCCGCCGTGATGGACTCCGAGGTGACCTCCACGGGCTGGCCAGGATTATGCTCAGGGTCAGAGAGGAGCGACACCGACACGCTGTCGCCGGTACCCATGGTCGACCACGCCGGAATATAGAGCTGCAAGCCGTTTTGCGGAAAGTTATCCAGCACGGCGCCGTGGTTGATGCCCCATAGCGTCTGGTTGGGTGCAGCGGGTGGCTCGGGGAGAGGCTGACTGGTGCGACCGGGGATTTCCAGCTTGTCGAGAGCGTTGGTGCCGCTGGAAGGATGAGACGAGTTGCGCGGCGCTGAGGTCATGGCGGGTGACTCCTGTCGGGAAATTTCCAGGAGTCATTGGGCGCCGGATTGAGGGAACTGACTACTGTCACAAGTGACAGGTTCTGCTGCCTTTGGTCGGCTTTAACGGCGTGCAGCACTGCCTGTCATGGTTGGGCAGATGACACGTTCAGAGGTGTGTCCGGCCGGTGCGTCGAGGGTTATTTCCAGCTGTGAATGGGCCAGTCCGCTTGTTCAGCCCTCTCGCGCAGCACGGGGTCCGGGTTCACTGTGTGAGGAAAATCCACCTTCTCCAGCAGTGGCAGATCATTGCGCGAATCCGAGTAGAAACTCGCGCCCTCCAGGTTTTCGCCTTCCTGATCCAGCCACGCCATCAGCCGTGTGATTTTGCCTTCGCGGTAGGTGAGCACGCCGCTGGTCTTGCCGGTGTAAACACCGTGGGCGACTTCCAGGTCGATGGCCAGCACTTCATCAACGCCGATGCGCTCGGCAATGGGCTTGACCAGATGCACGCCCGACGCCGAGATGATCAGAATGCGATCGCCCGCAGCGCGGTGCTCGGCAATGGCTTTGGTGGCATCGCTGAAAATGATCGGCTCGATGTAGTCCTCGACCCAGGGCCCCACCAGAAAATCCACTTCCTCCGGCGTGCGCCCGACCATCGGGTCCAGGCTGAACGCCATGTAATCTTCCATGGCCAGTTCGCCCCTGCCGTAGGCGGCCATCAGTTCATGGTCCTTCTTCATGAACCACTCGGGATCGACCCAGCCCAGCCGCCCCATCTGTTCGCTCCACAGGCTTGAACAGTCACCGTGGATCAGGGTTTCGTCCAGATCGAAAATTGCTAAAGGCACGCGCGCGCTCCTCTCATCAGTGTTGGTTCTCTTGGTGTCCGGCGCGCAGCGGCAAGTTCCGAGCGGCAAGCTGCAAGAAAAAGCTGGATCACCGCTGCGCCCTCTTGCAGCTTGCAGCTTAAAACTTGCAGCTGCTTCAAACGGCACACAACGCCGAATCTTCGATGTGCAGGGTGACGCGCTGGCCGTTCGGGTGCAAGTCGCTGGCCGAGCGATTGAGCACGTCGACCACCAGTTCCACGCCCCGGGCCTCGACGCGATAGCGGATCACGTTGCCCAGCAGGCTGTGGCTGCGCACTTCGCCTTCCAGCGAGCCGGTCAAGCTCAATTGAATCGCTTCCGGGCGAATCGCCACGCGGCTGTTGATCGGGCGTTGCATCAGGCGGCTGGCGGCGTCGGCCTCCAGCAGGTTGTAGTTGCCGATGAAACCGGCGGCGAAGGCATCGACCGGCGCGGTGTACAGGGTTTCGGCGTCGCCGCTCTGCACGATCCGGCCCTGGTTCATCAGGAAAATCCGGTCGGACATGGTCAGCGCTTCTTCCTGATCGTGGGTCACGAAAATCGTCGTCAGGCCCAGCTCCTGCTGAATCGCGCGGATCTGCTCGCGCAGGTGCTTGCGGATGCGCGCATCGAGGGCCGACAGCGGTTCATCGAGCAGCAGCAGGCGAGGGCGGGTCACCAGGGAACGCGCCAATGCGACGCGCTGACACTGCCCACCCGACAGCTGATGGGGGTAGCGCGTGGCGAACTCGTTCAGCTCCACCAGCTTGAGCACCTCGGCCACGCGCTGCTTCATTTCATCGGTGCTGACTTTCTGCATGCGCAGGCCGAAGGCAACGTTCTGTTCCACGTTCATGTTGGGGAACAGCGCGTAGCTCTGGAACACCATGCCAATGCCGCGCTTCTGCGGCGACACCGGCACCAGGTCTTTGCCGTCGAGGAAGATGCTGCCGCTGGTCACCGACGTCAGCCCCGCGATGCAGCGCAGCAGGGTGGACTTGCCGCAGCCGGACGGGCCGAGCAGGGTGACGAATTCGCCTTTCTGGATTTCGCAATTGATGTCGCTGAAGACCGCTGTGCTGCCGTAATTCTTCTGCAGGTTTTCGACACTGACGAAGCTCATATCAGTCTTTGTCCTTGTTCAGTCGGTTGGCCGCCCACGTCAGCAGCAGTACGAAAAAGAAGTAGGAAATCACCAGCGCGCTGTTGAAGTGGCCGCTGCTGTTGCGCATGTTGTTCAGGTAAACCTGCAGGGTTTCGTAGCGGGTGCCCACCAGCAGATTGGCGAACACGAATTCGCCGAACAGGAACGAGAACGACAGCAGCAGGGCGATCATCAGGCCCTTGCGCAGGTTCGGCAGCACCACCAGAAACGCGGCTTGAAAGGTATTGGCGCCAAGCAGTTGCGCGGCGTCCATCAGATCGACCAGGTTGATCGCTTGCAGGTTGTTGGTGATCGCCCGGTACATGAACGGCAATGCCACGGTGAAGTAGCAGCCGATCAGAATCCACGGCGTACCGACCATCGCCAGCGGCCCAGAGCCGTAGAGCTGCAACAGGCCCACCGACGACACCACCGGCGGCACCGCGAAGGGCAACAGGATGAGGATGTTCATCAGCGCGTCGAGCTTGGGGAAGTGGTAATGCACGACGAACAGCAGCGGCAGAATCAGCACCACCGAGAGCACCAGCGCGCCGACGCACACCAGCAGCGACTGGCCGAACGCGCGCAGAAAACGCGGATCGCTCCACAGCGCGACGTACCATTTGTAGGTCAGGCCGTCTGGCAGAATCGTCGCTGACCAACTGGTGGCGATGGAATACACAAAGGTGCCCAGCAGCGGCGCCAGCAGAATCAGAAACAGCAAGTACACCACGACGCGGTGGTAGAGCCCCGGCGGGCGGCGTTCAGCGCGAGACATGGTAGCTCCTCTTCAACAGCCACTGATGCACGACGGTCACCAGCGTCATCATCCCCACCAGAATCATCGCCAGGGCGCTGGCCATGTTCGGGTCCAGCGTGATGTCGCCGGCGACCATCGCCGCGATGCGAATTGGCAGCACGTTGAAGTTGCCGGTGGTCAGCGCATACACCGTGGCGTAGGCGCCCAGTGCATTGGCCAGCAGGATCACGAAGGTGCCAAGCAACGCAGGGGTCAGCACCGGAATCCCGATGTGCCGCCAGAAATCCCAGCCGCTGGCCCCCAGCAGTGACGCCGATTCGCGCCAGTCTTCACGCAGTGCGTCGAACGCCGGGTAGAGCAGCAGCACGCCCAGGGGGATCTGGAAGTAGGTGTAGAGAATGATCAGGCCGGTTTTCGAGTACAGATTGAAGTCATCGATGATCCCGGCCTGTTTGAGAATCAGCGTCAGCGCGCCGTTGAAGCCGAGCAGGATGATGAAGGCAAACGCCAGCGGCACCCCGGAAAAGTTACTGGTCATATTGGCAAAAGCGCTGACGAAATCCCTCAGCCGCGACGGCACCTTACGCAGCGAATAACTGCCGAGAATCGCGATGACGATGCCGATCAGGCTCGACCAGAAGCTGATCTCCAGGCTGTACTGCATGGCCTGGCGGTAGAAGCGCGAATTGAAGGCCTTGATGAAGTTGTCGATGCCCCAGCCGGCGTCCGATTGCAGGCTGTTGATCGCCACCCAGGCCAGCGGCGCGATCTGAAACGCAATGAAGAAAACCGCAAACGGCACGAGGCACAACAGCCCCAGCCATTTGCCGCGGCTTTGTGAATTCACTTGAGCACCTCTCTGCACACAGGTTTGTCGTGGGGCACACCGAGCAGTTCGCAGACGGTGCCGCAGATCTCGGTCTGCTTCGGTTGCGCATCGGGGTCGAGGCTGAAGGCGTCACCGAGCACGAACAACGGGACCTCGCGTTCTTCCGGCAGCACGCCGTTGTGGGAGCGGTCGTTGTTCATGCCGTGGTCGGCGGTCACCAGCACTTGATAGCCCGCATCCAGCCAGCGCTGCAGGTACTCGGCGAGAATGATGTCGGCGGTACGCGCGCTGTTGCGGTACTGCGGGGTGTCGAGGCCGTGCTTGTGGCCGGCGTCGTCGATGTTCATCGGGTGGACGAACAAGAAGTGCGGTGCGTGGGAGGTTCGCAGATGCTCGGCATCGTCGAACAGGTGTGAATCGGGGTAGTGATCGACGTAGTAGAAATGTCCGTGTTGAATCGGCAGGTCGACGTCGTCGGTGTGACGGTCGCGTGCGGCAATGAAAGGGCTGCGGTTGTATAACTCGCTGACCCAGTGATACGCGGCAGCGGCGGTGGTCAGCCCGGCATCGGTGGCGTAATGGAACACGCTGCGCTGGGTGGAAAGCCGGGACACCTGGTTGTGCACGATACCGCTGTCGATGGGCGCAACGCCGGTCAGAATGCATTCATACAGCGGGCGCGACAGCGACGGCAGTTCGCATTCGAGTTTGTACAACGCCGCGCGGCCTGCATTTCGGTAGGCCAGCAAATGCCCCATCGCATGGTGCGCCACGCTGTAACTCAGGCCGTCCAGCAGGATGAGGATGACGTTGTGTTTCATGGCGTCTCCGGAGGGGGGATCCCCAAACATTGCTGTAGGAGTGAGCTTGCCCGCGATCGCGGTATGCCTGCGACAGACAGGTTGACTGACGCACCGAAATCGCGAGCAAGCTCACTCCTACAAGGGGCCTGCATCAGCAGTAAAGGATCACTGCATCTCGACGATGACTTGCTCGTTCCACAGTTCTGGCAGGGCTTTCGAGGTTTTTTCCCAGGCTGCCGCGTCTTTGATCGGCGTCACGTTCTTGTACTGCTCGTTAGGCAGCAGCTTGGCTTGCACGTCTGGCGGCAGGGTCAGGTGTTCGGCGCGGATCGGGCGCGCGTTGCCTTTGGCCAGGTTGATTTGGCCGGCGTCGCTGAAGATGTATTCACGGGCCAGCTTGGCAGCGTTCGGGTGCTTGGCGTATTTGTTGATGATCGTGGTGTAGCCCGAGATCACCGAACCGTCGGACGGGATCAGCACAACGTAGTCGTCAGGATTGGACATCTTGGCCTTGTAGCTCAGGCCGTTGAAGTCCCAGACCACGCCCACTTCCACTTCGCCTTTTTCCATCGACTGAATCGACGGGTTGTTGATGCCCAGGCGCTTCTGTTTGGCCAGTTCGGTGAACAACTGCAGGCCCGGCGCGAGGTTGGTTTCATCGCCTTTCATGGAGATCGCAGCGGCCAATACGCCGTTTGCAGCCTGGGCCGCAGTGCTGACATCACCGATGGTGACTTTGTATTTACCGTTCTTCAGGTCAGCCCACTTGGTCGGTACGTCCGAGCCGTGCAACAGCTTTTTGTTGACGATGAAAGCGATGGTGCCGGTGTAGGCCAGCGCCCAGTGACCGTCTTTGTCCTTGGCCCACTCCGGCACTTGCGCCCAGGTGCTCGGCTTGTAGGGCTGAGTGACACCCTTCGCCACAGCGATCGGGCCGAACGCTGCACCCACGTCGCCGATGTCGGCGCTGGCGTTGTCCTTTTCCGCATCGAATTTGGCCACTTCCTGAGCCGAGCTCATGTCGGTGTCCATGTGCACCAAACCGTACTTGGCGGTCAGGTCGGTCCAGGTGCCTTTCCAGTTCGCCCAGTCATCGGGCATGCCCACGCTGTTGACCGCGCCTTCAGCCTTGGCGGCGGCTTCGAGTGTTTTCAGGTCGGTGTCGGCGGCCATGGCCGAAGTGCTCAGCGCGATGGCCGAACCCAGGAGTGATGCCAGCAAAAGGTGTTTCATTCGAAGCTCCTTTGTGCACTTCTCGACGGACTCATAGAAGTGTTCGTTGCGGATGGTTGGTCTAGGTCAGCAATACCTGAGCCAAGTTAGGCCAGTTACATGACGCTTTCGTGTCTGGACCGACTCTTGCTATGGCCAGCAACAGCCCGGGCGATCGCTGTGAAATGAGCGTAGACCATGCTCAACCGCTTGATCTAAAAGGCCCGGATGATTTCCTGAGCGCTAGTCTTGCTGCCGCTCCTGGCTGGAATGTCACGCAACGGTCATCTAGGCTGCCTAGGCTCTGGAACACCGAAACGGGCCATTCGGCGAGCGACACTGCCCTTAAATAGCGCTGGTCTAGTCCAGATAGGTAACGCAATGCGCGAAGAAATGCCCCGAGCGGTGACGACCATCTGCAACGCGCTGCAAGAGCAGATTGAACACGGCCTGTTGCCGCCGGGCAGCAAGTTGCCCGCTGAACGCAAATTGAGCGAGGTCTTCGACACGACGCGCATTACCTTGCGCGAAGCGCTGGTGCAGCTCGAAGCCCAAGGTTTGATCTACCGCGAGGAGCGCCGAGGCTGGTTCATTTCACCGCCGCGACTGGCCTATGACTTGATGCGCCGCAGCCACTTTCACGCGATGGTTCACGCCCAGGGCCGAGTGCCTGCCACCCAAGTGATTTCCGCGCGGCTGCAACCTGCATCGGCGGTGATTTGCGGGCTGCTGCAACTGCCGGCGCTGTCCAGCGTGATCCAGATCTGCCGCGCCCGCCGGATTGATGAACGGCTGGTGCTTTACGTCGAGCACTACCTCAACCCCGATTACTTCCCGCATATTCTCGATAAGGACCTGAACCAGTCGCTGACCGAGCTTTACGCCAGCGACTACGACATCCGCTACGGCCAGGTGCGTTTCGAGATGGTGCCCACGGCGTTGCCCGTGGAAGCGGCAGCGGCGTTGAAAGTCTCCATCGGCAGCCCGGGCCTGCGGATCGCCCGGGTCAACCACGATCAGCGCGGCCGGCTGATCGATTGCGATCTGGAGTATTGGCGCCACGACGCGATTCACGTGAGCGCGGTGGTCGCGGATATCTAGCCCGGCTTACACCGACGCGTCGTCCTTTTTCTCGCGCACCTTATTCACACGCCCGCCACTGGTGCTGACCTGCACATTCAGGCGCGGCGTCGCCAGGTCCATGCCGGCTTCATCCAGATAGCGCTTGAGCGACAGGTTGAACGCCCGCGACACTTCCCATTGCTTGATCGGCGCGGTCTTGAAGCGGGCGCGGAGGATGGCGTTGCCCGAGTCGAAACTCTCCACCCCCTGAATCTCCAGCGGCGACCAGATGTTGCGCCGTTGCAGCGGATCGGTACGCATTTTCTGGCCGACATCCCGGACCATCTTCAGCGCGTCGTCGATGTTCATGTTCGCCGGAATCGCGATGCGGAAGATCGCGTAACCGAACTCCCGCGAGTAGTTCTGGATGCTCTTGATCTCGCTGAACGGGATGGTGTGGACGATGCCGTCGATGTCACGCAGGCGCACGGTGCGGATGGTCAGGCCTTCCACCGTGCCCAGGTGACCGCCGACGTCCACGTAATCGTCGATGGCCAGGGAATCTTCGATGATGATGAACAGCCCGGTGATCAAATCCGCCACCAGCGACTGCGCGCCGAAACCGATGGCCAGGCCGATCACACCGGCACCGGCCAACAGCGGCGTCACGTTCATGCCCATGTTCGCCAACGCGACGATCAGCGCAATGATGAAAATCGTCACGAACAGCACGTTGCGGATCAACGGCATCATGGTCTGCGCGCGGGTATTGGCCAGGCCTTTGCGCGAGCGTGTCAGGGCGTGGTGAATCGCCGTGTCCGCGAGAATCCAGATCAGCCAGGCGAACATCAGCGTCGCCGCCAGCCCGATCAGCCGAAGACTGATGTCGCGGCCGTCGCCCTCGGCGAAGCGGATCAGCGACAGGCCCCAGACCCGAAGGCCCAGTTCGATGAACACCAGCCAGATGAGCAGGTGCGCGACCGTGTAAAAGAAGTTCTTCAAGCGGTCCGAATACAGTGCATGGCGTTTGTGAGCATGGCCAGGCTTGAGCGAATGGCGTTTCACCAGGCCGTTGATGACCATGCACAACACCAGCAGCACGGTGCAGATCAGGGCCTGACGCAAGGCGGTGCTGGTGTCGCCCGCCGAAAAGAAGGTGGCGAACAGGGAAACGCCTACCAGCACCAGCGCCGGCAAGTACCAGAACGTGCCGAGGACCTCGATGCTGTCGCTCAGGGCGCGGCGTTTGAGGCGGCGCGACAGCGCCTGGTTGCGGATCAGATGCGCGATCGGGCGACGGAAGCGGATGATGAACAATCCGGTGGACAGCGCAGCCATGACATTGGCCAGGGTCGCGGCGGTGTGCGCCAGGTGCACCCCAAGGCTGGCGACCAGACGCGGGTCGCTCAACGCCTCGCCGAACGCGGCAAAACTGCCGATCCACCACAACGGGCGAAACGCCTGATGGCGCAGGATGTACAGCGCCTGGTGGCGGTGCGGCCCGTCCAGCAGGGAAAACGCGATGACGCACACCGCCGAGAACAGCGTGCCGACCACCAGCGCGTAGGCGAGCACCATTGCCAGATCCCTACCCAGCGAAGGTGGCAGCGAGTAACTCAGGTAGATCGTGATCACCAGCGCCACCAGCCACGGGCCCAGCTTGCGTAGGGCGAAGCGCAGCATGTCCGACAGGCGTGGGTGCTGCGGAAGCTCGGCAGAAAGGCCGAAGCGCAGGCGCACCTTGTGGCCCAGCCAGATCAACGCCGCCGCCAGCAAACCCCAGATCGCCAGCACCACGGCAAAGCCCCAGATGATCGGCCACCACTGGTTGGCCGGCAGCATCAGCGCTATCAGTTCGTCCTGCGCCAGCGCCGCTTCGTCCCCCCAGCGGCTGAGCGGGCTGTCCGCGCCGGTGAACTGTTTCTCCAGCTCGGCGAACGAACTGCCGATCAGGCCCAGCACGCCTTGCTCCACGGTCGGCTGCGCCTTCTTGGTGGCGTCCCGCAACTTCTTCAGGTCATCAAGCAACTTGCTGCGCTGCTGATCGTTTTCCAGCGACGTGATCACCTCGTCCAAGGACTGCCCCAACGGCTCCTGGGCCTGGGGCTGCGTCTTGTCACCGCCACTGAGCAGACTTGGCAGGCCAGCGGCGTGGGTCAACGCAAACGGGAACAGCGCCAGCAGACAAAGCAGGAACAGGCGGGGCAGAACGGAAAGGCGGGTGGGAGCGATCACCTGGAAACAAACCTCGGATAGACAGGCGCTTGGGGGGCGTGTGGGGAACCGTGCCGGGTCAAGCAGAGGCGGATGAGTTTACGAGGGGATGAGGGGTGTGGCGAGTGGATTTTGGCTTAGTTATTTATCAACATCGTCAAGCGGCCAGAGTTTTGATAGAAAACCCGAGGCCGCCTGGCGACTACAACAATTGACCAAGTTGCCAGCTCAGTCGAGCACCACTATTGCTCTGATGTATTTATTCTTCTCTGGATGTATCTGTAACAATGAACTCGAATACTTCTGAGTAGGCACGTTGATCACTGCTATCTTTTACTGAGTACTTAACCGTCACCTGGCTGCCTGCGGGGTGCTGAAATAAACCGTATAGCTGCGGACCGGTCAGCTCAATCGTCAACACCTTGGATATATCAGATGCGGCGACGGGGAGCGGTTTGGATGAAGGGAATGGCCCAGGCGGGGGAGTAGCTCCGTCGACCCGTGTTACTTCAGCGATATGAACAGTGATTTCATCGCCAGCCTTAATTGTATCGCCGTCTACAAAAACGCCAAAACTGAATCCTTCTGCAGTTGTGTACTGTTGTCCATTGAATTGGAGTTTTTTAACGATGGGCGGGGCCAAGCTTTTTATGCTCATTACACATTTCCTTTTGTGTGTTTAGATTGCAAACAAAGTATTGGCGGTGGATGACAGAGGGTCAAGTAATTGCGAGCCGAACATCTAGACGTTTTTGCGATTACCTCTAGTGCTGTTGGCTATTAGTTATGTGTGACCCTGTGCTGAGAGGGTATCGCTCATGCGACTCTTGGGAGAATCTTGACAACTTCCGTACAGCATCATCAGCATGCCAAATGTGATAGATGCAATGCCGCTGCTGTAATCGCGTTAGCTGAAACCGACACACAGCAAAAGCAATCTCATCACGACGAGGATGAGAAGGATAAGGTAGTCGTCCATGACAGCATGCTCTTTTGAGAAGCAGTGCTGTCAAGTTAGGTCGGATTGGGGAAATGACTGGCGCCCATGCCAACCGTGGACTAGCGCGCTCTTACCAAGCGTCGTTCAGGGCAACTCGGCACTTGCATAGAACGCCGACAGCACTTTCACCAGATGCGCCAGGTCCTGGCTGCCCGCCAGTTCGCGGATCGAGTGCATGGCGAAGGTCGGCAGGCCGATGTCGACGGTGCGCACGCCCAGATGACCCGCCGTGATCGGGCCGATCGTCGAGCCGCAGGCCATGTCACTGCGCACGACGAAGCTCTGCACCGGCACTTCTTCGGCCATGCACAGGTGGCGGAAGAAGCCGGCGGTTTCGCTGTTGGTGGCGTAGCGCTGGTTGCTGTTGACCTTGATTACCGGGCCGGCATTGAGTTTCGGGCCGTGGTTGGCGTCGTGCTTTTCAGCGTAGTTGGGGTGTATGCCGTGGGCATTGTCGGCGGAGATCAGCAGGGATTTCTGAATGGTGCGGACGTAGTCGTCACCTTCCGGCAGCAGACGTTGCAGCACTTGTTCCAGCATCGGGCCGTCGGCGCCGCACGCAGACGTCGAGCCGACTTCTTCGTGGTCGGTGCAGATCAGAAGGCAGGTTTCGTCGCCATCGGCATTGAGCAGCGCTTGCAGCCCGGCGAAGCAGGACAGCAGGTTGTCGAGCCGCGCGCCGGCGATGAAGTCACCGTTCAGGCCGATGACGGCGGCGCTTTGGGTGTCGTAGAAGCTGAGTTCGTAATCGAGGACGACGTCGGCGTTCAGGCCATGCTCGCGGGCCAGTTGATCGGTGAGCAGGGCGCGGAAGTCGGGGCGTTCATCACCGGCGACCTGGGCCAGGATCGGCGGCAGTTCAGTTTGCGGGTTGATCGCCCAGCCTTCGTTGGCGGTGCGATTGAGGTGGATCGCGAGGTTGGGGATGATGGCGATCGGCAGTTTGAAGTCGATCAACTGGCTTTCGACTTTGCCGTCGCGGCGGAAGGTGACGCGGCCGGCGAGGGAGAGGTCGCGGTCGAACCACGGCGCAAGCAGGGCGCCGCCGTAGACTTCGACGCCCAGTTGCCAGAAGCCCTGGCGTTGCAGTTCGGGTTGCGGTTTGACGCGCAGGCACGGGCTGTCGGTGTGGGCGCCCACGAGGCGGATGCCGCCGGTGAGAGGGGACAGGCGGCCGAGTTTGAAGGCGACAATGGAGGAGTCGTTGCGGGTGACGTAGTAGCGGCCGCCGGCTTCGGTGTACCAGGGCTCGCGTTCGTCGAGCCGCTGATAGCCGGCGCCTTCGAGGCGTTGGACCAGGCTGGCGGTGGCATGAAAGGGGGTGGGGGAGGCCTTCAGGAAATCGATTAGGCCCTGATTCAACTCTTCGCGCATAGGTTACTCCAGGCAGCAATGGGCGGGAGTTTACAGGCCAAAAGGTGTTTTGATCGAGATCAAGATCAAGATCAAGATCCTTAAGATCAAGAGCGTCTGCCTGGGGGCAGACTGTTTCGCCTTCGGCGAGTTACTTGGAAAAGCACCCCAAGTAACCAAGGGTGCTTGCTCCTGGTTGGGCCCCTCGTACCTCGGGGTTCCTTCACTCCGGTCTCGCTCCGTGGGCCCGCCGCCAAACGGACATCCATGTCCTGACGGCGCTCTCGCCGCATCCATGCGGCTCGGCCCACTGCGCGACACCTGCGTTCAGCCTGCACCCAAGTCGCGATTGATGTCGTCTGGGATTCTTGTGTTTGAAGATCAAGATTAAAAGCTTCCCGGCTGAAGCCGGTCCTACGGGGTACGCAGTGTGCTTTTTGTGGGACTGGCTTTAGTCGGGAATAGACGCGGAGCGTCCTCGGATGCATACCCACGCAGAGCGTGGGCACGATCGTAAAGATCAAAAGCTTCCCGGCTGAAGCCGGTCCTACGGGGGTACGTAGTGTGCTTTTTGTGGGACCGGCTTCAGCCGGGAAGAGGCCAGTATGTGCGCTGGCAGTTTTGCAGACCGGCCCCCTTCCCTGTGGGAGCGAGCTTGCTCGCGAATGCTGTTGCTGTTGCTGTTGCTGTGCTTTTGATCTTCCTACACAAAAAGTCCAGACACCGCAAAACGCGACTTTGGTGCAGGCTGAACGGAGGTTTCGCGGAGTGGGCCGAGCGGCATGGATGCCGCGAGAGCCGCCCCCCGCCATGGATGGCGGATGGCGGCGGGCCCACGGAGCGAGACCGGAGTGAAGGAACCCGACGAAGTCGGGCCCAACCGAGAGCAAGCACCCTTGGTTACTTGGGGGTGGTGCGACTTTCGACTTTTCCAAGTAACTCGCCGAAGGCGAAACGCTCTGCCGTTAGGCAGAGCCACAACAACGATCAAAACGGCGCCGGGCACTCGAACCGAACCCGCTCGCCCGTCCCCGGATGGGTAAACGCCAGCATGCTCGCATGCAGACACAACCGCGGATAGGCCGCCAGCGCCTCCGGATGCGCATACAAACCGTCACCCAGCAACGGATGCCCGATCGACAACATATGCACCCGCAACTGATGCGACCGCCCGGTAATCGGTGTCAGCTCGACCCGGCAATGGGTGTCATACCGCTCCAGCACCTTCCAGAACGTCAACGCATGCTTGCCCAATTCATGATCCACCACATGACGCGGCTTGGTCGGCGGGTCGTAACGCAACGGCAGATCGATACTACCGCTGTCCAGGTCAGGCTGACCCCACGCCAACGCCGTGTAAGCCTTCTCCGTCTCGCGGTCATGAAACTGCCGGGACAACTCACGGTGGGTGTCCGCGTCACGGGCCAGCAAAATGATCCCGGAGGTTTCCCAATCCAGCCGATGGACAATTCGCGCCTCGGGGTAGCCGTTTTCCTGCAGGCGGGTAATCAGACAGTCCTTGTTATCGTCAGCGCGACCAGGGACCGAAAGCAGCAGGGTGGGCTTGTTCACCACCAGGACAGCGTCGTCCTGGTGGAGGATATGAACGTTGGACAGCGGCATTGAACGCCTCATCACTCAAACAGGTGCACCGCGATCGCAGCAGCCATCGCGGCGCAAAAAAAACAGGTCTTCAGTAACGCCAACGGCGGCGCGCTTGCCTGACTCCTTAAAGGGATTCAGGCAACCGGGCCGCCGTGGCGACTGCCTTCTCGATCAACGATCCGGCAGGGTGATATTCAGTTCCAGAATCGAGCAGCTGCCGTCGTTTTCAAGGGCGACATGCACGTCATCGTTGCCGATATTGACGTACTTGCGGATCACCTCGACCAACTCCTTCTGCAAGGCGGGCAGGTAATCCGGGGTGCTGCGTTGGCCGCGTTCATGCGCCACGATGATCTGTAGACGCTCTTTCGCTACCGACGCGGTGCTGGGCTTTTTGTTGGCACGAAAGAAGTCAAAAATGCTCATCAGTTACCCCCGAACAGGCGTTCGAAAAATCCTTTTTTCTGTACGTCCAGGAAGCGGTGCTCACGGTCCTTGCCCAACAGACGGTCAACGGCATCGCTGTACGCCTGGCCAGCGTCGCTTTGATCATCAAGGATGACCGGCACGCCCTGGTTGGACGCCTTGAGTACGGCCTGGGATTCCGGAATCACGCCCAGCAGAGTCACCGCGAGGATTTCCTTGACGTCTTCGACGCCCAGCATCTCGCCCTTGCTCACGCGCTCAGGGTTGTAACGGGTCAGGAGCAGGTGCTCCTTGATCGGGTCTTCGCCACGCTCGGCGCGGCGGGATTTGCTGGCCAGCAGGCCCAGCATGCGGTCCGAGTCACGGACCGAAGACACTTCAGGGTTGGTCACGACGATCGCTTCGTCGGCGAAATACATCGCCAGGTGAGCGCCCGTTTCGATACCGGCAGGGGAGTCGCAGACGACGTACTCGAAGGTTTCCTTGAGTTCCATCAGGACTTTTTCAACGCCCTCTTTGGTCAGCGCATCCTTGTCACGGGTCTGGCTGGCAGCGAGGACGTAAAGACCTTCGATCTTCTTGTCCTTGATCAGCGCCTGCTGCAGGTTGGCTTCGCCGTTGACTACGTTGACGAAGTCATAAACGACGCGACGCTCGCAACCCATGATCAGGTCGAGGTTACGCAGGCCGACGTCGAAGTCGACGATAACTGTTTTGTGGCCGCGCAGTGCGAGACCGGTACCGATGGCGGCGCTGGTGGTGGTCTTGCCCACACCACCCTTGCCGGATGTAACCACGAGAATCTTGGCCAAGGTGTATCACCCCTAGAGGAAAAGGACGTTGAGTCCCTGAAGAGCCCCTCATGACGGCGCAACTAAAGCGGGCGAGGGCGGTGATCGGAACCCGTGAAGGAATTCCTGTTCGGGCGAACAAAAAAATATCCCGAACGTCCCGGTGCCTTCGCGTCGTTTTCGCGACGAATCAGAGTGGCTTAAAAATGGCGCAGTATCCGTTAAAGACGGGTGATGTTCAACACGTCGCCGGACAGACTGATCTGCACACCGGCACCCCACAGCGGATCCCTGCGCAGGTCTTCGGACACCTTGTACTGGCCGGCGATCGAGATCAGTTCGGCGACCATTTGCTGGCAGAAAATCCGTGCCTTGGTATCGCCCTTGATCCCCGCCAGCGCGCGGCCGCGCATCGGGCCGTACACGTGAATATTGCCGTCGGCGAGCAGTTCGGCGCCGGGGCTGACCGAGGAAATCACCACCAGATCCGAGCCCTGGGCATAGATCTGCTGACCGCCGCGCACGGGGGCGGTGATGATCTTGGTCGGTTTGATCAGCGGCTCGGGCGGCTTTTCGATGATTTCCGGCTTCTTTTTGACTTCGCCTTCCGTCGGATCAAGCGGTCGCTCGCGCGCGCCCGAAGGCGGCAGCACCGGCAGGTCGATGGAAATGGCGGCGGCGATGTCTTCGATGCGGTTGGCCCGAATGGCCAGTGTGCGCAGACCGTGCTGGCGGCAGATGCGCATCATCGCCGGCAGGTCGATCGCGCCTTCATCCGGCGGCAGTTTGTCGAGGGCCAGCACCAGCGGTGTATTGCTGAAGAAGTTCGGCGCCTGGGCGACTTTTGCCGCCAGTTGACGATCCAGCGCTTCGAGGTTGTTGCGGGCCAGTTCCAGCACAGTGATGGCCAGCATGCTGCCCTTCAGCTGGAACACGGGGTCCTTGTCTTGCAATTCGATTTGGCTCATGTCGGCATACAGCGGCTTGTCGCTAAAAGTGCCGAGACTTATAACGATAACGCCCGCCAGCCGCAAGGGAGGCGCAACCGACGGCGGCACGATCCGCGCGAACCGATGTAGAATGCCCGCCTTTGTCCTGACGGAAGCTGTAATGGATCGCCCGCGTTTTCGAGCTCATTTTCTTCATCCCCGCTTCTGGCTGCTGTGGCTGGGGCTGGGCTTGCTCTGGCTGATCGTGCAGTTGCCGTTTCGCGTGTTGCTGGTGATTGGCCGTGCGTTGGGCTGGGTCATGTATTACCAGGCAACCGATCGGCGGGTGATTGCCGCGCGCAACCTCGAGCTGTGTTTCCCCCAGTATTCAAAGGCCGAGCGCAAACGCCTGCTGAAAGAAAACTTCGCCTCCACCGGCATCGCGTTTTTTGAAATGGCCATGAGCTGGTGGTGGAGCAAGCCCCGTCTCGCGCGGTTGGCGCACATCGACGGCCTACATCATTTAAAGCAGGCGCAGCTGGACGGGCATGGCGTGATCCTCATGGCGCTGCACTTCACCACCCTGGAAATCGGCGCGGCCCTGCTGGGTCAGCAGCACACCATCGACGGCATGTACCGCGAGCACAAGAACGCGCTCTTTGATTACATTCAGCGACGCGGCCGCGAGCGCCACAACATGGATTCCATCGCCGTCGAGCGCGAAGACGTGCGCGGCATGATCAAGCAACTGCGCAAGGGCCGGGCGATCTGGTATGCGCCGGATCAGGACTACGGCGCCAAGCAGAGCATCTTCGTGCCGCTGTTCGGCATTCAGGCCGCCACCGTGCCGGCCACCAGCAAATTCGCCAAGCTCGGCCACGCGCTGGTCGTGCCGTTCACTCAGGAGCGTCTGGCCGATGGCAGTGGCTACAGGCTGGTGATCCATCCGCCGCTGAGCGATTTTCCGGGGGAGAGCGACGAGGCGGACTGCATTCGCATCAATCAATGGGTCGAGCGCGCCGTCACCGAATGCCCCGAGCAGTATCTGTGGGCGCACCGGCGTTTCAAGAGTCGGCCGCCGGGCGAGCCGAAGCTGTACAAGAAGCGTGGCTGAAACCAAGAGCTGAGACCCCATGACGACAAGCGCCACAGAACAACACGCGGTGCGCAACGCCTCAGCCTTGGCTCCCGGCGTCGAGCCAGTGACCGGGCTGATCCTGTCCGGCGGCGGCGCTCGTGCGGCGTATCAAGTGGGCGTGCTGGCGGGCATCGCCGACCTGCTGCCGGTCGGCGCCAAAAATCCTTTTCCGGTGATCGTCGGCACCTCCGCCGGGGCGATCAACGCGGTGAAGCTGGCCAGCGGCGCCGCGCAATTTCGTACGGCAATTCACGAACTCACTGAGTTTTGGCAGGGCTTTCGCAGCCATCAAGTGTTGCGCAGTGACTGGCCCGGCGTCGTTCGGCAGGCGGCGCGGTTCTTCGGTCGCAGCTTGCTGGGCATCGGTCGCCAACAGGTGCCGGTGGCGCTGCTCAACAGCTCGCCGCTAAAAGACCTGCTGACCGCGCGACTCAACCTCGACGGCATCCGGGAAGCCATCGAAGCAAAGCATCTGCGCGCGGTGGCGATCACCGCGTTCGGTTACGAGTCGGGGCAGGCGGTTACGTTTTATCAGGGCAAGGGCACGATCGAATCCTGGCTGCGGCATCGCCGGATCGGCTTGCCGACGCGCTTGACCATTGACCATCTGCTGGCCAGCTCCGCAATTCCGTTGCTGTTCGCGCCGGTGAAACTGGGGCAGGAATATTTTGGTGACGGTGCGGTGCGGCAGTCGGCCCCGATCAGTCCGGCGCTGCACCTGGGCGCCAACCGCGTGCTGGTGGTGGGCGTCAGCGGCAACCCCCGTGGCCCCGGCGCGAACCCGCCCGTGCCGCGAGCGGTCCGCGGCGTGCAGCCGAGCCTCGCGCAGATCGGCGGGCACATGCTCAACAGTACGTTCATTGACAGCCTGGAGAGTGACATTGAATTGCTGGAACGGCTGAATCTGGTCAGCCGCATGCTGCCCGGGCCCGACGTGCCCAGGCCGCAGTCGTCAGACTCGACGCCCATTCAGTCCCTGGCGCCGGTCGAAGTGCTGGTGATTTCGCCCAGCCAGCCCATCGATGAAATCGCCGCCCGTCATCGCCGCGAACTGCCCCCGGCGCTGCGCACGTTTCTGCGCGGCCCGGGTGCGACCAAGACCAGCGGGGCTGGGGTACTGAGCTATCTGTTGTTCGAATCGGGTTATTGCAGTGAGCTCATCGAACTGGGTCGCCGCGATGCGATGGCCCAGAAGGATGAGTTGATGCGGTTCCTGCGTTCGGAGTAGTTGCTCTGCTGAATGCCGGGTCCAGGGCAATCAAGCCGTGAGCTTGTCATCCCGAAAATCCCGCAGCGCCTGTTCGATTTCTTCCCGGCTGTTCATCACGAACGGCCCGTATTGCACGATCGGTTCGCCCAGGGGCTTGCCAGCGATCAGCAACAGGCGGGCGCCTGCTTGGGTGCTCAGCTGAATCTCACCGCTTTCCGACAATCGCGCGAGACGGCTCGTACCCAGTTTCTGTGGTTGCCCTGCCATCTCGACTTCACCTTCGTACACGTACAGCAGCACGCGATGGCCCTCGGCGACGCGCGGGCTGATGTGGCTGCCGGCGGGCATGTGGAAGTCGAAATACTGCGGCTCGGTGTCCGGACGCTGCACGGCGCCTGGCTGGGACGTCTGGCCGTCGTCGAACTGTCCGGCGAGCACCACAACGTCGACGCCGTTCTGCGTGGTGATGCGCGGAATGCGCTCGGGTTGAATGTCGTCGTAACCGGCGTCGCCCATCTTCGATTTGGCCGGCAGGTTGAGCCACAGCTGGAAGCCGCGCATGGCGCCTTCTTCCTGCTCGGGCATCTCGCTGTGGATGACCCCGCGCGCAGCGGTCATCCATTGCACACCGCCGCCTTGCAACAGGCCGACGTTGCCCATGTGGTCTTCATGGCGCATGCGACCTTCGAGCATGTAGGTCACGGTCTCGAATCCGCGATGGGGGTGGGGCGGAAAGCCGGCGATGTACTCGTCGGGATTCTCGGAGCCGAACTCGTCGAGCATCAGAAACGGGTCAAAGGCTTCAATGCCTGGCCCGCCGAACACACGGGTCAGCTTGACGCCAGCACCGTCCGACGTTGGTTGGCCGGCCTGGATCGACAGCACTTTACGAAATTGAGGCATGGGGCTCACTCCGGCAGAAGGGGAATGGCGCCTATGGTAGGCCTGTTGGAGCGATGGATGGGTGAGGTTTTTGCGGGGGAATGATCGGGTTTGGCGATGGGTCTGGGCGAAGTGTGGGAGCGAGCTTGCTCGCGAATAGGTTTATAGCCGCCAGATCTCCAGCGGCCGTAATAACGTCTTCGTGAGCAAGCTCACTCCCACAAGATCATTGCCAGCAGTGCCAGCAGTGCCAGCAGTGCCAGCAGTGCCAGCAGTGCCAGCAGTGCCAGCAGTATTCAGATCACGTTACTCGGACACCTGCAGCTTGCGGGCTTCGGTGTACACGTAACGCACTTTCTCGTACTCGAACGGCGAGTCCATCTGACCGTAGCGGAAGCTGGTCGTGTAGCGACGGTCGATGGCGCGCAGCAGGTACAGCTCAGGATGGTCTTCACTGACCTGAGCGACGTTGAGGAAGTTGATCTGCGACTCAGCGGTGAAGTCGAAGACCAGACCGCCGGTGTCACGCAGGTTCGACGGGCCGAGGATCGGCAGGACCAGGTATGGGCCGGCCGGTACGCCATAGAAACCCAGGGTCTGACCGAAGTCTTCGCTCTGTTTCTTCAGGCCCATCAGGGTCGCCGGGTCCCACAGCCCGGCAATGCCCAGGGTGGTGTTGACGATCAGGCGGCCGGTGGTTTCCATCGAACGCTTGCCCTTGAACTGCAGCAGGCTGTTCAGCAGGTTCGGCACATCACCCAGGTTGCTGAAGAAGTTGCTGACGCCCGTACGCACGAAGCTCGGTGTCACGTATTTGTAGCCGTTGACCACCGGCAGGAACACCCACTCATCGAAGCGATAGTTGAAGTGGTAAACCCGGCGGTTCCAGGATTCGAGCGGATCGTAGACATTCAGCGCGTTGAGGGACGAACGCTCGAACTCCTGAGCATCCAGACCCGGGTTGAATTTCAGCGACTTCAACGGCTCGGTGAACCCGTCCGGGTTGTCGATCCGTTGGACCGGGGCTGCCTGGGAAACGATCGGCGCGTCGGCCGCGTGGACGGCGCCAGCGCAGAGGAGGGCGGCGATAAGCAATAGACGTTTAGCCACGGAAAAACTCCAGCATGGCGTCGCTGTTGACGCGATAGTTCATGTTGCCGCAGTGACCGCCGTAAGGGTAAACGGTCAAGCGATCGCCAAAAGTCTTGCGCAGGAAACCGAGGTCGCCCGGGCCGAGGATCACGTCATCGGCGTTGTGCATCACGGCGATCTTCTTGCTGCTCGCCAGATAATCCTTCAGCGCGTATAGGCTGACCTGATCAACCAGTTGCAGCAGGCTGCCGCCGTCGGTACGTGCACGCCACATCGGGATGACCTGCTCGGTCACGTAGCAATCGAAATCACACTGCAGCGCGCGCTTGAGGAACGGCGTCAGGCTGGTGCCTTCACTGATCGGGGTCTTCGGCGGGGTAATCAGGCCGCGACGGTTGATCAGGTCGGAGGTGAAGGCGATGTCGGCAGCCGAGAAACGGAACGAGGTGCCGATCAGCATCGCCATCTGTTCATTGGACAGGTGCTGCTTGGACTGCTGGAAGTCATACAGCAGCGCATCGTTAAGGTCGATGTAGCCTTTTTCGCGGAAGTAGCGGGTCAGCTTCTGCAGCACCAGTTCATAGAACGTCGTGCTGTTGGTGATGCCTTTAACGTCGGTCTGCACCATCTTGTCGAGGTTGGTGATCGACGTGTACAGGTTCACCGGCGGGTTGATCAGCAGCACTTTCTTGAAGTTGAAGCTGCGGCGGGTTTCGTCGAGTTTGCTGACGAACGCCGCATCCAGTGCGCCGAGGCTGTAACCGGTCAGGTAATACTCGGTGACCTGCAGCTTGGACTGCTGGGCGCGAACGGCCTGCATGACGCGGTACAAGTCTTCGGCGTCTTCCTTGGTCACGCCCGGGGTGGCGAAACGTGAGGCGGCGCTCATGAAGTCGTAGCTGGTCGGCGACGAAAGCTGCACGACGTTGTAACCGGCGCCGTAGTACAGCTTCTTCAGGTATTCATTGAGGGTGCTGTTATAAGGCGCGCCGGTGCCGGCGATCAGGAAGATCAACGGCGCAGGGTGGTCTTGTTTGGCGAGGCGGTAACGCAGTTTTTTCACGGCCCAGAAGTTATCCGGCAGTGTGAACTCACGCTCCGGACGCATCGTGAGGCTGTAATCGTCCTGATCGATGTCGGCGTCTTCAGGCACCTTGGCACGCAAATCCGGTGGGGTCGTGGCGATGGTCGCTTCGAACGGATTGGTCAAGGGGAAGCCATAGCTGGACGGATCGATATCGACCGCCATCACGGACGCACTCAAAAACAGGCCGCCTGATAAGGCGGCGAGGCGCAGAAAACGAAGCATGACTGAATCCCTTGGGAATGATGTGCTGTTGAAATACGCAGGCTATGACACGGGTGTAGTGCCAAAGTGCCGTGACGGCAAGTGACTCTCGCATGACCCTCCGCGACGATACAGGTTATGGCACTTCTGGCCTGTCTGCTCGTGCTTTTTATCGGCCGTATGGTTTTGCCCGGGCGGCTGCGGCTATGCTGCGCGCCGTTGGTTCTTTTCTGGAGTGTGTCGTGTCCCGTCGTCTGCCGTTGGTGGTGCTGTTTTTCGTTCTGGCGCTGTGGCTCGCCTTCAGTTACGGCTTGCGTTACGGCCTGATGGAAGACGTGCAATGGGTAGGAGTCTGCGCGGACGAGGCGACGAAATGGCAGTGCCAGTTGCGCTCGAACCTGGGCCTGTGGATTCATTTCGGCGTGTTCGGGTGGGGCGCGTTGATCACATCGCTGATCGCGTTCTTTATTCCGCGTCAGGTTGGACGAGCGCTTGCAGTGGTCGGCTTGCTGCTGGGGATATTGGCGCTGGTGCTGTACACGGCCAGTCTGGCGGTGTTCGCGGTGGTGATTGCCGGATTGCGCCTGGTGCGTCATCAACGGGCCTGACTTCACAACGGGCCCGGCTTCAAACGCCAAACGCCGGACAGCATAAAGGGGAGCCGAGGCTCCCCTTTAAATCGTTGCACGTGCTCTTTCTTATTGTTGTAGGGCGGTCTGTTGTTGTTATTGGCAACCGGTCCCTCTACAGCGTCTTTCGGTGATCCCCATACGGGATACAAGAGCAAACGTATTTTTTTGAGCGCTGACCTGCTTTGATTCCTCTTCTGCGAGAGGTGATCCAACCCGTTCTGGCCGCTACCTGAGGGTAGTTTTATTATTCTCGGTCGGGCTGCGAGGCCTAAGCCTCGGTAAAGCGTTTCTACTCCAAAAAAATCTGTTGGCTGCGTCTCTGTGCCGTTGTTCTTGTTATGTCAGAGCCGATTCATCTTATTTTTATTGGGTTTTCACATTTTGTTCTTGTTATGCAGGAGATATAGCAGGGTGCGTGCCAACTTTTGTAAACCCTTGTGAATCAATGGTTTGCGAAATCAGATCGTTTGGCATACCTGCCGTGTAACGGAATTCTGTTTCCGTGTTACCCGCCTGCGGGCTTTTCAGTCCTTTGGCGGTAACACAATGTATCCGTCGCCCTGCACACTCGGTTACACAGCGTCGGCCATCGCCTGCGCATTGCTCGTTGCCTTCACCCGAGCGCTGATCTGCACGCTGCGCCACAGTGCCAGCGCCATCAACACACTCACCACCGCCCACGCCCACGCCTGGGGATTGCTCAAGCCCTCGCGAAACAGTTGCGGCACGATGCCCGCGCCGACGATGAGCATCAGCAGGCCGATCTCCCGACGTGGTGCCGCCACCGGGCGGATCAGGTAGACCAGAGCGGGCACCCACAGCGTCGCGGTCGCGAAACTGCGGTAGCGCGGATCAAACACCATCGCCAGCATCATCACCGCCGCCGCGAACCCGCTGGCGTACAACCACCATCCGCCACGAGCGTCCAGCCAGGCAAACGCACGCTCGCGCCACCCTGCGCGGGCCGACAACGCTAGCGCCCCATGGGCGAGCACCAGCAGATTCAGCGCCACCAGTGCCACTGCCCACAAGTATTCGCCGGCAAAGCGGCTGGTCACCCGGGCCAGTTCACCCCAGGTGCCGATGCAGCACCCGGCGAACGCCGCCAGCAACGGAAGCATCAGCGCGCTGCGTGCATGACTGACCCGACCCGCCCACGCCAGGGCCAGCAAGGCAATCGCGCCACTGACCGTCAGCCAGAATGGCCACAACGGAAGGTTCGACACCGGTCCGGCCAGCACGCCTTTGTCCTGGCGATCTGCATCGAACAGCCCCCAGTAACCGCCCACTGCGCCTTCGGACTGGCGCTTCCACGGCTGGTCGAACGCCTCGATCAGGTTGTAGTGCCAGCCGTGTTGCTCGGCCATCGCGACGAAACTGCGAATGAATTTGGCCTCGTTGACCCGGCTGGGCAGCGCGGTTTCACGCTGGCGGCCTTCGCTGGGCCAGCCGGTTTCGCCGATGAGAATGTCCTTGGGTGCGAATTGCTTGCCGAACGTTTCACGGATCTGCGCGACATGGGCCAGGGCCTCGTCGATGCCGGTGGGATCATCCTCCCAGTACGGCAACAGATGGATCGTCAGGAAATCCACGGCAGGCGCGACTTCCGGGTATTGCAGCCAGTATTCCCAGACATCTGCATAGGTGACCGGCTGCTTGACCTGTGCTTTCACCTGACGAATCAGCGTGGCCAGTTGAGCGCCGGTGACTTCCTTGCGCAACAGGCTCTCGTTACCGACGATCACCGCGGTCACCACATCCGGGTGGGTGTTCGCTGCCGTCACCAGCGCCTTGATTTCCTTGGCCGTGTCGACCGGATTGCCGTTGACCCAGGCGCCGAGCATCAGCTTGAGGCCGTACTTGCGGGCGATGTCGGGCAGCGCCTCCATGCCGGTCATTGAATAGGTGCGTACGCAGTCGAAGCGCGTCGCGAGGAGCGCCAGGTCAGCGTCCATCCGCGCGGGGCGCAGGGTGAAGGGCTGGTCGAACGGGGACTGGTCCTTGTCGAACGGCGTGTAGGACGCGCATTGCAGTTTGTGGGTCGGCGTGGCGGCGTCCGGCAGAATCACCGGCTTGCCCAGCCAGTACCAGTAGCCGCACAAGCCAAGCAGCGCAATCAAACAGGAGAACAGATAAAGGAGGACGACAGGCGAGCGGGACGGTGCGGACATGATGGGGCCGAAGTGAGGCGAAGGGCGGCATATTAGCAAGATGACGCGGCTACACACCTCATCCTGTCAGCGCTTTTGTAAACCATGCAATTTCCGGACGACCCGCTAGCCTCTTTACGACCTGTCTGTCGTTGATGGCGCGGTGATGTCGTTTACCGGGTGGCTGGGTGTCGCTGGCAGGAAAGGCACAAGGTGTGTGGGGGTCGATGATCAATCGTCCACGCAGCGATTGCGTCTGCGCAGGCACGTGGTGGAAGCGTGAAACGCGTGGCTTGCCCCGAACCAGGGCGCGAGTGCGACGTTATAAGAACGTTAACGATACCCGACCGCTGTCGGGTTCTGGACTACCGGGGAAGTGAAAATGACGATGCGAAAAATCCTGGGTGTCGGTGCCGCGCTGGCACTGGCCATCAGTTCCACGCTGGCCCATGCCGACGCCAAACCCGAGCTGAGCATCGGTTACGTCGATGGCTGGTCCGACAGTGTTGCAACCACCAACGTGGCTGCCGAGGTGATCAAGCAGAAACTGGGTTATCCGGTGAAGCTGCAGGCCGTTGCGGCCGGGATCATGTGGCAGGGCGTCGCGACCGGCAAACTGGACATGATGTTGTCTGCCTGGCTGCCCGTGACCCACGGCGAGTACTGGACCAAGAACAAGGACAAGGTCACCGACTACGGGCCTAACTTCAAGGACGCGAAAATCGGCCTGATCGTGCCTGAGTACGTGAAAGCCAACTCGGTGGCGGACCTCAAGACCGACGAATCCTTCAAGAAGAAAATCGTCGGCATCGACGCCGGTTCAGGCGTGATGATCAAGACTGATCAAGCGATCAAGGATTATGGCCTCGACGGTTACAAGCTGCAGGCCAGTTCCGGCGCCGGCATGATTGCCGAGCTGACCCGTGCCGAAAACAAGAAAGAATCGATCGCGGTGACCGGCTGGGTGCCGCACTGGATGTTCGCGAAGTGGAAACTGAAGTTCCTGGAAGACCCAAAGGGTGTTTACGGTGCGGCTGAAACCGTCGACAACATCGGCAGCCTGGATCTGGCGAAGAAGGCCCCGGACGTGGCGGATTTCCTGAAGAAATTCCAGTGGACCAGCAAGGATGAAATCGGCGAAGTCATGCTCGCCATCCAGGACGGCGCCAAGCCCGAAGCGGCGGCCAAGGACTGGGTCGCCAAGCACCCGGATCGCGTCAAGGAGTGGACCGGTAAGTAATCGGTCACAAAGATTTAACGTCTTACCGAACCGCCTGGCGAGCCATCGCCAGGCGGTTTTTTATGGCCGCAACCTTAAGTTGCGAACGGCCTCGGGCGAAAGAGGCAATTCTTCGAACATCAACTAATGTCGTTCTAATACTAAGGTCGTCTGGAGTGCATCGCAGAGCGGACTAAAGTGCAAACCGTGACATCCATCTGTGCTGCGAGGACAAAAACAATGAACGACAGCATTTACCTCTCGATTCAGAACAGCCCGCGCTTCAAGGAGCTGGTCTCGAAAAGGGAACGATTCGCCTGGATTCTCTCGGCAATCATGCTTGGGCTCTATGCCGCATTCATCCTTCTGATTGCGTATGGGCCTCAGATTCTCGGCGCTAAACTCAGCGCCACATCAACCATCACTTGGGGTATGCCAATCGGCGTCGGGCTGATTGTGTCCGCGTTCGTTCTGACCGCCATCTATGTTCGCCGCGCAAACGGTGAATTCGATGACCTGAACAACGCCATTCTGAAGGAGGCGCAGCAATGATCCGGCGCCTGCTTGCGGCCTTCGGCCTTGCCGCTTTCGCGCCGACACTCTGGGCAGCCGAAGCGCTGACCGGTGCGGTGCAGAAGCAACCGTTGAACGTGTCGGCGATCATCATGTTTGTGGTCTTCGTCGGGTTCACCCTCTACATCACTTACTGGGCGTCGAAAAAGAACAAGACAGCGTCGGACTATTACTCGGCAGGCGGCAAGATCACCGGTTTCCAGAACGGTCTGGCCATTGCCGGTGACTACATGTCGGCGGCGTCATTCCTGGGGATTTCCGCGCTGGTCTACACCTCCGGCTACGACGGTCTCATCTACTCCATCGGCTTCCTCGTCGGCTGGCCGATCATCCTGTTCCTGATCGCCGAACGCCTGCGCAACCTGGGCAAGTACACCTTCGCTGACGTGGCGTCCTACCGCCTGAAGCAGAAGGAAATCCGTACCTTGTCCGCCTGCGGTTCGCTGGTGGTTGTGGCGTTCTACCTGATCGCGCAGATGGTCGGCGCCGGCAAGCTGATCCAGCTGCTGTTCGGTCTGGACTACGCGGTGGCGGTGGTGCTCGTCGGCATCCTGATGTGCCTGTACGTGCTGTTCGGCGGCATGCTGGCGACCACGTGGGTTCAGATCATCAAGGCGGTGATGCTGCTCTCCGGTGCGTCGTTCATGGCGTTGATGGTGATGAAGCACGTCAACTTCGACTTCAACGTGCTGTTCTCCGAAGCCGTGAAGGTTCACCCGAAAGGCGAAGCGATCATGAGCCCGGGCGGTCTGGTTAAAGATCCGATCTCGGCGTTCTCGCTGGGTCTGGCGCTGATGTTCGGCACCGCGGGCCTGCCACACATTCTGATGCGCTTCTTCACTGTGAGTGATGCGAAGGAAGCCCGTAAGTCGGTGCTCTACGCGACCGGTTTCATCGGCTACTTCTACATCCTGACCTTCATCATCGGCTTTGGCGCGATCCTCTTGGTCAGCACCAATCCGGCGTTCAAGGACGCAGCGGGCGCCTTGCTCGGCGGTAATAACATGGCAGCGGTTCACCTGGCCGATGCGGTCGGTGGCAGTCTGTTCCTGGGCTTTATCTCGGCGGTGGCGTTCGCGACCATCCTGGCGGTGGTGGCGGGTCTGACATTGGCCGGTGCTTCTGCGGTGTCCCACGACTTGTATGCCAGTGTGATCAAGGCGGGCAAGGCCAACGAGAAAGACGAGATCCGTGTGTCGAAGTACACCACGGTGGCGTTGGCGGTCGTGGCGATTCTGTTGGGTATCGCGTTCGAGAGTCAGAACATCGCGTTCATGGTGGGCCTGGCGTTCTCGATTGCGGCGAGCTGTAATTTCCCGGTGTTGTTGCTTTCGATGTACTGGAAAAATCTGACGACGCGTGGCGCGATGATTGGTGGCTGGATGGGGCTGGTCAGTGCGGTGGTGTTGATGATTCTGGGCCCAACGATTTGGGTGCAGATTCTGCATCATGAGAAGGCGATTTTCCCGTACGAGTATCCGGCGTTGTTTTCGATTGCGATTGCGTTTGTCGGGATCTGGTTTTTCTCGATTACGGATAAGTCGAAGGCGGCGGAGGGTGAGCGTGCGTTGTTCTTCCCGCAGTTTGTGCGTTCGCAGACGGGCCTGGGGGCCAGTGGTGCGGTGTCGCATTGATTTGATGTAGTGTTGTTGTGAAAACGCCCCGATCTTCGGGGCGTTTTTGTTTTAAAAGCGCTTAAGATCAAGATCAAGGGCGTCGGCTTAATGGCTCGACTGTTTCGCCTTCGGCGAGTTACTTGATAAAGCCCCAAGTAACCAAGGGCTTGTGCTCCTGGTTGGGCCCTTCCTTCGTCAGGGTTCCTTCACTCCGGTCTCGCTCCGTGGGCCCGCGCCGAACGGACATCCATGTCCGCAACGGCGCTCTCGCCGCATCCATGCGGCTCGGCCCACTCCGCGAGACCTCCGTTCAGCCTGCACCCAAGTCGCGATTGGTGTCGTCTGAACTCTCTGCGTATGAAGATCAAGGTCACAAGCGCGTCCGGTGTAGGACCGGCTTTAGCCGGGAAGGGGCCAGTTCAGGCGCGGGTAAATCTGCGGCAGATGTCATTTTTGCGTTCGGTGGTTAAAAAGATTGAACCGCTTTCAAGCCGCTTCGCCTAATGATCAGCGTGTGGAGATTCCCACAGGCCTTGTGCTAATACCGGCACTCTTTGAGAGGTGGTTAACGTGGCTAAAGACGACAAGAAAACCAAAGGTGAAGCTTCGAAGGCCAGCAAGGATTTGAAGGACAAAAAGTCCTCTCCGGAAAAGAAATCAGCGGCAGCCTCGGCGCTTTCGAAGTCTTCCGACAAGAAAGGCGCGAAGAAAGACACCAAGAAAGCGGCTGAGCCAAAGAAAGCTGCAAAGAAAGCGGATAGCAAGCCAGAGAAGGCCAAGAAATCCGACAAGGCAGAAAAAGCCGACAAGCCTGCAAAAAAGAAAAAGTGATAACTGCACTCCGCTAGGGCTTTACGCCCTAGCTTCCTCAGAACGTCCTGTTCGATTGTTGTAAATCCTCTTTCCCTCTGTCCCCTAACATCCACTGGCAGTCGCCGACGGGTGAACGCACGTTTAAATTTTACGGTGTTCAAACCGGCCCCTTCCCGGCTAAAGCCGGTCCAACTAAAAAGCACCGCGTACACCCCTTGGGACCGGCTTCAGCCGGGAAGCTTTTGATCTGCTTTTGATCTTCAACGCAAAAAGCCCAAACACCGCCAATCGCGACTTTGGTGCAGGCTGAACGCAGGTCTCGTGGAGTGGGCCAGGCCGCATGGATGCAGCGAGAGCGCCGTCAGGACATGGATGTCCGTTCGGCGCAGGCCCACGGAGCGAGACCGGAGCGAAGATACTCCGACGAAGGAGGAGCCCAGCCGAGAGCAGGCACTTTTGGTTACTTTTAGTGCTTTTTAAAGGTAACTCGCCGAAGGCGAAACAGTTCTGCTCTAGCAGAACCGCTTCCATAAAAAAACCGCGCCTAAGCGCGGTTCTTTTTGATGCCAGCCTTAGCAGTTAAATCCTGCCCAGCAACACCAATATCAGCAGGATCACCAGGATCGTACCGATGATGCCCGACGGACCATAGCCCCAGCTCCGGGAGTGTGGAAATACCGGAAGTCCACCGACCAACAGCAGGATAAGGATGATGATCAGAATTGTGCCGATGCCCATGACGAGTTCCTTCTAGTGTTCTTGGAAGATGGCTGTGCAGTTCAAGAGGTTGCCACGACGGCTAATCGTTGTGCTGCTTGATTGATCCGACTGTCGGACCAATCAAAAGGTTCTCAGCTGCCGAAATAAAAAATAACATCTTCAGGAAAGGCCAGGAAAATCATAGCCCTGCGTCTTTAACAAAAGTATTTTCCGTATTCAAATGCTGAATGGAAAAGCGCAAAAAGTACCTCGCCTAGTGTGGAACCAAGCGGTAACTAACCGGTCACCAAGTTCGATGTAACGCGCTTCCCGTTAATCATCTCCCTGCCTAAATACATCCAAAAGAGTGCCCACCCATTCAAACCATCGGTTTGCCTCCCATATTCAGCGATCTGATGAAGGGTTTGTCGGACAATCTGTCTGTTTACACTCTAGTGACTTCTTAATAACCGACAAGGCGTCTGCTATGCACAATCGCATCATGATCACCGGCGCAGGGTCCGGGCTGGGACGCGAGATCGCGCTGCGCTGGGCGCGCGAGGGCTGGCAGCTAGCGCTGTCGGACGTCAGTGACAGCGGCCTTCAGGAAACCCTGCGCCTGGTGCGCGAAGTGGGAGGGGACGGTTTTGTTCAGCGCTGTGATGTTCGCGACTACAGCCAGCTCACCGCATTCGCTCAGGCCTGCGAACAGAAATTCGGCGGCATCGATGTGATCGTCAACAACGCCGGCGTCGCTTCAGGTGGGTTCTTCGGCGAACTGTCCCTCGAGGATTGGGACTGGCAGATCGCGATCAACCTGATGGGCGTCGTTAAAGGCTGCAAGGCGTTTTTGCCGCTGCTGGAACAGAGCAAGGGCAAGATCATCAACATCGCCTCGATGGCCGCGCTGATGCAGGGCCCGGCGATGAGCAACTACAACGTCGCCAAGGCGGGCGTCGTTGCGCTGTCGGAGAGCCTGCTGATCGAGCTGCGCCAGCAGGAAATCGGCGTGCATGTGGTGTGTCCGTCGTTCTTCCAGACCAACTTGCTGGATTCCTTTCGTGGCCCCACGCCGGCGATGAAAGCCCAGGTCGGCAAGCTGCTGGAAAGCTCGCCCATCAGCGCAAAGGACATCGCCGATTACATCTACCAGCAGGTCGCCAGCGGCGAATTCATGATCCTGCCCCATGAACAAGGGCGAATGGCGTGGCAGCTCAAGCAGAAAAATCCCCAGTTGCTGTACGACGAGATGGCCAACATGGCGGAGAAGATGCGCGCCAAGGCGAAGTCCGGAAGCTGAGTCAATCGTTCGCCACGGGTCTTTTCTGATAGGGTTGCCGGCACTTTCCGGCTGACCTGGACGAGGCTCATCGTGCTCAATTACCTGTGGTTCTTCCTCGCTGCGCTGTTCGAGATCGCCGGGTGTTATGCCTTCTGGATGTGGCTGCGCCAAGGCAAGAGCGCGTTGTGGGTGATTCCCGCGTTGATCAGCCTGACGCTGTTCGCCGTGCTGTTGACCCGGGTCGAAGCCACTTACGCCGGGCGCGCCTACGCGGCGTACGGCGGCATTTACATCATCGCTTCCATTGTTTGGCTGGGCGTTATCGAACGTATTCGCCCGTTGACGTCGGACTGGATCGGCGTCGGCCTCTGCGTCATCGGCGCCACCATCATTCTGTTCGGCCCGCGCTGGTCTGCCGCCTGATTTTCCGTGCTTGAGGACCAAACTGACGTCTGCCGGACCTTTCTCTGACGTGCAGTCGGTAAATGCCCGGACGCGTAGGAAACGTCTGTCAGCCATGGTCTTGAAAGGTTGAAGGGCGTTACTGATTTTGCTCTGGCGCATTGAAGCGCCGGGACCTGAGCGTCAACCTGCTTCCTCGGTTACAGCCAAGGAGCAGGACGTATGCTGGTATTGACGCGAGAAATCGGCGACACCTTCAACATTGGCGATGACATCACCCTGAGGGTGCTGGGCATCTCCGGCAATGAGGTGCGCCTGGGAATTGATGCACCGCAAAGCGTCAGAATTCATCGGGCAGAAGTTATTCGACGAATCGCTTCACGACTGCAGAACCTGGCCAACCGGGGGTCGGGCAGGTAAGTCCACCTTAATCGCCATCCAGACCCGGTTGTGGGCGCAGGGGCCTATTCCTCGAAATATTCCTTGGGCACTTCGTGCTTGAGCATCAGCTGACATTGCTGGCTGTCCATGTCGAAGAAGATCACCGCCTGACCCTTGCTCAACGCATGGCGTACTCGCAACACGCGGGTTTCAAGGGGGGTGTCATCGCCATTGTCAGTGCCATCGCGGGTCACGAAGTCCTCGATCAGGCGCGTCAGGGTGTCGGCTTCGAGTTGGTCGTAAGGGATCAGCATAGATTTCTCGGCAATCACAAAAAGTACACGGGGCGGCGATGCTATCGCGCCCCGAGCGGGCAGGCTACCGCTGCCCCACCAACGTATCCACCGATGGCACGCGCGTGTCGCTTTCCATCTGCGCGTCGTGCTCCAGCTGATGGCTGAAATTCTCCAGCGACGCGTTGGACGGATGCGCATCGCTGGCGAATACCGGCGGGCTCATGATGTAGGCGGTGAGCAGACGGCTCAGGGTGCTCAGGCTGTCGATGTGCGTGCGCTCATAGCCATGGGTCGCATCGCAGCCGAACGCCAGCAGGGCCGTGCGCGTGTCATAACCGGCGGTGATCGCCGAATGCGCGTCGCTGTAGTAATAGCGGAACAGGTCGCGGCGCACGGACAAGTCGTTTTGCACCCCCAGGTGCAGCAGGTGCCGCGACAGATGATAGTCATAGGGACCGCCGGAATCCTGCATCGCCACGCTGACCGCGTGTTCGCTTGAATGCTGGCCGGGCGCAACGGGCGCGATGTCGATACCGACGAACTCGCTGACGTCCCACGGCAGGCTGCCTGCAGCACCGCTGCCGGTTTCTTCGGTAATGGTGAACAGCGGGTGGCAATCGATCAGGGGCTCGACGCCGCTGTCGACGATGGCTTTGAGCGCGGCGAGCAGGGCGGCCACGCCAGCTTTGTCGTCCAGATGGCGAGCGCTGATGTGCCCGCTGTCGGTGAACTCGGGCAGCGGGTCGAACGCCACGAAATCGCCGATGTTGATGCCCACCGATTCGCAGTCCGCGCGGGTGGCGCTGTAGGCGTCCAGGCGCACTTCAACGTGGTCCCAGCTGATGGGCATGGTGTCGACGGCGGTATTGAACGCATGCCCCGACGCCATCAACGGCAGCACGCTGCCGCGAATCACGCCGGTGTCGGTGAACACGCTGACGCGGCTGCCTTCGGCAAAGCGACTGGACCAGCAACCCACTGGGGCCAGACTCAATCGGCCGTTGTCTTTGACCTCACGAACACTGGCACCGATGGTGTCCAGGTGCGCGGAAACGGCACGATCGGGGCTGTTCTGTTTGCCTTTCAACGTGGCGCGGATGGTGCCGCGACGGGTCAGTTCGAACGGAATGCCCAGTTCTTCAAGGCGCTCGGCGACGTAGCGCACGATGGTGTCGGTAAAGCCGGTGGGGCTCGGGATCGCGAGCATTTCCAGCAGGACTTTCTGCAGGTAATTCAGATCCGGTTCAAGGATGTTTGCAGTCGTCATAGGGACCTCAATGTGTGGCGCAGATTAAGCTGAGAGCGGACTGGCTCGCGGGACGGGTCCGGTGTCGACGAATTCGTCGTCCGCCAGACCTATCGCGGGCAGGCTCAGGGCTACAGCGGTTGCGCCTTAGCCATGGGCAGGCTGGCTGTGGGGAAACAACAGATCGACGAAACGCTCGGCCGTCGGTTGTGGCTCGTGATTGGCCAGGCCGCAGCGCTCGTTCGCTTCGATAAACACATACTCCGGCTGATCGGCGGCGGGCACCATCAGGTCCAGACCCACCACCGGGATGTCGAGGGCGCGGGCGGCATGCACGGCGGCGTCTTTCAGCACCGGGTGAAGAATCGCGGTGACGTCTTCCAGACAGCCGCCGGTGTGCAGGTTTGCGGTGCGGCGCACGGCCAGACGCTGATCGGCCGGTAACACGCTTTCAAAGCTGAAGCCCGCGTCCTCTACGGTGCGGTGAGTTTCGTCATCCACCGGAATCTTGCTCTCGCCGCCCGTGGCTGCAGAGCGACGGCGACTTTGCGCCTCGATCAGCTGACCCACGGTGTGACGGCCATCGCCGATGATCTCGGCAGGACGGCGGATGGCCGCAGCCACTACCTCAAAACCAATCACGACGATGCGCAAGTCGAGCCCTTCGTGGAAGCTTTCGAGCAGCACACGGCTGTCGAACTGGCGAGCACGCTCGACCGCCGCCTGGACATCTTCGATCGTACGAAGGTCCACGGCCACGCCCTGACCCTGTTCGCCATCGACCGGCTTGACCACGACGCGCTGGTGTTCCTCGAGAAACGCCAGGTTGTCGTCGCCGTTACCCGCCAGTTGCTGCACCGGCACTTCCAGCCCCGCCGCCTTCAGCGTCTTCTGGGTCATGCGCTTGTCCTGGCATAGCGTCATGCTGACGGCGGTGGTCAGGTCGCTCAACGACTCACGGCAGCGCACCCGGCGGCTGCCATGAATCAGCGTGAACAGTCCGGCCTCGGCATCATCTACTTGCACCTCGATGCCGCGACGATGGGCTTCTTCGACGATGATGCGCGCGTACGGGTTGAAGTCCGCCTGGGGGCCGGGGCCGAGAAACAGCTTCTCGTTGATGCCGTTTTTTCGCTTGATGGCGAAGGTTGGCAGATTGCGGAAGCCCAGCTTGGCGTACAGGCTTTTTGCTTGTTCGTTGTCGTGCAGCACCGACAGATCCAGGTACGCCAGACCCCGGCTCTGGAAGTGCTCGACCAGATGACGCACCAGCACTTCGCCGACGCCAGGCCGTGTGCATTGCGGATCAACCGCCAGGCACCACAGGCTGCTGCCATTTTCGGGATCGTTGAACGCCTTTTGGTGATTCAGGCCCATGACGCTACCGATCACGGCGTTGGTAGTCTCGTCTTCGGCAATCCAGTAGACCGGGCCGCCCTGGTGCCGAGGCGTCAGCAGGGCAGGGTCAATGGGCAACATGCCACGGGCGATGTACAAATTGTTGATCGAGTTCCAGTCGCCCTCGCTTTGTGCTCGGCGAATCCTGAAACCACGAAATACGCGCTGGGCCGGGCGGTAGTCGCTGAACCACAGGCGCAGCGTGTCTGACGGATCGAGAAACAACTGTTGCGGCGATTGCGCCAGCACCTGTTGCGGTGCGGCGACATACAGGGCGATGTCGCGCTCGCCCTGCTTTTCGTTGAGCAACTCTTGCGCGAGGGACGCCGGGTCGGGGTAAGTGTGGCCAATCAGCAGCCGTCCCCAGCCGCAATGCAGAGCCAGCGGTTCTGTCTCAGGCGTGCTGCCGTCTTCGGCAAGGCGAGCCTGCAAGCGCTCGTACGACGGCGCCTGGCCGCGCAACAAACGCTGGTTATGAATCGAAGCGTTGGCTTTCATCGGTCAGAGTCCTTGTTCGCTGAGCCACAGGTTCAGCGCTGCGAGCTGCCACAGCTTGGAGCCGCGCAGGGGCGTCAGTTGACCCTGTGGATCGGTGAGCAGTTTGTCGAGCATGACCGGGTTGAACAGGCCACGGTCCTGGCTCGGATCGAGCAGCAGATCACGGACCCAGTTCAGCGTGTCGCCCTCCAGATGCTTGAGGCCCGGCACCGGGAAATAACCTTTCTTGCGATCAATGACTTCGGACGGAATCACCAGTCGCGCCGCTTCCTTGAGCACCTGCTTGCCGCCGTCCGGCAACTTGAAGCGGCCCGGAACCCGTGCCGACAGCTCGACCAGTCGATAGTCGAGGAACGGGGTGCGTGCTTCGAGGCCCCAGGCCATGGTCATGTTGTCGACGCGTTTGACCGGGTCATCCACCAGCATGACCGTGCTGTCCAGTCGCAGGGCTTTGTCCACGGCGGCATCAGCGCCCGGCATCGCGAAATGCTCGCGCACGAAATCACCGGCCGCGTCATTCGCCGTCAGCCATTTCGGCGTAACGGTGTCGGCGTATTCGGCGTAACTGCGGTCGAAAAACGCACCGCGATAGGCGGCGTAGGGGTCGCTGGCGCCGTCCACTTGCGGGTACCAGTGATAACCGGCGAACAACTCGTCCGCGCCCTGACCGCTCTGAACCACCTTGCAGTGCTTGGCCACTTCGCGGGACAGCAGATAAAAGGCGATGCAGTCGTGGCTGACCATCGGCTCGCTCATCGCACGGAAGGCGGCGGGCAGTTGCTCGATGATTTCGCTTTCCTTGATGCGCAGTTGATGGTGGTTGGTGCCGTAGTGTTTGGCGATCAGGTCCGAATACTGGAACTCATCGCCGCGTTCGCCGCCGGCATCCTGAAAGCCGATGGAGAAAGTCGACAGATCTTTCACGCCCACTTCACGCAGCAGACCGACCAGCATGCTCGAGTCGACGCCGCCGGACAGCAGCACCCCAACGTCCACCGCAGCGCGTTGACGAATGGCAACGGCTTCACGCGTGCTGTCGAGCACACGGTCGCGCCAGTTTTCGAGGGTCAGATTTGCTTCGTCGGCACGCGGGCCATAAGGCAGGGTCCACCAGACTTTCTGCTCGACCTTGCCTTCGGCGCTCACGCGCATCCACGACGCCGGCGGCAGTTTTTCCACACCGGCCAGCAAAGTGCGCGGCGCAGGCACCACGGCGTGGAAATTCAGGTAATGATTGAGCGCGACCGGGTCGAGCATCGGGCTGATGTCGCCGCCTTTGAGCAACGCGGGCAGCGCGGACGCAAAACGCAGGCGCTTGTCGGTGCGCGACAGGTACAGCGGCTTGACGCCGAGACGGTCGCGGGCGATGAACAGGCTTCTGTTGTCGCGCTCCCAGATGGCGAACGCGAACATGCCGTTGAGCTTGGGCAGCATGTCAGCGCCCCAGGCGTGGTAGCCCTTGAGCAGCACTTCGGTGTCGCCGCCGGAGTGGAACTGGTAGCCAAGGCTTTCGAGCTCGGCACGCAGTTCCGGGAAGTTGTAGATCGCGCCGTTGAAGGCCAGGGACAGGCCCAGGTGGCTGTCGATCATCGGCTGCGCCGAGCCGTCCGACAGGTCCATGATTTTCAATCGACGGTGGCCGAGGGCAATCGGCCCCTGGCTGTGAAACCCCCACGCATCCGGGCCGCGAGCCGCGAGATGATGGGTGATACGTTCTACTGCGGCGAGATCCGCAGGTTGATTGTCAAAGCGTAGTTCGCCAGCTAATCCGCACATCTGTCCTAAACCCTTTATGTTTTCGGCGTGTTTGGCGTTACTGGGATTGCGCGGCGATAGATGCCGGGCTCATTCCGGGCATCAGGCGCATGATTGCGTACATATGGCGCGTGTCGTACATCCTGCGCTGTCTAATCCCGAGCCTGCGCAATGCACTCAGCCAGTAACGATTCGGCCCTGTCCCGGCGCGGATATACAGCCCTGACACGAGCCCGCTTCCTATCGGCGCGAACACGTCATCAGGGCGCGCTGCCGTCAGCGGCCTAGCTTTATCGAGTACCGGCAGGCGTGGATCGTTCAATAAAAAAACATTGCAAGGGAGGGGGGCGTGGCCGGGTTTTTAATCACCGACGACGTTTTTCGTGGGATGTCGACTCGCTCATAGGTGCAAGAGGCGCTGCCCACGTGATGCCTGGGAAGCGCATATCTCGCCCGAGTCAACGCGAGCGGTTGGCGATCCGTAAAGCCGCGGTTTTGATGTACCTCACCGAGTTGGCGAGGTTACCGGCATGACTTTCGAGGAGCATGAGGTCCTCTTGTCGACACACAACTTTTTGAGCCTTGAGGTAAATGGCATGGCCTTCGAGAAATTGCGACAGAGAGTCAAAGTAGGCAGCAGAATCTTCGAGATCAAGCTGCATATCTTTCAAGCTTAGTGTAGACATCGAGGCTCCAGACGCTATTGAAGCAGGCGTCCTGGCCTGACGGGGTTGGGGTATTTAGTTCACTGTCCGATGCTTTGTTTATCGGCAGCCGTCAGGAAACTTTAGATGATTATTAGGGTCGGTCTCGGCGGCGTGTCAGTAGCCCGTCATCTCCAGATACCCCACACCCCCGTGGCTACCGCTCAGGGTGACCGGCCCCTCCCAATAAGGAATCTGCAGGTTCATCCACGCCTGGGGGTTAAGCGCTTCGACCGCGATATCCACGGCCCTCGACGGGATTTTCACCGACCAGCGTGTGGGCATGTCGCGGCCTTCAACGTCAGTGGTGTCTTCCGGCGCCAGTTCTATGTCCTTCGCCGCCAGTTGTTCCGTGCTGCCATCGGCGTTGATCCATGTCCCAGTCAAGTACGGCTCGTCGTCCTTTTGCCGCATGCGATAGAGCATGACTTCGGTGCCATCACCCAAATGCAGCGAAAACCAGTCCCAGCCCGTCTGATTATCCGTGAGCGGCTGGCTGCTCCACTCCCGGTCCAGCCACGCGGGCCCGGACACCTGATAGGTTTTGCCGTCGATTTCGAGGCTGCCGTCCGCTTGAAAAAACGGCTGGCTGTAGTAGTACGACGCCTGACCCTGCTCGGACTTCTGGCTGAAGCCCTGTTTGCCTTGCAGCACCAACGGCTTCGTGGCTTTAAGGTGCAGGCGATAGTTGAACTGCGGACTGCTGGCCTGCAATTGCATGTCCGCCAGCGGGTCATCGGTGGCAGATTGGCTGGTGAAGGACCAGTCATCTATCCAGGCTGCGAACGGTGCCAGCGTCACCCCGGCCTGCTGCACGCCGCCTCGGGCGTAGCGTTCCGCTGCGAAATGATCGTCCTGGGACGTCACGGCGGCGTGGCCCATCCACAGATTGCGGTTATTCCAGCCAGACCCATCGCCTTGCAGCCCTTTCGCTCGGGGGAGGGCATTGCGAAACAGGGTCCATTGCACGCCAAACGACTGGCCGTCGGCATCCTTGAGGTTGGCGGTGATGTACCACCACTCGATGCGGAAATCATCGTGGGGGCCATGATCGTCGGGAAACACGAAGCGCTTGTCCGGCGTTACCTGTGCGTAACTTGAGGCGTCGTCGGCAAGGCCTGCGAAGCCTTTTTCTTCCTCGGGTTTGTCGTCGCAGCCGCTCAGCAGGGTGACGAGCAACAGGCCAACGAGCAGTAGCAGGGCTTTAACCTTCATTGGCGAAAGTCCTCAGCAAATCGGCGGGGCGGGTGCGGTACAAACGGTAGAGCGGCCATGCCGAGGCCAGCAGTGTGGCGAGCATCGCCAGCAGCGTGAGGCGCAACAGCTGCATCGGGAACACCTGCAGCGGCAGGCGCCAACCGAAGGCTTGCACGTTGATCACTGCGTCCAGACACCACGCCAGCAACAGCCCCAGCGGAATTGCCAGCACCAGCGTCAGCACCGCCAGGAGCCAGGTCTGCGCCAGATTGAGCAGCATCAATTGCCGCCGCGTCACGCCCAGCGCCCACAGCGGCGCCAGTTGTGCGAGGCGGCTCTGGCTCTGGGTGAGGAGACTGATGAACAGCGCGACGCCGGCCACCATCAAGGTCAGGCTGTTCAACGCGGCCGTGGCGGCGAAGGTGCGTTCGAAGACCTGCTGCGACCAGGCCTTGAGCTGAATCTGATCGACGATGCGGTTGTCGTCGATGGTGAATTTGTTGTGCAGCACCCTCAGCAGTTGCGGGATGGCGTGGGGATCGATGCGCAGATTGAAACGGTTGGGCGTCAGCTGCGGCCAGTGCTTGAGCAGGTGGTCGGCATTCACCAGCATGTGGCCCTTGGGATTGCCGTAATCGGCATAAATGCCAACGACCCGCAGCGGCCACGGCCCGTCCGGCGCCGGCAGTTTCACTTCATCGCCAACGCTGACATCCAGACGGCGGGCCAGTTGTTCGCTGAGCATCAGCGTGTCTTCCTGCGCCAGTTGCTTCCAGGCATCGCCGCTCGCCGATTCCAATAGTGGCCAGTGCTGGCGATAGTGCGGATGGTCGATGACGCCATACAGCTCGGCCGGCCAGCCATGCAGCTGCAGCGACACCTGCCAGTTGGGCAGCACCGCCGAGGTCAGCGGCTGCTGACTCAACCACTGCTGCAACGGCGCGGCTTGGGCGGGATTCTGCGGATTGATGTAAAGCTCGGCGCTAAGGCGTTGCTCCAGCCAGTGGGTGAACGTCTGGCGGAACCCCGACGTCATGCTACCCGCGCCGATGTTTGCTGCCATCGCCAGAAGTAAGGCCATGAGCGCCAGGCTCAGGGCCGGCAATTGTTGTCGGCAGTCAGCGAGAAACCACTGACCCAGCACCGAACGGCTCCTGCCCAACAGTGCGTTGAGCAGCAGGTTGAGCAGCACCGGAAGGCCCAGCGCCGCACTCAATAACAGGCTGGCCATCAACACGAAGCCCAGCGCCAGGCTGTCGCCAAACAGCGCGGCCGATACTGCAATCAACGCCGAAATCCCGGCAACCCAGCCCTGGCGTCGCAGCCATTTGGCGTGGGTTTCGTGCCATGCCTGGGCATTGGCCAGCGCCAGCAAGGGCAGACGCGCCGCGCGCAGCAGGCTGCTGGCGCCCGCGAGAAACGCGCCGAGCAGACTGACGCCCAATCCGCTCAGCCACCACCAGACGCTCAGGTTCAGGTGGCCCGCGACTTCAGCGCCGTACAGCCCGCGCAGACTCGCCGCAACATCGGGCAACAGCGCGCTCGCCAGCCAGTAGCCACTGATGACGCCGGCGATGCCGCCGAGCAAGGCCAGCACCCCGAGCTCGACCACCAGACTCACCATCAACCCACGTGCGCTGACCCCGCAGGCACGCAGATTGCGCAGCAGCCCGCGACGCTGTTCCAGTGCGAGACCAATGGCCGCGTGCACGATGAACAGCCCGACTACGAACGAGAGAAAACCCAGCGCGTCGAGGTTCAGGTGGAAGCTCTCGGTGAGCCTGCCCAGGTCGTTGTCTTCGCCGCTTTTGCGCAGCACCAGTTCGCCGTTCAGCTCGGCCGGCAGGGGGGGAGCGTTTTCGGCAAAATCCTTGGGCAGCACCAGCCGCGAGATCTGATTGGGCTGGTTGAGCAGTTGCTGGGCGAAACCGATGTCCATGAGCAGTACACCCGGCGCCATGTCGGTTTTCCCACGCAGTGGCGGCAGCACCTTGCCGGAGTCGATGACCGGCTGCTGGCCTTCATGAAGACCGAGGGCCGCGAGGGTCTGCGGGGAAATCCAGGTGGTGCCGGGAGGGGTGAAGAAGTCGACGATCTGCGCGGTGTCCAGCGATTGCCCGGCCAGCGCGGTGTTCACCGGCAGTGAGACTGGCTCGATGCCGAGCACGGTCAAGCGCTGCTCCGGCGCTTCCTTCAGGGTGACGCGTCCGCGGAGTGCGGGGGAGACCGGCCATCCCGCCCGGCGCAAGGTCACGAACAGGTCCTGGGAAAAGTTGGCGCCGTTGGGCGAGACCAGGATCTTCTGCGGCTCGCCACCGATCATCTGACTGGCTTTGGCGTAGCTTTCACGGGCCTGACTGTTCAGGGCCTGCACGCCGGTCAGCAGGCTGGTCGCCAGCCACAGGCCGGTCAGCACGCTGAAAAACTGCACGGGATGGCGCCGCCAGTGGCTGAGCAGCGCTTTCAACGTCCAGTAGAAGACAGACATCTCAGCGTTCGCCTTCGCTGACCAGCCGACCCAGATGCAGCACGGCCTGACGCTGCAATCGTGCCGCCACCCTCGGGCTGTGGGTCACCATCAACAGGCTGGTCGTGCTGTCGCCGAGGAGGTCCAGCAACAGTTGCAGCACTTCATCGCTGGTGGCTTCGTCGAGGTTGCCAGTGGGTTCGTCAGCGAGCAGCAGGGCCGGGCGAGACGCGAGAGCCCGGCCAATCGCAACGCGCTGCTGCTGGCCGCCGGAAAGCTGTTCGGGGTAGCGCTTGAGCAGCGCGCCCAAACCCAGCCGCTCGGTGAGTTCGGTCTGCCATTCGGGCTGGTAGCGCCCGGCCAGACGCGCCTGGAACGCCAGGTTGTCTTCGACCTTCAGGCTGCCGATCAGGTTGAACTGCTGGAACACCAGGCCGATTTCCGTACGCCGCCAGTTGGCCAACTGCGCTTCGTTCATCTGGTCGAGACGCTGCCCGGCGACCTCGATGCTGCCCTTGTCGACGTGGTCCAGACCGGCCACCAGATGCAGAAGCGTGCTCTTGCCGCTGCCGGACTCGCCCATCAACGCCAGACTGCCGCCCTGATCCAGTTGCAGGTCCGCGCCACGCAAAACGGCCAATGGGCCCTGGGCCGTGGCATAGCTTTTGAACACACCCTGGACTTGCAGCATCGACACGCACCTGAATGGAGGGATGGGCTGGAGGATAACGGTTTGGCCGGAGCCGATGTAGCTGGCGAAGCAGTGGATCTTCGGCAGGAGCAAGAAGTTGCGTCGGATAGCGGCGACGGGCGCCTGGACAGCCGATACCGCAGGCCTCTCTATTTCCCGCGAATCAGCCCGCGCAGCGCGAATCGGTTGGGATGACAGGCTTCGGCCACGCTTCGCGGCAGCGGCAGAGGTTCGTCATCCAGCCAGGCGGCAATCAGTTCGCCGGACAGCGGCGCAGTGATCAGACCGCGAGAGCCGTGACCGCTGTTGACGTACAGCCCGGCGAGCCATGGGCACTCGGTATCCGGCGTCTGGCGCGCATCCTTGCGCAGCACGGCGTACGTTTCAAGAAACGCCGCCCGATCTGCCAGCGGCCCGACGATGGGCAGGTAATCCGGGCTGGTGCAGCGAAACGCGGCGCGACCTTGCAGATCCTCCGCTGGCAGCGCGGTGGCGTTCAGCCGCTGGGTCAGGTCCTCGGAGATCTCCCTTAGCAGTTCGAGATTGCCGAGATGTTCGGCCGTATTCGGCGTCAGGTCATCGCTGTTGAAGGCGAAGCTTGCCCCCAGCGTGTGTTCGCCGCCGCGCGCAGGCGCCACGTAACCCTCGGCGCACACGACAGTCGTCAACGCGCGGCTTTCGGGGGTTGCAGCCAGTCGGGTAATCTGCCCGCGAATACGCTTGAGGGGCAGGTCAGCGCTGGCCGGGAAGCGTTTGACTTCGGCTGCGCCCGCCAACACGACGACGGGAGCAGAAGCCAGCAGACGCTCGCCATCCCACGCCTGCCACAGCGCCCCGTCCCGCCGCAGCTCGATCACGTCATTGTGGGTCAGCAGTTTGATGTTGCTTGCGCTGGCCTGATCGCGACACAACGCCGGCGGATGCACCCAGCCACCTTGGGGGTAAAACAAACCGCCGCTCTTCAATACCACACCCGCCCGTGACTCGGCGTCAGCCCGGTCCAGCACATGCAGCAGATCCTCGGGGAACGCCGCCGCCAGTTGCGCCTGCCGCGCTTGCTCTTTCTCGTCGAAGGCAAGCTGCAGCACGCCGCAATCGTCCCAGTCGATGCCCCGTTGCAGGCGTTCCAGCAAACGGCGGGTGTGACCAAATCCGCTCAAGATCAGCTGCGACAACGGGGTGCCGTGGGCCGACAGCTTCAGATAGAGCACGCCTTGCGGATTGCCCGATGCTTCTTGCGCCAAATCCCCGTGACGTTCCAGCAGACTGACGTGCCAACCGCGCGCTGCAAGACTTGACGCAGTGGCGCAGCCGGCCAGGCCTGCGCCGATTACCAACGCCGTGCGCGGGCCGTCCGGTGACGTCGGCCGGGCAAACCAGGGTTTGGCGCGCGGAGGCGTTGGCACATCTTCGGGCCAACCGATGAAGCGGCCTTTGAGCACTTCCCACTTATGCCCGATCCCCGGCACGCGCTTCATCTTGAAACCGGCTGCGTTCAATGCCCGGCGCACCCAGCCCGTGCTGGTAAAGGTGCCGATGGTCGAGCCCGGTGCCGCCAGCCGCGCCAGCTCTGCGAAGAGTTCGGGCGTCCACATTTCCGGGTTTTTCGCGGGGGCGAAACCGTCGAGAAACCAGGCGTCGATCTGTCCGTCCAGCTGCGGCAGCATGTCCAGCGCATCGCCAACCAGCAAGGTCAGGGTCACGCGGCCGCCCTCGAAGACCCAGCGCTGGAAGCCCTGATGCACCGCCACGTATTGATCCAGCAACTGATCCGCTTGCTCCTTGAGCTCGGGCCACAAATTCAGCGCGCGTTCCAGATCGGCACGGGTCAACGGGTATTTTTCGACGCTGACGAAATGCAGGCGGGCGTCTGCCACTGCGCTGGCATTGAACAGCTGCCAGGCGCACAGGAAATTCAACCCAGTACCAAACCCGGTTTCGCCGATCACCAGCCGACCACCCGCCGGTAACGCAGCAAAGCGCTCGGGCAGCTCGTTCTGGGTCAGGAACACATGGCGGGTTTCATCCAGGCCCGATCCGGTCGAGAAATAAACGTCGGCGAACACCCGTGAATGCGGATTGCCGTGTTCGTCCCAGTCGATCTGGGCGTGGGCAATCTGGTCATCGGCGATCTGGGTGTGGTCAGTGCTGGTCATGTTCGGCTCGGGGCGGGCGAGGTGGCGATGGTACTCCAGCGTCCGGGGAGGCGTGCACTACATATGTATGCCACTTTGAGGGTGCGTTCCTGTTTATCTATGCGCCTTTGATCACACGCAGAAACAAGGACGTCACATGAACACCGCCAGTCAGGCTCTTACGACTTCATTCATCCAGGACACGCTGCCGCAATGGTTCATCCAGGCGACCCCGGCAATGCGCGATGCCCTGCGTCAGGACATGACCCTCGCGCAGGCCGCTCGGGAAAACCTCAAGCAGGTGTTCCAGCGCATTCAGGACCTGCCGTCATTTGCGCGGCCGTTGCTGACCCAGGCCCTGGACGCCGAATTCGGTCCGGGTCTCGATGTCGACCGCGACCGCTTCTTCCACGCCAGATTCCAGCGCGACTGGCTGACCGGTCGTGCTTCGCCTCAGGGTTCCAGCACACGTTCGCTGCTGGCCGCCGCCCTGCAAAATTTCGAAGCGGTCGAAGCGACGGACGCTGATCGTGAAAGCACCTCGGCAATCATTGGCGGCACGCCGGACACATCGGCGCGGCCGGAAGCCGTTCATCCATCAAGGGTTAGTCCCGGTCGCTTCATCGAACTGTGCCGCCGGCTTGACCTGGGCGGCCAGTATCAACGGCACTTGCATCATGTGTTGCACCCCGTCGCGAGGCCGGACGTCCCCGGGAGTCTGGACAGCAATGACATCAAGTCGCGCATTATCGAGCACGCCCGTCTGACCTTGCGGGTCGACTCCCACATCGCACGCCTCAAGGGCTCTATTGATGAGGCGCAGTACCAGAGGCTGCTGCAGCTCGACGCCTACGGCCCCGCGCATCAGGTGTCCACCCTGCAACTGCTGGGCTACAAATTGCGCGGCCCGCTGTTATTCAAATCCACCGAGCAGACGCGTTGCGTGGTGTACCTGCCTGGGGAAGCCAGTGGCGCAATCCAGTCCTACCCCTCGTTGGAACATTTCACACAGGCGCTGCGGACCAAACTGCGCTCCGAGGCGTATCAACGCTACTTCGATCGCTTCATTCCCGAGCGCAGCAAAGGCGCTTTCTTCAAACGCTTGCACGAGCGCCTGGCGCCCCATGTCCTGCACAGCGTCGCCCGTGGCAAAGGTTTTCACCGACAGCTGATCAGCGTTTCGGAAGTGGATCAGAATGCGTTCCTCGACCTGGAAGCCATCGATATGGGCGGCGCGCTGGGCGATGTTTTCTATCTTCATCAACTGCTGCGACTGAAGGATGACGCTCGCGTGGTCGCGGTCCCCACTGACGACGAGGACCAGAAAACCCGCGACCAGCGCCTCGCAGACTGGCTGAACTACGGCCTGGATGCACTGAATATCGCCGCGCTGTTCGTTCCCGGTCTGGGCGAAGTGATGATGGTTGTCGCGGGGGCGGAATTGCTCGACGAGACATTCGAAGGCATTGAAGCGTGGCGCCATGGCGACATGGATGAAGCGCTAAACCATTTGGGCAATGTCGCGGAAAACCTGGCATTCATGGGGGCGCTGGGTGTCGCGGGTGCCGTGACCAGCGCAATGGCGGCAGAAGCCGGTGGGTCGCAGCCACCGTCGTTCATCAAACGTAGCGTTCCCGCCCGAAACGCTGCAGGTGGGCTACGCCTGACCGACGTGAGCGTGGCTTTGCGTCGTTTGCATCCGGAACTCGCGGACATCGACGACAACACCGTCGGCCGAATAATGGCAGTGAGCGGGGTAGATGAAGAGCATCTGGCCGCACTGCACATCGCCAATCAATCGGCACCCGCAGCGCAGCTCGATACCGCCAAGCGTTTTCGCCTGAGTCAGCAGGCGGCAGACTCAGCCGACGCCTTCAACGCGGCGTACCTCGCCAGCGAGCAGTCGAGCGATCCGCTGATCGTACTGCTCAGACGGGATTTCCCGTCCCTCACGTTGGCGGCAGGACAGGAGCTGATCGCTGAAACCGCCAGCGAACAGAAACTGGCCATGCTGGACACCCAACGCATTCCGCTCGAAGTGGCCGGAAAGGTCCGTGGGCATCTGCGTCAGACCCGCATGAACCGAGCGCTGGAGGGTTTCTTTCTGACGCCCAGCACGGCCAACGCCGATCTCCAGCGCCTGACGTTGCGCAGCCTTGAAACATTCCCGGGATGGCCCGCTGACCTTCGCATCGAACTGAGGGAGGGCAGCACCACCGGGTCTTTGCTGGACAGCATTGGCGCCAAGAGTGCCTCGCAATGCCGTGTGTTGATCAAGGGCGACAAAGGCTTTCAGGTAGCGGGTACCGAGGAGTCGGAGAAAAGGGTCAGCCTGTTTGCCGCGCTCTTGCGTGCGCTGCCAGAGAGCAGTCGTCAGACGATGGGGTTCAACGACCCGGAAACGGGCGCACGGGCCTTCAAGCGTCGCATTTTTAATTGGGTCCGATCGCAGCCGGAGTGGGCGGCGGAGCAGTTGGGGCAATGGACGTTACCGACCGGGTTCAGGCCGCCGCAGCGTTTGCTTGACGGGCGCATCGGCTACCCACTCAGCGGGCGCGGTGTGCCTGTGGCTGACAGCGCGGTTCATCAGCAATTGCTTCAGGCAATGGCGCAGCTCTATCCGGAGAGTCTCGAGATGACGGAGCAGGTGCGTGGCATGGCCCGGCGGGGGCGATCACTGGAGCAACTGCTGCACGCGACGCGCGCTCGTGCTGTGGCCTATGACCAGTTGCACGTGAGCCTCATCGCCTGGGCGGAAGCCGACGATATCAGCGTGCTGCTCAATGACGGTGAACGTCTGGCGCGGCGTCGGGTGGCCAACGCGCTGGGTCGGGCCTGGCGCTACAGCCATGCTGATGCGCCACGGGGTACGCGCTGGCTGACGCTTGAGTTCCTGACAATGCCGGAATTGCCGCCCTTGCAAAGTTTCTATGGGGACATCACACAGATCGAGCTCAATAACGTGCAGTTTGATACCAACGCTGCCAATGCGTTTCTGGCGAACTTTCCGAACATGACCCACTTGAACGTGCGCGGAAGCTTCACCGAGCTCCCGAGTGTGTTACCGCAGTTTGAGTCCCTGCAGCACCTTTCGCTGGAGAACATGCAATGGCCCCTGGGCCAGCCTGCCATGGACACACTGATGGACATCCCCGCGCTGAATTCCCTGAGTCTGGCCGGCAGCCAGTTGGGTGAATTCACCGACACCAGCCGCCTGAGCCTGTCGACCTTGTGGATTAACAACACGGGCCTTACTCAGTGGCCTGAATGGACCGATTCGCTGGGCCTTGGCGAGCTGGACATCAGTGACAACCAGATCACCGACATCCCTTCCGACGTGATCGAAAACTCAAGGGATGATGGCCAGCACACGGTGATTTACGCTTACAACAACCCGTTCAACCGCCAGGACCTCGAGGATTACTGGCGCAACGACACCGGCTACGGTCATCGCTATCAGCTCGATTACGACTTTCCCGAAGACATCCGCGAGGTCCACGTCGAAGGCGCGCCGATGGACACAGACTCCGAGCCATCTGATGACGAGTCCGCGTCCCATGGTCACCGCGCTGGTCCGAGCGCGGGTGCTGCCAGACCCTCGGCGCAGGTGTGGTTGCGCACGGGGGAAGATGTGTTGAATCAGCGGTTGCTGGCAGCGTGGACGCAGGTCGAACAGGCCGCCGATGCACCCCATCTGCTGGTGTTGTTGCAGCGTTTGAGGGAAACCCCGGACTTCCGCCAGTTCCATGCCGAGCTTGCCAGTGAAGTGCTTACTGTTCTGGAAACAGCCGCGCAGGATGCCGGGTTGCGCGGGCAGATCGAGGTCATGGCCAACGACCGCTTGTTCGGCGCCAACCAGACCTGTCAGGACGGGGCGCGCCTGATCTTCAGCGACATCCAGGTCGCGGTTTACAGCCATGGTGCGCTGCGGGGCGTTGCAGAAAGCCAACGCACGGACGCCTTGCTGGGTGTCCTGCGTCAGCTTTTCCGCCTCAACGAAGTGCAGGCGATTGCGGATGCGGAGATTGCCCGGCGCGAAAGCCTGGGGATGGCGCTGGATCATGCCGAGGTGCGACTGGCCTACCGCGTCGGGCTCGCGGAGGAACTCGGGCTGCCCGGTCAGCCTTACCGCATGGTCTGGGCGCGTCTGGCGGCGGTCGACCGTGGGGCATTGCTGGACGCTCGTCGCCAGGTGCTGGAAGCGGAGCGCGGCCCGGCTTTTCTGCAGTTCGCCATCAGTGATCAGCAATGGAACGCGCGGTTGCGCTCCGAGCATGCGCCCGCGCTGGCTTTGGCCACTGAATCCGTGCGCGCACGCATGGCCGCCCTTGAAGAGCATCCGCCAACCGATCCAGACGAGTACCACCGACAGGGCCTGGCCCTCATCGCCGAACGCGATGCGGCCGAGGCGCTGATGCTCACGCAGTTGACCGATCTGTACCGCGCGGGCTGGTAATTTGCTGAACAAGGTGGCACTCCCACGGTGCCGCCTCGTTAAACCCGCAACCGAATGTTTCCCGCTGCTGTGATCCATCGCAGCGGTTGGCGGTCATAACCTGCATCGGCGCTGCCCGCCGCCTGCTAGTCTTGACCGATCCTGAAGGGAGCCTTGAATGTTCGAATCCGCTGAAATGGGCCACACCATCGACGACGAAACCTACGACGCTGAAGTCCCGGCGCTGCGCGAAGCGCTGCTGGAAGCTCAGTACGAACTGCATGAGCAAGGCAAGCGCCAGATTATCGTGCTGATCAATGGCATCGAGGGCGCAGGCAAGGGCGAGACCGTCAAGCTGCTCAACGACTGGATGGACCCGCGCTACATCGAAGTGCGCACTTTCGATCAGCAAACCGATGAAGAGCTGGCCCATCCGCCGGTCTGGCGTTACTGGCGCCAGTTGCCGCCGAAAGGCCGCATCGGCGTATTTTTCGGAAACTGGTACAGCCAGATGATCCAGGGCCGGGTGCACAAGCGCTTCAAGGACCCCGTGCTGGATCAGGCCATCAACGGTGCCGAGCGACTGGAAAAGATGCTGGTCGACGAAGGCGCGGTGATCTTCAAATTCTGGTTTCACCTGTCCAAGCGGCAGATGAAGCTGCGCCTCAAAACCCTCAAGGATGATCCCCTGCACAGCTGGAGGATCAGCCCGCTGGACTGGCAGCAATCGAAGACCTACGACCGTTTTGTGCGTTTTGGCGAGCGCGTGCTGCGCCGAACCAGTCGCGACTACGCGCCCTGGCACGTCATCGAAGGCGTCGACCCGAATTACCGCAGTCTCACCGTTGGCCGCTTGCTGCTCGAGGGTTTGCAAAACGCTCTGAAGACACCTGAAGGGGCGACCCATCTTGTCGGACTCGGCCCTTTGCCCAACAACAGCAACGAGCTGAGCCTGCTCGACAACCTCGACATGACCCTGGCGCTGGAAAAAGACGACTACGACGAGCAGCTGATCACCGAGCAGGCGCGGCTTTCGGGGCTCATGCGCGACAAACGCATGCGCCGTCACTCATTGGTGGCGGTGTTCGAGGGCAACGATGCAGCGGGCAAGGGCGGTGCGATCAAACGGGTCGCCGGAGCCCTCGATCCAAGGCAGTACCACATCGTGCCAATCGCCGCGCCCAGTCAGGACGAACTGGCTCAACCCTACCTGTGGCGCTTCTGGCGTCAGATTCCGGCGCGGGGGAAATTCACCGTGTTCGATCGGTCATGGTACGGGCGCGTGCTGGTCGAGCGAGTCGAAGGCTTCTGCTCCGAGGCGGACTGGTTGAGGGCTTACAGCGAGATCAACGACTTCGAAGAGCAGCTCACGGATTTCGGCGTGGTGGTGGTGAAGTTCTGGCTGGCGATCGACGACAAAACCCAGCTAGAGCGTTTTCAGGCGCGGGAGAAGGTGCCGTTCAAGCGCCACAAGATCACCGAGGATGACTGGCGCAACCGCAGCAAGTGGCCGCTTTATCGCGAAGCGGTGGGCGACATGGTTGATCGCACCAGCACTGAGATCGCCCCGTGGACGCTGGTCGAGGCCAACGACAAACGCTGGGCACGGGTAAAGGTACTGCGCACGATCAACGAAGCGATCGAGGCGGCATTCAAGAAGAGTGACAAGAAACACAAGTAGCAGGGAGGGGGACGTACGAGCCGGAGTCGGCTCGTACGCTTCTCAATCGGTAACGGTGGGGCTTTATTGTCGAGCTTAGTGGTGGCGCGGCTTGAGGATCGCCGGCTTTTCATCCGGGGCCTGCAGCAGCAGATACAGCGCGGTCAGCGCTTCCGGGATCTGCACGATCATGTCGTCCATCAGGTTGGCGTCGGCGGCGATGTCGGCGAACTCAGGCTGTTCATCGAACAGACCGGAACCGACCATGATCGGCAGCAGCATCTCGCTGACTTCCTCTTCGTCGTTCTCGAACCAGGCGGATTCGCGCAGGAACACGCCTTCCATGAAACCGATGCACCAGCCACGCAGCTCGGAGTCGTCGGGGTCATCGCCCAAGTCGAGATCGCACGGCAATTCGAACTCTTCGTCCGACGCCAGCTGACGAGCGATGTGCGCCTTGAGCTGGATCAGCGTGGCTTCGATTTCCTCGTGCTGCGCTTTGTCAGCGTAGTGCGGGGGCTCGGCGAACAGTGCGTCGATCCACTCGCGATCCGGCACGGTTTCGGCGCAAATGGACAGCGCGGTCAGATAGCCGTGGGCGGCTACGTAGTCCAGCGCTTCGTCATGCAGCTCATCGGCATCGAGGAAGGCTTGCAGGCGGTGTAATTGCTCAGCGAAGGACATTGACAGACTACCTTGGGAATAAACGATGCTGAATTCTAGGCCCTGAGGGCGCCCGGCGCCAGCGGCGAGGCCACTGGAATCGGTATTCCGGTTAATTTCGACCGCCGGTGTCACCGCTGTCCAATCTGTCGGAGCGCTCCGGTATACTGCCGCGCTTTGCGATTTCCACAGCGATTCTCGACCGCTGTTGCGGCACCATCCGGGGTATTTATGCTCGACCAGGCTCAACGCGTACTTAAAGACATCTTCGGCTACGACAGCTTCCGTGGTCGCCAGGGTGCCATTATCGAGCGCGTGGCCAGTGGCGGTGATGCATTGGTGCTGATGCCCACCGGGGGCGGCAAATCCCTGTGTTTCCAGGTGCCGGGCCTGTTGCGCGACGGCCTCGCGGTGGTGGTTTCGCCGCTCATCGCGTTGATGGACGATCAGGTAGCGACGCTGGAAGAACTCGGTGTTTCAGCCGCCGCGCTGAATTCCACGCTCAGCGCCGAACAACAGCGCGACCTCGCCAACCGCATTCGCCTGGGCGAAATCAAGATGCTGTACCTGGCGCCGGAGCGTCTGGTCCAGCCGCGCATGCTGTCGTTTCTGCAGAACCTCAAAATCGCCCTGTTCGCCATCGACGAAGCCCACTGCGTGTCGCAGTGGGGGCATGATTTCCGTCCGGAATACCTGCAGCTGGGGCAACTGGCCGAGCTGTTCCCGGACGTGCCGCGGATTGCCCTGACCGCCACGGCCGACAAGCGCACCCGCGAGGAAATCGTCGAGCGTCTTCACCTGCAGAACGCCGAGCGCTTCCTGTCGAGTTTCGACCGCCCGAATATTTTTTACCGCATCGTGCCCAAAGAACAGCCGCGCAAGCAGTTGCTGGCGTTCCTGTCCGAGCGGCGCAGCGACGCCGGCATCGTTTATTGCCTGTCGCGCAAAAAGGTCGAAGAGACCGCGGCGTTCCTTAGCGACAACGGCTATCCGGCGCTGCCCTACCACGCCGGCTTGCCCATCGAGACCCGCTCCGGCAATCAACGGCGCTTCCTCAATGAGGAAGGGCTGATCATGGTTGCCACGATTGCATTCGGCATGGGCATCGACAAACCCAACGTGCGGTTCGTGGCGCACATGGATCTGCCCAAATCGCTGGAAGCCTATTACCAGGAGACGGGTCGGGCAGGGCGCGACGGTCTGCCGGCCGATGCATGGATGGCGTACGGTCTGCAAGACGTTCTGATGCTCAAGCAGATGCTGCAGAACTCCGAAGGCGACGAGCGCCACAAGCGCGTCGAGCAGCACAAGCTCGACGCGATGCTGGCGCTGTGTGAAGAAACCCGCTGCCGGCGTCAGTCGCTGCTCGCCTACTTCGACGAAATCATGCCCAACCCCTGTGGGCATTGTGACAACTGCGTCGATGGTGTGCAGACCTGGGACGCCACCGAACCTGCGCGGCAGGCGCTGTCAGCGATCTATCGGACCGGCCAGCGCTACGGTGTGGGCCATCTGGTCGATGTCTTGCTGGGCAAGGAAAACGACAAGGTGCAGAGCTTCGGTCATCAGAAGCTGGCGGTGTTCGGTGTCGGCAAAAGCCGCAGCGAAGGCGAGTGGCGTTCATTATTCCGACAGCTGGTGGCGCGCGGTCTGGCGGACATCGATCTGGAAGGCTACGGCGGCCTGCGCCTGAGCGACACATGCCGACCGCTGTTGCGTGGCGAAGTCACCTTGCAGTTGCGCCGTGACCTGAAACCGCAGACCACCGCGAAAGCTTCCGGCAGCCCGGCGAGCCAACTGGTGCGCGGCGAAGAGCGCGAACAGTGGGAAGCGCTGCGTACGTTGCGGCGCAAACTGGCGGAAGAACATGGCGTGCCGCCGTATGTCATCTTCCCGGATTCGACCTTGCTGGAAATGCTTCGCAGCCAGCCGGGGACCATGGCCGAAATGGGCCGGGTCAGCGGGGTGGGCGCGCGCAAGCTGGAGCGTTACGGCGAGGCATTCCTCGAAGTGCTCGGCGGTGCTGCACCCGCGCCGCGTGTGGTCGCCGATGTGCGGCATGAGCTCATCAGCCTCGCCCGCGCCGGCATGACCCCGATGCAAATCGCCGGGCAACTGCAGTGCTCGGAGAAGAACGTCTATACGATGCTCGCCGAAGCGATCGGTAAACAGCAGCTTTCGCTGGATCAGGCGCTGGACCTGCCCGAAGACCTGATGACCGAGATTCAGGACGCGTTCCTCGACGGCGAAGGCGAACTGCCCCCCGTTGCCGCCATTGCCGAGCTGTTCACCGGCCGTGTTCCCGAAGGGGTGCTGTATTGCGTGCGCGCGGCGTTGCAGTCGGAATTCGAGGTTTAAGCCGTCTCCCACCGCGGCCGGTTGCAAACGTTCAAGCAGTTCAAGGCAATCCAAAGGCATACCTGCCGCATCCCGGCCTGTGCGACGAATCACCGCGTCCAGGCGCTTGCCTCATGCCGGGCTCCATGGTTAGCTGCCTATTAATTAGGAATCGCCTTTAACCATCGAGTTACCTATGCCGTTGACCGAAGAACACCGCTTTGGCATGCAGCTAGCCCATATGTCCCGGGGCTGGCGTGCCGAGCTGGATCGCCGGCTGGCTGACCTGGGATTGTCCCAGGCGCGCTGGCTGGTTTTACTGCATCTGGCCCGTTTCAAAACGCCGCCGACCCAGCGTGAACTGGCCCAGAGCGTGGGCGTTGAAGGGCCGACCCTGGCACGGTTGCTGGACAGTCTGGAAAATCAGGGGCTGGTTCTGCGGCAGGCAGTGCTCGAAGATCGTCGGGCGAAGAAGATCGTTCTCTGCGACACAGCGCGGCCGTTGATCGAGAAAATTGAAACCATCGCCACTGCGTTGCGCCACGAGTTGTTTGCCGGCATCGACGAAGAAGAACTGCTCATGTGCATGCGCGTTCATTCGAAAATCCTCGCCAATCTCGAAAAATCCTGAAAACCGCGCGAACGCCCGCGACAAATACATTGATGCGGGCGAAACATCCTGTTCTATTTGCACCCATACTGATGATGCCCGGATGACGTGTCCGGGCGTACCGAATGTGCAGGGAAGCCTGCCTCGTCTTCAAAAGGGTTCGCATGCGGAAGAGTTTTCAGGCCGGTAGTCGTCGCGAAGGAGATGCGCCCCTTCGCGTTCAGTCAGGTCTTCGTTCGGGTTTGCTCGCCATCGGTCTTGCTTCGGCCGCGTTGCTGCACAGCTCCGTGGCGGCTGCGCTGGGGCTGGGCGAGATCAGTCTGCATTCCGCCCTCGGGCAACCCTTCAATGCCGATATCGAATTGATCGAAGCGGGTGGGCTGAGTCCCGAGGAAATCGTCGTTGGGCTCGCGCCGCCCGAGGCCTTTACCAAGGCTGGCGTTGAACGCGTGTTCTTTCTCAACGACCTGCGTTTCATCCCGGTGATCCGTGGCAACCGCAGTGTGATTCACATCGAATCGCACAAGGCAGTCACTGAGCCTTACTTGAATTTCCTCGTCAGGCTGGTACGGCCTAACGGCGACCAGCTGCATGAATACACCGTGTTGCTCGACCCGCCGACATCGCCCACAGGACTCGCCGCGACGCGCAGCCGTACTCAATCGCCGGCGGTCAGCGCGAAGAATGATGAGTCGCGTCTGCCGGTCGCGCCGCCCCAGGCTCGACAAGGCAAGCATTACACGGTTGTGTCCGGCGACACCCTGGCGGGTATTGCCCGTCAGGTACAGGCGCCGGGCAGCAAGACCTCTTCTGCCGAGTTGATAAAAGGTGTGGTGGCGCTCAATCCGCAAGCGTTTCCCAATGGCGAGCGCAGCCAGTTGAAGGTCGGTCAGAGCCTTTTGCTGCCGGACAATGCCGTTGAACCGAAGACCGCCAGCGCGCCTGCCGCCGCAGGCAGCAACCCCTCGGCAGCAGCTTCCGCCGCGACGGCTACCCCGGCGAACCAGAACGCGGTCGATCAGTTGTCGGCGACGGCACTGGAAAACCAGCAATTGAACAAGACGCTGGACGACCTCAAACAGCAAGTCCAGACGTCCACCGTCGAAGAGGCCGACAAGGACAAGCAGATCATCGAGCTGCAGACCCAGCTCGCGGAACTCAAGGCGCAGTCGGCCAAACCTGCGTCCGCTGCTCCGACGACAGGGGCGGTGACGACTGTGACTCCCGCTGCAGCGCCAGCTCCGACGCCAGCTCCGATAGCCACTCCCGCACCAGCGCCGACGCCGGTGCCGGTCGCCGCCGTGGACGATGACTTCCCCTGGACGTCGATTCTGGCGGCGCTTCTGGTGGTGTTGCTGCTCCTTGCGCTGGCCTGGTCGGTGCGCCGCAACCGGATCAAAAATCAGCTGGCTCTTGAGCCCGTGCCTGTCGAGCCAGTGGTCAGGCCTGCCGCGACGGTCACGCCGGTCTTCGAAGTGCCGGCTGTTACTGCGGCGCGTCCAGCCTCGGCAGCGCCTGCCGGCCAGCGCCTGGCCGGTGCCGCCACCGACGCGCTGGATGGTGCGAGCATTTACATCGCCTACGGTCGTTTCGCCGAAGCGCTGGCCATTCTGCGCGATGCGCTGGACAAGCAGCCCGAGCGTACCGATGTCCGCCTGCGCATCCTCGAACTGCTCGGCGAGCAGGGCGACGTGGATGCGTATGACGAGGAAGAACGAGTCCTGCTGAGCCAGGGCGTCGATGGGCAGAAGCTCCAGGACATCCGCAGCCGCTATCCGAAACTGAAGCCTGAGCCCGTTGCTCCCGAACCGCCGTCCGCGCCAGTCGCCTCGCCTCCCATGACCTCGGCGGCAGCCCCTGCGGCGGCGCTGGGTGCAGCCGCGGTGCTGGCCAGTCAAACTGCCTCGGCCAGTCAAGCATCAGACGACCACCCAGAGCTCAGCCTGACAGAGCCCGCCCAGCTGGACGAAAATACGACCGCATCGCTGAACCCGGTTGACCCTGCCGACGATTTCCAGCTCAACCTCGACGATCTCTCCATGGACGCCGACTGGGATCTGGTTGATCCGTTCGACAGCAAGCCCGCCCCCCGCAAGCCCGCGCTGGCGCCCGAGGCCGAACCTGAACTGGACACGGCGTTCTCTTCCGACCTGACGCAACTGCCTGAGGTTTTCGAGATGCCGGAAGAGCAGTTCCTCAGCGATTTTGCCGAAGAGGAAACGCCGCCGGAAATGGACGTCCAGTTCGAACCGGGTCCGGCAGCCGTCGTGCAGAGCAACAGCGATTTGCTGGACGACGCTTTTCTCGACAGCTTCATGATCGAGGAGGGCGGCTTTGACTTGCTGAGCCTGGACGAAGAGCCGCTCAGCAAGATCAATGAGGCGCAGGTTCTGATTGATGAAGGCAACATCGACGGAGCCCGCCGGCTGTTGCAGGAAGTGATCGACGGCTCTGACGACGGCGCTCAGCAAACGGCCCGTGATCTGCTGGCAGGGTTGGGCTGATCGATGTCCGCCAAGCCCGAAATCACCATCACTTACTGTACGCAATGCCAATGGCTGTTGCGTGCAGCCTGGCTGGCTCAGGAGTTGTTGAGCACCTTCACCAACGATCTCGGCAAGGTGTCGCTGATTCCGGGCACCGGCGGTGTGTTCCGCATCACCTGCGATGACGTGCAGATCTGGGAGCGCAAGGCCGACGGCGGGTTTCCCGAGGCCAAGGTACTCAAGCAGCGGATGCGCGACCAGATTGATCCGGCCCGGGACCTGGGGCACAACGATCGTCACGCCGGCCTCGACACCTGAATGCGCATTGGCTGTCGCAAAGTGTTAATCGGTAGGCCGTGTCATCAAAGCTAAACACGGTCGTCATGTTCATATCACCGACCACGTCCACGCTTGGGAAAACCCAAGTGGAGGTGGTCCATGAGCATTGCCGAGAACGTGAAACCCAGCCGTAAGCAACGTGTCCGGACCTTGTGGATCTCCGATGTGCACCTGGGAACCCGTGACTGCCAGGCCGAGCACCTCTCCGGATTTCTCAAGCAATACCATGCCGACAAGGTGTACCTGGTCGGCGACATCATCGACGGCTGGAAGATGCGCGGCGGCATGTACTGGCCGCAGGCCCACACCAACGTCATCCGCCGCCTGCTGACCATGAGCAAGCGCGGCACCGAAGTCATCTATGTCACCGGCAACCACGACGAATTCCTGCGCCGCTATTCAAAACTCATTCTGGGCAATATCCAGCTGGTCGATGAAGCCGTGCACCTGACCGCCGATGGTCGTCGGCTGCTGGTGATCCACGGTGACCAGTTCGACGTCATTACCCGCTACCATCGCTGGCTCGCCTTCCTTGGCGATTCGGCCTACGAATTCACCCTGACCCTCAATCGCTGGCTCAACCACTGGCGCGCCAAATACGGTTACGGCTATTGGTCGCTGTCGGCGTACTTGAAGCACAAGGTCAAGACGGCCGTGAGCTTCATCAGCGACTTCGAGGAAGCCATCGCCCATGAGTGCGTCAAGCGCGGGCTGGACGGGGTGGTGTGCGGACATATTCACCACGCCGAAATCCGTCAGGTGGGCGGCGTGGAATACCTCAACTGCGGCGACTGGGTGGAGTCCTGCACGGCCTTGATCGAACATTGGGATGGCACGATCGAGCTGTTCCGGCTGGCCGATGCACACGTCAAAGCCAAAAGCCCGCAAGCGCCGGAACCAGTGGGCGAAACGGTCTGAGCGCCAGCCGCTTTGTAGCTCAATCGGGGCGGCAGCAAGGCGTCATAAGTGATGCCGAGGGAGTGCCGATCAAAACGGCACTTTGCCCCTGAGCATGTCCTTGTACATCACGAAATCGCCGAGCAGGCTGTAGAACGGATGCTTGAACGTAGCCGGGCGGTTTTTCTCGAAAAAGAAATGGCCGACCCAGGCGAAGGTGTAGCCCGCCAGCGGCAAGACCCACAACAACGTCCAGCTAGCGTTGAGCACGGCGAATGCCAGGATCAGGATAACCAGACTTGTGCCGATGAAATGCAAACGGCGGCAGGTGCTGTCGCGGTGTTCCTGCAGGTAGTACGGATAGAAGTCTGCGAATCGGTCGAAACGCTTCATTGTTTCCACAAAACTGTGCTCCGAGGCAGGGTATTGGCTGAGCTTAGTTCAGCCCCCGCCGCTCGCCGCGAAATTTCTAAGGGCTTCGCGAATGACATGGCCCGGCCCGCAGTGTTCTAGTGCCGCCAGAACGCCGGGATGCACAGCACCAGCACCGTGATGATTTCCAGCCGACCGAGCAGCATCCCCAATGAGAGAATCCACTTGGCGGCATCCGGCAGCGTCGAGAAATTGCCCGCCGGGCCGATGGTTTCACCCAGCCCTGGCCCTACGCCTGAGACGGTGCTGGCGGCGCCGGTCAGCGCGGTCATCCAGTCCAGCCCCAACAGCGACAGCATCAGCGCGATCAGGCAGATGGTGAAGGTGAAGAAAAACGAGAAGGTCAGGATCGAGCGCACGATCTCGTCGTCCAGCCGGTGACCGTTGTACTTCTGCTTGATCACCGCGCGTGGGTGAATCAACTGGTGCAGATTGGCGCGCAGCAGGATGTAAGCGACCTGAAAGCGGAAGACCTTCACGCCGCCGGCCGTTGACCCTGAACACCCGCCGATGAACCCCAGATAGAAAAACAGCATCAGGGCAAAGTTGCCCCACAGGCTGTAATCCCCCAGCGCGAAGCCGGTGGTCGTCACCACCGAGGTCACGTTCAGCGCCACGTGACGCAACGCGTCATACCACGGCAGATCGGTCGTCGCCCAATACCAGGCGCCCATCACCAGCCACGTCACCAGCAGCAGGACGAGGAAGCCCTGCACCTGCTGATCCTTGAGCAGCGCCCCGCGATTGCCCCGCAGCGTCGCGACATACAGGGTGAACGGCAGGGCGCCGAGGATCATCACCACGATCGCTACCCAATGCACGGCCGGTTGTGGCCATTTCGCCAGGGACTGATCCGAGGTGGAGAAACCGCCGGTCGAAATCGCCGACATCGCGTGGTTGATCGCGTCGAACAGGCTCATGCCCGCCCACCAGAATGCCAGCGTGCCCAGCACGGTGATGCCGAGGTAAACCAGGACGATGAACTTGGCGACCATGTGGGAACGCGGCATGACTTTTTCGGAACGGTCCGACGACTCGGTCTGAAACAGGCGCATGCCGCCGATGCGCAGCAGCGGAAGAATCGCCACCGCCATGCCGATGAAGCCGATGCCGCCGAGCCAATGCAGCAGCGAACGCCAGATCAGGATGCCGGGGGACATGGTGTCCAGCCCGCTGAGCACCGTGGAGCCGGTCGCGGTGATGCCGGACATGCTTTCGAAGAAGGAGTCGGTGTAGCTGATGTGTTGCGTGAGCAGAAACGGAAGCGCCGCGAAGACGCAGACGATGACCCAACTGCTGACCGTGAGCAGGTACATATCCCGCGGGCGCAGGTGAACGTGTTCCGGCCGGCCCTGACCCACCAGCGCCAGACCGGACACGAAAGTGATCAGGCTCGACCACAGAAACGACGGCATGTCGGCGGTGCGGTGGAAGATCATCAGGGTGATCATCGGCACGACCATGGCGATGGCCAGGGTAATCAGGAAGATGCCGATAATGAAACCGATGATGCGGAGGGTCGGCAACGCCATGCAGTCGCTCTGATCAGGTAGTGAGAGGGCGGCCATTCTACTCGCGGGCCCGTTTGTGTAAACCGAGGCATTTCCGAGAGTGTTGTAAGTAAATGCCCTGGTTAATCGTTATTGAAGTTCAAGACTGCACCGAGGGCACTACAATGGCCCGTCATTTTTCCTGGAGACGACTTAATGGAAGCGCTCGACGTATTGCTTAATCGCGTGTCCGTGCCCCGCTTGATCGAACCCGCTCCAAACGCCGAGCAACGCGAGATCCTCTTTGGCGCCGCCCTGCGCGCGCCGGACCACGGCGTGTTGCGACCCTATCGCTTTCTGACCGTAGAGGGCGACGCACGTCACCGCATGGGGGATTTGCTGGCCCAGGCATTGATCGACAAAGGCGGCGAGGTCGACGCCAAAGCGCTGGACAAGGCTAGAAACGGACCGTTGCGCGCGCCCCTGGTGGTTGTGGTCATCGCCAGGCTGACCGATCACTTCAAGGTGCCGAAAAAGGAACAGCTGATCACCGCAGGGTGTGCCGCCCACGGCATCTTGCTGGCTGCCTACGCGATGGGGATTGGCGCGGTCTGGCGCTCGGGGGACTTGTCCTACACACGCCACGTCGCCGAAGGGCTGGGGCTGACAGCAGACGAAGAAGTCGTCGGCTTTCTTTACCTGGGCACCCCGCAAAACCCGCCCCGCGAACCGGCAAAGCCGGACGTGGCCGAGTTTGTCAGCGCGTGGGAGGGGTGATGTAACCGTATAGCCGGCCCCGATCTGTAGGACCGGCTTTAGCCGGGAAGGCATCAGGCGTTACGCCGCAAAACTGAGGGTGTGCATACCGGCCTCTTCCCGGCTGAAGCCAGTCCTACCGGGTCCCGCACCCATTCAGCGGGAGTGGCTGCGACCGGTGAATCAGCCGTGCACAGCGGTCAACTGGCGGGGCACCACGATGCTGGCCACGAATCCGCCCTGCGGATGATTGCCCAGCACCAGCGTCCCGCCGTGCTTCTCGGCGGCGCGTTTGGCAATCGCCAGACCCAGCCCGTAACCCGGCGCGGTCTGGTTCGGCGCGCGATAGAACGGCTCGCCCAGCTGCGCCAGATGCTCCGGATTGGCACCGGGCCCGTGATCCCGCACGCTGAGACGCAACTCATCCCCCTCAGTGCTCGCACTCAACTCGATCGGTTGCCCCTCCGGGTTGAAACGCAGCGCGTTGCGCAGCAGATTGTCCAGTGCCCGTTCCAGTACGCTCGGCCAGCCCTGCAACTGCACACCAGGCTCCACCGACACCGAAACCGTCTGCTCGCCGCCGCCCATCTCCGTCTCAGCCTGCAAATGATGCAAAAGCCCTGACACATCCACCGCCGTGGCGCTGCCCATGTCGGCGTCCAGCCGCGCCAGTGCCAGAATCTCACTGATCAACTCTTCCAGGCGGTCGCACTCACGGGTCAGGCGCGGCCACAGCTTGTCGCGCTCCACCGGCTCGGCGCGTTCGGCCAGGGCCAGGGCGATCCGCAGCCGGGCCAAAGGAGAGCGCAACTCGTGGGAAACGTCGCGCAGCAACTGGCGCTGGCTGCTGATCTGACTTTGCAGGCGGGCGCCCATGCGGTTGAAGTCATTGGCCAGCACACCGAATTCATCGCGACGGTTGGCCAGTTGCGCCAGGCTGTTCTGCTGATACGTGGTTTGGCCGAGATCATGCACCGCGCCGCGCAAACGGCTTAACGGGCGGGTGATCGACAACGTCACCATCAGGCTGAACAACGTCAGCACCACCAGGGCGATACCCAGCGCACTCAGTGGCCAGACCAGACTGTCGCGGTGCCACGCGTCCAGCTCCGGATGGGGGATGCGGTAAATCAGCAGGTAGGTTTCCCCGGTTTTTTCACTGGTGTATTCGGTGGTCAGGCGCCGCCACGGCAGTGGCCGTGTGTCGTCATTCTGCCGCTCTTCAAAGGCCGCGGCGCGGGGCGGGAAGGTGCCGGGGATCACCGCTTCGCCGCTGTCGTTCAGCACCTGAACGTCGATGTGGTATTTGCGCTTGAGGTCTTGCAGATAGTCCTGGGCAGATTTCTCGCCTTGGCCTTCGTACAGCTCGACCCACTTCTGCGGCAAGTTGTGCAGACCAGGATGGCGACTGAGGATCCAGGCGTCCTGATTGAGCACATGCCCCATCAGAATCGACAGGCCCGCCACCAACGCGATCGCCAGCCAGAAGCTGGCCAGGATTCTCCAGAACAATGAACGCACGTGCTGCCCTCGACCCGGTTCGTCAAATAGAAAACCCGACACGCCGGGGAGCGTGTCGGGTTGGGGGAAGTGTAATGCCGCGCCAGCAGCCGGTTACTGGGTTTTTTGCGCTTTCTGCGCTTTCCAGGCTTCGAACTCGGCGCGATCCGCACGACGCTGGGCCTCATCCTTCTGGATCTGGTCGAAGGTCTTCTGTTGTTCCGGCGTCAGCAGGGCGCGGATGTCGGATTGGGTTTTGGCCCGGGCAGCTTCCTGTTCATCCTTCATCGCTTTCTGGTCGGCAGCCGACAGCTTGGCCAGGTACTTCTGGGTGATCTCGTTGCGGCCGTGCCATTGGGCGCCCATCAACCTGTCGACTTGCTGACGTTGATCCGGGGTCAGGTTCAGCTGTTCCAGAGGACCTTTGCGGTGATGCATGCCAGGGCCATCAAAGCCTGGACCACCAGGGCCACCCATCGGGCCGCCTTCCGGAGGCATGGCCATTGCAACGGTAGGGAGGGCTGCGGCGAACATCAAAGCCATCAAAGTCTTGCGCATGGTGAATCTCCTTGTCTCGATTTCGGCTCTGTGCCGGTTGAGGCCAGTTTAGGGAGATCAAGGTCAAGGGAGGTCAGGCGTGGGTAAAGCTTGGGTAAAGGGGGCGCGCTGGCGTGTTGACGTAATGGGCCGGTTACCGAGTGCGCGCCCAGCTGTAAGCTTCAAGCGGCAAGCTACAAGAAGTGCGCGTCGCTGGTGTTGCTTTTACTTGCAGCTTGCAGCTTTAGGCTTACGCTCCCAACTCCCTCGTCAGAGGCTGTAATAATACCCACGGCTGCGCAGGGCCACTATGCGCGGGCGGCCGTCGGCGTGGGGGCCGATCTTCTTGCGCAGGTTGCTGACGTGCATATCAAGGCTGCGGTCGTAGAGCGTCAGCTTGCGACCCAGGGCCAGTTGCGCCAGCTCCTGCTTCTCGAGCGGCTCACCGGGCTGGCCGAGCAAGGCCTCAAGCAGACGCGCTTCGGACACGGTCAGGGTGAATTCCTGCTCATCAATCGTGACCACCCCCCGCGCCGGGCTGAAGCACAGGTCGCCCAGCTCGATCTGCGACGAGACCGCCGTCGGATGGCTGCGGCGCAATACCGCGCGCAGACGCGCTGTCAGTTCACGGGGATCGCAGGGCTTGGCCAGGTAATCGTCGGCACCCAGTTCCAGACCGAGGATGCGGTCCAGCGGTTCGCCGCGAGCGGACAGCATCAGCACGGGGAGGTCGGGGTGATCGGTGCGCAATTGTTTGAGCAGTTCCAGACCGCTGCCGTCGGGCAGCATCACGTCCAGCACCACCGCAGCGGGTGCGGATTCGGCGAGCGCCTTGCGCGCGCTCTGGCCATCGTGGCAGGCGCGCACGGCGAACCCTTCCTGACTCAACCAACTGCTCAGGAGCTCACACAGCTCCTGGTCATCATCAATAAGTAGCAGCTCGCTCATGACTCACTCAATTTAGCCGTTGCCGACGACGTCTACGCCGGCCGCTGGCAAAGATACCGCACTGGAGGGCCACCCTTGTTGCGCGGCCCCTCGCGACAAACCGTTGTTGTTCGATCAATACCCGCAAAGGCATGACCGCCCGTGCCTCTTTGAGCCGCAGTCAAAGCTCTTGGTTCTAGCAACTTATCGGCAGGCCAGTGCGAAGGGTGAGCAATGTAAAGCGGGTTGAAGGCGGTCCGGCTCATGTACGGAGCCGGGCGCTGGTCAGGCGTATCAGGGCAGGACTTGCTTGAACGGTTTGACGACCACGCCGGCGTAGACACCCGCTGCGAAGTAGGGATCGGCCTCAGCCCAGGCCTGGGCGTCCTTGAGGGACTCAAATTCCGCGACGATCAGGCTGCCGGTGAAACCTGCAGTGCCCGGGTCGATGCTGTCCACTGCAGGCATCGGGCCGGCGAGAACGATGCGGCCTTCGGCTTTCATTGCGTTCAGGCGATCAAGGTGCGCAGGGCGCGCGGCCAGGCGTTTTTCCAGCGAGTTGGCGACGTCGGTTGCCACGATTGCGTAGAGCATGTCAGTCCTCTCTTTTCTTGTTTGCAGGCTGGGTAGACGGGTCGGCGTCATGGATGTGGCGAGCCAGGTAGATGCCTTGGCCCACCAGGAACAGCAGGGTCATGCCCAGGCTGCCGAACACCTTGAAGTCGACCCAGAATTCTTGATAGGTAAAGGCCACATAGAGATTGGCCGCGCCGCAGAACAGGAAGAACAGGATCCAGGCGATGTTCAGCTTGGTCCAGACCGCCTGCGGCAGGGTCAGCGCGTGGCCCATGATGCGTTGAATCAACAGACGATCGCCGATGAAGTGACTGCCGGCGAAGATCAGCGCGAAGACCCAGTTGACCACCGGGGCTTTCCACTTCAGGAAGGTTTCGCTGTGGAAAGCCAGGGTCAGGCTACCGAAGACCAGACAGGCAATCAGCGTCAGCCACTGACTCTTTTCCAGTTTGCCCTGCCGGAAATAAAGGACGCCGTAGACCACCAGGGAACTGGCGATCAGCATCGCGGTGGCGCTGTAAATCCCGCCTACCATGAAGCTGTGGCCAAGGACATCGACGGCTTGCGGGCTGATTTTGTAAACGATGAAGAACAGGATGAGCGGGATGAAGTCGATGAATTGTTTCACAGTAAGAGCCAGAAGCTGGATGTGACGGCATAATAACAAACATCAATGACTGCGAAAGCGCCCCTATGAACGTCGATCTGCACTGCCACAGTACCGCTTCCGATGGCGCCCTTGCGCCCGCGGTACTCGTCGCGCGTGCCCATGAGCACGGTGTGAAAGTCCTCGCGCTGACCGATCACGACACCCTCGAAGGCCTGGCTGAAGCCCGTACGGCGGCGGTTGCGCTGGGTATGCAGCTGATCGATGGCATCGAACTGTCCTGCACCTGGGGCGGTGCCACCATTCATGTGCTGGGCTATGCATTCGATGTGGATGCCCCGCAATTGCGTGAAGCCATCGAGCAATTGCACACCGGACGCTGGTTGCGGGCCGAAGAAATAAGCCGCAAGTTGGCGATGAAAGGTATGCCCGGCGCGCTCGAAGGTGCGCGCGCGGTCCAGCAGGCACTGGGCGACAGCGGCAATGCGCCGGCCCGACCGCATTTTGCCGACTTTCTGGTCAATCAGGGTTTCGTCAAAGACCGCGCCGAAGCGTTCCGCAAATGGCTCGGCGCGGGCAAACTGGGCGACGTCAAGCAACACTGGCCGACCCTTGAAGAAACGGTGGCGACCCTGCGCGCCGCCGGAGCCTGGATCAGCCTTGCGCACCCTTCGCATTACGATTTCACCCGCAGCAAGCGTCGCAAGCTGGTCGCTGACTTCATCCAGGCCGGCGGCCACGCAATAGAAGTGGTCAACGGCCTGCAGCCTGCCGATCAGGTCGGCAGTCTGGCGATTCTGGCCCGTGAGTTCGGTCTGCTGGTCAGTGCCGGCAGTGATTTTCATGCCCCAGGCGCATGGTCTGAAATCGGCGTTTATCGCCCATTGCCCGAAGACCTGCCCCCTCTTTGGTGTCGGTTCAAACATGACCAGCCTACTGCCGTCTGAACAGGAAATTACCGTGAGTCAATTTTTCCAGGTCCACCCGGAGAATCCGCAAGCGCGCCTGATCAAGCAGGCCGTGGAAATCATCCGGGCGGGCGGTCTGGTGGTGTATCCCACCGATTCTTCCTACGCGTTGGGTTGCCAGATGGGCGACAAGACCGCCGTCGAGCGCATCCGTCGCTTACGTCAACTCGATGACAAACACAACTTCACGCTGATGTGCAGCGACCTGTCCCAGCTCGGGTTGTTCGCCAAGGTCGACACCGCGGCGTTTCGCGTGCTCAAGGCGCACACGCCGGGGCCGTACACCTTCATCCTCGGCGCCACCCGTGACGTGCCGCGTCTGGTCCTGCACCCCAAGCGGCGGACCATTGGTTTGCGCGTGCCGGGTCATCCCATTGCTCAGGCGCTGTTGCAGGAACTGGGCGAGCCTTTGATGAGCGTCAGCTTGATCCTGCCCGGCGAGACCATTCCGATGAGTGACCCTTATGAGATGCGTGGGATCCTCGAGCATCAGGTGGACCTGATCATCGACGCAGGCGAGGGCGGCATTTCGGCCTCGACCGTGGTCAACCTGACCGATGGCGAGCCGCAGGTGGTGCGCGTGGGTTGCGGCGATCCGACGCCGTTCGGGGTCGAAGTCGAGTGACCCAGGCGCAAACGCTGGATGTTCAGACCGACGCTCACATCGACCCGCAGGCCAACGCCCAGCAAGAGCTGCCGTTTGCCATGGTCTACGGTCAGGCCGTCACACAGATGCCGGTCGACCTGTACATCCCGCCGGATGCGCTGGAAGTGTTCCTCGAAGCCTTCGAAGGCCCGCTGGATCTGCTGCTTTACCTGATTCGCAAACAGAACATCAACATCCTCGACATCCCCGTGGCGGAAATCACCCGCCAGTACATGGGTTACGTCGAGCTGATGAAAACCGTGCGCCTGGAGCTCGCCGCCGAATACCTGGTCATGGCGGCCATGCTTGCCGAGATCAAATCGCGCATGCTCCTGCCCCGCTCGGAAATGGCCGAGGAAGAAGAGGGCGACCCTCGCGCCGAGCTGATTCGCCGCTTGCAGCAATACGAGCGGTTCAAGGCGGCAGCTGAAGGCATCGACCAGCTGTCCCGCGTGGGCCGTGATGTCTTTATACCCAGGCTTGAGGCGCCCGAAGCGCGGGTGCGCAAGTTACTGCCGGATGTTGCCCTCGAAGAGCTGTTGATGTCGATGGCCGACGTGCTGCGTCGTGGCGACATGTTTGAAAGCCACCAGGTCAGCCGCGAGGCGCTGTCCACCCGCGAGCGCATGAGTGACGTGCTGGAGCGCTTGAAAGGCGCGGGTTTCGTGCCCTTTGCCGAGCTGTTCACAGCAGAAGAGGGGCGGCTGGGCGTGGTGGTGACGTTCATGGCCGTGCTGGAACTGGTCAAGGAGCAACTGGTGGAGCTGGTGCAAAACGAAGCCTTCGCCGTTATTCATGTGCGGGCGCGAGCCGAATAAAGAGCAAGAGCTGATCAATGAACCTGAATGAACCCCGCGATCTGGCGCCGTTGCTCGAAGCGTTTCTGCTTGCCTCCGGAAAACCGCAGTCCCTGGAGCGCCTCTACGAGCTGTTCGAAGAGGGCGAGCGGCCCGAACCTCCGGTCTTCAAGAAGGCCCTGACGCTGCTGGCCAAATCCTGCGATAACCGCGCCTTTGAGCTGAAAGAAGTGGCCACCGGCTACCGCTTGCAGATCCGCGAGAAGTTCGCGCCCTGGGTCGGGCGCTTGTGGGAAGAGCGGCCCCAGCGTTATTCGCGGGCCCTGCTGGAAACCATGGCGCTGATCGCGTACCGCCAGCCGATCACCCGTGGCGAGATCGAGGACGTGCGCGGCGTCGCGGTCAATACCAACATCGTCAAGACCTTGATGGAGCGCGAGTGGATCAGGATCGTCGGCTACCGTGACGTCCCCGGCAAGCCGGCGATGTTCGCCACCACCAAAGCTTTTCTTGATCACTTCAACCTGAAAAACCTCGACGAACTGCCACCGCTGGCCGACCTGCGCGAGATGGAAACCGAGCCGGTGCTGGAATTCGACGACGCGCCGGTGCCCGCGCATTTGCAGGCGTTGGCCGACGCCAGTCTGTCGCTCGATGCTGACGCAGAGTCTGGCGCGGAGCCCGAAGCGCCCCGGGATGAGACCAGTTTCCGCAGCCTGCTGGCCGAGCTGGACACCATGGAGCAGGGCCTGAAAATCGACTTTGACGATTTATTGCTCGATGAGGCCGATAAAGAGTCTGAATTGGAAGAACCGCCGCAGGACGATGAAGATCCGCGGTGACGATGGCTGTGGCGGAAATGTCCGCAGCGCCCAATTCCTCACTCAGGCGAACCCATGAGCACCAAGAATCCCTGCATCAGCCTCTGCAAATTCGACGAGGAAATTTGCCTCGGCTGCGGTCGCAGCAAGCGCGAAATCAAGTCCTGGAAGAAGATGGAGAAGGACGAAAAGCGCTCGGTGCTCGCCGAGTCGGCTCTGCGGCTGATCAAACTCAAGGGCGCCAGTCGGCGGAAAAAGAAGTGAGCCTGAATTTTTCATCTAGTCTCTGGTGCGCAACGCGCGTCAGGCGCGTATGATTCGCGACCTTTTGGCGATCCACACGCGCCAGGGATTTCAGTTTTCTGCCCGTTCCGCTTCAGAGTTGTTCTGATCCGGAGCCGCTCTCGTCCAGAGAGCCGGGCCACAGGCCATGCCCACTCGCGCATGCCCTGATTCGACACACCGGGAGGTGCCCAGATGAGTGAACAAGACAAGCAAGACAAAGAGATCGGCCCAGCAGGCGAAAAACTGCAGAAGGTCCTGGCGCGCATTGGCGTCGGTTCCCGTCGCGACGTTGAAGCCTGGATCGGCGAAGGCCGCATCAAGGTTAATGGTGTTCAGGCCACGCTCGGTCAGCGTGTCGACCTGCACGACGCCATCACGGTCGACGGTCGCGTGATCCGCCGCGAAGAAGCCGCCGAGACCGTTCGCCGCGTCGTCATGTACAACAAGCCAGACGGTGAAATCTGCACCCGTGACGACCCTGAAGGCCGTCCGACTGTATTTGATCGCCTGCCGCGCCCGAAAGAAGGCCGCTGGATCAACATCGGTCGTCTGGACATCAACACCACCGGCCTGCTGATGTTCACCACCGACGGTGAACTGGCCAACCGCCTGATGCACCCCTCGTTCGAAATGGACCGCGAGTACGCCGTGCGCGTCCGTGGCGAAGTCGACGACGACATGCTGGCGCGCCTGAAGGCTGGCGTGGTGCTGGAAGACGGCCCGGCGCGTTTCACCGACATTCAGCAGGCGCCGGGTGGCGAAGGCTTCAACCACTGGTACCACTGCGTGGTCATGGAAGGCCGCAACCGTGAAGTTCGCCGGTTGTGGGAATCCCAGGGGTTGGTGGTCAGCCGCCTGAAGCGCGTGCGTTTCGGTCCGGTGTTCCTCAATTCCGATCTGCCGATGGGTCGCTGGCGCGAAATGAGTCAGCAGGAAGTGGACATCCTCAGCGCCGAGGTCGGCCTGACGCCGGTCGCGATGCCGCAGATGACCGCCAAGACCAAAGACAAGCTGGAGCGTTTGCAGCGCCAGTCGTCCCGTCCGTTGGGCAAAGGCGAACGTGTGCGTCAGGTTCGTCCGGCCAAGGATGCGGTGTCCCCGGATCGTCCGGCCCGCGAGCCGCGTCTGGCTGATGGCGAGCGCCCGGCGCGCAAACCTGCCGAAAGCGGTCGTCCGGCGCGCACGCCGCGTCCGGCCATCGGTGGTCGTGGCGACACTGCCCGTGGCGGCAATCCACGTGGCGACAGCGCCCGCAGCGAAAGCGGTCGTGGCACGCCGGTGGCGGAACGTCCGAGCGACATGAACAAGCGTCCTGCCAAGCCGAAGCCTTCGCGTCCCGGCATCGGTCTGGTAGACGACAAGACCCCGTCCGGCAAACGCCGCGGCCCGCCAAGCGGCTCCGGTCAGCGTCCGGGCTTCGGTCGCCGCAAGCCTGAGTAATGCCGTTGTGAAACACTGAAAGCGGTCTGCACTACGAAAAACGCCAGTCGAGAGACTGGCGTTTTTTTATGCCCGCTTGGGAGTCAGACGACGTAGGCGGTCCCGTCGAACACCACACGCTTGTCCACGGCCAGCGATCCGCTGTTGAAGATCAGGTCCATGTGATGGCTGCCCTTGGCGCCGCCGCCCAGGCCCAGATGCAGCCCGCAGTGGCGCTCTTCGAACCCTGCGTTGCGTGCGTACAGCTGACTGACGCCTTCGTTGGTGCCGATCCCCAATTCCTCGATGCGCCGATTCGAAGGATTGGCGTCCAGGTATTTATTGAAGTCGTGCTCCAGACCCGGCACGTCCGTGGCGATGCGGGTCACCACAGAGTTCTCGATCCACAACTCCAGCGGCGATTCGATGATTCCGTATTTGCGCGCGAAGGGGATGGTGCTGAGAAACGTGCCGAGAAACCGCACATGACCGTTGATGGATTCGCTGTGGGTGGCAATCTCACCGGGGGCCAGGTCGTAGTTGCCGACGCCGTTGATGTTGGTCCACTTCTTCAGCTCGCGCAGCGGGGCCTCGAAGTACGAACCGTGGTCGTCGCTGAAGCTGAGGGTCTCGCCTTGGTTCATGGTGTCGATCAGTGCCGCATTCAGCTGCGCGATGCGCTCGGGCTCAACGCTGAAGGCGTCGTAGAAATAGTCGCCGTAATCTTTGAACAGCAGGGATTTCTTCCATTGGGCCGCCATCACTTCCTGCAATTGGCGTATGAACGGTGGCCCCTCCGCGCGAGGATTGGGCAGCGTTGAGGAATCGTAGAACAGGACGAAGAGATCGGAATCGGTGATGGCTTCTGTCAGTTCGCTGATAGGAGACGTGTCCAGCGGCATCGTGCTGAACCGGAAGAAATCCCGCGCCGTAGCGCTTTCGATGATGCCATTGACGATGCTGCGGTATTCCGGGGTATGTGCTAGTAGTACTTGGGGAGTGTTCATGCCGGTGACGGCGGGGTGGCGTTGCAGGTAATACAGGAAATGTTCGATTGCGCTGCTGTTATCCATAGTGCGCTCCGCTCCGAATGCTTAAAACAAGAGGGCGAACGCGTTAGCCACGTTCGCCCTTCAGCTGTTTTAGAACGGCCACATCGCGGTGCCAAAAGGCACGACGGCGTCAGCCTGCATCATTTCCACAGCGGCATCATGAGTCGGTGCTTCAAACCAATCGTCCAATTGCAGTTCTTCTTCCAGAGCCAGTTCAACTGTTTGCATAGGTGAATCTCCTGAGAATGACGTACTTGCCGAATGCAGCGAGGACGAGAGGGCTGTGCCCCGGGTCCTCGTCATGGAAGCACACTGACCTTCGTGGCCAGCAAGCACTGAAAAAACTAGTGCAATAACCGGAGTGTTGCAAAATAAAAAATGGGAGATAAATGCTGGCATTTCGCCGGAATTATCGAAACTTCCTGCGAAAACAACGTTAGGGAGCTTTCGATTTCGGGGAATTTTTTTTGCGACAGAATTGTGTCGGCAGAGTGATTGAGAGCCCAGTCAATAACAGATTCCCGGCTAAAGCCGGTCCTACTCTTCCGCGCAATCCGGTGTGAGCGGTGTACAATGCGCGCCCGTTTTTTCTGTGATCCACCGGCGTATGGACGCCAATCCCTCGGGGTTACCCACTCCGTTTCCCTCCGCCGCGTCATGAGCGCGTCGGGTTCGATTCCGTCACAGACAAGCGCGCCAAGGTGGTTTGCCAATGAGTGAAAACATGTCCCATTCGGGTGACTTGAAGCGTGGTCTGAAGAACCGTCACATCCAGCTGATCGCCCTCGGTGGCGCGATCGGCACGGGTCTGTTTCTGGGCTCGGCAGGGGTGCTGAAGTCCGCTGGCCCGTCGATGATTCTTGGCTACGCCGTCTGCGGCTTCATCGCCTTCATGATCATGCGCCAGCTCGGCGAAATGATCGTCGAAGAGCCGGTGGCCGGGTCGTTCAGCCATTTCGCCCACAAATACTGGGGCGGCTTTGCCGGTTTCCTGTCGGGCTGGAACTGCTGGGTCCTGTACATTCTGGTGGGCATGTCAGAGCTGACCGCCGTGGGCAAATACATCCAGTACTGGTGGCCGGAAGTCCCGGCGTGGGCCTCGGCCGCGGTGTTCTTCGTGATGATCAACGTGATCAACCTGGCCAACGTAAAAGTCTTTGGCGAGGCTGAATTCTGGTTCGCGATCATCAAGGTCGTGGCGATTCTGGGGATGATTGCCCTGGGCAGTTATCTGCTGGTGAGCGGCGAGGGTGGCCCGCAAGCGTCGGTCAGCAACCTGTGGGATCGGGGCGGCTTCTTCCCCCATGGCGTAAGCGGGCTGGTCATGGCGCTGGCGTTCATCATGTTTTCGTTCGGTGGCCTTGAGATGCTCGGCTTCACCGCTGCGGAAGCGGACCAGCCGCGGACCATCATTCCCAAGGCGATCAATCAGGTCATTTACCGGATTCTGATTTTCTACATCGGCTCGCTGGTGGTGCTGCTGTCGCTGACGCCATGGGACGCCTTGCTGATTGACCTCAATGCCTCCGGCGATGCCTACAGCGGCAGCCCGTTCGTGCATGTGTTCTCGATGCTGGGCAGCACAACGGCGGCGCACATACTCAACTTCGTCGTGCTGACGGCGGCGCTGTCGGTCTACAACAGTGGCACCTATTGCAACGCGCGCATGCTGTTCGGCATGGCCGAGCAGGGCGATGCGCCGCAGTCACTGGCGCGGGTCGATGGTCGGGGAGTTCCGGTGCGGGCGATTCTGGTGTCGGCGGCGGTGACGCTGATTGCCGTGCTGCTCAACTACCTGATGCCGCAAAATGCCCTTGAGCTGCTGATGTCGCTGGTGGTCGCCACGCTGGTGATCAACTGGGCGATGATCAGCTACTCCCACCTCAAGTTCCGCCAGCACCTGACCCGGGTCGGCCAGCAGCCGCTATTCAAGGCGCTGTGGTACCCGTACGGCAACTACGTCTGTCTGGCGTTTGTGGTGCTGATTCTCGGGATCATGCTGATGATTCCCGGCATCCGGATTTCGGTCTACGCGATCCCGGTCTGGCTGGCGGCGATGTGGGTGTTCTACCTGATCAAGAACAAGCGTCGGGCCAGTAGCGAGTCAATGGCCCAGCGGACGTCGATCATCAAATAAGGCGAGAGCTGCCGGTGACGTCGCGGCGGCTTCGAACCAGGAGACAGATTGCCATGCTGATCATTTCCAACAACATCCATCTGCCGGACAGCGACGTCGAGCTGACCGCCATCCGTGCCCAGGGTGCGGGTGGTCAGAACGTCAACAAGGTGTCCAGCGCCATGCACCTGCGCTTCGACATCAACGCCTCGTCGCTGCCGCCGTTCTACAAGGAACGCCTGCTGGCGCTGCGTGACAGCCGCATCACCAGCGACGGCGTGCTGGTCATCAAGGCGCAGCAATACCGGACGCAGGAACAGAACCGGGCCGATGCGCTGGAGCGTTTGAGTGAGCTGATCATCAGTGCGGGGAAGGTCGAGAAGAAGCGTCGGCCGACCAAACCGACCCTGGGCTCGAAGACCCGCCGGCTGGAGTCGAAAACCAAGCGCGGGTCGATCAAGGCAGGGCGGGGCAAGGTCGATTTTTAAACAGCGTTGACGGGATCAGCTGGCGACCGGCTTTTCCCGAGTCTTGTTCGCGTGTTTGTACAGATACACACTCAGCCCCAGCCCGCTCAGCGAAGCCAGCGCGGCGAACAGGAAGATCGACGCAAAGCCGAAACCTGCCGCCACGGCGCCCGCCACCGGCCCGGTAATCCCCAGCGACAGGTCGATGAACAGCGAATAAGCCCCGACTGCCGCACCGCGACTGGCGGGCGGCACCAGATTGACTGCTTCGACGCCGAGCGCCGGGAACACCAGCGAGAAGCCGAAGCCAGTCAGCGCCGCACCGGCCAGCGCCAGATTCGGGTTGGGCGCCAGCCACAGCAGCAGCAACCCCAACGTCTCCACTGACAGGCAGGCAATCGCCACGCGGAAGCCGCCGATGCGGTTGATCAGGTTGCCGAACAGCAGGCGTGCGCCGATGAAGCAGGCGCCGAACAGGCTCAGGCACAACACCGCATTCGGCCAGGTGTGGCTGGCGTAATACAGGGTGATGAAGGTCGCGATGGTGCCGAAGCCGATCGAACCCAGCGCCAGCCCGGTGCCGTGGGGCAGCACGCGGCCGAGCACGTGAAGGAAGGGCAAGCGCTCCCCATGCACCAGCGGCGCCGGGGTTTTCTTCCAGGCCAGGGAAATACCCAGCGCCGCCAGCAGCATGATGCTGACGCCCATGCTCCACAGCCCCAGCGCGTTGACCAGCAACACACCCACCGGCGCGCCGATGGCCAGTGCGCCATAACTGGCGATGCCGTTCCATGAAATCACTTTGGCCGTATTGGCGGCGCCAACGCGGCCGATGCCCCAGCCGATCGAGCCTGAGCCAACCAGGCTCTCTGCGCTGCCGAGCACCAACCGGCCCACGAACAAGCTGATCAGGCTCACCATCGGCCAGGCGTCGAGCCAGTCGGCGAGGAGCATGAACACGCCGCTCAACCCGCAGCCGAACAGGCCGATGATCACCGCTTTCTTCGGGCCCCGGGTGTCGATGATGCGCCCGGCGTAGGGGCGGCTGAGCAGGGTTGCGAGGTATTGCACGCTGATCACCAGCCCGGCGGCGACCGCGCCGAAGCCAAGGTCGGTGTGCACATAACCGGGCAATACGGCCAGCGGGATACCGATGTTCAGGTAGCCGATGAAGGTGAACAGCACGATGGAAACAACCTGCAGCGTGACAGCCATAGGACGTTGAGGGGCAGCGCTCGAAGCGTCTGGCATGGGCATAGATCCACGGTTACGACGGAAAAAGAATAGCGAGGGGGCAATCGGTTTGAAGCGTAGACGCTTGAATCCGCGCGAGGGCACATGATAACGAGGCACGGCGGTTCATGGGAGTGGCGGATGGGTGGATCTGGGTCGGAGTGGAGCAGAGGTGAAGCTTGTCGCGAATGATTCAGCCCTTATGGAAATACACCTTGAAGACGCTCTTCCATAGGGGCTGGACAATTAGCCTTCAGCGCGGGCTTTGGGCTTTGCTGCTCTCGTTGCGTTTACCGCTGGCTTTCATCTCGATCGGCTGACCGAGTTCCTGGCGGGCTGCTGCGCTTTGCTGGGTTTGGCTTGGGAAGGGGAAGTTCGGGATTTCATGCATATCGTCGCTCCTCACAAGTGTGTTGCGGCTGAATTGAACAGCGCGTCCTAAAACGCTCAGGGAGGATACAGCAGTACAAATGACAATCAGACTTTTAAATGCGGGCCGCCGGTCATGTAGTGAGGATGGGTTCCTGCAACATCCGCGCGGCCCGCTAAAAGCGTTGAATCGGTGATCGCCTCAGTCTTTGCAGACCGCCGCAAACGCCGCTGCCAGTTCATCCAGCCGCGTGGCATCAATCCCCGCAACGTTGGCTCGGCCCGCCGCCACCATGTACACGCTGTGCTCGTTGCGCAGACGCGCCACCTGATCGTCGTTCATGCCGGTGTAGGAAAACATGCCGCGCTGCACGGCGATGTGGGCGAAACGCTCACCCAGGCCCAGCGGTGTAAGCGCCTCCACCAGCCCGACGCGTAACTGCGCAATTCGGCTGCGCATCTCTTCCACTTCTTCAGCCCACAGGGCTTTCAATTCAGGATCGCCCAGGATCTCGGCCACGACGGCGGCACCATGATCCGGCGGGTTCGACCACAGATTGCGGGCGGTCGCCGACAGCTGACTGCGCACATCCATCAGCTTCTCGGTGGTGTCAGCGCAGACCAGCAAGGCGCCGGTGCGCTCGCGGTACAGGCCGAAGTTTTTCGAGCACGAACTGGTGATCAGCAGCTCAGGCAGTTCGCCGGCAAACAGACGAACCGCCCAGGCGTCTTCTTCAAGACCGTCGCCAAAACCCTGATACGCGAAGTCGATCAGCGGCAGCAGATTGCGTTGCTTGACGATTTCCAGCACCGCGTACCAGTCATCACGGGACAGGTCGAACCCGGTCGGGTTGTGACAGCACGCATGCAGTAGGACAACGTCGCCTTCCGGAATGGTCTTCAACGTCGCCAGCATGGCCTGCACGTTGAGCGTGTTGTCGCTGCCCACGTAGGGGTAGTGACTGACCTTCAGGCCTGCAGCGGCGTAGATGGTTTCGTGAATCGGCCAGGTCGGATCGCTCAGCCAGATGCCTTTGCCCGGCAGGCAGTTGGCAATGAAGTCGGCGCTCAACCGCAGCGCGCCCGTGCCGCCAGGGGTCTGGGTAGCGCCGACGCGTTTGCTGGCGATCAGCGGTGAATCGGCGCCCATGACCAGCTCACAGATCAGCGTGCCGAAACGCGGTTCGCCATGGCCACCGATGTAGCTCTTGGTGGGCTGGGAATCGACCAGCCGTTGCTCGGCGATTTTCACCGCGCGGGGAATGGTGGTCAGGCCCTGCGCATCTTTATAGACGCCCACGCCCAGGTCGAACTTGTTCGGATTCGGGTCTTTGGCGTAGGCCTGAATCAGGCCCAGGATGGGATCGTCCGGTACGCGCTGGATCTGTGAAAAATGCATTTACTTACGGCCCTCGGCGCTTTTGGCCACCTCGTCTGTGCGGGAGGCCATGATGAAATCGTTGCGGTGCAGCCCCTTGATGGAATGGCTCCACCAGGTCACGGTCACTTTCCCCCATTCGGTCAGCAGACCCGGGTGGTGACCTTCGGCCTCGGCAATTTCGCCGACCGCGTTGGTAAACGCCAGCGCAAATTTGAAATTCTTGAACAGAAAGACTTTTTCCAGCTGCATGACGCCGTCACGCACTTCGATGTTCCAGTCCGGGATCTGCTTGAGCAAATCCGGCAGCTCGGCGTCGCTGACTTGTGGGGCGTCGGCGCGGCAGGCTTCGCATTGGGATTGGTTGAGAGCGGTCATTGAAAGATTCCTTGATCGGGTTCGGGCTGCTTTTTTTGGGGCGGCTTTTGTTTTAAGCGGCTTTATTTTTCGGTGGAAATTTCGGCGCGTGCAGCCCCAGTTCAGCCGCCGTGCGGGCCATGCCCATGATGTCTTCATGGGCTAGGTCGAACAGGCGCTTGAGGTCCGGCAGCACAAAATACACCGGCTGCAGAATGTCGATGCGGTAGGGTGTGCGCATGGCCTCAATCGGGTCGAAGGGCTGATGTTCAGGGGTTGTTGACACGCTGTAAACGGTTTCCTTGGGCGAGGAGAGGATGCCGCCGCCGTAGATCTTGCGCCCCTGGGGCGTGTCGACCAGGCCGAACTCGATGGTCATCCAGTAGAGGCGGGCAAGATACACGCGCTGCTCTTTGCTGGCTGCCAGACCGAGCTTGCCGTAGGTGTGGGTAAATTCTGCAAACCAGGGGTTGGTCAGTAAGGGGCAGTGTCCGAAAACCTCGTGAAAGATGTCGGGCTCTTGCAGGTAGTCGAGCTCTTCTTCGCTGCGAATGAATGTGGCGACCGGAAATCGCTTGCTCGCCAGCAACTCGAAGAAGGTTTGAAAGGGGATCAGCGCCGGCACGCGCTCGACTTGCCACCCCGTGGTCGCGCCCAGCACGCGGTTGATTTCGCCAAGCTGCGGAATACGGTCCTGGGGCAGGGCGAGCTGCTCGATGCCATCCAGATACTCCTGACACGCACGACCTTCGATCACCTTGAGCTGGCGGGTGATGAGGGTGTTCCAGATTCTGTGCTCGGCTTCCGAGTAATCAATGAATCCGGTGGCGTCCGGCTCGCGGGCGACGTACTGCGTACTCATGGGGCTCTCCTGATGGTTTGTTCTTATATGGAGCAATGCGATTGGGGGTAAAACTGATGGGGCTATTGATAGCTGATTTGGCGACTCTCAACTGCAAGGCTCCAGCCCGAGTTGCTGAGTCCTGTCCGATAATTCGTAAAGAAATCGTGACGGTTGATCGGGTTCGCCTGAATACATTCACCCTACCGTCTCGTCTGGCCATTGCGCTGTAACGTATTCTTGACGATAAACTCGGGCCAACCCGAAATCGATGCCACCCCGCGAGCCCTCCATGCGTATCAAAGTCCATTGCCAGAACCGCGTCGGTATCCTGCGCGACATCCTCGAGCTACTGGTGGCCTACGGCGTCAACGTCTCCGGCGGAGAAGTCGGCGGTGAGCATGGCGACGCCATCTATCTGCGCTGCCCAAACCTGATCAATCTGCAGTTCCAGGCGCTGGTGCCGAAATTCGAGACCGTCGCCGGGGTATTTGGCGTCAAGCGTGTGGGATTAATGCCCAGCGAGCGTCGGCACATGGAGCTCAATGCATTGCTCGGCGCACTTGAATTCCCCGTGCTCTCCATCGACATGGGCGGCTCCATCGTCGCGGCCAACCGCGCCGCCGCGCAGTTGCTGGGCGTGCGGGTCGATGAAGTGCCGGGCATTCCGCTGTCCCGTTACGCTGAGGATTTCGACCTGCCGCAACTGGTGCGCGCTAACCGCTCACGCATCAACGGTCTGCGCGTGAAGGTCAAAGGCGACATCTTCCTGGCTGACATCGCGCCCCTGCAATCCGAGCACGAAGACAGCGAAGCCATGGCCGGCGCGGTGCTGACGCTGCACCGCGCCGACCGGGTCGGCGAGCACATCTATAACGTGCGCAAGCAGGAGTTGCGGGGGTTCGACAGCATCTTCCAAAGCTCGAAAGTGATGGCGGCTGTGGTCCGGGAGGCCCGGCGCATGGCGCCGCTGGATGCGCCGTTGCTGATCGAAGGCGAAACCGGAACGGGTAAAGAGCTGCTGGCGCGGGCCTGTCATCTGGCCAGCCCTCGCGGCCAGTCCCCGATGATGGCGCTCAACTGCGCGGGGTTCTCCGAATCCATGGCCGAGACCGAGCTGTTCGGCTACGGCCCCGGCGCGTTCGAAGGTGCCCGCGCCGAAGGCAAGTTGGGGCTGCTGGAGCTGACCTCGGGCGGCACGTTGTTTCTCGACGGCGTTGCGGAAATGAGTGCGCGGTTGCAGGCGAAACTGCTGCGTTATTTGCAGGAAGGCTGCTTTCGACGGGTAGGCAGCGACGAAGAGGTTTACCTGGACGTGCGCATCATCTGCGCGACGCAGGTGGATCTTTCCGAACTTTGCGCCCGGGGTGAATTCCGCCAGGACCTCTACCACCGGCTCAACGTGCTATCGCTGCACATTCCGCCCCTGCGCGACTGCCTGGATGGGCTCGCTCCGCTGGTTGAGCACTTTCTCGATCAGGCCAGCCGACAGATCGGCTGCACTTTGCCCCGGCTGGCGCCAGCGGCAATGGAGCGCCTCAGCCAATACGATTGGCCCGGCAATGTAAGGCAACTGGAAAATGTATTGTTCCAGGCTGTTTCGCTGTGCGACGGCAAATGGGTGAAAGCCGAACATATTCGCCTGCCGGATTACGGCGTGCGCCCACCCTTGGGCGACTTCTCTCTGGAAGGCGGGCTGGAAGATATTGTCGGGCGATTCGAGAAGGCAGTACTTGAGCAACTCTATGCGGCACACCCGAGCAGCCGCTTATTAGGCAAGCGATTGGGTGTTTCCCATACAACTGTCGCCAACAAGTTGAAGCACTATGGAATAGGCCAGAGTTGATAGTGGGTGATGACTGCAGAAGTGCGCTTGCCCGCGAATCGGTAATACTGCTGGCGGATATATAAACTCATGCACCGCAATACACGGGCAAGCACGCTCCTGCAAGTAAGCGGCGCGCTCAACTGATCAACAGAGCGTGCTGATCAACCGTTGCTGCACCCGTTACCCATGACCTGATACTCAAGCACGTGGCGTTTGCCCTGCGAGTCTTCGTAAGTCATGTGCTGCGGGACGACCTGGCAGACGTTAGGCACTTCGTCCACCGAAATGACTTTCGCGATATCCAGTTTAGTGGAATAGGTGTACTCCTCGACACGCTGTTGCTGAGCGGCCACTTTTGCGCCGGATTCTTCTGCCATTGCCATGGCGCTGAAACCACAAAGAGCCATTACAACCAGTGCAGCTTTCATTACTCATTTCCTCTAAGTTGCTTCATTCACACTGCGTCGCAAGAACTGCGGTCGACAGGGTGCACAAAACCTTTTTGGGGCTCTGCGTGAAGCGAATCATGACCGGGTAGGTTTAGTTGATTGACAGTCCAGTGTGGGGGGCTGTTGTTTATCAATCATTTGCCGTGTTGGCGGAACGGATTCTATGCCCCTGTTCTGAATTCATATAGAAACCATTTTGATAAAGTCTATTGAGCGAAACGGCAACAATCGCCGTTGTCGGGTTGCGGCCAGGCGTTCGATGGGTTCTTCAGTCGTAGCCGGGACATGAAGATTTGCCTGGAATCGGGCACTGGACCTGCTTTCGGCGCTATGCTCGGAGTCGGTAAGACCATCGTCGAATGGCCTTTACAGCCATCGGCGGATACAACAGGGTCATAAAACAACAACATTTCCACCGAGGTAAGAAAGATGAGTGCGGCTTCCCTGTACCCCGTCCGCCCTGAAGTGGCAGCCAACACGCTGACTGACGAGGCGACCTACAAGGCGATGTACCAGCAGTCGGTGGTCAATCCCGATGGCTTCTGGCGCGAACAAGCCCAGCGCCTTGACTGGATCAAGCCATTCACCACCGTCAAACAGACCTCCTTCGACGACCACCGCGTCGACATCAAGTGGTTCGCCGACGGCACCCTGAACGTTTCCTACAACTGCCTCGACCGCCATCTGGCCGAGCGCGGCGATTCGATCGCGATCATCTGGGAAGGCGACGATCCTTCCGAGAGCCGCAACATTACCTATCGCGAACTGCACGAAGAAGTCTGCAAGTTCGCCAACGCGCTGCGCGGGCAGGATGTCCATCGCGGCGACGTCGTCACCATCTATATGCCGATGATCCCGGAAGCCGTGGTTGCCATGCTGGCCTGCGCGCGCATCGGTGCGATTCATTCCGTGGTGTTCGGTGGTTTCTCGCCGGAAGCACTGGCCGGTCGCATCATCGACTGCAAATCGAAAGTGGTGATCACCGCTGACGAAGGGCTGCGTGGCGGCAAGAAGACCGCGATGAAAGCCAACGTCGACCGTGCGCTGACCAACCCGGAAACGGCGAGTGTGCAGAAGGTCATCGTGTGCAAACGCACCGGTGGCGACATCGAGTGGAACCGTCATCGCGACATCTGGTACCACTCGCTGCTGGACGTGGCATCGAGCACCTGCGCACCGAAAGAAATGGGCGCCGAAGAATCGCTGTTCATCCTTTACACCTCGGGCTCCACTGGCAAACCAAAGGGCGTGTTGCACACCACCGCAGGTTATCTGCTGTACGCCGCGCTGACCCACGAACGCGTATTCGATTACCGTCCGGGCGAAGTGTACTGGTGCACCGCGGACGTCGGCTGGGTCACCGGCCACAGCTACATCGTCTACGGCCCGCTGGCCAATGGCGCGACCACGCTGTTGTTCGAAGGGGTGCCGAATTACCCGGACATCACCCGCGTGTCGAAAATCGTCGACAAGCACAAGGTCAACATCCTTTACACCGCACCGACCGCCATCCGCGCCATGATGGCCGAGGGCACCAAGGCCGTAGAGGGCGCGGACGGTTCGAGCCTGCGTTTGTTGGGTTCGGTGGGCGAGCCGATCAATCCGGAAGCCTGGAACTGGTACTACAACACGGTCGGCAAGAAGAATTGCCCGATTGTCGACACCTGGTGGCAGACCGAAACCGGCGGCATTCTGATCAGCCCGCTGCCTGGCGCCATTGCCTTGAAGCCGGGTTCGGCGACGCGTCCGTTCTTCGGCGTGATTCCGGCCCTTGTGGATAACCTGGGCAACCTCATCGAAGGCGCAGCGGAGGGCAATCTGGTGATTCTCGACTCGTGGCCGGGTCAGTCGCGCAGCCTGTATGGCGATCATGACCGTTTCGTCGACACTTACTTCAAGACCTTCCGCGGCATGTACTTCACCGGTGACGGTGCCCGTCGTGACGAAGATGGTTACTACTGGATCACCGGCCGCGTCGACGACGTGCTCAACGTGTCCGGCCACCGCATGGGCACCGCCGAGATCGAGAGCGCGATGGTGGCTCACCCGAAAGTCGCCGAGGCGGCCGTCGTGGGTGTGCCTCACGATTTGAAGGGGCAGGGCATCTACGTCTACGTCACCCTTAATGGCGGTGAGGTTCCGGACGAAGCGTTGCGTATCGAATTGCGCAACTGGGTGCGCAAGGAGATCGGTCCTATTGCTTCGCCGGATGTGATTCAGTGGGCGCCGGGTCTGCCGAAGACCCGTTCCGGCAAGATCATGCGACGCATCCTGCGCAAGATCGCCACCGGGGAGTACGACGCGCTGGGCGATATCTCGACGCTGGCCGATCCGAGTGTGGTTGCGCATCTGGTGGAGACCCACAAGACCATGACTGCGGCCTGAAAGCCTTTAACGTCAAGAGCGTCTGCCTGGGGGCAGACGTTTCGCCTTCGGCGAGTTACTTTTAAAAAGCACTAAAAGTAACCAAAAGTGCTTGCTCTCGGTTGGGCCCGACTTCGTCGGGTTCCTTCACTCCGGTCCCGCTCCGTGGGCCCGCGCCGAACGGACATCCATGTCCTGACGGCGCTCTCGCGGCATCCATGCCGCTCGGCCCACTCCTCGAGACCTCCGTTCAGCCTGCACCCAAGTCGCGTTTTGCGGTGTCTGGGCTATCGCGTAGAAGATCAACAGCAAAAGCTTCCCGGCTGAAGCCGGTCCTACAGTCGGAGCCGGTCCTACTGACTGAACGCGCTGCTGTCAGTGGGACCGGCTTTAGCCGGGAAGAGGCCAGTCCAGGCGCCAACAATTTTGCTGATCGCACCCCCTCCCTGTGGTAGCGAGCTTGCTCGCGAATGCTGTATTCCAAGCACCGGATACTCGATGGACGTACCAACCCCTTCGTGAGCAAGCTCACTCCCACAAGTCCATGGCGACTGATCCGCCCTCGATCCGCCCTCGATCCGCCCTCGATCTGCCTTTGATCTGCCTTTGATCTTCATACGCAAGAGGTTCTAACACCGCCAATCGCGACTTTGGTGCAGGCTGAACGCAGGTCTTGCGGAGTGGGTCGAGCCGCATGGATGCGGCGAGAGCGCCGTCAGGACATGGATGTCCGTTCGGCGCGGGCCCACGGAGCAAGGCCGGAGTGAAGGAACCCTGACGAAGGAAGGGCCTAACCGAGAGCAAGCACCTTTGGTTACTTGGGGTGCTTTTCCAAGTAACTCGCCGAAGGCGAAACAGTCCGCCCCCAGGCGGACGCTCTTGATCTTCACGTTTCCCAGACTCAGGATTCGGGAAATATCGATTTGTTACCGCACATCCGCCCCGGTAACCTCCCGCCCCGCTGTGGGGCGTTTCCACCCGAAAACAAAGCATTTCATCGCCCCGAATCAACCCGCTCCCACGCTGGACTTGCCGGATCATAAGGCTTTGCCAATAATGGGCGCGTTATTTGCTTCGTTGATAGGTTTGCCAACTCTGGCACTTGCATAAAGCTTTTTGGATGTCAATTGGCCTGATCGCGATTTCATGTGCTTCTGTAACTAGTTGTCGCATTGAAGAAATATCGACTTTCAGCCTGCCGCTAAAATGCCGACCACTCGCCGAAGGCTTGTCGGGTCCAGAGACCCGCCGGCACCTCGCGTCGCAATTTCTGATTCCTCCTGTTCATTGAGCGTCTCGCTCACTGCCATTTGTCGCGTTATACCGATGGAGTTCCAAGAAATGAAAAAGCTCATGCTGCTGGGTGCGCTGGCACTGACCGTATTGGCACAGCCCGTATTCGCCGATGAAAAGCCCATGAAGATCGGCATCGAAGCGGCATACCCTCCGTTTGCCTCCAAGGCGCCGGACGGCAGCATCGTCGGTTTCGACTACGACATCGGCAACGCCCTGTGCGAAGAAATGAAGGTCAAGTGCGTATGGGTCGAGCAGGAATTCGACGGCCTGATCCCGGCGCTGAAAGTGCGCAAGATCGACGCCATCCTGTCTTCGATGTCCATCACCGAAGACCGCAAGAAGTCCGTCGACTTCACCAACAAGTACTACAACACCCCGGCCCGTCTGGTCATGAAGGAGGGCACCGTCGTCAGCGACGCGCTGACCGAACTCAAGGGCAAGAACATCGGCGTGCAGCGTGGCTCGATCCACGAGCGTTTCGCCCGCGAAGTCCTGGCCCCGCTGGGTGCTGAAATCAAACCGTACAGCTCGCAGAACGAAGTCTATCTGGACATCGCCGCCGGTCGTCTCGATGGCACCGTGGCGGATGCCACCCTGCTGCAGGACGGCTTCCTGAATACCGAATCCGGCAAAGGCTACGCATTCGTCGGCCCGGCCTTCACCGACGTCAACTACTTCGGCGACGGCGTCGGCATTGCCGTGCGCAAGGGCGATAAGGCTGATCTGGACAAGCTCAACGCAGCCATCGCGGCCATTCGTGCCAACGGCAAATACAAAGCCATTCAAGACAAGTACTTCGACTTCGACATCTACGGCAAGTAACGTGGTTTGAAGCCGTCAATGGCGCAAGCAGCCGGTCACCGCACCGACTGATTGCGCCATTTTTCTATCCCGCGCTTGAGGGCCAAACAACATGTTGAAAGGTTACGGAGCCGTCATCCTCGACGGTGCATGGCTGACCTTGCAGCTCGCTCTGTGCTCCATGGCGCTGGCGATCGTGCTCGGCCTGATCGGCGTGGCATTGCGGCTGTCGCCGGTGCGCTGGCTGGCATGGCTGGGCGATCTGTATTCCACCGTGATCCGCGGCATTCCCGATCTGGTTCTGATTCTGCTGATTTTCTACGGCGGTCAGGACCTGCTCAACCGCATCGCGCCGCTGCTCGGTCACGACGACTACATCGACCTTAACCCGCTGGTGGCCGGTATCGGCACGCTGGGTTTCATCTTTGGCGCGTACCTGTCGGAAACCTTCCGTGGCGCGTTCATGGCCATCCCGAAAGGGCAGGCCGAAGCAGGCATGGCCTACGGCATGAGCAGTGGCCGGGTGTTCTTCCGCATTCTGGTGCCGCAGATGATTCGTCTGGCGATCCCCGGGTTCACCAATAACTGGCTGGTACTGACCAAGGCCACCGCGCTGATTTCCGTGGTCGGTCTGCAGGACATGATGTTCAAGGCCAAGCAGGCGGCCGATGCCACCCGCGAACCCTTCACTTTCTTCCTCGCAGTCGCGGCCATGTACCTGGTGATCACCAGCGTCTCGCTGCTGGTACTGCGCTACATCGAAAAACGTTACTCGGCCGGCGTGAGGGTGGCAGACCTATGATTTTCGATTACAACGTCGTCTGGGAAAGCCTTCCGCTGTACTTCGGCGGCCTGCTGATCACCCTCAAACTGCTCGCGCTGTCGCTGTTTTTCGGCCTGCTCGCTGCCCTGCCGCTGGGCCTGATGCGCGTGTCGAAAATCGCCTGGGTCAATCTGCTGGCGTGGAGCTACACCTACGTCATCCGCGGCACGCCGATGCTGGTGCAGTTGTTCCTCATCTACTACGGGCTGGCGCAATTTGAAGCGGTGCGTGAAAGCATCCTGTGGCCGTGGCTGTCGAGTGCGACCTTCTGCGCGTGCCTGGCTTTCGCTATCAACACCAGCGCCTACACCGCTGAAATCATCGCCGGCAGCCTGAAATCCACGCCGCCGGGCGAGATCGAAGCAGCGCGGGCAATCGGCATGTCCAAAGCCAAGATGTACCGCCGGATTTTGCTGCCATCGGCCCTGCGCCGTGCGCTGCCGCAGTACAGCAACGAAGTGATCATGATGCTGCAGACCACCAGTCTGGCCTCGATTGTCACGCTGATGGATATCACCGGTGCGGCGCGCGCGGTCAACGCGCAGTTCTACCTGCCGTTCGAGGCCTACATCACGGCGGGCGTTTTCTACCTCTGCCTGACGTTCATTCTGGTGAAACTGTTCAAGCTGGCCGAGCGCCGCTGGCTCAGTTACCTCGCCCCGAGGAAGCACTGATATGCAGCGCATCGATCACGATCTACCGTGGGGCAATCTCGGCACCCAGCGCACCCTGAGTGTGTTCCGTTTCGGTCAGGGCGAGCGCAAGGCCTACATTCAGGCCAGCCTGCACGCCGACGAGCTGCCGGGCATGCGCACCGCCTGGGAATTGAAGAAACGCCTGACCCAGCTGGAAGAACAGGGCCTGCTCAAGGGCGTCATCGAGCTGGTGCCGGTCGCCAATCCGATCGGTCTGGGCCAGTTGCTGCAGGGCAACCACCAGGGCCGTTTCGAGTACGGCAGCGGCAAGAACTTCAATCGCGATTTCACCGAGCTCAGCGAGCCGGTCGCCCAGGCGCTGGCAGGCAAGCTCGGTGACGACCCCCACGCCAACGTCAAACTGATCCGTCAGGCCATGGCCGACGTGCTCGAGCAATTGCCGCCGGCCGGCAGCGAACTGGCCGGGATGCAGCGCGTCTTGCTCAGTCATGCCTGCAACGCCGACGTGGTGCTGGACCTGCATTGCGACACCGACGCTTCGCTGCACATGTACGCCTTGCCGCAGCACTGGCCGCAGTGGCGTTCGCTGTCGGCGCATCTGGGGGTGACCGTCGCGCTGCTGGCCGAAGATTCCGGCGGCAGCTCGTTCGACGAAGCCTGTTCGCTGCCGTGGTTGCGCTTGTCCAAGCAGTTTCCGGACGCGCAGATACCGCTGGCCTGCCTGGCGACTACCCTCGAACTGGGCGGTCAGGCCAACACCGGCAAGGCCGAAGCTGAGGCCTACGCCGAAGGCATTCTGGCGTTTCTGGCCGAGCAGGGGCTGATCAGTGGCGAGTGGCCGCAACCGAGCCACGAAGCCTGCGAAGGCATGCCGTTCGAAGGCACCGAAATGATTTATGCGCCCCATCCCGGCGTGCTGACTTTCTTGCGTCCAGCGGGGGCCTGGGTCGAGCCCGGCGAGCCGCTGTTCGACGTCATCGACCCGTTGACCGATCGCGCCACCACCGTCTGTGCCGGTACCGCCGGCGTGCTGTTCGCCATCGAAAAGCTGCGTTACGCCCAGCCGGGTTTCTGGATGGCCAAAGTGGCCGGCCGCACACCGTTGCGCAGCGGCCGCCTGCTCAGCGACTGATTACTTGTGAGAACCGACATCATGAACAAACTGGAAGTCCAGGACCTGCACAAGTGCTATGGCAGTCACGAAGTGCTCAAAGGCGTTTCGCTGACCGCCAAGGCCGGCGATGTCATCAGCATCATCGGCTCCAGCGGCTCGGGTAAAAGCACCTTTCTGCGCTGCATCAACTTGCTGGAGCAGCCGAAATCCGGCCGCATTCTGCTCAACAACGAAGAGCTCAAGCTGGTCTCCAACAAGGACGGCGGCCTGAAGGCGGCTGACCCGAAACAGCTGCAGCGCATGCGTTCGCGCCTGTCGATGGTGTTTCAGCACTTCAACCTGTGGTCGCACATGACGGCGATGGAAAACATCATCGAGGCCCCGGTGCATGTATTGGGTGTGCCGAAAAAAGAAGCGCTGGAAAAGGCCGAACATTATCTGAACAAGGTCGGCGTCTATCACCGCAAGGACGCCTACCCGGGGCACATGTCAGGCGGCGAACAGCAGCGCGTGGCGATTGCCCGGGCGCTGGCAGTGGAGCCGGAAGTCATGCTGTTCGACGAACCGACGTCTGCCCTGGACCCAGAGCTGGTCGGTGATGTGCTGAAAGTCATGCAGGCGCTGGCTCAGGAAGGCCGGACCATGGTGGTGGTGACCCACGAAATGGGCTTCGCCCGTGAAGTGTCGAATCAGCTGATCTTCCTGCACAAGGGCCTGGTCGAAGAATCCGGCAATCCCCGTGAAGTGCTGGTCAATCCGAAATCCGAGCGTTTGCAGCAGTTCCTGTCAGGGAGTTTGAAGTAACCCGCCTGCCACGTGAGAGCGGTGCGTTTTGCTTCAGAACGGTTCATGCTGCGCGTCATTCAGGCCGCAGCCATTGACTGAAGGTTACAGAATCCCATCGCATGCCAGGCGTGCGACCCCTTTTAGCGACACGTTTCGGATTGCACGCCATGACTGCCCATCGAATCGGATTTCTCATCTGGCCCGGCACCAAAGCCTTGACCCTGGCGCTGGCGGAGGAAGCCCTGCGTGTTGCTCAGCGCGTTCACCCCGAAGTGGTGTACGAACTGTCGTTTCTGCAGGCCGAACCGCCGATTGATGGCAGCGGTTGGCAATTGCCGGGCGAGCCGTGGGTCGGTCGTCTGGAAGGGTTTCAGAAGCTGTTTCTGCTGGCCGACGAGCCACCGGCGCCGATGTCTTCGGCCCTCGGCGGCGCGCTCAAGCAACTGGTCCGCGCCGGTTGCGTGATTGGTGGGTTGTCGGCGGGTGTGTATCCGCTGGCGCAATTGGGCTTGCTCGACGGGTACCGTGCGGCGGTGCACTGGCGCTGGCAGGACGATTTCGCCGAGCGCTTCCCCAAGGTCATCGCCACCAGCCATTTGTTCGACTGGGATCGCGATCGCCTGACCGCCTGCGGCGGCATGTCGGTGCTGGATCTGTTGCTGGCGGTGCTGGCCCGTGACCACGGCGCCGAGCTGGCCGGCGCGGTGTCGGAAGAACTGGTGGTGGAGCGCATCCGCGAAGGCGGCGAGCGTCAACGGATTCCACTGCAGAACCGTTTGGGTTCCAGTCACCCGAAGCTGACCCAGGCGGTGCTGTTAATGGAAGCCAACATCGAAGAGCCGCTGACCACCGACGAAATCGCCCAGCACGTGTGCGTGTCGCGACGTCAGCTGGAGCGCATCTTCAAGCAGTACCTCAATCGGGTGCCGAGCCAGTATTACCTCGAACTGCGCCTGAACAAGGCGCGGCAGATGCTGATGCAGACGAGCAAATCGATCATTCAGATCGGCCTGTCCTGCGGTTTCTCTTCGGGGCCGCATTTCTCCAGCGCCTACCGTAACTTCTTCGGCGCCACCCCTCGCGAAGACCGCAATCAGCGTCGCAGCAGCAGCCCGTTCGAATTGTCATCGGTGCCCGCCGAGCGCGGTTGAAAATCCAGACGGGTCGCCCTGAAGTCAACAGTGCCCCAACCGCACGCCAGTGTTTAAACTGCGCCTTTGTGACGCAATTTGTCGCATTGCCGAAAACCCCGTAAAAAGCCGGTTTGGCGCTATAAGAAGTTGTCGCTTGGCGGCAAGGCCCGGCCCGAATCAGTCCTTACAATCCTTCCATCGCTCGCCAGTTCCAGGCAGGCGTTCCTCTTCAGGAGACTCCGATGTCCGTTGAGCAAGTACCGGTGCAACGTGCCGATTTCGACCAGGTGATGGTCCCCAACTATGCCCCGGCAGCCTTCATCCCCGTGCGCGGTCAGGGTTCTCGCGTCTGGGATCAGTCGGGTCGCGAACTGGTTGATTTCTCCGGCGGCATCGCGGTCAACGTTCTGGGCCATGCGCACCCTGCGCTGGTCGGCGCGCTCACCGAGCAGGCCAACAAGTTGTGGCATGTCTCCAACGTCTTCACCAACGAACCGGCGCTGCGTTTTGCCAAGAAGCTGGTTGACGCCACCTTCGCCGACCGCGTGTTCTTCTGTAACTCCGGCGCCGAAGCCAACGAAGCCGCTTTCAAACTGGCGCGCCGCGTGGCCCACGATCTGTACGGTCCGGACAAGTACGAAATCGTCGCGGCCCTGAACAGCTTCCACGGCCGCACCCTGTTCACCGTGAGCGTCGGCGGTCAGCCGAAATACTCCGACGGCTTCGGCCCGAAAATCACCGGCATCACCCACGTCCCCTTCAATGACCTGGACGCGCTGAAGGCCGCCGTCTCGGACAAGACCTGCGCGGTGGTGCTCGAGCCGATCCAGGGCGAGGGCGGCGTACTGCCGGCCGAACTCGAATACCTGCAAGGCGCGCGCAAATTGTGCGACGAGCACAACGCGCTGCTGGTCTTCGACGAAGTCCAGAGCGGCATGGGCCGCAGCGGTCACCTGTTTGCGTACATGCATTACGGCGTGACGCCGGACATTCTCTCCAGCGCGAAAAGCATCGGCGGCGGTTTCCCGATGGCGGCCATGCTGACCACTGAAAAACTTGCCAAGCACCTGGCTGTTGGCGTTCACGGCACCACCTACGGCGGCAACCCGCTGGCGTGCGCGGTGGGTGAGGCAGTTATCGACGTGGTCAACACCCCGGAAGTGCTGGCGGGCGTGAAGGCCAAGCATGAAATGTTCAAGGCCCGTCTGGAGAAGATCGGTCAGCAATACGGCGTGTTCAGCCAGGTGCGCGGCATGGGCCTGTTGATCGGCTGCGTATTGACCGACGCCTGGAAAGGCAAGGCAAAGGACTTCTTCAACGCCGCCGAGCAGGAAGGCGTGATGGTGCTTCAGGCCGGTCCCGACGTGGTGCGTTTCGCGCCGAGCCTGGTGGTCGAAGACGCCGACATCGAAGAAGGCCTGAACCGCTTCGAACGTGCGGTTGCCAAGCTGGCCGGGGTGTAAAGCCCTTCGCTAATGGACGCATAACCGCTGTAGGAGTGAGCTTGCTCGCGATAACGGTGTGTCAGCGAAACGCTTGGATCAGACACGCCGCATTCGCGAGCAAGGTTGAGCGCCGCTTCAGCTTTTGTTTTTTCCTGTGCCGGACAACCGGCCCGATTTTTTTCTCAAGGAGTGACACCATGCTGGTGATGCGCCCCGCGCAAATGGCGGATCTGAGCGAGGTTCAACGACTCGCGGCAGACAGCCCGATTGGTGTCACGTCCCTGCCGGATGACGCTGGACGTCTGAGTGACAAGATTGCCGCGTCCGAAGCCTCGTTCGCGGCGGAAGTCAGCTTCAATGGCGAAGAGACCTACTTCTTTGTCCTCGAAGACACCGAATCCGGTCGTCTGGTGGGCTGCTCCGGGATCGTCGCTTCGGCGGGTTATTCCGAGCCGTTCTACAGTTTTCGCAACGAAACCTTCGTCCACGCCTCCCGTGAACTGAAGATCCACAACAAGATCCACGTGCTCTCGCAGTGCCACGACCTCACCGGCAACAGCCTGCTGACCAGCTTCTACGTGCTGCCCGAGCTGGTCGGCACGCTGTGGTCGGAACTCAATTCCCGTGGCCGTCTGCTGTTCGTCGCCAGCCACCCGGAGCGCTTCGCCGATTCGGTGGTGACCGAGATCGTCGGCTACAGCGACGACCACGGCGACTCACCCTTCTGGGACGCCATCGGCCGCAACTTCTTCGACATCAACTACGCCGAAGCCGAGCGCCTGTGCGGGCTGAAAAGCCGGACCTTCCTCGCCGAGCTGATGCCCCATTACCCGATCTACGTGCCGCTGCTGCCCGATGAAGCGCAGGAAGCCATGGGCCAGGTTCATCCGCGTGCCCAGATCACCTTCGACATCCTGATGCGTGAAGGCTTCGAGACCGATCATTACATCGACATCTTCGACGGCGGGCCGACCCTGCACGCGCGGGTGTCCGGCATTCGCTCCATCGCCCAGAGCCGCGTCGTGCCGGTCAAGGTCGACACGGTCAGTACCGGTGATGCGGTCAAGGGAGGGCGGCCTTATCTGGTTTCCAACGGCCAGCTGCAGGATTACCGCGCGGTGATGCTGGAACTGGACTGGGTGCCGGGCAAGCCAGTGGCCCTGAGCCTGGCCGCGGCCGAAGCGCTGGGTGTCGGCGAAGGCGCCAGCGTGCGCATTGTCGCGGTCTGAAAGCCGGGCTCGATGGATGAGATGAGTTGACGGTGATGGGCGCTGCAGTCGCAGGCCGACGCCGTAAAGCAGGTTAGCGAGTTCGCCGGCGGTTGCAGAATCACCGGCATGAGGAGAAAGCATGATCGTTCGTCCCGTACGCAGCAGTGACCTTCCGGCGCTGATCGAGCTGGCGCGCAGCACCGGCGCAGGCCTGACCACATTGCCGGCCAATGAAGAGCGTCTGGCGCACCGGGTCGGCTGGGCCGAGAAAACCTTCCGTGGCGAGGCCGGGCGGGGCGACGCTGATTACCTGTTCGTGCTCGAAGATGACGACGAGAAAGTCGTGGGCATTTCCGCCGTCGCGGGCGCCGTGGGGTTGCGCGAGCCCTGGTACAACTACCGGGTCGGCCTGACGGTCAGCGCTTCTCAAGAGCTGAATATCTACCGGGAGATCCCGACGCTGTTCCTGGCCAACGACCTCACCGGCAACTCCGAGCTGTGCTCGTTGTTTCTCCACGCCGACTACCGCAATGGCCTCAATGGCCGGTTGCTGTCCAAGGCGCGGATGCTGTTCATCGCCGAATTCCCGGAGCTGTTCGGCACCAAGACCATCGCTGAAATGCGCGGCATCTCCGACGAACACGGCCATTCGCCGTTCTGGGAAAGCCTGGGCCGACACTTCTTCAAAATGGAATTTAGCCAGGCCGACTACCTCACCGGGGTCGGCAACCGCGCGTTCATTGCCGAGCTGATGCCGAAGTTTCCGCTGTACAGCTGCTTCCTCTCAGAAGCCGCGCGTGAGGTCATTGGCCGCGTACACGTCAGCACCGAACCGGCGCTGGCCATGCTCAAGGCCGAAGGCTTCAGCTATCAGGGTTACGTCGACATCTTCGACGCCGGCCCGGCCATCGAGTGCGAGACCAGCAAGATCCGCGCAGTCCGCGACAGCCAGGCGCTGGTGCTGGCTGTCGGCACGCCGGGCGATGACGCGACGCCATTCCTTATCCACAACCGCAAGCGCGAAGACTGCCGCGTGACCGCTGCGCCTGCGCGTCTTGCCGCCGGCACGTTGGTGGTCGATCCACAGACTGCCAAGCGCTTGCGTCTCAGCGCCGGTGATCAGGTTCGCGCTGTGCAACTGTCGCCCGCTCGGGAGAGTATTTGATGAACACTTTGTACATTGCCGGTGCCTGGCAGGACGGGCAGGGCGACGCATTCGATTCCCTGAACCCGGTGACCCAGCAGGTGATCTGGTCGGGCCAAAGCGCCACAGCTGAACAGGTTGATGCGGCGGTCAAATCGGCCCGTCAGGCTTTTCCGGCCTGGGCGACGCGCAGTCTGGACGAGCGCATTGCTGTGCTCGAAGCCTTCGCCGCTGCGCTGAAAAACCGCGCCGATGAAATCGCCCGTTGCATCGGTGAGGAAACCGGCAAGCCGCTGTGGGAATCGGCGACAGAAGTGACCAGCATGGCCAACAAGGTGGCGATTTCGATTCAGAGCTACCGCGAGCGGACCGGCGAGAAGAGCGGCCCGCTGGGCGACGCCACCGCCGTGCTGCGACACAAGCCCCACGGTGTGGTGGCGGTGTTCGGTCCTTACAACTTCCCGGGTCACCTGCCTAACGGGCACATCGTGCCAGCGTTGCTGGCGGGCAACACTGTTGTGTTCAAGCCAAGCGAGCTGACCCCCAAAGTTGCCGAACTGACCGTGCAATGCTGGATCGAAGCCGGTCTGCCGGCGGGCGTGCTCAATCTGCTGCAAGGCGCGCGGGACACCGGCATCGCACTGGCCGGCCATTCAGGGATCGACGGGTTGTTCTTCACCGGTTCCAGCCGCACCGGCAATTCCCTGCATCAACAGTTCGCCGGTCGCCCGGACAAGATTCTTGCCCTGGAAATGGGTGGCAATAATCCGCTGGTGGTCGATCAGGTCGCGGACGTCGATGCCGCGGTCTACACCGTGATTCAGTCGGCGTTTATTTCCGCCGGCCAGCGCTGCACCTGTGCCCGCCGCCTGCTGGTGCCCCAGGGTGCCTGGGGCGATGCATTCCTGGCGCGGCTGGTTGAGGTGACCTCGACCATTCAGGTCGGCGCATTCGATCAACAGCCGGCGCCGTTCATGGGCTCGGTGATTTCCCTGGCCGCTGCGCAGGCACTGATCGATGCCCAGGAAGTGATGCTGGCCAACGGCGCAGTTGCCCTGCTCGAAATGACCCAGCCTGCCGCGCAATCGGCGCTGCTGACGCCGGGCATCATCGACGTCAGCGACGTGGCGGATCGTGAGGATGAGGAACTGTTCGGCCCGCTGTTGCAGGTGATTCGCTACGCTGATTTTGACGCAGCCATCGAAGAAGCCAACGCCACGCAGTACGGGTTGGCGGCGGGGCTGTTGTCGGATTCCCAGGCGCGCTATCAGCAGTTCTGGCTGCAGAGCCGTGCAGGCATCGTCAACTGGAACAAGCAACTGACCGGCGCGGCGAGTACGGCACCGTTCGGCGGTGTCGGCGCCTCGGGCAACCATCGCGCCAGCGCCTACTATGCGGCGGATTATTGCGCGTACCCGGTGGCGTCGCTGGAGACCGAAACCCTGGCGCTGCCTGCCAGCCTGACGCCCGGCATCACCCTGAACTGACCGCGCTCCTTGATAGCGCAGCGCACGTCGAAGAATGTGCACATAAAAACAGATCCACGGAGCCTCACCGATGAAATCCTGTGAAGTCAACTTTGACGGTCTAGTGGGCCCGACCCACAACTACGGTGGGCTGTCCTACGGCAACGTCGCGTCCCAGAACAACTGCCAGCAATCCTCGAATCCGCGCGAGGCCGCTTTGCAGGGGCTGGCCAAAATGAAAGCGTTGATGGAGATGGGTTTCACCCAGGGCGTGCTGGCCCCCCAGGAACGTCCCGATGTGGCGGGTCTGCGCAAGCTGGGCTTCAGCGGCAGCGACGCACAGGTCATTGAACGCGCGGCCAAAGAGTCGATGCCGCTGCTGGCCGCCAGCTGCTCGGCGTCGAGCATGTGGGTGGCCAACGCCGCCACGGTCAGCCCGAGCGCCGATACCGCCGATGGCCGCGTGCATTTCACCGCCGCCAACCTCAACTGCAAATACCACCGCAGCATCGAGCACCCGACCACCAGCCGCGTGCTCGGCGCAATGTTCGCCGATCAGCAGCATTTCGCCCACCACGCGGCGCTGCCTGCCGTTGCCCAGTTCGGCGACGAAGGCGCGGCCAACCACACGCGCTTCTGCCGCAGCTACAGTGAGCCCGGCGTCGAGTTTTTCGTCTTCGGCCGCGCCGCGTTCGACAGCCGTTTCCCCGCGCCGCAGAAATACCCGGCCCGCCAGACCCTCGAAGCGTCCCAGGCCGTTGCGCGTCTGCATGGCCTGAGCGCCGAAGGCGTCGTCTTCGCCCAGCAGAACCCGGCCGTGATCGATCAGGGCGTGTTTCATAACGACGTGATCTCGGTGGGCAATGGCGAGGTCCTGTTCTATCACGAGGACGCATTCCTCAATACCGAGCCCATGCTCGCCAAACTGCACAACAAACTCGGTCAACGTGGCGGTCGCTTCCAGGCCATTTGCGTGCCGCGCAGTGAAGTAGCCGTGGAAGACGCGGTGCGTTCGTACCTGTTCAACAGCCAGTTGCTGTCCCGCGCCGACGGTTCGATGCTGCTCATCGTGCCGGAAGAATGCCGCAGCAACGAGCGCGTTTGGCATTACCTGCAGCGTCTGCTGGCGGACGACAGCCCGATCAGTGAGGTCAAGGTATTCGATCTCAAGCAGAGCATGCAGAACGGCGGCGGCCCGGCATGCCTGCGTCTTCGCGTGGCCCTGAATGAAACCGAACTGGCGGCGGTCAATCCAGGCGTTATCATGACCGCGCCGCTGTACGACACGCTGACGCAGTGGGTCGACAAGCACTATCGCGACCGCATGAGCGACAGTGATCTGGCCGATCCCCAACTGCTGATTGAATGCCGTACGGCGCTGGACGAGCTGACGCAGCACCTGAAACTGGGCGCGGTCTATCCTTTCCAGATCAATTGATGCACCCCATCCGTTACGCCTGCGCCCGAGCGGCGTCAGGCGACGATGTTTTTGCTTTTACAGAGAGAGTTTTGCCATGACCGACGCGCTGCGTTTGATCCTCGAAGACACCGACGGCACTCAGCTGGAAACGTCCTGCACCCGTCTTGCCGTTATCTGGCAGGGCAAAGAGGTCTGGATTCAACAGGACGGCCGTGGTCAGTTGCTGATCGGCGTTGACGTCGAAGAAGGCGATGCCGAATACGCCAACCTGCTGCTGCGTCCACTGGCGACTAATCTGGTCAGCCTGCAGCTGGAAATGGAACCGGCTGACATGAGCGGCGACGACGAAGAAGGCCACGTGCACGGCCCAGACTGCACCCACGACTAAGCCTGCGCAGGAAGCTCCCCATGCTCGCCCTCGGCAAACTGCTTGAACTGACCCTCGCGGGTCGCGAACCCGCGGAAAAGACTCAGCTGACCGTCGACGGCGTTCGCATGCGCTGGCTCGCCGAGGGAGCGCTGGAAGTCCGGCCTCCCGAAGCGCGTGACAATGGCACCGACCTGCTGCTGTCCGCCGGCATCCACGGCAATGAAACCGCGCCCATCGAGCTGCTCGACGCGCTGATTCACGCCATCGCCCGGGGCGAACTCAAGCCTCGCGCACGTATTCTGTTCCTGTTCGGCAATCCCGAAGCGATGCGCAGCGGCGGGCGTTACGTCGAGCAGGACGTCAACCGGCTGTTCAATGGCCGTCATGAGCACAGCGGCGGCAGCGAAGCCTTGCGCGCCTGCGAACTCGAGCGTCTGGCCGCCAGCTTCTTCAATATTCCGGGCCGCTACCGCCTGCATTACGACCTGCACACGGCGATTCGCGGTTCGAAGATCGAGCAGTTCGCGCTGTACCCATGGAAGGAGGGTCGCGCTCATTCCCGCCGCGAACTCGCTCGGCTGCGCGCTGCCGGCATGGAAGCGGTGCTGCTGCAGAACAAGTCGTCGATCGTGTTCAGCGCCTACACCTACGACAAGCTCGACGCCGAAGCCTTCACCCTGGAATTGGGCAAGGCACGCCCGTTCGGGCAGAACCAGCAGGTCAATCTCGACAAGCTGAAGTCCTGCCTCGAACGCCTGATCACCGGCACCGAAGCCGATGAGCCTGGGGATCTGAACGGGTTGCAGCTGTTCAGCGTAGCCCGGGAGATCATCAAGCACAGCGACGCCTTCCGTCTGAATTTGCCGGCGGACATCGAGAACTTCACAGAACTTGAAAAAGGCTACGTGCTGGCCGAAGACCTGGCCGACTCACGCTGGGTGATAGAAGAAGAGGGCGCCCGGATCATCTTCCCCAACCCGAACGTCAAGAACGGGCTGCGGGCGGGGATTCTGATCGTGCCAGCGACGGAAGAGACGTTGGCCTGAAGCGACCTGTTCAAACTGCCTTCGCAGAAGCATCTGCCGAACAATGGACTGTGGGAGCCGAGCTTGCTCGCGAAGGCGTCGGTACAGCCGCTAAGTGTCTAGCGACTGGAATGCCACCTTCGTGAGCAAGGTGGAGCGCCACCCCGGTCACTCCCACAGGTGCCGTGTTTCATGCGAGGCGGCGCGACGTCTGGACTACCGAATCTTCAGCAGATGGCATTCCAGACGCATCACATCAACCCGCCGCTTTCTGCCCCTCACTCACCCGACGCACTGCACGCAGTTTTGTCAGCGTGTCCGCGCAGGTCTTGGCCGCTTCCTGACCCTTGTGTACGAAGTGATCGAAGAAGAACTTCTGGTGCTCTTCACCGGCGTGGAAGTGGTGCGGGGTCAGCACGACCGAGAAGACTGGCACTTCGGTTTCCAACTGAACCTGCATCAGCGCGCTGATCACCGATTGCGCGACGAACTCGTGGCGATAGATGCCGCCGTCGACCACAAGACCTGCAGCCACGACACCGCCGTAGCGACCTGACTTGGCCAGCAACTTGGCGTGAAGCGGGATTTCGAACGCGCCGCCGACTTCAAAGAAATCGATGTCGGTCTCGGCGTAACCGTGTTGCGCCATCTCGGCGACAAAGCCCTTACGCGCCTGATCGACGATTTCCTTGTGCCAGCAGGCTTGAATGAAGGCGATGCGCTCGTGAGCGTGAATGGCGGTAGGTTGCATGTGTTCTGACTCCTGTTTAATGAAAAAAACAGGGCGTTTTGGATCGAATGGGATGCCAGGGTACGTGCGAAACCGTCCGCGACGCCAAGCGCCTGGATTGGTCTCGAAACGATCCTGTTGTGCCAGTCCCGTTCTCTCTTCATCCGGACTATACCGTCGGCCCCGGGATCACACCGGGTCTGCTGACCTTGCATTGAGGGTAAGCTCGCTGCAAGCGCTCGCGGGCTAGACGCATTGCGCGCCATTACCGCCGGTGGGGAATCGCACCCCGCCCTGAGAACGTTGCCAACGGCGTTTTTCCGTCGGCGTGCAGTTTGTAACATAGATTTCCGGGATTCGCTTGGAGCCTTTTTGATGGTTTTCATCAGCTTTTCTTATAAGGCGTCTTGGCATTCCAGTCCCAAGCCTTGATTATCGATGCCCCGGGCCTCAGAACTGAGGCTCGACCCTAATGAACGGGAGCTTCATCGTGGCGGTTATCGATCTGCGCAGTGACACCGTGACTCAACCCTCGGCCGGCATGCGCGACGCCATGGCCAGCGCGCCCCTTGGCGATGACGTGTATGGCGAAGACCCGACGGTCAACCGGCTGGAATCGTGGCTGGCGGAGCGTCTCGGTTTTGCCGCCGCGCTGTTCGTGCCGACCGGCACCATGAGCAACCTGCTCGGCCTGATGGCTCACTGCGAGCGCGGTGACGAATACATCGTCGGCCAGCAGGCGCACACCTACAAATACGAAGGCGGCGGCGCGGCGGTGCTGGGCTCGATCCAGCCTCAACCGCTCGACAACCAGGCGGACGGATCGCTGGACCTGAATCAGGTCGCCGCCGCCATCAAGGCCGACGACTTCCATTTCGCCCGCACCCGCTTGCTGGCCCTGGAAAACACCATGCAGGGCAAGGTCCTGCCATTGGAGTATCTCGTGGCGGCCCGGGCATTCACTCGGGAAAAGGGCCTCAGCCTGCACCTCGACGGCGCTCGCCTGTACAACGCCGCCGTCAAGCTGGGCGTGGACGCGCGTGAAATTGCCCGGCATTTCGATTCGGTTTCCGTGTGCTTGTCCAAAGGGCTCGGCGCGCCGGTCGGCTCAGTGCTGTGCGGCTCAAGCGAGTTCATCGCCAAGGCCCGGCGTCTGCGCAAGATGGTCGGCGGCGGCATGCGCCAGGCTGGCATCCTGGCAGCAGCGGGGTTGTACGCGCTGGAGCATCAGGTCGAGCGTCTGGCCGACGACCACGCCAATGCCACCGCCTTGGGCAAAGCGCTTGCGGACCTTGGTTTTGACGTCGAGCCGGTGCAGACCAACATGGTTTACGTACGGATCGGCGATCGCGCCCAGGCGCTCAACGCCCTGTGTGCCGAGCGCGGTATCGTGCTGAGTGCTGCGCCGCGGTTGCGCATGGTCACCCATCTGGATGTGACCGCTGCGCATCTGGACAAGGTGGTTGCGGCATTTGCCGAATTTGGCGTTCGCTGATCGCGTGATCAGCCCGATTGCCGGTTTCTATCGAATAACACGCTGTACCGAGCGTACAACGCCTATATAATGCGGCCCTTTGCCGTCGCTGCGTCGAACGACGCTATGCATGTGCCAGGCCGCAGTTTCCGTGGAAGAACTTATGAAAAGCGCAGAAATCCGTGAAGCCTTCCTTCGCTTCTTCGAAGAGCAAGGCCACACCCGAGTCGCCTCCAGCTCCCTGATCCCGGGCAACGACCCGACCCTGCTGTTCACCAACGCAGGCATGAACCAGTTCAAGGATTGCTTCCTCGGCCAGGAAAAACGGGCCTACACCCGCGCCGTCAGCAGCCAGAAATGTGTGCGTGCCGGTGGCAAGCACAACGACCTGGAAAACGTCGGCTACACCGCGCGTCACCACACCTTCTTCGAGATGCTGGGCAACTTCAGCTTCGGCGACTACTTCAAGCGCGACGCAATCACCTACGCGTGGACCTTCCTCACTGGCGTGCTGAACCTGCCCAAGGAAAAACTCTGGGTCACGGTTTACGCTTCGGACGACGAAGCCTACGACATCTGGACCAAGGAAATCGGCGTGCCGGCCGAGCGCATGGTGCGCATCGGTGACAACAAGGGCGCGCCGTACGCCTCCGACAACTTCTGGACGATGGGCGACACCGGCCCGTGCGGCCCGTGCACCGAGATCTTCTACGACCACGGCGCCGACATCTGGGGTGGCCCGCCGGGTTCGCCGGAAGAAGACGGCGACCGCTACATCGAGATCTGGAACAACGTGTTCATGCAGTTCAACCGCACGGCCGACGGCGTTCTTCACCCGCTGCCAGCGCCATCGGTCGACACCGGCATGGGCCTCGAGCGCGTCAGCGCCGTCCTGCAACACGTCAATTCCAACTACGAAATCGACCTGTTCCAGAGCCTGCTCGCCGCTGCTGCAAAAGCCATCGGTTGCAGCAACGACAATCAGGCGTCCCTGAAAGTCGTCGCCGACCACATCCGTTCGTGCGGCTTCCTGATTGCCGACGGCGTGCTGCCGTCCAATGAAGGCCGTGGCTACGTGCTGCGCCGCATCATTCGTCGCGCTTGCCGTCACGGTAACAAGCTGGGCGCCAAGGGCAGCTTCTTCTACCAGATCGTCGCCGCACTCGTCGCCGAAATGGGCGAAGCCTTCCCTGAGCTGAAAAACCAGCAGGCGCACATCGAGCGCGTGCTCAAGGCCGAAGAAGAGCAGTTCGCCAAAACCCTGGAGCAGGGCTTGAAGATCCTCGAGCAGGATCTCGCCGAACTCAAGGGCACCATCGTCCCCGGCGATGTGGTGTTCAAGCTCTACGACACCTACGGTTTCCCGATGGACCTGACCGGCGACATCGCCCGCGAACGCAACCTGACCCTCGACGAGGCCGGTTTCGAACGTGAGATGGATGCCCAGCGTGAACGTGCGCGTTCCGCCAGTTCCTTCGGCATGGACTACAACAGCCTGGTCAAGGTTGACGTGGCCACGCAGTTCACCGGTTACAAAGCCACCGCAGGCGAGGCCAAGGTCGTCGCCCTGTACAAAGACGGCCTCGCGGTCGAGCAATTGAGTGAAGGCGAGGACGGCGTGGTCATCCTCGACCAGACCCCGTTCTACGCAGAGTCCGGCGGCCAGATTGGCGACAGCGGTTACCTGACCGCGGGCGATGCGCGCTTCGACGTGAGCGACACTACCAAGACCGGCGGCGCGTTCCTGCACCACGGTGTTCAAGTGTCGGGCAGCCTGAAAGTCGGCACCACCGTCAGCACCGAAGTGGCTGCCGAAGTTCGCCAGGCCACGTCGTTGAACCACTCCGCCACGCACTTGCTGCACGCCGCGTTGCGCCAGGTGTTGGGCGATCACGTTCAGCAGAAAGGCTCGCTGGTCGACAGTCAGCGCCTGCGTTTCGACTTCAGCCACTTCGAAGCCATCAAGCCCGAGCAGATCAAGGCGCTTGAAGACATCGTCAACGCCGAAGTCCGCAAGAATACTGCCGTCGAGACTGAAGAAACCGACATCGAGACCGCCAAGAAGAAAGGCGCCATGGCGTTGTTCGGCGAGAAGTATGGCGACAACGTCCGCGTGCTGAGCATGGGCGGCGGTTTCTCGGTCGAGCTGTGCGGTGGCATTCACGCCAACCGTACTGGCGACATCGCGCTGTTCAAGATCATCAGCGAAAGCGGTGTGGCCGCAGGCGTGCGCCGTATCGAAGCGGTCACCGGCGCCGTGGCGCTGGAGTACTTGAACGCGGCTGAAGAACAACTGAAGGAAGCCGCGAACCTGGTCAAAGGCAATCGCGACAACGTTCTGGACAAGCTGTCGGCGGTGCTGGAACGCAATCGTCTGCTGGAAAAACAACTGGAACAACTGCAGGCCAAGGCGGCCAGTGCTGCGGGCGACGATCTGTCGGGCTCGGCAGTGGACGTCAAAGGCGTCAAGGTTCTTGCTGCCCGTCTCGACGGTCAGGATGGCAAGGCGCTGCTGGCCCTGGTTGACCAATTGAAGAACAAGCTCGGCCGCGCAGTGATCCTGCTCGGCGGGGTGCATGAAGACAAGGTCGTGCTGGTGGCAGGCGTCACCAAAGACCTGACTGGCCAACTCAAAGCCGGTGATTTGATGAAGCAAGCGGCTGCCGCTGTAGGCGGTAAAGGCGGCGGTCGTCCTGACATGGCGCAAGGCGGCGGTGTTGATGCTGCCGGACTCGAAGCAGCGCTGGCACTGGCTGTTCCGTTCGCCGAACAAGGTATTTAAGTCGACCCACCCCGGGGCCCGTCGTTCGGGTCCCGGCGCTTCGCGGTTTGAATGATAACGGGCGCCCTTCATGGGCTGAGGCGGCTTTGAGATGGCTTTAATCGTACAAAAGTTTGGCGGCACCTCGGTGGGCTCGGTAGAGCGCATCGAACAGGTGGCCGACAAGGTCAAGAAATTCCGTGATGCGGGCGATGATCTGGTGGTCGTGCTTTCGGCCATGAGCGGCGAAACCAATCGCCTGATCGAACTGGCCCGGCAAATCAGCGACCAACCGGTGCCACGCGAGCTGGACGTCATCGTTTCCACCGGCGAGCAGGTCACTATCGCACTGCTGGCCATGGCGCTGATCAAGCGCGGCGTTCCGGCTGTGTCGTATACCGGCAATCAGGTTCGCATCCTCACCGACAGCGCCCATAACAAGGCGCGGATTCTGCAGATCGATGATCAGAAGATTCGCGCTGACCTGAAGGCCGGTCGTGTGGTGGTGGTCGCCGGTTTCCAGGGCGTCGATGAAGACGGCAACATCACGACCCTGGGTCGTGGCGGTTCCGACACCACTGGCGTGGCGCTGGCTGCGGCATTGAAAGCCGATGAATGCCAGATCTACACCGACGTCGATGGCGTCTATACGACTGACCCGCGTGTTGTGTCGCAGGCCCAGCGGCTGGACAAGATCACCTTCGAAGAAATGCTGGAGATGGCGAGCCTCGGTTCAAAGGTCCTGCAGATCCGCGCGGTCGAATTCGCCGGCAAGTACAACGTCCCGCTGCGCGTACTGCACAGCTTCAAGGAGGGTCCAGGCACCCTCATTACCATTGATGAAGAGGAATCCATGGAACAGCCGATCATTTCGGGCATCGCCTTCAACCGCGACGAAGCCAAGCTGACCATCCGTGGCGTGCCAGACACCCCGGGCGTTGCGTTCAAGATTCTCGGCCCGATCAGCGGCGCGAACATCGAAGTCGACATGATCGTGCAGAACGTTTCGCACGATAACACCACCGATTTCACCTTCACCGTTCACCGCAATGATTACCAGGCCGCGCTGCAGGTTCTGCAGAACACCGCCAACGAAATCGGCGCTCGCGAAGTCATTGGCGACACCAAGATCGCCAAGGTTTCCATCGTCGGTGTCGGCATGCGTTCCCATGCCGGGGTTGCCAGCCGCATGTTCGAAGCACTGGCCAAGGAGAGCATCAACATTCAGATGATCTCGACATCCGAAATCAAGGTCTCGGTGGTGATCGAGGAGAAGTACCTGGAGCTGGCCGTGCGCGCGCTGCACACCGCCTTCGAACTCGACGCACCGCGTCAGGGCGAGTAAGCCTTGGGCAGAGGGCGCGGTTTCTGCTGCGCCTTCTGCGAGTGGATGTGCGCAAGTCGCTATTCTTTTTCCGGCGCTGGTCGATACTGAGGCATGGACCTGCGGCCTCTGGCTCGGGATCATGTCGTTTGTCTGTGCAGACTGTAATCCCTTGAATGTAAGCCGTAAGGAGATAGGTATGCTGATTCTGACTCGCCGGTGCGCGGAAAGTCTGATCATTGGTGATGGTGAAATCACCGTGACCGTGCTCGGCGTAAAAGGCAATCAGGTGCGCATTGGGGTCAACGCGCCCAAGGAAGTGGCTGTTCACCGCGAAGAGATTTACCTGCGTATAAAGAAAGAGAAGGACGAAGAACCAAGCCATTAATTTTTATTGAATTTTTGGTTTGCAAACGGGGAAAAGGGTGGTTATTATACGCCCCGTGTTGCGGAGAGCTGGCCGAGTGGCCGAAGGCGCTCCCCTGCTAAGGGAGTACACCTCAAAAGGGTGTCGGGGGTTCGAATCCCCCGTTCTCCGCCATTATTTGCGTAGTACGTTGTAATCTGGCTTGATCTGTAAGTTGTTGAATTTACTAGAAAAAGTGCTTGACCAAGAGATTTGACGGCCTATAATGCGCGGCAACAAATGCACTCGTAGCTCAGCTGGATAGAGTACTCGGCTACGAACCGAGCGGTCACAGGTTCGAATCCTGTCGAGTGCACCATTTAAGCGTTGTTTGTAGTGATACGAATAACAGTCTTAAGTTAGAAAGAGCCTGGCTTCAACAGGTCTTCGGAAGCACCACTCACTTCCAGAAGTAAAATGCGATGCCCAGAGGTGAACTGGTTTAAAAAGCGCCATCTGCACTCGTAGCTCAGCTGGATAGAGTACTCGGCTACGAACCGAGCGGTCACAGGTTCGAATCCTGTCGAGTGCACCAATAAAACGAAAAGCCCGCATGCAAATGCGGGCTTTTTGCTTTCTAGCGTTTGCCTTTTACACAGCCGTGTTCATCGAATGACACCTGTCTGCTGCGTCCCTTCTTCTCCTCATACACATAACGTACTTCAGCGTTACGGCTGATGATCTTGTCCGGTCGCCCCAGCAAGTTTTCCACGTCGCGTTTGCTCATTCCCGTTGGCGTCTGCTGATTGATAATCGCCTTGCGACGCTGCTCCGCGCTCAGGATATTTCCGCAACCATCATCGCGCTGACCCACGACCACCACTTCGTTACTTTTGCGCTTTTGCAGGGCGTCCGTTTTTGCAGGCGGAGGAGGGAGTGTGAAGGTCGTGCCTGAAGCCGGGTTGATACCCTGCGCCGCTGTCGTGTGCCCGCTGGGGCAAGCCAGTGTGGTGAACGTCACGTTGCCGCTCTGATCCTGGCAGCGATTGACGGTGGTTGCGCCTGCGCCGAGTGGCGAAAACAGCAGCAGGGTGATGAAGAGCTTTTCAGTGTTCAGCGGCATCGCGATGTCCTCCCTGACCAGTGTCCGAGAAGGGTAGCGATGAGGATTTCTCGCGGCGAGCGGGTTTTGTTCACCGGATGTGACCGGGCGTCCTCGCTGACTCGGACAGCGATGAACGTTGTGTTGCAACCGATTGTTTCACGTTGAATTTTTAGCCTCCCGCCACGGCAAGCGGTGTATGATTGCGCCCGTCAGCCCCGCCGGGGCTTGTGGACTACCTCCATGGACTTACCCAGTAGCAACTCAACACTAAGTTTCACCAATCAAGAATCGACTGATTGATCTTCTGGCGGGTTCCACTGCTGGGAGTGGAGTTCGCCTATGACCCAAATCGAAGTAAAAAAGACGCAGGAAAGCCTTCAGGATCGTCTCGCCCAAGTCATCGACTTGCTGCAACGTCAGCGTATCGTCGAAGACCTGACACACCGTCAGGAAGGCCAGCACCAGGATCGCGTCGAGAACCTCGTTCACCGGCAGAACCTCGTCGAGCTGCAGCGTAAGCTCGACGACCTGCACTCCGCCGACGTTGCCTATATCCTCGAAGCACTTCCCCTCGAAGACCGTCTGACGGTCTGGCAGTTGGTGAAGGCCGAGCGTGACGGCGACATCCTTCTCGAAGTGTCCGATTCCGTTCGGGAAACCCTGATCGCCGACATGGACGATCACGAGCTGCTGGCCGCCGCCAAGGAAATGGACGCCGACGAGCTCGCCGACCTTGCGCCAGAGCTGCCGCGCGATGTTGTCCATGAGCTGATGGAGGCGCTGGACAGCCAGCAGCGCGAGCGCGTGCGCTCCGCCCTGTCCTATGACGAGGAGCAGGTCGGCGCCCTGATGGACTTCGAGATGGTGACCATCCGCGAGGATGTCAGCCTGGAAGTCGTTCTGCGCTATCTGCGCCGTCTGAAAGAGCTGCCCGGTCACACTGACAAACTGTTCGTGGTTGACTCCGATGGCGTGCTCAAGGGCGTTCTGCCCATCAAGCGTCTGCTGGTCAACGACCCCGAGAAGCAAGTGTCAGAGGTCATGGCCAGTGATCCGGTGAGTTTCCATCCAGATGGCGATGCCTATGAAGCCGCCCAGGCGTTCGAACGTTACGACTTGATTTCCTCCCCGGTGGTCGACAAGAACGGCAAGCTGATCGGCCGTCTCACCATCGATGAGATGGTCGACCTCATCCGTGAGGAGAGCGAGACCGAAGTGCTCAACATGGCGGGTCTGCGGGAGGAGGAGGACATCTTCGCCTCCGTCTGGCGATCCCTGCGCAACCGCTGGTCCTGGCTGGCCGTCAACCTGATTACTGCCTTTCTCGCCTCGCGGGTGATCGGCCTGTTCGAAGGCTCCATCGAGAAGCTGGTGGCGCTTGCAGCATTGATGCCGATCGTGGCAGGGATTGGGGGTAACTCGGGCAATCAGACCATCACAATGATTGTTCGGGCCATGGCCCTCGATCAGGTCAACACCGGCAATACCTCACGCCTGATGCGCAAGGAGCTGGGCGTCGCGCTCATCAACGGCCTGGTGTGGGGCGGGGTGATAGGGATCGTCGCTTATCTGCTGTATCACAGCTGGTCCCTTGGGGTGGTGATGACCGTCGCCATGACATTGAATCTCCTGCTGGCGGCATTGATGGGTGTGTTGATCCCGATGACCCTCGCGCGGTTCGGTCGCGATCCGGCGATGGGCGCCAGTGTGATGATCACGGCCATGACCGACAGCGGCGGGTTCTTCATCTTTCTCGGGCTGGCGACATTATTTTTACTCTGACCCCCACGGTTCAAACAAAGCCGCCTTCAGGGCGGTTTTTTAATGGGCGCGAAACACCGGCGGCATTAATTTCAGGCACAAAAAAGCCAGCAGAGCGCTGGCTTTCAAGTCTCTGGTTTAAACGACTTATTTGTCGTCGTTTGCCAGGCTAGTGTCGTGTGCAATCAGGGAAACCAGTGCGTTCTGCTGGCGGTGAGCCAACTGACGGAAGCGCTGCAGCAGCTCGCGTTCGTGAAGCGAAAGCTCAGGGCTGTCCAGGCGCAGACTTGGCTCGTCACCCAGTGAACCTTCCTGAATCAGACTCTGCTCAAGACGCGCAATAATTTCCGAGTTCATGCTGCGATGATGATGTTTGGCAACGTCCGCAATACGCTCGCGCATGCCTTCCGGTAGACGAACTACGAACTTGTCAGCTGTGCGACTGGAATAATTGGCCTGTTTCATAGGGCTCATATATTTAACCGAATTAGTTCAAAGAGAGAGGCGGTTCTTGCATTAGGCCGCGAGATGTCATGCTCTGACTGTCTTTTAGCTGAAATGTTCAACCACCCGCATAAAGGACCGCCATCCTGCATCAATACGTCGGATCCTTGGCGTCAAATGTGTGACAAATATTGAACTAGATAAAGGCTTTTAGCCAGCACCAATTATCCGAAATGCGTTCTGGTTTGCAAAGTGGATAATGAACATCCCGACAGCGCTGGACGACGCCGTGATGGCTATCTGTCTCCAGCGTAGTGGGAGAGTGGGGATAATACGAGGGGCCAGTCAAGAAAGAGACGAAGGGTCGAATGCTTCGAGGCAACTCACGCTTCAGGAGAGCCGCCGGAGAGATGGCGATTGCCTTGGCGCCAGATCAGCGAGCGCTCAGGGCTTGGCCTGGCGTAATACCGGATCGAACTTGATACGGCGGCCCACGAACAGCGCTGCCACGAACAGGCTGGCGAAAATACCGGCAGCTGCTTTAGCCAAGGTGCTCAGGGTTTCCATTGACGGATCCATGAGCTGGTCTGCGGCGATAGCCATCAGGGCCAAGATCAGGAACGAAATTGCTGCTTTGGACATAGCTGCTCTCTAATGGGGTGCTCTCTGACAGAGGGCGGGTCGGAGCCGTTGGAATGACTGACAGTGACTGTTGATCAAAACACCCAGCGTTCCGAGCGGATAACCGGCACGGCTTCTTCATTGTCATGGGCCAGAATGGCTTCTGTGCCTTGGCTTGGCATGGCTGCGAACCGCGGGGTCTGTTGCAGGAGGTAATGAGGCTGAGCCTGGACGGCGACGGTCTCTGACTTCACCGCCTCTGACTGGCTGCCATCACCCTGAAAATGAAAAGCGACCAATGCGGCAAGCGCGGCAGCGTTGAGCAGGGACAGTGTCATGTTCATCTCGGGTACCTTCGCTGGGACGGCGTTCAGAGGGTGATTCGCGAAGGTAACTAGTGCAGTCTGCGTGCCAATCTCTATGGCGGATAAATCCCTTATAAACCAATAGCATAGATCGCATTTTAGGGATTGTAGGGTTGCGATTTGCAATATGGCCCATGGCCGCCCTTGCATTCTGCACGATAACCCTCTGATGTGACTGGCAGGCAGCATCCTACGGCCCCTGTTGATAATGACGACATGACAAGCCAGCGCCTTGTCGTTAAGATGCACGCCGTCTGTTTTGGTGTCCTCTTAGTTCAACGGATAGAACGAGCCCCTCCTAAGGGCTAGATGCAGGTTCGATTCCTGCAGGGGACATATCTGATCTACTCCTCCCGCTTCAGCACGTCATCTCTCACATAAAACCTCTCGGTCCCCCGGCCATTCGAACACTCCCTCGTTTATGCGCGCGCGCTCGCTTGAGTGTGCTGATCCGCGTACCACCGATTGCGACCATTATTTTTCGCGTAATAAAGATAGGCATCCGCTGCTTTGATCATACCGGCAGGCGTCGTGTCTTCCATCGCAGGGAACCTGGCTGTGACGCCGGCACTTGCAGTGACAATCTGCTCGGGGTGATCGGCGTGCGCCAGCGCGAGCCCCCGAATGGCCTGCAGAATGTCCTCGGCGAGAAGGCCCGCGCCCTGGATGTCGGTGTCCGGCAGCAGCACGGTGAATTCCTCGCCACCGTAGCGAACGGCGAGGTCGGCAGGGCGTTTCAACACCCCGCTGATGGCCTGCGCGACCTGCTGGAGACAGTCGTCACCTGCCGCATGGCCGTAGCGGTCGTTGAAGCGTTTGAAGTAATCGATGTCGAGCATGATCAAGGCGAGCGGGTAACGCTGTCGTTTTGCGCGGCCGATCTCGCTGTTGAGCGCCATGTCGAGTCGCCGCCGGTTGCCCAGTCGGGTCAGGCTGTCGGTCAGCGCCATGTCTTTGACCGCCTGATGGGCGAGGCGAATCTCGCTCTCCATGGCCATGCGACCGCGCAACTGCGTGAGGACGATGTAGGCAAATCCGATAAACCCGGCGATCAGGACCAACAGCACGAGTCCGGACTTGAGCAGGTCATGACGCCACGGCCCGACGAAGGACTCTCTCGACAGCCCTGCTGCGACCACCAGCGGATAACTCGACAGCGCACGAAAGCCGTACAACCGGTACGTGCCGTCCACCACGGCTTTGATCTCCACAGTCCCTTCATTGGCGGTCGGCAGGTAGCGTTTGAAGATCTCGCTGTCGGCCAGGCTTTGCCCCACCACGGAATCCATGAACGGACGCCTGACCAGGATCGTGCCGTCCCGCATCGCCAGCACCAGCGCGCCGCGATCATCAATCTTGAAGTCGCCGTAATAATCCATGAAGTAGCTGAGCTTGATAGTCCCCAGCAGCACGCCCGCGAACGAGCCATCAGGATTGTTCAGCCGGCGGGAGACGGGGATGATCAACTCGCCGGTGGAGCGGCTCTTGACCACGTTGCTGATGCGCACGCTTTGATCGGTATGGGTGCGGTGATAGTTGAAGTAGTCCCGGTCTGCGTTGTTTGCGGTGTCCGGGGTCACGTCTTTATCGGTCACGATCCATCGCCCGTCGGCGCCGTAGATGAACAACCCGTGAAGCTGAGGCATGAGTCTGGATTGCTGCGCCATCAGGGCGTGGATACGTGGAACGTCGATATTCGCCAGACCATCGCCCTCGACACGCTCCCCGATGGCGTAGGTCAGGATGTCGACCTGCCTGATGGCGTCCTCCGCGTGCTGGGCCGTGGCACGGGCCAGGTTGGTGACCGAGTCCCGGGCGAAGTCGTAGGCGTGGTTGTAATCGCGCCACGCGCGCCACCCCTCAACCGAAACGAACGTCAGCAGCACCAGAATCATGAATGCGAGGGTGAGGCGAAAGACGGCCGTGTTGCGCCCCGGGCCCAGGTCCAATAGATCGAAGGCGCCTGACGGCGGTGGATGCTGTTCGCCTCCTGGCATGCTCACTGGTCTCCTTTGATAGTCAGCTGTGGACACTGCCGACCGCTTTGATCAGCGCGTCTGCCATTTCTTCCGCGCTCAGTTGAGGGCTCAACACGGTTTTGCGCATCGTCTCGATCGGCATGCTGGGCACGGGCGCTTCCTCGGGACGCTGGACGAAACTCAACCCGCCGGCGTTCCTGACCTCTACCGCGCCATCCGCACCATCGGAATCGCCGCCTGACAGCACGAGGCAGATCACCCGCTCGCGAAATACGTCGGCAGCTGTGGCGAACAGGCGATCGGCGGCAGGACGTGCGAGGTGCAGCTTGGGGCCGTCGTCTAGATGAATGATCCCGGGGGAGACGATCTCCAGATGCCGGTCAGGAGGTGCCAGGTACACACGGCCAGGCAGTACCGGCTCGCCTTCTTTGCCGTAGCCGACAGGCAGCGTCGAGTAGCGACCGAGCACCGACGCCATGTAGTCCGGACCTGTCGGGTTCGTGTGAATCACGATGAGCAGGGCAGCGGGAAAATCTTTCGGTAGCTTGACGAGCAGGTGCCGCAGGGCTTCCGTGGCGCCTTGCGCACCACCGATCACGATGACATCCCTCATCACTTGCGTGTTTTTAGCGTCCATACCTTTCTTCCTGAATGGTTCCATAGGATGGACACAGCGCAAGCGCTTGCCGTTCATTTTCACGTCTTCAAGCGCTGATGAACGTCACAACGTGCGTCGGGCGGCCGTGGGCTGTTCACCAGGCAATAAAAAAGCCACGAGACGCGAGGTCTCGTGGCTTTCGTGAACAGCCGCATCAGGGTAGATGCAAACCGGTCAGGCGTTGTTACAGCGCCATGTCGCTGGCGGGCTTGCTTTCAGCAGGCTTGCCCGGCGCGGCAGTGCTGGTGCCGACGCTCTGATCGAGCACTGGCGGTTTGCCCAGTTGCAGCACTTCGGCGGTGTAGTTCCACTCTTGCTGAACAGCGGCTGGCGAGTCATTCAGCTTGGTGCCATAGCTCGGCACGATCTGATGGACCTTCGCTTGCCACTCAGGCGTCGCGAGCTGGGTCTTGAACAGCTTTTCCAGGACGTTGAGCATGATCGGTGCAGCGGTCGACGCGCCTGGCGATGCGCCCAGCAGGGCAGCGATGGTGCCGTCCTGAGAAGAAACGACTTCGGTGCCCAGTTTCAGCACGCCGCCCTTGTCGGCATCACGCTTGATGATCTGCACGCGCTGACCGGCTTGCCACAGGCGCCAGTCTTCTTTCTTGGCGTGCGGGAAGTATTCCTGCAGCGCTTTGAAGCGGTCGTCGTCGGACAGCATCAACTGACCGGCGAGGTACTCCACCAGCGGGTACTGCTCGACGCCCACTTTGGTCATCGGCCAGATGTTGTGGGTGGTCATACTGCTGAACAGGTCGAAGTACGAACCTTCTTTCAGGAACTTGGTGGAGAAGGTCGCAAACGGGCCAAACAGGATCACGCGCTTGCCGTCCAGCACGCGGGTGTCCAGGTGCGGAACCGACATGGGCGGCGCGCCGGTGGAGGCGATGCCGTAGGCCTTGGCCATGTGCTGCATGGCAACGGTCGGGTTCTCGGTCACCAGGAACGAACCACCAACCGGGAAGCCTGCGTAGTCCTGAGCTTCGGGAATGCCGGATTTCTGCAGCAGCTTCAATGCGCCGCCGCCTGCACCGATGAACAGGAACTTGGCGTCGGTACCGGTGGTGGTGCCGTCTTTCAGGTTCTTGTACTCAACGTGCCAAGAGCCGTCGTCGTTGCGGGTGATGTCATTGACTTCGCTGGACAGCTTCAAATCGAAGTTCGGGCGGGTCTGCAGGTAAGACACGTACTGGCGGGTGACTTCACCCCAGTTGACGTCGGTGCCGATCGGCGTCCAGGTGGTCGCCAGCTTCTGCGCAGGATCACGGCCTTCCATCATCAGCGGGACCCACTTGGCGATCTGTGCCGGGTCTTCGGAATACTGCATCGGGCGGAACAGCGGGCTGGCCTGCAGCGCGTCATAACGCTTTTTCAGGAATTTGATGTTGTCATCGCCCCACACGAAGCTCATGTGCGGTGTGGTGTTGATGAACGAAGGCGGGTTCTTCAGGACGTTCTGGCGGACCTGCCAGGACAGGAACTGACGGGTGACCTGGAAGGCTTCGTTGATCTCGATGGCTTTGGAGATGTTGACCTTGCCGTCTTTGTCTTCAGGCGTGTAGTTCAGCTCGGCGAGACCGGAGTGACCGGTGCCGGCGTTGTTCCAGCCGTTGGAGCTTTCTTCGGCGACGGCGTCGAGGCGCTCGACCATTTCCATCGACCAGCTCGGCTCGAGTTCATTGAGCCAGACGCCCAGGGTCGAACTCATGATGCCGCCGCCGATCAGCAGTACATCGACTTTCTTGCTTTCTGCGGCATGGGCTTGCAGGAAGGTGGCCGAAATCGCGAGGCCCAGTAGAGCGGTGCTCGTTTTCTTGAACATCGAATCATCCAATAGATAGAAAGTTATCCGCCTGCAGCAATCGTCGCGCAACGTCCTGCGATGCCGGGCGCCAGTGTGCGGCGCGAACGTCAGACAGGCTTCGCTCTCGGAAAACGAGGAGGAAGGGTCAAAAGGCCAGTGAAAAGGTCGACCTCGTGTTCTATGTCCCTCGGTGCTGTGCTTTTTATTCGATCATTGGAATCAGCAGCTTGAGTAAACATCATCCACCGCAGGACCTGGTCATCAGGTCCATCCCCTGCGGCGGGCGGGGATTGTACCCGAAATGTCATTTTCGACAAATCGGGTGTCAAATTAGTCAATACGCCATTTTGTCTCAGGGTGGCGATTGGCTGGCCGGGCGCCGAAACGCCAAGCCGTTTAAAGGGTGAATTTGCCGACCATGGAGTGGAAGGAAACGGCCAGCCGCGACAACGCCTGACTCGACGCGCTGGTCTGATTGGCGCCGGCTGCGGTTTGGGTCGACAGGTCCTGGATGTTCACCAGGTTGCGGTCCACTTCGCGGGCCGCTTGCGCCTGCTCCTCCGCTGCGCTGGCGATCACCAGGTTGCGTTCGTTCATCTGGCTGACGCCTTCGCTGATGCGTTCCAGCGCGTGGCCGGCTTCGGTGGCCAGTGACTGGGTATGCACGGCGATCGCCTGGCTCTTGCCCATGGCCTGCACGGCTTCGTCGGCGCCATTGCGCACCTTGGTGATCATCGATTCGATTTCGCCGGTGGAGGTTTGAGTGCGGTGGGCGAGGGCACGTACTTCGTCCGCCACCACCGCAAAGCCACGGCCTTGCTCGCCGGCGCGGGCCGCTTCGATGGCCGCATTGAGCGCGAGCAGGTTGGTCTGCTCGGCAATACCGCGGATCACGTCGAGGACTTTGGTGATGTCGCGGATCTGCCCGGCCAGCGCTTCGACGCGTTGGGTCGATTCGGTGATTTCCACGGTCATGGTGTTCATCGCGGTGACAGCCTGCTGCACTTGTTGCTGGCCCTTGATGGCATCTTCGGAGGTCTGCGCAGACACCTGCGAAGCGCTCGCGGCGTTGCGCGCCACTTCTTCCACCGCAGCGGTCATCTCGTTGACGGCCGTGGCGGCTTGCTGGATTTCATCGTTCTGACGCATTAGCCCCCGGGTGCTGTCGTCGGTCACCATGGTCAGTTCTTCAGCGGCGGACGCCAGTTGATCCGAAGCGGTGGCGATTTGCTGAACCGTGCCTTTCAGGCTGCCCTGCATGTTGGACAGCGCCTTGAGCAACTGGCCGGTTTCGTCCTGACCGCCGACCGCGATGGTCTGGCTCAGATCACCGCCCGCCACTCGGGTGGCGCTGGCCACGGATTGATAGATCGGCCGAGTGATCATGCGGGTGACGATCAGCCCCAACGCAATGGCGCACACCACCGCGATCAACGAACCGATGATCAGAATCCACGTCACCTGCTTGTCCGTTTCGATGCCTTGCTGGGCCTGCTCATTGGCTTGCCGCAGGTTGGATTCAATCATGATTTTCAGCTCGCCCATGGTCTTGCGATAGCTAGGCGTTACGCTGGTGGCGGCCAATTTGCTGGCTTGCTCAAGGTCGCCACTCTGCGCCACAGACAGCGCATTGAGGGCGGCGCTGATGTAAGCGGCCCAGTCGCGTTCGAAGTCATCGCCTGCGGCTTTTTCATCCGGATCAAGTGGCGTGGCGCGGTAGGTCCTGAAGTCGGTCTCGGCCTGGGCCTGGTTTTCCTTTAGGGACTGGATGGCTGCGTTGATGTCGTCCGGGTTGGCCTTGAGTGCGCTCAGTCCGATGGCTTTGAAAAAGTCGCGGTTGGTGGCGATGACGTTGGCCTTCACCGAATCGACCTTGGCGATCGACACCAGATTGTCGCTCACCGTGTTTTCAAACAGTTCATACAGCCGGGAAATACCGCTCTGCCCCAGTACACCCACCACCACGGTGATCAGCGCGCACAGACAGAAAGCCGAAAGGAGCTTGGTCTTCAATTTCAGGTCGGTCAGCCAGGACATGGAGTGCACTCGAACGGGGATGGGGTTGCGGCTGGTTGGGTACGCGTTGCATGACTGGATATCGGCTGCACACCCAAGGACTTTACCCGTTGGCGTATGCCTCCTTTCGCGTCGATGCCCTGTCAACACGGCGCGAGGGCGTGATTTTTTCCCGCATGGCGTGCCTAAGCTTTGCCCTGCTGCCGCCGATAACTCGGACAAGTGGCGTCATGCCGCAACTTTATTGGCCCTCTCTGCCCAGACCGGGAACGAGACCGCCGCCCTTGCAAGTGCCTCAGGGCCGACTATTTATCCGGTGACAGGAATCTCGATGCTGGCGTGGAACCAAAAAACCTTTCTGATCGTCGACGATTTTTCCGACTTCCGCAGTTCGGTCCGCTCGATGCTGCGCGAGTTGGGCGTCAAGGCGGTGGACACTGCCGACACCGGCGAGGAGGCGCTGAAGATGTGCGCGCAGAAGCGCTACGACTTCATCCTCCACGACTTCAATCTGGGTGACGGCAAGAAGAACGGCCAGCAGGTGCTCGAAGACCTGATGTCCGATCGACTGATCAGCCACGAAAGCGTGTTCGTCATGGTCACTGCCGAGAACAGCCAGGCGATGGTGATGAGCGCGCTGGAGTGGGAGCCGGATGCGTACCTGACCAAGCCGTTCAACCGTGCGAGCCTGGCTCAGCGTCTGGAGAAGATCTCCCAGCGCAAGACCCTGCTCAAGCCGATCCTGCAAGCGCTTGACCGTGGCAATCCGACCGAGGTGTTGACGGCCTGTGCTGCGCTGACCAAGCAGGACCCACGTTTTGCGCCGCTGTGCCTGCGCTACAAAGCCGATGCACTGCGTGACCTCAATCAGCACGAGCCGCTCGAGGCCTTTCTCAAGTCGATCCTCGCCGACCGCCCGCAACCCTGGGCGTATGTGGCGCTGGGCAAGCTGCTGTTCAAGCGCGGGCGCAACGCTGAAGCGCAGGGCGTGTACGAAGAAGCGATTCGCGCCTTCAATGCCATGCCGGTGCTGTACGACGGGCTGGCCGACGTGTTGGTGGCCAGCGGCGACAACAAGCGTGCGCAGAAGATGCTGGAAGAGGCGGTGCGGTTATCGCCGTATGCGGTGCGCCGTCAGCGTCTGCTGGGCAAGCTGGCGCTGGAAAACGAGGACTTCGATGGTGCTTCGAAGGCCTATCGTCAGGCCGTTTCCCAAGGCCAGTTCTCCCGCTTCAAGGACCCGGAGACCAACCTCGGTTTTGCTCAGGCACTGATCAGCCGTGGCGGCGAGCGCGGGCTGGATGCCCGCACCCGCATCGAGATCAACCAGACCCTCACCGAAGTCGCCAAGGAAAACGGCAACGACGCCGGCCTGCAAGTGCGCGCGCGTCTGATGAAAGCCACCAGCGTCGCGTCCTCCGATCCGGAAATGGCCGCCAAGCTGACCGAGCAGGCAATGGAACGGCTTGAGGGCATGGAGCAGTTTCTCAGCGCCGATGCGGCGCTGGCGGTGGCTTCGCAGCTCAAGGCGCTCGGTCAGGAAGACGCTGGCGCGGGCATTCTGAAAAGCTGTGCCGAAATCTACGGCGACGATCCAGTGGTGATGCAGAACATCGCCAGGCAGACCGACGATCCCGAGATTCTCGGCGCCGGCAAAGCGGCCATCGATTTCAATATCCAGGGCATTCGCTGCTACCGCGCCGGCAAGCTCGGCGAGGCGCAGGACCTGTTCCGTCAGGGCCTGGCCCTGCAACCGAAGAACATCAGTATCGCCCTGAACATGGCGCAGTCATTGCTGCACATGGGCGTCCAGAATCTCGACGCGGCGAGCCTGGCGGAATGCCAGAGCAGTCTCAAGATGGTCGGCAAGATGCCGGAGACCGACCCGCGCTTCGAGCGTTTCCAGAAACTGCGACTCAGGGCTTTCGGCGAATGAAAGATCAGGATCTCGGGCTCGACTTCTCGATGGTGATTGCGTCCACCGTTCACGACATGAAGAACGCGCTGGGGTCGTTGATCCAGGCCCACGGCCAATGGGTCAAGCAGCTCCCGGAGGCCTGTCGTGGTACGCCGGATCAAGGCGTCATCGATTACGAGTTCGCCCACCTCAATGGCATGCTGGTGCAGTTGCTCGGGCTCTACAAGCTGGGGGTGAACCAGCTGCCGATGCGCCCCGATTATCACGAGCTGGATGACTTCATTGAAGCGCAGCTGGCGTTCCATCAGGAAGTGCTCGTCAGTCGTGGCATCACGGCGCGCTATGCGGTAAACGACTTCGGTCTGCCGGGCTTCTTTGATCGCGAGCTGGTCGGTTCAGTGGTGTCCAACGTGGTCATCAACGCCATTCGCTTTGCGCGCAGTGAAGTGTTGATTACGGCAGGGCAGGTCGGCGAGCAACTGGTGATCAGCATCAACGACGACGGACCGGGGTTTCCGCTACGCATGATCGAGGAACAGACCGATTACGTGCTGGGCATCAATCAGAACAGCGGGAGCACCGGGTTGGGCTTGTATTTCGCGGCGAACATCGCCAGACAGCATCAGCGCAAAGGCGTCCATGGCCACATCGAAATCGCCAACGGCGGCGAGCTGGGCGGCGGGCTGTTCAGCATTTATCTGCCCTGAGACTGTGTGCAGTCAGTAGGACCGGCTTCAGCCGGGAAGCCTTTGATCTGCTGTCGAGCTCAGCAAGACGCCCTTATTCGTTTTCACGAGGCTACAACTTCACCCCTTGCCCCAGCACCACATTCAGCGCGTTGCGCGCATCATCCAGTTGCACCAGCGTGGCGTGGTGAGCGCCCAGTGCATCGCGGTTTTCGATGGCGGTGAGGATCGCACGATGGCGTGGCAATGCCAGCTCGTGCAGGTTCGGGCGTTTGTTGGAATGCTTCAACGCCTCGCGCAAGGCCAGCGAGAGCATGTTGCACAAGTGCGCGAGCAAGTCGTTGTGGGTGGCGTCGGCGATGCGGCTGTGGAAATCGAGGTCCGGTTGCAGCACGTCTTCAACGGTCGGCGCGGCAGCCATGCGCTCGTAGGCCTCGCCGATGGCGGTGATGTCTTCAGGGGTCGCGTGTTGCGCGGCGAGGGCGGCGGCGGCCGGTTCGATGATGCTGCGCACGCTGGTGAGCAGGGCAAAAAACTCGTTTTGTGGCGAGCTTTGCATTAGCCAGTGCAGCACGTCGGGGTCGAGGATGTGCCATTCGCGGCGCGGCTTGACCACCGTGCCCACCCGTGGCCGGGAATACACCAGCCCTTTGGCGACCAACACCCGCGTGGCTTCGCGCAGCACAGGACGACTGACGGCATATTCTTCACAGAGCAGGGCTTCGGCGGGGAGTTTGTCATCGGGCTTGAAGCGGCCCGAGACAATCTGCATGCCGATGTCCTGGACAATGCGCGAGTGCATGCTTTTACGGTCGGAGGGCTTACGGTAATCCATGGGGCGCGGGGCAATCCTGAGCGGTGAATGCGGCGCATCATAGCATTGGCGGACAAAGAGACGCGCCGCTCGAAATGACCCGGATTGGTTGCGGCTGAACAAACTGGATTCCCGCGACTGACGCAGATCCTGTGGGAGCGAGCCTGCTCGCGAAAGCGTCAGTCCAGCCGCTGCATCTTTAATGGCGGAAAATCAGCATTCGCGAGCAAGCTCGCTCCCACGAGACCGTGGGTGACTTGAGATTTCGAGCCATGCCGAGGACCTGTGGGAGTGAGCTTGCTCACGAAGAAGCCAGTCCAGCCGCTGGACATCTAGCGGCTGGAAGTCAGCATTCGCGAGCAAGGTGGAGCGCCACCCCGGTCGCTTCCGCAGGGCCGGCGGCGTGGCGCATTCAATCAATGGCTCTCAATCAATGGGAATGCCGTGGCACTTCCGAGCCGCGCATGCCGACCAGGAAGTCGAAGTCGCAACCCTGATCCGCCTGCATCACATGATCGATGTACAGCTGACGATATCCGCCGATCAGCAGCTGTGGCGGTGCCTGCCAATCGGCCAGACGCGCGGCCAGTTCCGCTTCCGGGATGTCCAGGTGCAAGCGGCCGGTCGCGCAATCCAGTTCGATGAAATCGCCTTCCTGCACCACCGCCAACGGACCACCCGCTGCTGCTTCGGGCGCCACGTGCAAAACCACAGTCCCATACGCCGTGCCGCTCATGCGCGCATCGGAAATCCGCACCATGTCGGTTACGCCTTGGGCCAGCAGCTTGGCCGGCAGACCCATGTTCCCGACTTCGGCCATGCCCGGATAACCCTTTGGCCCGCAGTTCTTCATCACCAGAATGCTGCTGGCATCCACGTCCAGATCCGGATCGTTGATGCGCGCCTTGTACATGTCGAAGTTTTCGAACACCACCGCGCGACCCCGGTGCTTCATCAGCGCAGGCGTGGCAGCGGACGGTTTGAGCACCGCACCCAGCGGCGCAAGGTTGCCGCGCAGCACGCAGATACCGCCATCGGCCACTAGCGGATTGTCGATGGCGCGGATCACTTCGTCGTCGCCATAGATCGGCGAGTTCTGCACGTTTTCCCACAGCGTCTTGCCGTTGGCGGTCAAGGCGTCGGGGTGGGGAATCAGGTTGTTCTCGCCGAGACGACGCAACACCGCAGGCAGGCCGCCAGCGTAGTAGAACTCTTCCATCAGGAAGCGCCCGGAAGGCTGCAGGTCCACCAGCGTCGGCGTGCCGCGACCAATGCGGGTCCAGTCGTCCAGTTCCAGGTCCACGCCGATGCGACCGGCGATGGCCTTGAGGTGGATAACAGCGTTGGTCGAACCACCGATGGCCGCGTTGACGCGAATGGCGTTTTCAAAGGCTTCGCGGGTCAGGATTTTCGACAGGCGCAGGTCTTCGTTGACCATTTGCACCGCGCGCATGCCGGACATGTGCGCCAGGACGTAACGGCGTGAATCGACGGCAGGAATCGCCGCGTTGTGCGGCAGCGACGTACCCAGCGCTTCGGCCATGCACGCCATGGTCGAAGCGGTGCCCATGGTGTTGCAGGTACCGGCCGAGCGCGACATGCCGGATTCGGCGGAGAGAAATTCGTCGAGGCTGATCTGCCCGGCTTTATAGGATTCGTGCATCTGCCAGACGATGGTGCCGGCGCCGATGTCCTTGCCCTTGTGCTTGCCGTTGAGCATCGGCCCGCCGGTGACGACGATGGCCGGGATGTCACAGCTGGCAGCGCCCATCAACAGGGCAGGGGTGGTCTTGTCGCAACCGGTCAGCAGCACCACGCCGTCGATGGGATTGCCTCGAATGGCCTCTTCAACGTCCATGCTCGCCAGGTTGCGGGTCAGCATGGCGGTCGGGCGCAGGTTCGATTCGCCGTTGGAGAAGACCGGAAATTCAACCGGGAAACCACCGGCTTCGATCACGCCGCGTTTGACATGTTCGGCGATGGTGCGGAAGTGGGCGTTGCAGGGGGTGAGTTCGGACCAGGTGTTGCAGATGCCGATGATCGGCTTGCCCTGGAACTGATGGTCGGCGATGCCCTGGTTCTTCATCCAGCTGCGGTACATGAAGCCGTTCTTGTCGGCGGTACCGAACCACTGGGCGGAGCGCAGCACGGGTTTCTTGGCGGAATCAGACATAAATCAGCACTCTTATTGTTAGGCTTTATTTGTAAGACTAAAGGCTGCAGGTGCTGACTAAAATAGGCCGAAAATGTCGCGAGTGGAAGAGTTGTAGTCTTAAATAGTAATACTATATAGTCGATCTCAACCGAGGGACGACCCTGCCGGCTTCATCCGCAGCAATGCGCACACGAAGGCAGAGGCGATCCCCGCAGGCTTCCATAACAAAAACAATGAGGACCGCATCCATGAGCCAGGAACTCAGGCTTATTCGTCGCATCACCCTGAAACTCATTCCCTTTCTGATCCTGCTCTACCTGATCGCTTATGTGGATCGCTCCGCCGTCGGCTTCGCCAAGCTGCACATGGGCGCGGACGTCGGCATCGGTGACGCGGCCTATGGCATGGGCGCCGGCCTGTTCTTCATTGGCTACTTCCTGTTGGAAATCCCCAGCAACCTGATGCTCGAACGCTTTGGCGCGCGGCGCTGGTTCGCGCGGATCATGCTCACCTGGGGCGCGATCACCATGGGCATGGCCTTCGTCCAGGGTCCGACCAGCTTCTATGTCATGCGCTTTCTGCTCGGCGGGGCCGAGGCGGGCTTCTTCCCCGGCGTTCTGTACTACATCACCCAATGGTTTCCGGTCCGCCATCGCGGCAAGATCCTCGGCCTGTTCATCCTTTCCCAACCCATCGCGATGATGATCACCGGCCCGATTTCCGGCGGTTTGCTCGGCATGGAAGGCGTGGCCGGTCTGCACGGCTGGCAGTGGCTGTTCCTGTGCATCGGCGCGCCGGCGATCCTGCTGACCTTGCCGGTGTTGCGCTGGTTGCCTGATGGCCCGAAAGACGTGAAGTGGATGGATCCGGTCGAGAAACAATGGCTCGCCGGCGAGCTGAAAAAAGACCTGGAAGAATACGGCCAGACCCGCCACGGCAACCCCTTGCATGCGCTCAAAGACAAACGCGTTCTGCTGCTGGCGCTGTTTTATCTCCCCGTCACGCTGAGCATTTATGGCCTGGGCTTGTGGCTGCCGACGCTGATCAAACAGTTTGGCGGCAGTGACCTGACCACGGGCTTCATTTCTGCGGTGCCGTACATCTTTGGCATCGTCGGCCTGTTGATCGTCCCGCGCAGCTCCGATCGGCTCAATGACCGCTATGGTCATCTGGCGGTGCTGTACGTGATCGGCGCCATCGGTTTGTTCCTCAGCGCTTACCTGACGGTGCCGGTTTTGCAACTGGCGGCGCTGTCGCTGGTGGCGTTCTCGCTGTTTTCCTGCACGGCAGTGTTCTGGACACTGCCCGGTCGTTTCTTCGCCGGCGCCAGTGCCGCAGCGGGCATTGCGCTGATCAACTCGGTGGGCAATCTGGGCGGCTACATCGGGCCCTTCGTCATCGGCTGGCTGAAAGAACTGACCGGCAACCTGGCCAGCGGCTTGTACTTCCTCTCATGCGTGATGATCTGCGGCCTGATTCTGACCGGTGTGGTCTACCGTGTTCTGGAACGCAAGCACGCCTTGCCCGAATCGAAATTTGCCGCCAGCGCGCGCGGCTCTCGTTAACCTCAGGCCGCTCTGTGGGGCGGCCGTGTAGACCCCAAACAGGAGAACCCCATGCATTTAGTACAGTTCGAACTGGGCAACGGCCAGCGTCGCGTCGGTCTGGTGGACGGTCCGCTGGTGCGCGAAATCCAGGGCGCCACCAGCACCCGTGACCTGGCCCTGGCGGCCATCGACAAGAAGATCTCCCTCGCCGAGCAGGTTGACAGCCTGGGCCTGGGGGATAACCACGATTACTCGCAGCTGCGTGCCGATCTGATGATCCTGCCGCCGCTGGATCACCCTGATCCGGCGCACTTGCTGGTCAGCGGCACCGGGCTCACCCATCTGGGCAGCGCGTCGGCGCGGGACAAAATGCACCAGCAGGGCAATGACGAAGCGGGCATGACCGACACCATGCGCATCTTCAAATGGGGCCTGGAAGGCGGCAAGCCAGCAGCCGGTCAGCCAGGCGTGCAGCCGGAGTGGTTCTACAAGGGCGACGGCAGCATCGTCATCCGTCCGGGCGAGTCGTTCCCGCAGCCCCCCTTCTCCGAAGACGCCGGCGAAGAGCCCGAGCTGAGCGGCCTGTACGTGATCGGTCACGACGGCAAGCCTTACCGCCTGGGTTTCGCCATCGGCAATGAATTCTCCGATCACATCATGGAGCGCAAGAACTACCTGTACCTGGCCCATTCCAAGCTGCGCGCCTGCTCCTTCGGCCCGGAGCTGCGGGTCGGCGATCTGCCGCAGAACCTGGCGGGCACCAGCCGCATCCATCGCGACGGGCAGGTGCTGTGGGAGAAGGAGTTCTTGAGCGGCGAGGCCAACATGTGCCACAGCCTGGAAAACCTCGAATACCACCACTTCAAATACGCCCAGTTCCTGCGGCCGGGGGATGTGCATGTGCATTTCTTCGGCACCGCGACGCTGTCGTTTGCCGATGGCATCAAGACGCAGCCGGGGGACAAGTTCGAGATCAGCCAGCATGAGTTTGGTGCGCCGTTGATCAACGGCATTGCGCCGGCCGAGGCGGTTTTCCAGCCGGGTGGCATCAAGCAGCTTTGATGTCCCGCTCTTGCGGAACGCTTGAATGGCCAGGACTGCATGCGTGGTGATTCGCCGCGTTGCAGAAATCCTGTAGGAGTGAGCGTGCTCGCGAAGCGGTGATCCAGTCACTGAAAGGGGTGACCGGAATTTCGCTATCGCGAGCAAGCTCACTCCTACAGTGGCTGGCTGCTGCGCTCGATACGACACCCATAAAAACAAAACGAGGTGCGACCCATGACCGCCACTGCCATCCCGCTGGAACGCCTTGATGCCGACGCCCTCGAGGACAGCATCTACCGCAAGGTGAGCTGGCGAATCGTGCCGTTGTTCATCGCCTGTTTCCTGTTTGCCTACCTGGACCGCGTCAACATCAGCTTTGCCAAGCTGCAGATGGCCAGCGACCTTGGCTTCAGTGAAACCGTTTACGGCCTGGGCGCGAGCCTGTTCTTCGTCGGCTACTTCCTGTTCGAAGTGCCGAGCAACGTGCTGCTGCACAAGATCGGCGCGCGGATCTGGATCGCGCGGATCATGGTCTCGTGGGGCATCGCGTCCGCCTGCATGATGTTCGTGCAGACCGAATTCTGGTTCTACACGCTGCGCTTTCTGATCGGCGTGATGGAAGCCGGCTTCGTCCCCGGCGTCCTGTATTTCTTCACCCAGTGGTATCCGGGCTCACGTCGGGCGCGGGTGAACTCCTACTTCAAAAGCTCCATCTGCCTGTGCGGGATCGTCGGCGGTCCGATTGCCGGGCTGATCCTCGGTCACTTCGACGGCGTCATGGGCCTGGCCGGCTGGCGCTGGCTGTTCCTGATCGAAGGCATCCCGTCCATCCTGCTCGGCGCCGTGGTGTTCTGGCTGGTCAAGGACCGTATCGAAGACGCCACCTGGCTCAGTGATCAGGAGAAACAGGTGGTGCTGGCGCGCATGGCGAAAGAGGCCCAGCCCGTCGTCAAGCAGACCGTCAAAGACATCTGGAAACACCCGACCACCTACGTGATGTCAGGCATTTACCTGTGTCTGGTCATGGCGCTGACCGGGCTGTTGTTCTGGATGCCGCAGCTGATCAAAACCGCTGGCGTGACCGACACCCTGAATATTGGTCTGCTGACAGTGATTCCGTACGTGGGCGCGGTGATCGGCAACCTGCTGATCGGCGCCAGCTCCGACCGCCACGGCGAGCGCCGCTGGCACATGGCGGGCTGCGCGACGCTGACTGCTGCGGGCTATCTGGTCTGTGCGTTGTTTCCCGGGCAACTGGTGCCGTTGATGATCGGCATGACCATGATCATGACTGGCATCATCGCCTGGATGCCGATCTTCTGGACCATCCCGCCGCGCTTCCTCACCGGTATCGCTGCCGCTGCGGGCATCGCGCTCATCAACTCCCTCGGGCAACTGGGCGGGATCATCGCGCCGTTCATGGTCGGCCGCATCAAGGACCTCACCGGCACGGCGACCCCGGCGCTGTTCGCGTTATTCGCCGTCAGCGTGCTGGCCATCGCGCTGATCGTCTGGGGTATCCCGTCCCGCTACTACGTGAAGGAAGCGGTTCAGGACTGAACCTGCGGTCGTCAGACGCCGAGGCCAGCGCTTCGGCGTCTTTTCACCTATCATTCGCGCTTTCACTGATGCGAACCACTGCCATGACCACCACACCGCAATCCCTGCGCACTGAGCTCCAGACCGCGCTGACCGCCCAGAGCATGATCGAAATCGACGGCCTGCACGCTTTCGAATTCACCCTCGATGAAATGCTCCAGATCGAAAGCATGGACGGCCGCGAGCGCAAGGTCTGGTGTTTCTCCCTGGCGCAGATCGACGCCGCCGAATTCGATGCCGCGTTGCAAAGCTGGGTCATCAACGACGGCAACGCCGACCACCGCATTGTCGTGCTGCAAGGGATTGCGGCGAGTGACGAGGATGACGATGAAGAGGGCGAGCAGGAGTAACCGCGCACTATTGGGCTGCAGTGAATATCGAGGGGACTGATTTATTTACAACGCTTCACCGTAAATCAATCTGTCCCCGGGCGCGCGACGCCCAACCATAAATCAATCCAGCCCCGCCAAGCGCCATGTCCCCGCAGTTTCACAGCACCCACTTGGCAACTACTCTACGCAATACGCTGTCATAGCCCGTGACCATCTGCGTGCACGGCGCGCCAACAACTCCAAAAAGAGAACAGCCCAATGACTCCCAGACTTCTGCCGTGGTTAGCGCTCGCCAGCAGCCTTTCCGCGCTCTCCGTTCAGGCCAAACCCATGACTGATTACGACGTACTGGTCGGTTCCTATACCGCCGGCGCCAGCGAAGGCATTTACCGCTTCGGCTTCAACACCCAGACCGGCCAGCTCGACGCCAAACCGCATCAGGTGATCAAGAGCGACAACCCGTCCTGGCTGACGCTCTCCAAAGACCAGCGTCATATGTTCGCGGTCAACGAGAACGGCCCGGGCCAGAAAGACGTCGTCGGCAAGGTCAGCAGCTACGCGATCGACCCCAAGACCCACGCGGTGTCGTTCCTCAATCAGATCGACACCAAGGGCGAAGAGCCGACCCATTCCAGCCTGAGCCTGGACGGGCGTTTCCTCTTCGTCGCCAACTACGCCGTCCACCCGCAACCGGGTGGCGTGCTGGCGGTGGTGCCGGTGGGCAAGGACGGCAAACTGGCGCCTGTGGTGCAGACCACGACCCACGAAGCGAGCAAGGTGAATCCGGAGCGTCAGGCTTCGTCCCACGTTCACGCGGCGGTACCCACGCCCGACGGCAAGTACCTGATCGCCATGGACCTGGGCGCTGACAAGATGTTTGTCTTCAACTACGACGCCAAACAGCCTCAGCCGCTGAAGCCGGCGAAAGTGCCTTCAGTCGACCTGCCACCGGGCAGCGGTCCGCGCCACCTGACCTTCAGCAAAGACGGCAAGCACGCCTGGCTGACGATGGAAATGAGCGCCCAGGTCGCGGTGTTTGATTATCACGACGGCGTGTTCAAGCAGACCCAACTGGTTGACCTCGCCAACAAGGAAGGTCAACAAAACCGTGCCGCGGGTGGCCTGCACCCTTCGCCGGATGGCAAGTTCCTCTACGTTGCCAACCGTGGCGAAGTGAACGAGCTGCTGGTGTTCAGCATCGATGCCGCGAACGGCCAGCTCCAGGAAGTCCAGCGTCGCACCGTGGAAGGCAAGGAACCTCGCGAATTCGCCTTCGACCCGAGCGGCCACTTCGTGCTGATCGCCAACCAGAAAAGCAACCAGATCGTGACCGTCCGCGTTGACCCGAAAACCGGTCTGCTGGGCGACACCGTGCAGAAAGTCGACTTCGATTCGCCGTCCGACTTCCATTTCCTCACCGCACACTGACACCCCGTGACGCTTTGACGCAGGCCCATCCCTTGATTTTCAAGGGCTCTGGGCCTGTATCAATTCAGGTGATAAGGGCTAGTGCCAGAAAAAATTTTTTCCAGAACATCCTCGGGCGTAACTTTCATTCCACGGCCACGACGGTCAAGACTTGAAACGACACACCACAGCGAGGTACCCACCATGAACTTCAATATCTTCTCCATCATTGCCGCGTCCGCCATCTCCGCTACCGTTGCATTGCCTGCCAGTGCCAGTGTCGAAGCGACCGACAAAAAAGTCAGCTCGACCCAGAGTTACACCCCGAAGTACCTGCAACAAAGCGCCAACTTCTACGCCGCTCTGGATCACAAGATTCAACAATGAATAGTATTTCGAAGTGAATCCATTCCCCGTTAACGAACGTATCGTTGCCGGGGAATGGATTTGTAAGAACCTGATGTAAGCTGCAACTTCTTGATAATCGGAAAACGCTTTCGCGAGCAACTTCGTCTTCTACAGGTTGATGCGACCCACTGACCAATGCGTGTCAGGCCATGCATCAAGTGCCGGCGAGCTTGTTCGCGAAAGCGCTGAATTCCTCCCCTTTGATCCCCGTCTGCTGGATAAGTGATGGGGATTTTTTTGTGCATTGGATTCAAGGGGCGATGATGAACTTGTGGGAGCGAGCTTGCTCGCGAAGACTGCATTTCAGCCTCTGGAGATTTGGCGGATGTCCCAGCCTATTCGCGAGCAAGCTCACTCCCACTTGGATTGATGTAAATAGGACCAATGCGTTGGTCTATCAGCCTGATTAATTTCCCAAATAATCAACCCCATCGATCTTTTGAATCGCCAGCCATCGTTTTTTAACCCGCACAACTTCAAGCATTCTGGGCGCCTGAAACAGACACGTCCCGGAGCTTCAATCATGGCCACTGCCATCCTCAATTCAATTAAACACGGCGCATATACCGCCATCGCGTTGTATGTGGTTTTCATCGCAGTGGTTACCGTCATCAGCACGAATCCACAACTCAATGCTGCGTCGCCAATATCGACGCAAACAGCCTCCGTTGAATTCAATCGTGCGGCTGTTCAGTCCCAGGGGCGTGCGTCGTGAAAGGCGCGAACTTCTGGGTGATTGTGTTCTTTGCAGTGATCAACAACGGCTGCTCATTGCTTGGCCATGGCGAAGGGTCGGTGGGCGGTGTGGCGCGCAGCATGGAGTTCAAGACCGAGGTCGCGGAAGCGGTCGAGATGCAGCGCTCGCAGAAGCTCAATACGGGTAATCCGCCGCCACGGCACAGCGAGATGATTTCACCGATCTTTCAGTTGGACGTGGTGTAGCGAAGTGGTGAGGCTATTCAGCAACGCGCTGCAATCAGCGCTTGGCCATTGCATTGATGAACAGGTCCGAGGCGAGGAAGCGCTGTAACCAGCGTTGCAGGTGGGGGTAGGGGCTTTGCCAGAACCAGTCCGCATCCACCGCGCAAAATTGCCGTATGAACGGCGCTATGGCGATGTCGGCCAGGGTCAGTCGATCGGCGATCAGAAAGTCCCGTGACGTCAGTAATTCGTTCAGCCTGCGCAGAAACCTCTCACCCCGCTGGCGGTATTCTTCCTGCGTGAATTCGGGATAACGCACGGCGTATTTGTAGTGATCCAGATCCTGTTTGAAGCGGCTGTCGTTTTCCGCGATCAGCGCGGCGATCTGTTGCTGACCTTCGACGTTGCGTGCGAGGGACCAATCGTCCGGGTCATGCTGCGCCAGCGCCCAGCCCATGATGTCCAGGCTCTGCTCCAGCACCCGGTCTTCCAGCACCAGAACCGGCACAGTGCCCTTTGGTGATCGTTCGAGCATTTCAGCCGGTTTGGCCTTGAGGCTGACTTCCACGGTCTGCACCGGTACGCCGCAATACCCCAGCGCCATGCGAGCGCGCATGGCGTAGGGGCAGCGGCGGAACGAGTAGAGCGTCGGCACCGTCGATTCAGCGTGAGGCGCCGACGTCATGCTCAAGCCTCGGTCAGTTCGCCGCAATCGGCGATGACGACTTTCTTGCTGGTGCGGCCGGATTGCGAACCCAGCGCTTCGATGGCCTTGACCACGTCCATGCCTTCGATGACTTTGCCGAAGACGACGTGTTTGCCGTCCAGCCATTCGGTGACGATCGTGGTGATGAAGAACTGGCTGCCGTTGGTGTTCGGGCCAGCGTTGGCCATCGACAGGTCACCTGGGGCGGTGTGCTTGAGGGTGAAGTTTTCGTCTTCGAACTTGTTGCCGTAGATCGACTTGCCACCGGTGCCGTTGTGGTTAGTGAAATCACCGCCCTGCAGCATGAAGTTCTGGATCACGCGGTGGAAGGACGAACCCTTGTAGCTCAGGCCGTCGCCTTTTTCGCCGGTGCACAGCGCGCGAAAGTTTTCAGCGGTTTTCGGAACGACGTCGTTGTGCAGCTCCATGACGATGCGGCCCATTGGCTCGTCGTTGGCAGTGATGTCGAAGAATACTTTTGAGTTTGCCACGTGGTTTTACCTTCTTTCGAGTTTGGCGCGACTGTCGCGCAAGGGATACAGGGTTGCACAAAAACGCCATCAGGCGCGTCCGTGCGTCGTGAAAAAACGGATTAGCCGCTGCTGACCTCGACGGTGCTCAGGCCATTGCCCTGACGCCGCACCTGAATCTGCACGGGGATTCGCTCGTGCATTTCCTGCACGTGGGAGATTACCCCGACCTTGCGGCCCTGGGCCTGCAGCCCGTCGAGGGCGTCCATGGCCAGTTGCAGGGATTCGGGGTCAAGGCTGCCGAAGCCTTCGTCGATGAACAGCGATTCAATCTTCAGCGTGCTTGAAGCCATGGACGCCAGGCCCAGCGCCAGGGCGAGGGACACCAGGAAGGTTTCACCGCCCGAGAGCGAGTGAACCGAGCGCAGTTCGTCGCCCATTTCGGTGTCCATGACCAGCAGGCCGAGCATGCTGCCGCCGCGTTTCAGGCGATAGCGACGCACCAGCTGCTTGAGCTGCGCGTTGGCGTGGTGCACCAGCAGATCCAGGTTGTAGGCCTGGGCGATCTTGCGGAACGTATCGCCGGTGGCGGAGCCGATCAGCGCATTGAGTCGGGCCCAGCGCAGATATTCAGCATGCGCGTGGGCGATGCGCCCTTGCAGCTCGCTGCTGGCGTCGCGACGGCGGTTGTCTTCGCTGACCTGGGCGCGCAGGTCGGCGCACAGTTGATCTTGAACCACCGATTGCGCCTGCGCTTCGGTCAACGCGGCCAGTAACTGCTCGGCGTCGCCACTGTCGCTGTGCCGGGCCTGATGCTGCTGCAACTGCGCCGCGCGCTCTGCCACAAGAACCCTGGCTTGCTCCAGGGCTTTTTCGCTGGACTGCAATTGCTGACGCAACTCGCCAACGCTGTCGTCGCTCAGCCCCAGCAAGGCCTCAAGCGCGGCATCGTCGAGCTCGCTGTGGCTGCTGCGCCACTCGGCGATCTGCCGTTCGAGTTCTCCCAGCTCCTGTTCAAGGGCCTGCAAGCGGTGTTGCTCACCCTCCAGCTCTGCGGTGAGCTTGATCAGTTCGCTGCGCGCCGCTTGCAGTTCATGGGCGATGGCGTTTTGCGCCTCCCGCGCCTGCTCGACCGCCTGCTCAAGGGCGTGCTGCCAGCGCTCGGGTGACGCGTGGTCGCCGAGGGTCTGCGCCAGTTGCTGTTGCACTGTCTGGTGTTGCTGCTGACCGGCATCGAGTTGAGCCTGCAACTTTTGATGTTCTGCCGCGCGACTTTGCTGGGCAACCTGCTCGCGCTCGAGTTTTTGCGCGCGCTCGCTGTGCTCCTGCTGCTCGGTCTTTTGCTGATCGAGCTGCTCGACACGGGCGGCAATGTCGTTGTCCAGCTGCATGAAGCTCTGGGTCGCCGACTCGCGCCACTGGCTCAGGCTTTCGGCAGGCAGCAGCGGCTCAAACTCCTGCAGCGCCGCTTCGAAGCCCTGATTGTCGAGGGCGATATGGCGTTGCTGATCGTCCAGCAGCTTCATCGCCTGCTGACTGGCCTCGCGCGCATCGAGCACCTGCTGTTGCAGGGACTCGGCGTCCCGCTGCACTTTCAGCAGACGGGTCTGCCGCTGTTCGGCGCTGTGAATGTCCTGGGCCAGCTGATGCAGGCGTTCGCTCAGCCAGTCGCCGCGCAGGTGCTCGGGTTGCTCCAGCAAACGCGGATAGACCGGGTGAGCTTCCAGTTCAGGCGCCAGTCTTTCCAGCTGTTCGGCCAGTTGGTCCTGCTGCGGTTTGGACTGCTTGAGCTGGTTATTGAGTTCAGCGACTTCGGCGCGCAGCTCGGCCAGCTTTTCGCTGAGTTGCCCGACGGTTTGCCGGGCGCGTGCTTCTTCGCCGTCGTCGTGCCCCGACAGCGCTTCAAGCAGCGCGGCGGACTGGTGATAGGGATGTTCTTCGCTGCCGCACACCGGGCACGGTTGCTGATCGACCAATTGCTCGCGCAGTTGCTCGACACTGGCGCTGCGGGCCAGGCGCTGGCGTTGCAGCAGTTCAACGGTGACCTTCAGCGCCTGCTCGGCGGCTTCGTGTTCGGCCTTGAGTTTCAGGCCCTGAGCGATGCTTTGGGCGCGACGCTCGGTGGCCTGCTGCTGGCGGGTTTGCACGTCGAGCAGGCGGCCAGCGACGTCCTGATGCCGCTGCCACAGACGTTCAAGTGAGTCGCTGGCGCCGTGCTGCTGGCGGTTGTCCTGCAGCAGTTGTCCCAGCCGTTCGATCTCGTGGCTGACCGCGTCGGCCTTGACCTCGGCGTCGTCGTACAGCGCCTGCAACGCGCTGCGGCGTTCGCTTAGCGTCTGCTCGGCGAGGGTGGCGCTTTTCTCCAGCTGCGGCAGCTCGGCACGTCCCTGAATCAGGCGCGCGCTGAGCTGCACGGTTTGTTGCAGACGCGGCCGGTAGGCGCTCCACGACTGACTCAGCGTGGTCAGCGACGCGCTCTGCTCCAGCTGCTCGGCGATCGACTGCAAACGCCCTTCGACCTGGCGCTGCTGCTCGGCCAGTTGATCGAGGGTCGACTGACCTTCGGTGCTGGCCTGCTGCGCGGCACGCGTCTGCTCGCCGAGTTGTTGCAGCTCCTGATTCAGATGGTTGAGCTGGGCCTGCTGCTCGAACGCTTCACTCAGGGCCGGCCGCGCATTGAGCAGTTGTTCCTGCGCTTGCTGCAACGCGCCGTCGGCGCTGAGGCGTTTGCTGTCCAGCTCGGCAATGCGCCCATTGAGCCCGGTTTGCTTGAGCTGGTGGGCCTGAATCGCGCCGGTGAGCGGCGCGAGCTGAGCTTGAAGCCTGGACCGCTGACCGAACAGATGCCGCTGCGGCGCCAGACGCTCCAACAGCGCAAGCCGCTGACGATCGGCACTGTGCGCGTCCCACTTCTGCTGGGCGCTGGCGAGCTGTTCGTTGGCCGCCTGATGGCTGTCGCGCAGGCGATTCAATTCCTTGAACCACTGCTGCTTGAGCTCCAGCTGGCGCAGGTGCGCCTGTTGCAGTTTCAGTTGCTGCTGGGCGTCGTTGAAGCGCTGCTCAAGCTCGGCGCGCTGCTCAGGCTCCATCGGCGTCAGCGTGCCGGCCTGGGCCTGAAGGGTTTTCAGCGCTTCTTCGGCTTCCTTGCTTTTGCTGTAGGCGCGGCGGCCCAGCTGGCTGTAGATCGCCGTGTCGGTGAGCTTCTCCAGCAGTTCGCTGCGGTCTTTGTCGTCGGCCTTGAGGAAGGCGCTGAACTCGCTTTGCGCCAGCATCACCGCCCGGGTGAACTGTTCGAAGTTCAGCCCTAGGCGCGCTTCGAGCAGGGTCTTGTACTCGGTCTTGTTCTGCGTGCTGAGAATCTGCTCGCTGTCCAGGTCGATCAGTGTCTGGCGGCTGGCCTGGAGTTTTTTCGTGGCGTTGTCGCGGGCGCGGTTGGCTTCCCAGCGCGCGCGATACCGGCGCTTGTCGATGCCGACGAAATCCACCTCGGCGTAACCGCTGCCGGTGCCGCGACGCAGCAGGTTGCGCGGATCGTTGGTGCTGATATCCCCGTCGATCTCCGGCACGCGGGACTGGCCGATGTTGTTCAGCCGGGGAATCGCGCCGAACAGCGCCAGGCACAGGGCATCCAGCAGCGTGCTCTTGCCCGCGCCGGTGGGGCCGGTGATGGCGAACAGGCCGGCGCTGGCGAGGGGTTCGGCGGTGAAGTCCAGCTCAAACGGGCCAGCCAGCGAGGCGAGGTTTTTCAGGCGAATGGCGAGGATCTTCATGGCTGCTCGCTCTCCAGCTGCACGTCCTGAAGCAGGGTCGCAAAGTCCTGCAGCGTCTGTTCGTCGACCTCGCTGCCGTAGCTGTCCTGCCAGGCACGGCTGAACAGTTCCTGCGGGCTCAGTTGGTCCAGCTCGATCAAGTCTTGATTGGCGTCTTCATCGCGACCGCCCTTGCCGGCGTATTCGGCGGCGATGCGCACCAGTCGCACGGCCTTGCCTTCCAGCGCGGCCTCAATCTGGTTGCGCAGATCCGGCTGCGGCTCGTCAAGGCGCACGCGGACTTCGAGCCACGGTTGACGGTCGACGTCGGCCAGCAGGTCGATGTCCGGGAGATCCCGCAGTTGCAGCAACAGCTCGGCCAAGCTTGCCGGGCCGACCCGTTGCAGGTTCACGGCGCGGGGGATCAGCAGCGGTTTGACGCTGACCAGTGTGTCGCCGTCGCACTCGATTTCGAGGATCTGGTGCTGGTAGCCGATTTCCGAAAACGACAGGGGAATCGGCGAGCCGCAGTAGCGAATGCGGTCTTCGCCATTGATTCGCTGGGGTTTGTGCAGATGACCCAGGGCCACGTAGGTGATGCTCTCGCCGAACAGGCTGGCGGGCAGGGCTTCGGCGTTGCCGATGATCAGGCTGCGTTCGGAGTCTTCCGACACCGAGCCGCCGGCCATGTGCGCGTGGCTGATAGCGATCAGCGCCTGGCCTTTCTTGCGCCGCCGGTTCGCGGCGGCGATGAGCATTTCGTGGACCTGCCCGATGCCGCGCAGATAGTTGTCGCCCAACGCGGCGCCGGTCACTTCGGCGGGGCGCAGGAAAGGCAGCGCCAGGCACCAGCCGACGACTTTGCCCTTGGCATTGCTCAGTGGCAGCAACAGGCGATCGACGTCGAGCACGCCATCGTCGAGCCAGAGCACCCGGCCCAGGGCGTGGGTGCGCAGGCGTCGCATCAGCGGCGCGGGCAGTTCGATGCGCGAGCCCGAGTCGTGGTTGCCGGCGATCATGACGATGGTCAGCTGCGGGTTCTGCTCGTGGGCGCTGACGATGAAATCGTACAGGCGCTCCTGGGATTTGACCGACGGATTGACCGTGTCAAAGATGTCGCCGGCGATCAGCAGGACATCCGGTTTGCGCTCGGCCAGACGGGCCAGCAGCCAGGTCAGAAAGCTGGCGTGTTCGAAATCTCGCTCCTGACCATGAAGGTTCTGGCCGAGGTGCCAGTCGGAGGTGTGGAACAGACGCATGGGGGTACCTTGGTTTAACGATCAGCCTGTTTTCCAGTGTTGCCGGAAAACGCGCTGATCGATGGAAATCATTTTGGATACAGCGGCGGCAGGCTGTCGCCTCCGTTCGGGTCCTGAGGGTTTTCAATGGCGGGCAGCGCCTTCACGGCGCGCCAGAGGTCTTCGCCCAGCCACAGTTTTTCGGTCTCGCTGTACAGCGCGCCATTCAATCCGTCCAGCGCATGGGACAGCGGCACGAAGCGCGCGGCCATGTCGGCCAGGGTTTCCGGTTGTTGACGGGCCCAGGCGTCCAGCGCCTGGCGGGTCGCATGGGGGTCGTTGGCCAGGCACGCGCGTTTCAGGTCGTCGAGCACTGTACGCGGACTCGGCCCCGTTTGCGCGACCCGGGCCAGTGCCGGTTGCCACCGCCCGCGCCACCACAGGCCGAAGCCCAGCAGCGTGGTGAAACTCAACAGCACCGTGCTCAACTGCCACGGCCACACCGGCGGACCGATCACCGTCACATTACCGTTATCGCTCACGGGCGTGTCCACGGCGAACGCCGGATTGAGGCTGACCTGCAAGGTGCGGGCGGGCAGGGCGCTGTGCTCCAGGTGATCTTCCTGGGTGTTCCACCAGACCAGATCGACAGCGGGAATCTCGATGGCGCCGGGACGATTGGGCACCAGCGCCTCGCGCTCCTCGCGCACGCCGGTCAAGCCACGCTCACCGGCCTGATTGCTCAGTTGCGGCTGGTCCGGGTAGCGCCGCAACGCGCTGACGTCGGTGGCAGGCAGCGGCGGCAATTGTGCGCTGGACAGCCCTTCGGCCTTCAATTGCAGGGTGCGGGTGAGGGAATCGCCGACCTGGCTGTGGGCAGGTTCCGGGCTCCAGTTTTCACTGAGGCTGACGCTGCGCGCCGGCAGCCATGGCGTATCGGCGGGGTAGTGCGCCGGTTGCGGCTTGACGTCGAGGGTCAGGGGCAGCGACGTCACGTGCATCAGTCGGCCGGGTTTCGGCCCGCTGGCAATCGCGCCGGGCGCCATGGCGGCGGCCGCAGCGGCGTCGGTGGTGTCCTGAACCAGCGTGGCGCTGAAGGCTTGGGCGGGGATGGTCAGCGCACCGCTGTGCTGCGGGTAAAGCGCATAGCGCATTTCGATCACGCCGTGGCGAATGCCATTGATCTGCTTCTCGTACGTGCGCGTGTCGCCAAGCTTTTCGATGCGCGCGTCGGGCACTTGCAGCGGTGTCAGGCTGCTGTCGTCGAACAGCGACACCGAGTGGTAGATGCGCACGGTGAGCAAGACCTGCGCCTGAACATACACGCTGTCCTGCTCAAGGCTCGCCTCCATGAATACCGGCGCAAGCTTCTGCTCCTGACCCTGGGCGGCGGGGCCGACGTCGACCACTTGCAGCACGATCGGCTGGCTGGTCATTTCGCCCAGCTTCAGCGGAGGGATTTCAATCGAGCCGCTGTGGCGCGGCATCAGCGTGATCAGCCAGCGGGTCGTCGCGTGAACATTGCCTTCCAGCGTGGTCAGGCTGTTGAGCTGGCGGGTGTCGCGGACCTCGAAGTCGGCGTCCAGCGCGCTCATGTCCGGTCGGCCGAAGACGGTCGCGTCGTCGGTTTCAAGGGTCAGTTCGACGGTTTCGCCGGTGTTGACGCGTGTGCGGTCAACGCTGGATTGCAGCGTGGAGCCTGCACTGTCGGCCTGGGCCAACGGCGCCACCAGGGCGAGCAGGCACCACATTCCTGCGATCAGCAACCTGTGCAGACGACTCATCGGGTTTTTTCCTGATGCTGCTGTTGTTCGTACCAGAATTTGCGCCGCAACAGCTCCCCGGGTTCGTCGGGGATCTGCCGCAGCCATTGTTCGAGCGCCTGTTTCTGCTCGCCATCGATCTGTCCGTCGGCCGGTTTGCCGGAGGCACGCGCCGGCTCGTCGCTGTCGGACCCTGCACCGGAAGACTGCTCGTCGGCGGCGCTTTGCTGATCGCTGGCCGAGCGGTCGGCATCGGCATCCTGCTGGGCTGACGGCGCACTCGATGACGACTGTCCGGTATTGCCTTCGCGGGCATTGTCGGCGTTCTCGTCACTCTCCGCCTTCTCGTCCGCTTTCGCCTGGTTCGACGCCTTGTTCTGCTCCAGCACCTTTTCCACCAACGCCTTGTTGGCTGACGCCGCTGGGAAGTCCGGTTGACGCTCCAGCGCCTGTTCATAGGCGTCGATGGCGGCTTCCAGCTCACCGCTTCGGGCCAGTGCATTGCCGCGATTGTAATGGTCGGCGGCGCTGCTGCCCTTGGCAAAGCGCTGGACGGCGCCGGCATAGTCACCGGCCTGATACAGCGCGAAGCCTTGCCACTGCGGGTCTTCGAAATGCCGCGCGGCTTCCGCCGGGTGATGACGCTTGAGCAAGTGTTCGCCCTGTTGGTCGGGGCGGCGCCACAGGTCTTCGAAACCGAAGGCATAGCTGGGTTGCGGCACGGCCATCAGCAACAGCGGCAGGCACAGCAACCAACCGCGTCGCCCGGCGCAACCGGCCAGTAGCAGAAGCGGCAGCAGCAACCAGTAGCCCTGATCGGCCCAGCGGTCGAGCCGCACCTTCTGGCCCTGGCTGATCAGGCTCTTCGGACCGTCGAGCAGACCGAGGTCGTTCAGGTCCTGATTGTCCAGGCGCAGCGAGGCATAGCGACCGCCCATGCTGTCGGCGAAATCCTTGAGCACCGGCCCGTCCAGACGCGGCACAAGGATGCCGCCCTGGGCGTCCTTCAGGAAACCGCCTTTCTCTTGGGTGACCGGCGCGCCTTCCGCGGTGCCGACCCCGAGCATCAGTAAAGGAGGGGCATCGCGTCCGGTCATCGCGGTGCGAATGCCCTGACGCTCGGCGTCGCTGAGGGACGAACCGATCCACAGCAGCCGCCCTTGGCCCAGGTCACCCTGTTCCAGCAAATCCAGCGCCTTGCGCACGGCAAGGTCCGCGCGCTGGCCGGCTTCTGGCATGATCGACGGCTTGATCGCATCCAGCAGGTTTTTGCTGGTCGCCAGATCATCGGACAGCGGCACCAGCGTGTGGGCGCTGCCGGCGTAGACGATGATCGCGGTCTGTGAATCGCTGCGCGCCTGTAACAGATCGAGCAACTTGCGTCGCGCCTGTTCGAGTCGGGTGGGCGGGCTGTCAGCCGCGAGCATTTCCGGGGTCAGCTCCAGCATCACCACCAGTGGATCGACCGGCCGCTGGCTGTTCTGCTCAACCCGCTGCCAGCTCGGCCCGAGCAGTGCCACTAGCGCCAGCAACCAGCCAAGACCCAGCACCACCCACGGCAATTTGCTTTCCCGACCGCCGCCACCACTGAACAGGGCGGAATGAAAGGCGCTGGGAATGATCATCTGCCAGCGCCCGACGCGCTTCTGCCGATTCCATAACCGCCACAACAGCCAGCCGAGCGCCGGCAGCATTAGCAGCCACCCCGGGCGCGACCAATGGGGCCATAGACTGGAAAGGAATTCGATCATGGGCGCCTCGTCAGGCGCTTCAAGTACTGACGCCACTGCGTACGCCACCCAATCGTCGGCCGGCGCGCGAAGAAGCGATAAACCGCGTTGTTCGGCCAGCGCTCCTGAACCACCAGCAGCAGGCTCAACAACAGCGCCATCGTCAGCGGTACGTGATAAAGCGCCCGCGCCGGACGTGCCTGGGTCGGTTGTTGCGTGACAGGCTCCAGCCGGTCCAGCGCCTTGCCGATGCTGGCGAGTTCGGCGCCGTTGCGCGCGCGGAAATACTGCCCACCGCTGACCGCGGCGATTTCCCGCAGCGCGGGCTCGTCCAGATCCAGGCTGGGGTTGAGGCCGAGAATGCTGGTGGCGCCTTTGTCGGGATCGGCGCCGATGCCAATCGGGTAGATTTTCACGCCTTCGCTGGCGGCCAGACGCGCGGCGGTTCGCGGGTCGATCTGGCCCGCGTTGTTGGCACCGTCGGTGACCAGAATCAGCACGCGGCTCTGGGCCGGACGCTGGCGCAGACGCTTCAACGCCAGCCCGATCGCGTCGCCAATGGCGGTGTTCTTGCCGGCAATGCCGATGCGCGCTTCGTCCAGCCAGACCCGCACAGTCTTGCGGTCGAAGGTCAGCGGCGCCTGCAGATACGCCTGACTGCCGAACAGAATCAGGCCGATGCGATCGCCCTGACGGTGCTCAAGAAAGTCCCCCAGCAGCATTTTCACCAGGGTCAGCCGGCTGACCTCGTCGTTTTTCCAGACCATGTCCGGGTAATCCATCGACCCCGACACGTCCACCGCCACCAACAGATCGCGCCCGCTGGCGGCAACCGGCAACGGCTCCCCCAGCCATTGCGGGCGGGCGGCAGCGACCAGCAGCAGGAGCCAGACGGTAATGAACGGCAACTGACGCCGCCAGCCCGGCAAACGGGTTCGGGCGCGGCGACCGGCGAGGCCTTCCAGTTCGGGGAGAAAGCTGATTTTCAACGCCGCTTCGCCGCTGTCTGCGGCGGGTAGCACGAAGCGCATCACCCAGGGCAGGGGGAGGAGGGCGAAAAGCCACGGCCAGGCGAATTCAAACATGCTTGCGAATCCAGGTCTCGACGGACTGGGTCAGGCCATTGATGGCCTTGTCGTCGAGTTTGCATTCGGGCTTGTAGGCGCCCTCGACGAGGATCATCCAGCGCGTGAGGCCGGCGGCCGGGCAGCGGTTGTCAAGAAACGCCAGCCATTTGCGGCCGTTGAGGGTGTGGCTCTGGCTGTAGGGGTAGTGATTGCGGCACAGGCGCTTGAGCAGACCGTTGATCTGTTGCAGCCAGGCACCGGCCGGGGCGCCGTCGTAGGGTTTGGGCATCTGCGCGAGTTCGACCAGCGCGGCCTGGCGCAGCGGGTCCAATGGCTCGACGGTGTCGCTGCTGGCCTTTTTCGGCAGCAGCGTGCGCGCGCGCCACAGGCCGTAGCCCAGCGCCGGCAGCAGGATCAGCAACAGCCACCAGCCCGGCGCGGGCGGCCAGAACCCGACCGGCTCCGGCAGGATCAGCGGTTGCAGCTGGTCCAGCGCACTCATGGCTGTTTCACCGGACGCTGGCCGTTGAGGTATTCGCGCAGCTGCTCGACCATTTCACGCTGGGTGCTCAGCGGCATCATCAGCACGCGCAGCTTCTGCGCCAGCAATTCCCAGCGCGCCTGACGCGCCTCGCCCTGGGCACGGTAGCTCTGACGCAAGTCGGCGTTCAGCGTGTCGAGTTCAAGGTGCGCGCCCCGGTCAGCGAAGCGCAATAAACCGGCGGCGGGCAACGCGTGATCCAGCGGATCGGACAGCGGCAGCAGCAACAGGTCGCAGTGCCGTGACAGCAGAGTCAGCTGTTGTTCTGCGGAGTCGGACAACGCGCGCTCGTCGCACAGGATGATCGCCAGACTGCCCGGACGCATCACTTCCCGCGCGCGGCGCAGCGCCACGCCGAACGTGTCGCGGTCGGCAGCGGCCTCGGTGTGCAGCGACTGATTGACCCGCACCAGCCGGTTCAGCAGTTGGAGCAGGCTTTGTTTGCTGCGTCGCGGTTTGATTTCGTAATGCTCGTTGTCACCAAACACCAGCCCGCCGACCCGGTCGTTGTGGCCCAGCGCAGCCCATCCCACCAACGCGGCGGCCTGGGCGGCGAGAACTGATTTGAACATCAGCCCGGAGCCGAAAAACAGGCGGCGGCTTTGCTCGACCATGATGAAAATCGGCCGCTCGCGTTCTTCGTGAAACAGTTTGGTGTGGGGCTCTTGCGTGCGGGCGGTGACGCGCCAGTCGATGGTCCTGACGTCGTCGCCGGCCTGATACACCCTGACCTGATCGAAGTCGACGCCGCGCCCGCGCAGCTTGGAGTGGTGCAGACCGATCAGCGGGCTGCGCTGGCTGGGCGTTGAAAACAGCTGCACCTCCCGCACGCGATGACGCATCTCAATGAGGTCGGCGAGGCTGATGCGAATGCCCGGTTGGGAGATCAGATAGGGTTGCATGGGCTCAGGCGACGGCCACGACGTCGAGAATGCGCTGGATCACGCGGTCTTGATCGATGCCCGCCGCTTCTGCTTCGAACGACAGGATGATGCGATGACGCAGCACATCGAAGACCATCGCCTGGATGTCTTCGGGGCTGACGAAATCCCGCCCGGCCAGCCACGCATGGGCCCGGGCGCAGCGGTCTAGGGAAATCGAACCCCGGGGGCTGGCGCCGTAACCGATCCACTCGGCCAGCTCGGCATCGAACTTGGCGGGCGTGCGGGTCGCCATCACCAGTTGCACCAGGTATTCCTCGACGGCATCGGCCATGTACAGACCGAGGATTTCCTTGCGCGCGGCGAAAATCGCCTGCTGGCTGACCCGGCGCTCGGGCTTGGTCTCGCCATTGAGCGCTTCGCCCCGGGCCTGCTGGAGAATCTTGCGTTCGACGGTGGCGTCCGGGAAGCCGATTTTGACGTGCATCAGAAAACGATCGAGCTGCGCTTCGGGCAGCGGGTAGGTGCCTTCCTGCTCGATGGGGTTCTGCGTCGCCATCACCAGAAACAGCGGCGACAGGTCGTAGGTACTGCGCCCGACACTGACCTGACGCTCCGCCATGGCTTCCAGCAAGGCAGATTGCACCTTGGCCGGCGCGCGGTTGATTTCGTCGGCGAGCACCAGATTGTGGAAGATAGGGCCTTGCTGAAACACGAAACTGCCGGTTTCCGGACGATAGATCTCGGTGCCGGTGATGTCGGCCGGGAGCAGGTCGGGGGTGAACTGAATGCGATGGAATTGTGCTTCGATGCCTTCCGCCAGCTCTTTGATCGCTTTGGTCTTCGCCAGACCCGGCGCGCCTTCGACCAGCATGTGGCCGTCGGCCAACAGCGCGATCAGCAAGCGCTCAACCAGTTTCTCCTGCCCGAGAATCTGGGTGGAGAGAAAGGTCCGCAGCGCGATCAACGCTTCACGATGTTCCATCGATGACAGTTCCTGGCAGGAGAGGCAGCAGCGCCAAGTGGCGCCGAAGCTGGGGGCGTTACTTTAATCCATCGCAGGGGCGCCGACTAATCGGCCGGCGGGTTTTTTCGGCTTTTCAGCAAAGGACTGGGCTAAAACAAGAACTGTCTTACATTTGCGTCAATTGCCGCCCGGTGCTGCCGGGGTCTCAGTTGATCTGGCTGACGTACGTCCCGACACCGTTGAGGATGATCCGCAACGTGGCGTCCAGGTCGGCCAACTCATTGGCAGGTGTGTTGTGGCTAATGTCGTACGTGGTGTCGCCGCCCAGGGGTTCGGCATCGTTGGCGTCGATCTCGACCAATAGCCGGGTGGCGCTCAGGGTGACGGTGATGTTGTCTTCGACATGGACAGTGTCGTCACGAAACGTGATATCGACCTCATCCTCATCGGGGAAACGCGCGAGCAGAAACAGATCACCGGTGCTGCTGCCATGGCAGCAGGCCAGCGCCATATCATCCTCCTCCTCGTCGCATGGGTTATAGATGAAGCTGTCGGTGGTCATTTGCATGGCGGTAACTCCCGTGGATGGGTTCAGGGCAGGGATGGATTTTGCCAGTCTTGTGGGAGATTTGCTGAAGATTGCGGAGGGTGGTGGGCCGAGTGGTTGAGTGGAGCCTGACCTGATGTGTTCGCTCCATTATTGACAGCGAGCAAGCTGGCCTCTTCCCGGCTAAAGCCGGTCCCACTAAAAAGCACTGCGTACATCCAGTGGGATTGGCGCTGACTGTAGGACCGGCGTTAGCCGGGAAGCTTTGCTTTTGATCTTCGTACGCAAAAAGTCCAGTCACCGCCAATCGCGACTTGGGTGCAGGCTGAACGCAGGTTTCGCGCAGTGGGTCGAGCCGCATGGATGCGGCGAGAGCGCCGTCAGGACATGGATGTCCGTTCGGCGCGGGCCCACGGAGCGAGACCGGAGTGAAGGAACCCTGACGAAGGAAGGGCCAAACCGAGAGCAGGCACTTTTGGTTACTTTTAGTGCTTTTTAAAAGTAACTCGCCGAAGGCGAAACCGAGGCCGCCAGGCCGACGCCCTTGATCCTGGCGCACTAAGCCACGCCGCAGGTCCAGGCCTGCAACCCGATGTCCGAATATGTCGCAGCATCGCAAGCAGATTCAGGGCGCCACTCGTTAAGCTGCACCCACGCCGAACAAATGTGACGGCACACACACCAAAAGCGTTAGTAAAAACAGGCAACGCGAAACGCGACGCCCCCTGTCACGTTATGCTGACTATCATCGACCAGACGCAAACGAGACAAACACACAAGCTCCACCCGACACACGCATCTCTCCTATATAAAAGCTCAAGCCAATCGGAGTACCACAGATGGCGTTCTTCACCGCAGCCAGCAAGTCCGACTTCCAGCACCAACTGCGAGCGGCACTGGCTCAGCACATCAGCGAACAGGCACTGCCACAAGTGGCGCTGTTCGCCGAGCAATTCTTCGGCATCATCTCCCTCGACGAACTCACCCAGCGCAGACTCTCTGACCTGGCCGGTTGCACCCTCTCGGCCTGGCGCCTGCTCGAACGCTTCGAGCACGGCACGCCCCAGGTCCGCGTCTACAACCCCGATTACGAACGTCACGGCTGGCAGTCCACCCACACCGCCGTCGAAGTCCTGCACCACGACCTGCCCTTTCTGGTCGACTCGGTGCGTACCGAACTGAACCGCCGCGGTTACAGCATCCACACGCTGCAGACCACCGTGCTGAGCGTCCGCCGTGACGCGAAAGGCCAGTTGCTCGAACTGCTGCCAAAAGGCACCACCGGCGACGACGTCCTGCAAGAATCGCTGATGTACCTGGAGATCGACCGTTGCGCCAATGCCGCGGAGCTGAACGTGCTCGCCCGCGAACTGGAGCAAGTGCTGGGCGAAGTCCGCGTTGCCGTTGAAGACTTCGAGCCGATGAAAGCCAAGCTCCACGAGCTGCTGTTCGGCATCGACGCCACCGAATACAACATCGACCCCGAGGAGAAATCCGAGGTCAAGGTGTTCCTCGAGTGGCTGGTGAACAACCACTTCACCTTCCTCGGCTATGAAGAATTTACCGTCGACGACGAAGGCGAGGGCGGTCAGCTTCATTACGACCCGTCGTCCTTCCTCGGTCTGACCAAACTGCTGCGCACAGGGCTCACTGCCGAAGACCTGCACATCGAAGGCTATGCAGTGAAGTACCTGCAGGAGCCGACCCTGCTGTCCTTCGCCAAAGCCGCGCACCCGAGCCGCGTGCATCGGCCGGCATACCCGGACTACGTGTCGATCCGCCAGATCGACGCCGACGGCAAGGTCATCAAGGAATCGCGCTTCATGGGCCTGTACACCTCGTCAGTGTATGGCGAAAGCGTGCGCGCCATTCCGTACATCCGCCGCAAGGTTGCCGAAGTCGAGCGCCGTTCCGGCTTCGACGCCAAGGCCCACCTGGGCAAGGAACTGGCGCAGGTGGTTGAAGTGCTGCCCCGCGATGACCTGTTCCAGACCCCGGTGGACGAGCTGTTCACCACCGTCATGTCGATCGTGCAGATCCAGGAGCGCAACAAGATCCGCGTGTTCCTGCGCAAAGACCCCTACGGCCGTTTCTGCTACTGCCTGGCCTACGTGCCGCGCGACGTCTATTCCACCGAAGTCCGTCAGAAGATCCAGCAAGTGCTGATGGATCGTCTGAAGGCGACCGATTGCGAGTTCTGGACCTTCTTCTCCGAGTCGGTACTGGCGCGCGTGCAGCTGATCCTGCGTGTGGACCCGAAAGTCACCCTCGACATCGACCCGCAGCAGCTGGAAAACGAAGTCATCCAGGCCTGCCGTTCGTGGAAAGACGACTACGCCAGTCTGGTCATCGAAAGCTTCGGTGAAGCCCAGGGCACCAATGTCCTGGCCGACTTCCCGAAAGGTTTCCCGGCAGGCTACCGCGAGCGTTTCGCCGCGCATTCCGCCGTGGTCGACATGCAGCACGTGCTGAGCCTGTCCGAAGCCAATCCGCTGGTGATGAGCTTTTACCAGCCGCTGTCGGGCGACAAGGCGCAGTTGCACTGCAAGCTGTACCACGCTGACACGCCGCTGGCGCTGTCCGACGTGCTGCCGATTCTGGAAAACCTTGGACTGCGCGTGCTCGGTGAATTCCCGTACCGCCTGCGCCACACCAATGGCCGCGAATTCTGGATTCACGACTTCGCGTTCACCTACGGCGAAGGTCTGAAACTGGATCTGCAACAGCTCAACGACACGCTGCAGGACGCCTTCGTCCACATCGTCCGTGGCGAAGCCGAAAACGACGCCTTCAACCGTCTGGTGCTGACGGCCGGTCTGCCGTGGCGCGACGTGGCGCTGCTGCGGGCCTACGCGCGTTACCTGAAGCAGATCCGTCTGGGCTTCGACCTGGGTTACATCGCCAGCACGCTGAACAACCACGCTGACATCGCTCGCGAGCTGACGCGTCTGTTCAAGACCCGCTTCTACCTGGCGCGCAAGCTCAGCGGCGGCGACCTCGACGACATGCAGCAGCGTCTGGAGCAGGCGATTCTGACTGCGCTGGACGGCGTGCAAGTGCTCAACGAAGACCGCATCCTGCGTCGCTACCTTGACCTGATCAAGGCGACCATGCGCACCAACTTCTATCAGACCGACGCCAACGGCCAGAGCAAGAGCTACTTCAGCTTCAAGTTCAACCCGCGCTTGATCCCAGAGCTGCCGAAGCCGGTACCGAAGTTCGAAATCTTCGTCTACTCGCCGCGCGTCGAAGGCGTGCACCTGCGCTTTGGCAACGTGGCCCGTGGCGGCCTGCGCTGGTCCGACCGTGAAGAAGATTTCCGCACCGAAGTGCTGGGTCTGGTCAAAGCCCAGCAAGTGAAGAACTCGGTCATCGTGCCGGTCGGTGCCAAGGGCGGCTTCCTGCCCCGTCGTCTGCCGACCACCGGGACCCGCGACGAGATTCAGGCCGAAGCCATCGCTTGCTACCGTCTCTTCATTTCCGGCCTGCTGGACATCACCGACAACCTGAAAGAAGGCGCGCTGGTGCCGCCGGCCAACGTCGTGCGCCACGACGACGATGACCCATACCTGGTCGTCGCCGCCGACAAAGGCACCGCGACCTTCTCCGACATCGCCAACGGCATCGCCATCGACTACGGCTTCTGGCTCGGCGACGCCTTCGCTTCCGGCGGCTCGGCGGGTTACGACCACAAGAAAATGGGCATCACCGCCAAGGGCGCGTGGGTCGGCGTGCAGCGCCACTTCCGCGAGCGCGGCATCAATGTGCAGCAGGACAGCATCAGCGTGATCGGCGTCGGCGACATGGCCGGCGACGTGTTCGGCAACGGCCTGTTGATGTCCGACAAGCTTCAGCTGGTGGCGGCCTTCAACCACCTGCATATCTTCATCGATCCGAATCCGGACCCGGCGAGCAGTTTTGTCGAGCGTCAGCGTCTGTTCGACCTGCCGCGTTCGGCGTGGACCGATTACGACACCAGCCTGATGTCCGAAGGCGGCGGTATCTTCCCGCGCAGCGCGAAAAGCATCGCGATCACCCCGCAGATGAAAGCACGCTTTGACATCACCGCTGACAAGCTGACCCCGACCGAACTGATGCACGCGCTGCTCAAGGCGCCAGTGGATCTGCTGTGGAACGGCGGCATCGGCACCTACGTCAAGGCCAGCACCGAATCCCACGCGGACGTCGGCGACAAGGCCAACGATGCACTGCGCGTCAACGGCAATCAGCTGCGCTGCAAAGTGGTGGGCGAGGGCGGCAACCTCGGCATGACCCAGCTGGGCCGTGTCGAATTCGGCCTGATGGGCGGCGCGACCAACACCGACTTCATCGACAACGCCGGTGGTGTGGACTGCTCCGACCACGAAGTAAACATCAAGATCCTGCTGAACGAAGTGGTCCAGGCCGGCGACATGACCGAGAAGCAGCGCAATCTGCTGCTCGAAAGCATGACCGACGAAGTGGGCAACCTCGTTCTCGGCAACAATTACAAGCAGACCCAGGCCCTGTCCCTGGCGGAGCGCCGTGCCTACGAGCGCATCGCCGAGTACAAACGCCTGATGAGCGACCTGGAAACGCGCGGCAAGCTGGACCGTGCCATCGAGTTCCTGCCGGCGGAAGATCAACTGGCCGAGCGCATCGCCGAGAAGAAGGGCCTGACCCGGGCCGAGCTGTCGGTGCTGATTTCCTACAGCAAGATCGACCTCAAGGAAGCGCTGCTGGAATCCCGCGTTCCGGATGACGACTACCTGGCCCGCGACATGGAAACGGCGTTCCCGCCGTCACTGGGCGCGAAGTTCTCCGAGTCGATGCGTCGTCACCGTCTGAAGCGCGAAATCGTCAGCACGCAGATCGCCAACGACCTGGTCAACCATATGGGCATCACGTTCGTGCAGCGGCTCAAAGAGTCGACCGGCATGACCGCTGCCAACGTGGCTGGGGCTTACGTGATCGTGCGTGACATCTTCCACCTCCCGCACTGGTTCCGTCAGATCGAGGCGCTGGACTACAAGGTCCCGGCCGAGATTCAACTGGCGTTGATGGATGAGCTGATGCGTCTGGGCCGTCGCGCGACGCGCTGGTTCCTGCGCAGCCGTCGCAACGAGCTGGACGCGGCCCGTGATGTGGCGCACTTCGGTCCGCACATCGCGGCGCTGGGTCTGAAGCTGGACGAGTTGCTGGAAGGGCCGACCCGTGAGGTCTGGCAGACGCGTTATCAGGAGTACGTGGCGGCGGGCGTGCCGGAGTTGCTGGCGCGGATGGTGGCGGGTACGAGTCATTTGTACACGCTGTTGCCGATCATCGAGGCGTCTGATGTGACCGGTCAGAATGCAGCGGATGTGGCGAAGGTGTATTTCGCGGTGGGCAGTTCGCTGGATGTGACGTGGTATCTGCAGCAGATCAGTGCGTTGCCGGTGGAGAACAACTGGCAGGCGCTGGCCCGTGAGGCGTTCCGTGATGATATCGATTGGCAGCAGCGGGCGATTACGGTGTCGGTGTTGCAGATGGCGAATGGTCCTGCGGATGTCGAGGAGCGTTTGAGTCTGTGGCTGGAGCAGCATTTGCCGATGGTCGAGCGCTGGCGCGCGATGTTGGTGGAGTTGCGTGCGGCGAGCGGTAACGATTATGCGATGTATGCGGTCGCTAACCGTGAGTTGCTGGATCTGGCAATGAGTGGGCAGACGGCTGTGGTGTGATGGTTTAGTCGTCTGTAACTGGAAGCCCCGCGTTGAGAGACGCGGGGCTTTTTTGTTTTTGCGTTTGGGAGATCAAGGTCAAGGGCGTCTGCCTGGGGGCAGACTGTTTCGCCTTCGGCGAGTTACTTGATAAAGCCCCAGTAACCAAGGGCTTGTGCTCCTGGTTTGGCCCTTCCTTCGTCAGGGTTCCTTCACTCCGGTCCCGCTCCGTGGGCCCGCTGCCATCCGCCATCCATGGCGGGGGCAGCTCTCGCCGCATCCATGCGGCTCGGCCCACTGCGCGAGACCTGCGTTCAGCCTGCACCCAAGTCGCGATCGGCGGTGTTTGGGCTTTTTGTGCACCAAGATCAAAAGCAGATCACAAGCGAAGCAGATCAAAAGCTTCCCGGCTGAAGCCGGTCCTACGGGGTGTACGCGGTGTGCTTTTTGTGGGACCGGCTTCAGCCGGGAAGACGGTCCCACTGAATGCACGCGTCGCTTTTTGTAGGACCGGCTTTAGCCGGGAAGGCGCTCGCTCAGGCAGGCAAAGGTCGATGACACGACACCGTTCCCGTGGGAGCGAGCTTGCTCGCGAATGCTGTTGATCGTGCCACGCTCTGCGTGGGAATGCAGCCTGTGACGCTCTGCGTCGCTCTTCCACAGGCTGAGCGGTTATTTAAAGCGCGCCATGCTGATGGCGTCGACGAGGACGCCGTCGCGTATGGCGTAGTCGCGCAGGCGGCCCTCGGTTTCGAAGCCGAATTTGCGGTAGAGCGCCAGGGCGGCTTCGTTATCGGCAAACACGGTGAGTTCAACCCGGTGCAGGTTCATCCAGTTGTCCGCGACTTCCAGCACGGCGGCCATCAGCCGCGACCCCACCCCTTTGCCCTGCCACCCCGCCGCCACGCCCATGCCGATGGCGCCCACATGACGCTGGCGAATGCGCGCGTATTGTTCCAGACCGATGTTGCCGATCACCTGACCTTGGTGCAAAGCGACCAGCTTCACCGAACGGTCATCCGCCCCCGCCAGCCGTTTGCGCCAGACATCGGCCGACTGATACGGCATCTGAAGCACCTGACGACACACACTGGGGTCGTTATACAACGCAGTGACACCCTCGATATGGGCCTCGGTAAAACGATGGATCACCACCTGATCAACAGCAACATTCACTGGATTCATCCTTTGAAAACAGAAAGAGGGGACAGTCTAAGCGGCTAATTGCGGATGTGGCTACGGTGGCCAGCGCCCAAAAGCATGGATAGCGTGAGTTGTGACGCGGAGCGTCACGGGATGCATGCCCACGCAGAGCGTGGGAACGATCAACAGCATTCGCGAGCAAGCTCGCTCCCACGGGGACGGTGTCGTTTCATCAGTCTTTGCCTGCCTGAGCAGGCGCCTTCCCGGCTAAAGCCAGTCCCACTAACGGCAACGCGTGCATCCAGTGGGATGGCCTTCTCGGCTGAAGCCGGTCCCACTAACAGCAGCAGCGCGTGCACTCAGTGGGACCGTCTTCCCGGCTGAAGCCGGTCCTACAAAAAGCATGCGCTGTGTCGGTAGGACCGGCTTCAGCCGGGAAGCTTTTGATCTGCTTCGCGCTTTTGATCTTCATACGCAAAAAGCCCAGTCACCGCCAAACGCGACTTGGGTGCAGGCTGAACGCAGGTCTCGCTCCATGGGCCGAGCCGCATGGATGCGGCGAGAGCGCCGTCAGGACATGGATGTCCGTTCGGCGCGGGCCCACGGAGCGAGACCGGAGTGAAGGAACCCTGACGAAGGAAGGGCCTAACCAGGAGCAGCACCCTTGGTTACTTGGGGATGGTGCGACTTTCGACTTTTCCAAGTAACTCGCCGAAGGCGAAACGTCTGCCCCCAGGCAGACGCCCTTGATCTTCAAAACAAAAAAAACCCCGCCGAAGCGGGGTTCTCTCAACACGGTCTCAGCTATTAAGCCTGAACAACCGGGATATTAGCGTTCGCTGCAGCCTCACGGAATTCCGCGATCTGATCGAAGCTCAAGTAACGGTAAACATCGGCAGCCATGCTGTCGATCTTGCCCGCGTACTCCATATACTCCTCGACCGTCGGCAGACGACCCAGAATCGACGCCACAGACGCCAACTCAGCCGACGCCAGATACACGTTCGCCCCATCACCCAAACGGTTCGGGAAGTTACGGGTCGACGTCGACACCACTGTCGAATTCGGCTCAACACGCGCCTGGTTACCCATGCACAGCGAACAGCCCGGCATCTCCATGCGCGCGCCAGCCTTGCCGTAGATGCCGTAGTAACCTTCCTCGGTCAACTGATGAGCATCCATCTTCGTCGGCGGCGACAGCCACAGACGCGTCGGCAACTGACCCTTCACCTGCTCCAGCAACTTGCCGGCGGCGCGGAAGTGACCAATGTTGGTCATGCACGACCCGATGAACACCTCGTCGATCTTCTCGCCAGCGACGCTCGACAACAGACGGGCATCGTCCGGGTCGTTCGGCGCGCAGAGCACAGGCTCTTTCACATCGGCCAGATCGATCTCGATGATTTCAGCGTATTCCGCGTCAGCGTCGGCTTCCAGCAGTTCTGGATTGGCCACCCAGGCTTCCATCGCCTGAGCACGACGCTCCAGGGTACGCGGGTCGCCGTAGCCTTCGCCGATCATCCAGCGCAGCAGGGTGATGTTCGACTTCAGGTACTCGGCGATCGACTCTTTCGACAGCTTGATGGTGCAACCGGCGGCAGAGCGTTCGGCCGAAGCGTCGGACAGTTCGAAAGCCTGTTCGACGGTCAGGGTTTCCAGACCTTCGATCTCCAGAATGCGACCGGAGAACGCGTTCTTCTTGCCCTTCTTCTCGACCGTCAGCAGGCCTTTCTGAATGGCGTAGTACGGAATCGCATGAACCAGGTCGCGCAGGGTGACGCCCGGTTGCAGCTTGCCCTTGAAACGAACCAGGATCGACTCCGGCATGTCCAGCGGCATGACGCCAGTGGCAGCGGCGAACGCGACCAGACCGGAACCGGCCGGGAACGAGATACCGATCGGGAAACGGGTGTGGGAGTCGCCACCGGTGCCGACGGTGTCCGGCAGCAGCATGCGGTTCAGCCAGCTGTGGATGATGCCGTCGCCCGGACGCAGGGAAACGCCGCCACGGGTCATGATGAAGTCAGGCAGCGTGTGGTGAGTCTTGACGTCGATCGGCTTCGGATACGCCGCGGTGTGGCAGAACGACTGCATCACCAGATCGGTGGAGAAGCCCAGGCACGCCAGGTCTTTCAGTTCGTCACGGGTCATGGGACCGGTGGTGTCCTGAGAACCGACGGTGGTCATCTTCGGCTCGCAGTAAGTGCCCGGACGGATACCGTCGGTGCCGCAGGCCTTGCCGACCATCTTCTGCGCCAGGGTGAAGCCCTTGGTGCTGGCAGCGGGAACGTCAGGCAGCTTGAACAGCGTCGAAGGCGGCAGGCCCAGTTCGGTGCGGGCCTTGCCGGTCAGGCCACGGCCGATGATCAGCGGAATACGGCCGCCAGCGCGGACTTCGTCAAGCAGCACAGGCGTCTTCAGTTCGAAGGTCGCCAGGACTTCGTCGGTGCCATGTTTGGTGACTTTGCCGGCATACGGGTAAACGTCGATGACGTCGCCCATGTTGATGTTCGATACGTCGAACTCGATCGGCAGGGCGCCCGCATCTTCCATGGTGTTGTAGAAGATCGGTGCGATCTTGCTGCCGAAGCAGAAGCCGCCGGCGCGCTTGTTCGGCACGTTCGGGATGTCGTCGCCGAAGAACCACAGCACCGAGTTGGTGGCCGATTTACGCGAGGAACCGGTACCGACCACGTCACCGACGTAGGCGATAGGGAAACCCTGGCTGCGCATATCTTCGATCTGCTTCATCGGACCGATGGAGCCTTGCACGTCAGGGACGATGCCGTCGCGGGCCATTTTCAGCATGGCCAGGGCGTGCAGCGGGATGTCCGGGCGGGACCAGGCGTCAGGCGCAGGCGACAGGTCGTCGGTGTTGGTTTCGCCGGTGACCTTGAAGACGCGCAGGCTGATCTTTTCGGCCAGGGTCGGACGCTTCTGGAACCACTCGCCGTCAGCCCAGGACTGCAGCACGCCCTTGGCGTGTGCGTTGCCGTTCTTGGCTTTTTCAGCGACGTCGTGGAAGGCATCGAACATCAGCAGGGTGTGCTTCAGTTGCTCTGCAGCGACGGGTGCCAGCTCGGCGTCGTCCAGCAGATCAACCATGGTCACGATGTTGTAGCCGCCCTGCATGGTGCCGAGCAGTTCGACGGCGCGCTTCTTGTCCAGCAGAGGGGAATGAACTTCGCCCTTGGCCAGGGCAGAAAGGAAACCGGCTTTGACGTAGGCAGCTTCGTCAACGCCCGGTGGAACGCGATTGGTGATCAGGTCAAGCAGGAAAGCTTCTTCGCCAGCCGGTGGGTTTTTCAGCAGCTCGACCAGGCCTGCAGTTTGTTCGGCGTTAAGCGGCTGGGGCACGATACCCTGGGCGGCACGCTCTTCGATGTGTTTACGGTAGGCTTCAAGCACAGTATTACCCTCATCAGTGGTCCCAAATGGGTGTCCGGGACGCTCATCCAGAGAAGGTCCGCATCGGCGCTCTCGAACTTTTTAAAGTTTCTTGGCAGGAAGCTGACGATCTCCAACAGAAGCTGTTTTCAAAGTTTTACGCCTGCATGATCGGTCGGGGAGGGGACGCGAGGGACTCGCGTCAAACCGGACTGCGGGGCGGGCTTTGTACGATAAGTGGCTCGCCGGCTTATCGTAAAAAGCCCTGACTGTGCTCGTGACGCTTTGAAAACAGCTTCCAACGGACATTGGCGCCTTAAAAGGCCCGGTGATTCTACGGTAAAAAACCGCTGAAGGTAAGTTAGCCCCTACAGGTTGAAGGGTGTACCTCGTTAGACAAAGGGCTAACATGCCGGCTTGTTTCGTTCGCCGTCGTGTTCCCTTGCCATGCCCAATCAAATCATCAAGACGCCCTGCGTGGGCCTGTGCTCCACCGTCTACGGCGACCTCGTGTGCCGGGGATGCAAGCGCTTTCACCACGAAGTGATCCACTGGAACGGCTACGACGAGGATGCAAAGCGCGCCGTCTGGCTGCGCCTTGAACAGCTGCTGGTGCAAGTGATGGCGGGGAAAGTCGAGGTGTTCGACCCGGCCAGGCTGCGGGCGCAACTGGAGCAGCGCAAGATTCGCTTCGTTCCCCATCAGTCGGAATATTGCTGGGCCTACCAGCTGATTGCCCGGGGCGCGAGGGTGATCAACCAGCTGGACGCCTACGGCATGGTGCTACTGCCGGAGTTTCGCGACTGGTCGCTGCCTGAGCTGCGCGATGCCATTGATCGGGAATTCTTCCTGCTGTCCGAAGCGCACTACGAGCGTTACATCGCGCCCGGCTTCCTCAAGGATGCGATGGGCGCGGTCTGACAGTGGCGTGACTCTCGCGCTCGAGCGGTAAATCCTGCGCTTTTCATCTGCGCACGCTGGCTCTGCCCGTCAGGCTCCGTATAATGCTGCGCCTTGCCCAGCCAGCCATCCGTGAACCCATGCAGATCTATCCAGAAATCGACGCCTTCCTGCTGTGCCCCACGCCCGACAGTTGGGTTCAGGCCGCCTTGCAGAATCTGGATATCCTGCTGATCGATCACGCCAACAATGAAAAGAAGGCCGCCGGCGCGGCGTTTCAGTTCATGTTCCAGTACAACGACAAGTTCGACCTGCTGGCCAAGATGTCCCGGCTGGCGCGCGAAGAGCTGCGTCACTTCGAGCAAGTGATCGGCATCATCAAGAAGCGCGGCATTCCGATGGCCAACATCAGCTCGGCGCGCTATGCCGGGTCGCTGCGCAAACTCGTTCGTACCCACAACCCGTATCGCCTGACCGACGCGCTGGTCGTCGGCGCCATCGTCGAAGCGCGCTCGTGCGAACGTTTCGCCGCGCTGGTGCCGCATCTGGACGAAGACCTGTCGAAGTTCTACGCCAGCCTGCTCAAGTCCGAGGCCCGGCATTTTCAGGACTACCTGAAACTCGCCTACACCTACGGCACTGAAGCGGACGTCGACGCCAAGATCGAAGAAATCCGCCTGGCCGAGCGCGAGCTGATCCTGAGCCCGGATGAAGATTTCCGCTTCCACAGCGGTGTGCCGGCGCTCTAAGCCACTCTAGAAACCTACCCATTCAGCAGGCGAACTACGTTCGTCCGAATTCGCGCACCCTAAATATTGTTTCATTGTGTGTTTACTGCCTAGGCAGTAAGATCCGCTCCATTCACTGCCTAAGCAGATAATGGGTGGCTATCAATGGCGCATTTCACTCCTGAAAATTTTCACGACAGTCTGCTGGGCATGTTGCTGGGCCGGACTGAACAATTGAAAAACCGCATCCTCGACCGGCATCTCGAGCCCCACGGCGTCACTGCGCAGCAGTTCAAAGTGCTGGTGATGATCGCGCGTTTCTGCGCTGAGACCCCGGCCGATATCTGCCGCATGTTGAATCTCGACAGTGGTTCGATGACCCGGATGCTCGACCGTCTGGAGCAGAAAAACCTGCTGTCCCGCGCGCGCTCGGAATCCGATCGGCGTCAGGTGCAACTGGTGCTGACCGAGGAAGGCAAGGCGCTCTCCGACCTGTTGCCGGAAATCGGCGCACACGCGATGAACGAGATGGTCGGCGTGCTGGAAGACAGCGAGCTGCTGGCCCTGGAAAAGATTCTGACGAAAATTCTGGTTGCCTCGGGCGACCCCATTACGATTGCCCGGATTGCCGAACAATGAGCACTCACCTTCAGCGGGGCTCGACCCTGCGCACGTCCCTGAGCCTGATAGTCGTGGCAGTGGTGCTGGCCGGTTGCGCCAGTTCCAAAGGCCTGAAAACCGAAGCCGTCGGCATCGATGCCAACAGTCTGCAGACCGCTCAAAGCCTCAATGGCATCACCCTGTCGCCGGCCGCCTGGCCGAAGCGCGACTGGTGGACCAGCCTGGGCGATCCACAACTCAATAGCCTGATCACCGAAGCACTGCGCGACAGTCCGGACATGCAGATCGCTGCCGCCCGGACCCATCAGGCGACCGCGCAGGCCTATGCCGCCGACGCCGAACGCATGCCGACCGTGGATGCCGACGCCAGCGTCAGCCGTTCGCGCCTGGCCCGTGATCAGGACCCGACCGGGGCAGGCGGGCGCTACAGCACTTTGCGCAGCCTGAGCGCCGGCTTCAATTACAACTTTGACCTGTGGGGCGGCCAGCGTGCTGCCTGGGAAGCGGCGTTGGGCCAGGCCCGTGCCAGTGAAGTCGACCAGCAAGCAGCGCAATTGACCCTCGCCGCCGACGTCGCCCGCGCTTACAGCGACCTGGGCCAGGCCTACATCGTCCGTGACCTGGCGGCCGAAGACCTCAAGCGCACGAGTCAATTGCTTGACCTGGGATCGCGGCGCTTCAAGTCGGGCATCGACAGCGAGTACCAGTACGAGCAGACCCAGAGCCTGGAAGCCAACTCCCGCGAGTCGTTGGCAGACGCGGAAAAAAGCCTGCGCAGCGCCAAGATTCAGCTGGCCGTGCTGATGGGCAAAGGCCCGGACCGCGGCGAACAACTGAGCCGGCCTGCGGTGCTGCAACCTGCTGTCGTGGCCCTGCCTTCGGTGGTGCCTGCGGAATTACTGGGCCGTCGCCCGGATCTGGTAGCCGCGCGCTGGCGGGTTGAAGCGGCGAGCAAAAACATCGACGTCAGCAAGACCAACTTCTACCCGAACCTCAACCTGAGCGCGTCGGCAGGGGTGGAGTCGCTGCTGGGTGATGCGATGTTCGGCTCGGCCAGTCGCTTCTTCAACGTCGCGCCGACGGTGTCGCTGCCGATCTTCGACGGCGGCCGTCGCCGTGCCGATCTGGATGCGCGGGACGCCGACTATGACCTCGCCGTGGCGCAGTACAACAAGACGCTGGTCCGGGCGCTGGGGGATGTCAGCGATGGCATCGGTCAGTTGCGCGACATCCGCCGTCAGATCGAAGCGCGCCAGCAGGCGACCGACGTGATTCAGAAAGCCTACGACACCGTCGTTCAGCGCTACTCATCCGGCATCGGTAATTACCTGGACGTGCTGAGCGTCGAGCAACAACTGCTGCAATCTCAACGCCAACAGGCTGATCTCAACGCGGAACGAATCGATCTTTCGATCCAGTTGATGCAGGCCCTCGGGGGAGGCTTCGAAGACAGCAAGCCCGGCGACAACGCCGCCCCGGTCGTCCCGTCAACTGCTTCGCTGACTCATTAAGGTAATCGTCATGGCCACTGCCACTACCGACAACAACGCTACAAACGAAGAAAAGGACGTCAACGCCTCCGCGCCTGACAAGGCCGCTGACAAGGCCGCCGAGCAGACCAAACCGACCAAGAACCCGCGCAAGCGCAAGCTGCTGTTGCTCGGCCTGCTGCTGGTCGTGGTGCTTGGCGTGCTTGGCGTCTGGGCCTGGTACGAAATGTACGGTCGCTGGAGCGAGAGCACCGACGATGCCTATGTAAACGGCAACGTCGTGGAGATCACCCCGCAAGTCACCGGCACCGTGGTCAGCATCGGCGCCGACGACGGCGATCTGGTCCGCGAGGGGCAGGTGCTGGTGCAGTTCGACCCGAATGACGCCGAAGTGGCGCTGCAAAGTGCCGAAGCCAATCTGGCAAAAGTCGTGCGTCAGGTGCGTGGTCTGTACAGCAATGTCGACGGCATGAAAGCCCAACTGGCGGCCCAGCGCGCCGAAGTGCAGAGAGCCCAGGACAACTTCAACCGTCGTCGCAGTCTGGCGGCCGGCGGGGCGATTTCCCAGGAAGAGCTGTCCCACGCCAAGGATGACCTGACCACCGCGCAGAATGCGTTGACCAACATTCAGCAGCAGCTGGCGACCAGCACTGCGCTGGTGGATGACACCCAGGTGTCCTCGCACCCGGACGTCAAAGCCGCTGCCGCTCAACTGCGTCAGGCCTACCTGAGCAACGCGCGCAGCACGCTGATCGCGCCGGTCACCGGTTACGTCGCCAAGCGCACCGTGCAGCTGGGCCAGCGGGTTCAGCCGGGCACTGCGCTGATGGCGGTGATCCCCCTCGACCAGCTGTGGATCGACGCCAACTTCAAGGAAACCCAGCTCGGCCAGATGCGCATCGGCCAGCCGGTGGACATCGAAGCCGACCTGTATGGCGGCGACGTCAAATACAGCGGCACCGTGGACAGCGTCGGCGCCGGTACCGGCAGTGCGTTTGCATTGTTGCCCGCCCAGAACGCCACCGGTAACTGGATCAAGATCGTCCAGCGTATTCCGGTGCGGATTCACATCAACGCCGACGAGCTGGCCAAGCATCCGCTGCGCATCGGCCTGTCGACCACCGTGGACGTGAACCTTCACGACCAGAGCGGTCCGGTGCTGGCGCAGCAACCGCCGAAGCAGCCGCTGTTCACCACCGATGTCTACGCCAAACAACTGGCCGACGCCGACACGATGATCGCCCGCGTGATCCACGAGAACAGCGCGTCAACCAGCGGCAAGACGGCCCAGCGCTGATTCGCCAATCCATCTGCCACGGCCTGTGTGTACAGGCCGTGGTGATCTTTGAGTGTCAAAGGATTCGCGATGAGTACCAACGCTCCCGCTTCTTTTACGCCGCCAAGCCTGTTGCTGACCACCATCGGCCTGTCGCTGGCGACTTTCATGCAAGTGCTCGACACGACCATCGCCAACGTGGCCTTGCCGACCATCTCCGGCAACCTCGGCGTGAGCTCGGAGCAGGGCACGTGGGTCATCACCTCCTTCGCGGTCAGTAACGCCATCGCGCTGCCGCTGACCGGCTGGCTGAGCCGGCGCTTCGGCGAGGTGAAGCTGTTTCTGTGGGCCACGCTGCTGTTCGTCACCGCCTCGTTTCTCTGCGGCATTTCCACCTCGATGCCTGAGCTGGTGGGCTTTCGAGTGTTGCAGGGCATGGTTGCCGGGCCGTTGTACCCGATGACGCAAACGCTGCTGATCGCCGTTTATCCCCCTGCGAAACGGGGGATGGCATTGGCATTGCTGGCGATGGTGACGGTTGTAGCGCCGATTGCCGGGCCGATTCTCGGCGGCTGGATCACCGACAGTTACAGCTGGCCGTGGATCTTCTTCATCAACGTGCCGATCGGGCTGTTCGCGGCGTTCGTCGTGCGTCAGCAGATGGCTACCCGGCCGGTCAGCACCAGCCGCCAGCCCATGGATTACGTGGGGCTTATCACGCTGATCATCGGCGTGGGCGCGCTGCAGATCGTGCTCGACAAAGGCAATGACCTGGACTGGTTCGAGTCGAACTTCATCATTATCGGCTCGGTGATTTCAGCCATTGGCCTGGCGGCATTTGTCATCTGGGAAATGACGGATGATCACCCGGTGGTCAACCTGCGGCTGTTTGCGTTTCGCAACTTTCGCTACGGGACGATCTGCCTGGTAGCGGGCTACGCGGGGTTCTTCGGGATCAACCTGATTCTGCCCCAGTGGCTGCAAACGCAGATGGGTTACACGGCGACCTATGCGGGGCTGGCGGTGGCGCCACTCGGGGTGCTGCCAGTATTGATGTCGCCCTTCGTGGGACGTTATGCGCATAAATTCGACTTGCGCCTCCTCGCCGGCCTCGCGTTTCTGGGGATTGGCCTGAGTTGCTTCATGCGAGCAAGTTTCACCAGTCAGGTGGATTTCGAGCACATCGCCCTGGTGCAGTTGTTTATGGGTGCGGGCATTGCGTTGTTCTTCATGCCGACCTTGAGCATCCTGCTCTCCGACCTGCCGCCGTCGCAGATCGCCGACGGCTCGGGGCTGGCGACCTTCCTGCGGAACCTGGGGGGCAGCTTCGCGGCCTCCTTGACCACGTGGATCTGGATCCGCCGCGCCGATCAGCACCACGCCTATCTGAGCGAAAGCGTGAACGCCTACGAGCCGACGACGCGACATGCGCTGGAGACCCTGGGTGGGGCGAGCAATCAGGCGTATGCACAGCTCGATTCGATGGTCACCAGCCAGGCGTACATGATGTCCACGGTGGACTACTTCTACATGATGGGCTGGGTGTTCCTGTCGCTGATCCTGATCATCTGGCTGGCCAAACCGCCGTTTACCGCGAAGGCGGCGCCTGGGGGAGGGCATTGATGCTGGGGCAGGTGGGCTGAGTGCGGGATAAGCACCATTGTCCAGACAGCTGCTGTTTTGAGCTGCAAATACAATACTTGTGGGAGTGACCGGGGTGGCGCTCCACCTTGCTCACGAAGACGGTATTTCAGCCGCTGAAGATTCAGCGGATGTACCGGCCCCTTCGCGAGCAAGCTCGCTCCCACAGGTCCCCCGTCCGACAATCATCGGTCCTCAGCCCTGACGGTCAGGCCTCAAACGCAAACGACTCCAGGTGAAAGCCCGACTCATCGATCCGCAGCAACCATCCCTCGCGATCCCAATCCCCCAGCACGATGCGCTGCGCCATGGTCTCACCCAGTGGAACGTCGTGAACCGCAGGGCGATGGGTGTGACCATGGATCAGCGTCTTCACGCCGGACTCGTTCATCACCCGCGGTACTTCTTCGGGCGTGACGTCGACAATGTCGCTGGCCTTCATCCGCGTCTGCGCACGGCTTTCGCTGCGTAGCTTGCGCGCCAGCTTGAGCCGTGTGCTCAACGGCAGATGCCGCAGCACCCACAGCGTCAGCGGATGGCGCAGGTAACGGCGCATACGCATGTAGGCTTCGTCCCGCGTACACAGGCTGTCGCCGTGCATCAGCAGCACCGGTTCGCCATTGAAATTCACGACGCTCGGGTCCTTGAGCAGCGTGCAGCCCGCCGCTTTGCAAAACCCCTGACCGATCATGAAGTCGCGATTGCCATGCATCAGGAACACCCGCGTGCCGCTGTCGCTCAGCGTACGCAGCGCCTGGCAAATCGAGCGCTGAAAGGGCGACATGGCGTCATCGCCAATCCAGGCTTCGAAGAAATCCCCAAGGATGTACAGCGATTCAGCCTCGCGCGCGCGCCCATTCAGCAGACCGAGAAACGCCCGGGTAATGTCCGGGCGTCCTTCTTCCAGGTGCAGATCGGAGATCAGCAATATCACTCAATGATCTCGGCTTTCTCGATGATCACTTCTTCGGCTGGCACGTCCTGGTGACCGGCCTTGGACGTGGTGGCGACGCCCTTGATCTTGTCGACCACATCAGTGCCTTCGACGACGTCAGCGAACACGGCGTAACCCCAACCCTGCACGGTCTTGGCGCTGTGATTGAGGAAGCTGTTGTCGGCGACGTTGATGAAGAACTGCGCCGAGGCTGAATGGGGCTCCATGGTGCGGGCCATGGCCACTGAGTACTTCTTGTTCGGCAGGCCGTTGTCGGCTTCGTTCTGGATGCTCGGGCGCTTGTCTTTCTTCTCTTTCATGCCAGGCTCGAAGCCGCCGCCCTGAATCATGAAATTGCCGATCACGCGGTGAAACACGGTGTTTTCGTAGTGGCCTGCTTTGACGTATTCGATGAAGTTGGCGACAGTCAGCGGCGCCTTTTCTGCGTTCAATTGCAGAACGATTTCACCGTGGTTGGTGGTCAGCTTTACTTTCGACATGGTCAGCTCGCTCTTTGAAGTCGTAATGGGAGGCAGTGATCGCAGCAGTCGGCCATCGGAATGCGAGGCCAGTCCTGCGGATTCACTTCAGGCGCGCAGTTTACAGAGGGTAGCCGTTGCTCGGGTAGTTGCGATTGAGCAGCAGGTTCCGCCGCTGACCGGGCGCCCATCTCGGCAGTTTTGTCACAGCGCGCTGTCAGGGGCTTGACAGCTTCGGCTATGATAGGCGCTTTGATTTAACCGGCCTTCCTGGCCGCGACCCGTACAAGGATCCTATGAGCAAGCCCACTCAAGATGCCGCTGCGAATTCCAAGGCAGGCCCAGCCATTCCAACCAACTTCCTGCGCCCCATCGTGCAGGCTGACCTGGATTCGGGCAAGCACACCCAGATCGTGACCCGCTTCCCGCCGGAGCCCAACGGCTACCTGCACATCGGTCATGCCAAGTCGATTTGCGTCAACTTTGGTCTGGCTCAGGAATTCGGCGGCGTCACGCATCTGCGCTTCGACGACACCAACCCGGCGAAGGAAGACCAGGAATACATCGACGCCATTGAAGCCGACGTCAAATGGCTGGGCTTCGAGTGGTCCGGCGAAGTGCGTTATGCCTCGCAGTACTTCGACCAGCTGTACGCCTGGGCGGTCCATCTGATCGAGACGGGCAAGGCCTACGTCGATGACCTGACCCCCGAGCAGGCTCGCGAATACCGCGGCACCCTGACCGAGCCGGGCAAGAACAGCCCGTTCCGCGATCGTAGCGTCGAAGAAAACCTCGACCTGTTCAGCCGCATGAAGGCCGGCGAGTTCGAAGACGGCGCCCGTGTCCTGCGCGCCAAGATCGACATGGCTTCGCCGAACATGAACCTGCGCGATCCGATCCTCTACCGTATTCGTCACGCCCATCACCACCAGACCGGTGATAAGTGGTGCATCTACCCCATCTACGATTTCACCCACGGTCAATCGGACGCCATCGAAGGCATCACCCACTCGATCTGCACCCTGGAATTCGAGAGCCATCGCCCGCTCTACGAGTGGTTCCTCGATAACCTGCCGGTGCCGTGCAAGCCGCGCCAGTACGAGTTCTCGCGCCTGAACCTGAACTACACCATCACCAGCAAGCGCAAGCTCAAGCAACTGGTCGATGAAAAGCACGTGCACGGCTGGGACGATCCGCGCATGTCGACGCTGTCGGGCTTCCGCCGTCGCGGTTATACACCGGCGTCAATCCGCAATTTCTGCGAAATGATCGGCACCAACCGTTCCGACGGCGTGGTCGATTTCGGCATGCTGGAATTCAGCATCCGTCAGGACCTGGACCACAACGCCCCGCGCGCCATGTGCGTGCTGCGTCCGTTGAAAGTCGTGATCACCAACTACCCGGAAGGCCAGGTCGACCACCTCGAACTGCCGCGCCATCCGCAGAAGGAAGAGCTCGGCGTGCGCAAGCTGCCGTTTTCCCGCGAGATCTACATCGACCGTGACGACTTCATGGAAGAGCCGCCGAAGGGCTACAAGCGCCTGGAGCCGAACGGTGAAGTGCGCCTGCGTGGCAGCTACGTGATTCGCGCCGACGAAGCGATCAAGGACGCCGACGGCAACATCGTCGAGCTGCGTTGCTCCTACGACCCGGAAACCCTGGGCAAGAACCCTGAAGGCCGCAAGGTCAAAGGCGTTGTGCACTGGGTGCCGGCAGCGGAAAGCATCGAATGCGAAGTGCGCTTGTACGACCGTCTGTTCCTGTCGGCAAACCCTGAGAAAGCAGAAGAGGGCAAGACCTTCCTGGACAACATCAACCCAGGCTCCCTGCAGGTGTTGACCGGTTGTCGCGCTGAACCGTCGTTGGCTGACGCTCAGCCGGAAGACCGTTTCCAGTTCGAACGCGAAGGCTATTTCTGCGCGGATCTGAAGGACTCGAAACCCGGTCATCCGGTCTTTAACCGGACTGTGACGCTCCGCGATTCGTGGAGCTAAGGTAGGCAACGTGCTTTCTATCTACAACACGCTCAGCAAGAGCAAAGAAGTCTTCAAACCGCTGGATGGCAACAAGGTGCGCATGTACGTCTGCGGGATGACCGTGTACGACTACTGCCACCTGGGCCACGGCCGCAGCATGGTGGCGTTCGACGTCGTCACCCGCTGGCTGCGTTTCAGCGGCTACGACCTGACCTACGTGCGCAACATCACCGACATCGACGACAAGATCATCAACCGCGCCCGTGAAAACGGTGAAGCGTTCGATGCCCTGACCGCGCGCATGATCGACGCGATGCACGAGGACGAAGCGCGCCTGAACATCCTCAAGCCGGACATGGAGCCGCGCGCCACCGATTACATCGGCGGCATGCACGACATGATCCAGCGCCTGATCGACAAGGGCTATGCCTACGCACCGGGCAATGGCGACGTGTACTACCGCGTCGGCAAATTCCTCGGCTACGGCAAGCTGTCGCGCAAGAAAATCGAAGACCTGCGTATCGGTGCGCGGATCGAAGTCGACGAAGCCAAGGACGACCCCCTGGATTTCGTGCTGTGGAAAGGCGTCAAGCCGGGCGAACCGAGCTGGGAATCGCCGTGGGGCGCCGGGCGTCCGGGCTGGCACATCGAATGCTCGGTGATGTCCACCTGCTGCCTGGGTGAGACCTTCGACATTCATGGTGGCGGTAGCGATCTGGAATTCCCGCACCACGAAAACGAGATTGCCCAGAGCGAAGCCGCAACCGGCAAGACCTACGCCAACGCCTGGTTGCACTGCGGCATGATCCGCATCAATGGCGAGAAGATGTCCAAGTCCTTGAACAACTTCTTCACCATTCGCGACGTGCTGGATAAATACCACCCGGAAGTAGTGCGTTACCTGCTGGTGTCGAGCCACTACCGCAGCGCTATCAACTATTCCGAAGACAGCCTGAAGGAATCGAAAGGCGCGCTGGAGCGGTTCTATCACGCGCTCAAAGGCTTGCCGGTCGCTGAGCCTGCGGGGGGCGAGGCGTTCGTCGAGCGTTTTTCGAATGCCATGAACGACGACTTCGGGACCCCGGAAGCCTGCGCCGTGCTGTTCGAGATGGTCCGCGAGATCAACCGTCTGCGCGACAGCGATGTCAACGCAGCGGCAGGTCTGGCGGCTCGCTTGAAGGAGCTGGCCAGTGTGTTGGGCGTGTTGCAACTGGAAGCCGATGACTTCCTGCGCGCCGGCGCTGAAGGGCGGGTGGATGCCGCCGAAGTCGAAGCCTTGATCGCCGCACGCCTGCAGGCGCGCGCTGACAAGAACTGGGCTGAAGGCGACCGCATCCGCGATCAACTCACCGCCATGGGCGTGGTGCTGGAAGACAGCAAGGGCAGCACGACATGGCGCTTGGCGGATTGATCAGCCGCGCAAACGCTTGATGTGGGAGCGACCGGAGTGGCGCTCCACCTTGCTCGCGAAGGCGGCTTTTCAGCCAATGAAGATGTAGCGACTGTAACCGCCTCTTCGCGAGCAAGCTCGCTCCCACATTTCATCTGTCACCCGTTACATCTGCGGTGATTGTTCCCGTTCTGGGTGGAACAATCAGTCTCACGAAGTTCGTTTGGCAAATTGTTGATGTCGACTGACCTGCTGCTTTTGGCGCCTAAGTGCTTTAGGCCAGAACAGCAAGTGACGTGTACCTGGCAACCATCGCGTCTGACGTAATTAGCTTCATCGGTTCAGTAATGGCGGCAGCAACGATTAGCCTATCGAATGGGTCGCGATGATGGTGTTCCAGATCTTTGACTGCGATTGCATGTTCAACGCTGACAGGGAGCTCGATAAAGCCGCTGTCTCGGCAGTACTCGCGAATCTCCTCGAGATCGGCCGTTAGTTTCCCCAAGCCAATCTTTATCGACATCTCCCAGAACGTGGCGGCGCTGATGTAAACCTCAGTGGCGGTTTCGATCAGTTTTTTTGCTTTGGGAGAAAGCTTCGGGTCGTCAGTCAGAGCCCACAGAAGAATATGAGTATCCAGCAGTATCCTCATGGGCGACTGCCTTCGAAATCATCCAGCACAGAGTCAGAAAGCGGTGCATCGAAGTCGTCCGGTAGTTGAAGAATACCTTTCATAGCACCGATGCGTTTACCGGTGGGCCGTCCGATCGGGACGAGACGCGCCATTGCTCGACCATGTTTAGCGATCGTGATGGTCTGGCCCGCCGCAGCGTCATCTACCAGTTTTGACAGGTTGTCCTTGGCCTCACCGAGGGGGACGATAATCATGACGTATGCTCGCATTCGGAAATATTGGCCAAATATAGCCATATAATTCTTCTTGCCCAAGCCACCGTTACAATTCTGTGCTGATTGTGGAGACGCCCCGCGTGGGAATGCCTCGTCTGACACTCCGCATCCCGGTTTTGCTGGCTCTGCGCGCTAGCGACAAACCCCGATCAAAACCCCTGTTCCCGCAGTCGCTTGTACAGCGTATTCCGGCTCACCCCCAGCCGCTTCGCCAGCTGCGAGATATTTCCGCCTGCCGCCTGCAACAACTCGCTCAGTTCCTCAGGCGTATCCAGCGCAGCCTTGCGGTTGAGCACTGTCTCGGGCTCGACACGTTCACACCCCATCGCCAAGTCCGCAAAAAAGTCTTCCGGCAGATGCTCGGTGGAGATCGGCTGATCGTCGGCGAGCGCCAACGCCACCTGAATCACGTTGCTCAACTGCCGCAGGTTTCCCGGCCACGGGTGCCGTTCAAACAGCTCCATCACCTGAGGCTCGAAGCCCGCTGTCTGCTGCGGTTCGCGGTGCTGTTCCCAGATGGCACGCACCAGCGCGGGTTTATCGCTGCGATCGCGCAACGGCGGCAGCCCCAGGTTCAGGCCACTGATGCGGTAGTACAAATCCTGTCGAAACCGCCCGTTCTGCACATGCTCGCGCAGTGAACAATGGGTCGCGGAAATCACCCGGATGTCTACCGGATACAACTCACTGCTGCCCACCGGCTGCACGCACCGCTCCTGCAACACCCGCAGCAAGCGCGCTTGAACCGGCAGCGGCATGTCGCCGATCTCGTCGAGAAACAGCGTGCCTTTGTCCGCCTTGCGGATCAGCCCGATGCTGCCTTTATGGTGAGCCCCGGTGAACGCGCCTTTTTCGTAGCCAAACAGTTCGGCTTCGACCAGCTCCGACGGGATCGCTGCGCAGTTCACGGCAATCATGGGCTGATCGGCGCGGGAGCTGGCGCGGTGCAGGGCTTTGACGAACACTTCCTTGCCCACACCCGTCTCACCGAGGATCAACAGCGGGACGTTCTTCTCCAGCAGTCGCTGACCCTGGCGCGCGGCTTTCTCAACCCGCTCATCACCCAGCCCTGGCTCAATGGTGCCAACAGTGGCCGACCGAGACGCAACCGATACTTGCACCGGAGTTGGCACCGGCACCGTTCTGAGCTTGAGCACCGGCGCCTTCGGCCGTTTCAGCATGCAATGAAAACGGTTATGGCCCGAGGCCTGAAGCGGAAAGGGCTGGCCTTCCATTTGATCCAGCAGGTCGGTGATCGGCGCCTTGAACAGATTTTCGATGTTGGCATTGAGCAGGCTGACGCCCAGCAGATTGTCGGCACGGCGGTTGGCGCAGAGCACCCGGCCGCTTTCGTCGAACACCAGCAGCCCGGCCCACTGGCTGTCGAGGTTGTTCAGGCCGGTGTTGAACACGAGCTGGAAATGGCTGTGCTGGAACTGGTCGAGGATCAGCCGGTTTTCGATGGTCTGGCCCATCATCTTGACCATCCCCAGGGTGTGGGAGGGCGGCAGGAAGCTGTCGCTGGACACATCGAGCACCGCGATCATTCGCCGTGACGCATCGAAAATCGGCGCTGCCGACCCGGTCATGAAACGGTTGGCCTTGAGAAAGTGTTCATCGTGTTCAATGTGAACAGCCTGTTCACAGGCCAGGGCCGTGCCGATGGCGTTGGTGCCGGCGCCTTGCTCCAGCCAGCTGGCGCCGGCGACGAAACCCGGCTGTTGATCCGGCTCGACGAAGCGCTTGTTGCCCCAGGAATTGAGCACCTGGCCCTGCTGATCGGCGAGCAGGATCAGGCAATTGGAATTGCTCAGGATGTTTTCGTAGAAGGGCAGCACCTGCTGGTGAGTGGTCTGCACCAGTGAATGATGGCGCTCGAGCAGTTGCGAAACCTGCTGATCGGGCAGGCGACCGAAGGACGGGCGTGACTGGTGGTCGAGGCCGAACTCGCGGCAACGGGCCCACGAGTCCTGAATGATGCTGTCGTGGCTGGGGGATGCGCCTGCTGTGGCCATGAAATGGCTCCGTCCGAGTGCTTTTATTTATTGTTGTCGAGATGCCGCTAGGCAGAGCATCCCTGCTCGAAAACGTCCACCCATTGTTGTTCAGGATTGTTCAAAGTCAATGTTCATTTTGTTCAGGTGTTCAGCCTTTCCTGTTCATTTATGTTCATCAACGAATGCCGATCTGTGCGGCAAATTGTCGCAACCGCTCTAGTCCGCGTATTCCAGCCAGAAAGCGCCTGAGCAAGCGGGTTGGCACGATTGTCGCTATCCAACAAGCGGTCAGCACAATCGGTCAACGGATGTCACGACCTGCCATACGGCACACACGCAACACCCCGAACAAAACAAATAAAAAGGGCACGCCATGTCTCTCACGCTTGAGCACGTCAGCCGCTCCGTCGACGGTCAGATCTGGATCGACGATGCTTCGCTGAGCTTTGAACCCGGCTCATTCAACGTATTGCTGGGGCGCACCTTATCAGGCAAAACCAGCCTGATGCGCTTGATGGCCGGTCTGGACAAGCCAGACAGCGGCCGGGTACTGATGAATGGCAAAGATGTCACCCAGGTCGCGGTGCGGCATCGCAACGTCTCCATGGTTTATCAGCAGTTCATCAACTATCCGAGCATGACCGTCTACGACAACATCGCCTCGCCGCTGCGCCAGGCCAAGATGTCGAAGGACGAAATCGACCGCCGGGTTCGCGAAACCGCGAAGATGCTACGCATCGAAAAATTCCTCAGCCGTCACCCCCTCGAATTGTCCGGCGGCCAGCAGCAGCGCACGGCCATGGCGCGGGCGCTGGTCAAGGACGCCGAACTGATTCTGTTCGATGAGCCGCTGGTCAACCTCGACTACAAGCTGCGTGAAGAGCTGCGTCAGGAAATGCGCCAGCTGTTCGAAACGCGCAATACCATCGCTATCTACGCCACCACCGAGCCGAACGAAGCGCTGGCGCTGGGCGGGACCACCACGATTCTGCACGAAGGTCGCGTCATCCAGAGCGGCCGGACGCCCGAGGTCTATCACCAGCCGAAAACCGTGCTGGCCGCCGAGCTGTTCTCCGAGCCGCCGATCAACCTGATGCCCGGCCGCATCGAAGGCAACGAAGTCAGCTTCGCCAACTTCGTGCACTTCCCGCTGAACGTCGACCTGCGCACCATCGGCGACGGCGAGTACCGCTTTGGCGTGCGCCCGAGCCACCTGAGTCTGGTGCCGTCCAACGACGACGACCTCGAGCTGGCGGTGACCGTCGAGCTTGCCGAGATCAGCGGTTCGGAAACCTTCCTGCACGTGCGCAACGAGCATTTCTCGCTGGTGCTGCATCTGCCGGGCGTCCACGAGTACGACGTGGACACGCCGATTCGCGTGTATATCCCGACTCACAAACTGTTCGTATTCGATCAGCAGGGCGGCCTGATTCAGGCGCCGGGCCTGCGCATGGCGAGGGTTGCCTGATGGCCGAGATCCGCTTGCAACAACTCGCGCACAGCTACAGCGCCAATCCGACTGGCCCTGAAGACTATGCCATCCGCGAAATGACCCACATCTGGGAGCAGGGCGGCGCCTATGCCTTGCTCGGCCCGTCCGGCTGCGGCAAGTCGACCCTGCTCAATATCATCTCCGGCCTGCTCAGCCCGTCCGAAGGCAAGGTTCTGTTCGACACCACCTTGGTCAACGACATGTCGCCGGAAGAGCGCAACATCGCTCAGGTTTTCCAGTTCCCGGTGGTCTACGACACCATGACGGTGTACGACAACCTCGCCTTCCCGCTACGCAATCAGGGCATGCCGGAAGCGAAAGTGAAGATCAAGGTGCAGGAAATCGCCGACGTGCTGGATCTGCAGCCCTTGCTGAAGAAGAAAGCCAAAGGCCTCACTGCTGACGAAAAACAGAAAGTCTCCATGGGCCGCGGGCTGGTTCGCGATGACGTGTCGGCGATTCTGTTCGACGAACCGCTGACCGTGATCGACCCGCACCTGAAGTGGAAGCTGCGCCGCAAGCTCAAGCAGATTCACGAGCAGTTCAACATCACCATGGTCTACGTCACCCACGATCAGCTGGAGGCTTCGACCTTCGCCGACAAGATTGCGGTGATGTACGGCGGCCAGATCGTCCAGTTCGGCACCCCGCGCGAACTGTTTGAAAAGCCGCACCACACCTTTGTCGGCTACTTCATCGGCAGCCCCGGCATGAACCTCATCGAGGTCAAGCCTGAAGCCGGCGGCGTGGGCTTTGGCGGGATTCATCTGCCGTTGTCCGAAGCCTTGCAGCAGCGCCTGGCCGCCACTCAGTGGAGCACGTTGAAAGTCGGGATTCGTCCCGAGTTCGTGCACGTCTGGGACGGCCCGGTCGATGACGCCATGCAAGCCGAGGTGACCTACGTCGAGGACCTGGGGACCTACAAGATCCTCACCCTGAAACTGGCCGGCCAGCTGTTGAAAGTGCGCGTGCAGGAAGACAAGCCGGTGCCCCAGGGCCAGGCCTGGATCAGTTTCCCCGCGCAATGGCTGATGCTCTACGCCGATGAATTTCTGCTGGAGGCCGCGGCGAACACACTGCCGGCCAGCGAGGTGTCCCATGACTAAAGTGCAAAACAACAAGGCCTGGTGGCTGGTGCTGCCGGTGTTCCTGCTGGTGGCGTTCAGCGCCATCATTCCGATGATGACCGTGGTCAACTATTCGGTGCAGGACATCTTCGACCAGTCCAGCCGTTATTTCGTCGGCGCCGACTGGTTCCGGCAAGTGCTGCAGGACCCGCGCCTGCATGACTCGCTGCTGCGCCAGTTCATCTACTCCGCCTGCGTGCTGCTGATCGAAATCCCGCTAGGCATCGGCATCGCCCTGACCATGCCGACCAAGGGGCGCTGGTCATCGGTGTGCCTGATCGTCATGACCATTCCGCTGCTGATCCCCTTCAACGTGGTCGGCACCATCTGGCAGATCTTCGGCCGTGGCGACATCGGTCTGCTGGGCTGGATCCTCAACGATGTGCTGGGCATCAGCTACAACTACGCGGCCAATGCGTCGGACGCCTGGGTGACCGTGCTGGTCATCGACGTCTGGCACTGGACCTCGCTGGTGGCGTTGCTGTGCTATTCGGGTCTGCGCGCCATTCCGGACGTGTATTACCAGGCGGCGCGAATTGACCGGGCGTCCAACTGGGCGGTATTCCGACACATCCAGCTGCCAAAGATGAAAAGCGTGCTGCTTATCGCGGTGATGCTGCGCTTCATGGACAGCTTCATGATCTACACCGAGCCATTCGTACTCACCGGTGGCGGTCCGGGCAACTCAACGACCTTCCTCAGCCAGACCCTGACGACCATGGCTCTCGGCCAGTTCGACCTGGGCCCTGCGGCGGCGTTCTCGCTGGTGTATTTCCTGATCATTCTGTTGGTGTCGTGGGTGTTCTACACCGCCATGACCCACAGCGAAAAGAACTGAGGAGCGCCCATGAACAAGCGCGAGAAAGTGTCGTTCAAAAAGCTCATACCGCTGTGGATCTACCTGCTGTTTCTGCTGGTGCCGATCTACTGGCTGATCAACATGTCGTTCAAGACCAACACCGAAATCCTCGGCGGCCTGACCCTGTTCCCACAGGACTTCACGCTGGCGAACTACAAGGTGATCTTCACCGACGAAAGCTGGTACAGCGGCTACATCAACTCGCTGTACTACGTCTGCCTGAATATGGTGATATCGCTGAGCGTCGCATTGCCTGCGGCCTACGCGTTTTCACGCTATCGTTTCCTCGGCGACAAACACCTGTTCTTCTGGCTCCTGACCAACCGGATGGCGCCACCTGCGGTTTTCCTGCTGCCATTCTTCCAGCTGTATTCGTCCATCGGCCTGTTCGACACGCACATTGCGGTAGCGTTGGCGCACTGCCTGTTCAACGTGCCGCTGGCGGTGTGGATTCTGGAAGGCTTCATGTCCGGGGTTCCCAAGGAAATTGACGAAACGGCCTACATCGACGGCTATAGCTTTCCCAAGTTCTTCGGCAAGATTTTCATCCCGCTGATTGGCTCGGGTATCGGTGTGACGGCGTTCTTCTGCTTCATGTTCTCCTGGGTCGAGTTGCTGCTGGCGCGGACGCTGACCTCGGTCAACGCCAAGCCGATCGCAGCGGTCATGACCCGCACCGTTTCGGCGTCGGGGATCGATTGGGGGGTGCTGGCAGCGGCGGGAGTGTTGACCATTCTGCCGGGCATGCTGGTTATCTGGTTCGTTCGTAATCACGTGGTCAAGGGCTTCGCTCTTGGTCGTGTCTGAGGAGTCGAAAAATGGAGTGGATGTCCTGGACCCTGCCAACTGCTATTTTCTTTGCGTCCATCGCTGCGATTCTGGTTGCGATGACGGCCTGGGAACTGCGTTCGGCGAGCATTGAGCGTCGTGGTTTTCTGCCGATTGCCACCACACGCGGAGATCGTCTGTTCATCGGCCTGCTCGGAAGTGCCTACCTGCATCTGCTGGTCATCGGCGCGACGAGCTGGGATATCTGGGTGGCCTCCGGGTTGTCCCTGGTCTGGCTGTTGGTGGTGATGCGTTGGGGTTGAGAAGGTTTAAGCGAAGGTTGAAACGCGGGATCACATAAGAATCAACACAAGAGGTGTCTATGTTCAATAAGAAAAACAAGCTGCGACATAGTGTGACGGTAGCGACGATGGTAATGCTCAGTGGCTTGAGCGTGTCGGCCTGGGCTGATCAGTACGAGGATGCGGCCAAGAAGTGGGCCGACAGCGAGTTCAAGCCGAGCACGCTCTCCGATGCCGAGAAGCTCAAGGAACTGGAGTGGTTCATCAAGGCCGCCGAGCCGTTCCGCGGCATGGACATCAAGGTGGTTTCCGAAACCTTGACCACCCATGAATATGAATCCAAAACCCTGGCCAAGGCGTTCACCGAAATCACCGGCATCAAGGTCACCCACGACCTGCTGCAGGAAGGCGACGTGATCGAGAAGCTGCAGACCGCCATGCAGTCTAACCAGAGTATCTATGACGGCTGGGTCAACGACTCCGACCTGATCGGTACGCACTTCCGCTACGGCAAGGCGATGTCTCTGACAGACCTGATGGCCAGCCCGGAAGGGGCGAAAGTCACTTCTCCGACGCTCGACCTGAAGGACTTCATCGGTACCTCGTTCACCACGTCGCCTGAAGTCAAAGACGCGTCCGGCAAAGTCATCACGCCGGCCAAGCTGTATCAACTGCCTGATCAACAGTTCGCCAACCTGTACTGGTTCCGCGCCGACTGGTTCGAGCGTCCTGACCTGAAAGAGAAATTCAAGGCCAAATACGGCTACGAGCTGGGCGTTCCGGTGAACTGGTCCGCGTATGAAGACATCGCCAAGTTCTTCAGCGAAGACGTCAAAGAGCTCGACGGCAAGAAAGTCTACGGCCATATGGACTACGGCAAGAAAGACCCGTCCCTGGGCTGGCGCTTCACCGATGCCTGGTTCTCCATGGCCGGCAGCGGCGACAAAGGTTTGCCGAATGGTCTGCCGGTCGACGAGTGGGGCATTCGCGTAGAAGACTGCCACCCGGTCGGTTCGAGCATCACCCGTGGCGGCGACACCAACGGCCCGGCCGCTGTGTACGCCACTCAGAAGTACATCGACTGGCTCAAGGCCTACGCGCCGCCTGAAGCGGCGGGCATGACGTTCTCCGAGTCCGGCCCGGTGCCGTCCCAGGGTAACGTCGCTCAGCAGATCTTCTGGTACACCGCTTTCACCGCTGATATGACCAAGCCGGGTCTGCCGGTCATGAACGCCGATGGCACGCCGAAATGGCGGATGGCGCCATCGCCAAAAGGTCCTTACTGGAAAGAGGGCATGAAGCTGGGTTATCAGGACGTGGGCTCCTGGACCTTCCTCAAGTCCACCGAAGAGAAGAAACGCCTGGCCGCCTGGCTCTACGCGCAGTTCGTGACGTCGAAGTCCGTCTCGCTGAAGAAAACCATCGTGGGCCTGACGCCGATTCGCGAATCGGACATCAACTCCAAAGAGATGACCGCCCTGGCACCGAAACTCGGTGGTCTGGTCGAGTTCTATCGCAGCCCGGCCCGCGTGCAATGGTCGCCAACCGGCACCAACGTTCCGGATTATCCGAAGCTGGCGCAGCTGTGGTGGAGTCATGTGGCTGAAGCCGTTACCGGCGAGAAAACCGCGCAGGCGGCCCTCGACGGTCTGGCCAAGGATCAGGATGCAATCATGACCCGCATCGAGCGCTCCAAGGTTCAGGAACCAAGCGGTTGCGCGCCGAAGATGAACCCGGAAACCTCGGCCGAAGAGTGGTACACCAAGGCCGAGAAGAGCAACGGTGCATTCCTCGCACCCCAACGCAAACTGGCCAACGAGAAACCGAAGGGCGAAACCATCGCTTACTCGGACCTCTTGAAGAGCTGGGAAGCCGCGAAGAAGTAACTTGCACGCTTCTACGTTCTGCGCATAAAAAAACGGCACCCTCGGGTGCCGTTTTTCATGTGCGCGCTTTGGCACTCGGGGCTTGGGAAATCAGCCGTGAAGCGTCTCAGCCGCATACAGCGTGTTTTCCAGCAGGCAGGCGCGGGTCATCGGGCCAACGCCGCCTGGTACCGGCGTGATCCAGCCGGCGCGGGGCAGGGCGGTTTCGTACACCACATCGCCCACCAGCTTGCCGTCATCCTGACGGTTGATGCCCACGTCGATGACGATCGCGCCTTCCTTGATCCACTCGCCCTTGACCAGGCCCGGCTTGCCCGCTGCCACGACCACCAGATCGGCACGACCCACGTGTCCGGCCAGATCCTGGGTGAAACGATGGGTCACGGTCACGGTGCAGCCCGCCAGCAGCAGCTCCATCGCCATCGGACGACCGACGATGTTGGACGCGCCCACCACGACAGCGTCCTTGCCATACAGATCGACACCGGTGCTTTCAAGCAGGGTCATGATGCCCTTGGGCGTGCACGGGCGCAGCAGCGGAATGCGCTGGGCCAGCCGGCCTACGTTGTAGGGATGGAAGCCATCGACGTCTTTATCCGGGCGGATGCGCTCCAGCAGGCTGGAGGATTCCAGATGCTCGGGCAGCGGCAGTTGCAGCAGGATGCCGTCGATGGCCGGGTCGTCGTTGAGACGATCGATCAGATCGGTCAGTTCGGTCTGGGTGGTTTCACTGGGCAGGTCATAGGCCTGGGAGATGAAGCCGACCTCTTCGCAGTCTTTGCGTTTGTGCGAGACGTAAACCTGAGAGGCGGGGTCGCTGCCGACCAGGATCACCGCGAGGCCGGGCGTGCGCAGGCCTTGCTCGCGACGCTGGGCGACTCGTTGGGCGATCTGCTGGCGCAGGTTGGCTGCGATCGCTTTGCCGTCTATTAGTTTTGCAGTCATTACGCGTGATTAACCATCGGAAGGGGAGGGAAAAAGAGCGCGCATTCTCGCATGACCTGACGCAAGGGCAAAGACGGTTGGTCCGCTTAATAAGCTAAGCCCTTTAATTAACTGAATTTTTTAGAAAAAAGTGTTGACGACCTTTTGGACCGTCTATAAGATTCGTCGCACTTGTCGGGCACAACCCCACACAGGATAAGCCGGAAGCGGCGGATCAAGTCGAAAGGTTGAATAAGTCAGGTAGAGTTAAGATCGGCTCAGCGTGATTGAAAGCTCTTAATTTGCAGTCTAACGAAGGCAAATGAAATAAGTGCCCGTAGCTCAGCTGGATAGAGCATCCGCCTTCTAAGCGGATGGTCGCAGGTTCGAGTCCTGCCGGGTGCGCCATTAGGCAGCTTTGGCACAAGTAGCATTCAGTTTGAATGCGTCGGTTACAACGCAATATGGTGGGCGTAGCTCAGTTGGTAGAGCACGGGATTGTGACTCCCGTTGTCGAGGGTTCGATCCCCTTCGTCCACCCCATATTCGAAAAGGCGCCAGATTCATAATCTGGCGCCTTTGCTTTAAGCGCTTCAAACGCGGATGTGGTGGAATTGGTAGACACACTGGATTTAGGTTCCAGCGCCGAAAGGTGTGAGAGTTCGAGTCTCTCCGTCCGCACCAGTTAAAGCTCTCGCAACACCTGGGGTGTTGAGGGATGAAAGAAAGCCGCCTTGTGCGGCTTTTTTTGTTTCAGCGTACTGCGTTTTAACGCAGTGCGAGCTTGATGGGCCCATGACACAGGGCTTGTCCGGTGTGCTTCCAGGGACTGGATCATGTTTCGGTCGTCCTTTTGCTTCCTTTATATAGGGGCGTATCAGGTGCGTTCCAGACACCTCCCGCAGGCTGAAACAGTCGTCTGTGATTCCCGGGCTGCATGCCACTTTATTTACCCTTGTTCAGTAGGGTGACTTCTTGAGTTTGACCCACTAGAATGCTTGCCCTTGATTCTGGGGTCGGAAACGGCCGGCTAACGTCTGTGCAACGAGGAATATCCATGCAAGTTTCTGTTGAAAACACTTCCGCTCTCGAGCGCCGCATGACCATTGGCGTGCCCGCTGAGCGCATCGAGACTGAAGTCAACAAGCGTCTGCAGCAGACCGCACGTAAAGCCAAGATCCCGGGCTTCCGCCCAGGCAAAGTGCCTATGAGCGTGATCCGCCAGCGTTACGAAGACGGTGCTCGTCAGGAAGCACTGGGCGACCTGATCCAGGCGACCTTCTACGAAGCCGTCGTCGAGCAAAAGCTGAACCCGGCTGGCGCACCTTCCGTCGAGCCAAAGACCTTCGAAAAGGGCAAGGACCTCGAGTACATCGCTACTTTCGAAGTGTTCCCTGAATTCACCGTTGCCGGTTTCGACTCTATTTCCGTCGAGCGTCTGTCGGCTGACGTCGCTGATTCCGATCTGGACAACATGCTGGAAATCCTGCGCAAGCAGAATGTCAGCTTCGAAGTCGTTGATCGTGCGGCACAAAACGAAGACCAGTTGAACATCGACTTCGTCGGCAAGATCGACGGTGAAGCATTCGCTGGCGGTTCGGCCACCGGTACTCAGCTGGTGCTGGGTTCGGGTCGCATGATCCCGGGCTTCGAAGACGGTCTGGTCGGCGCCAAAGCCGGTGAAGAGAGCGTTCTGAACCTGACCTTCCCTGAGGATTATCAGAATCTTGAACTGGCCGGCAAAACCTCCGAGTTCACCGTCACGGTCAACACCGTGTCGGCACCGACCCTGCCTGAGCTGAACGAAACGTTCTTCAAGCAGTTCGGCATCAAGGAAACCAACCTCGAAGGCTTCCGCACCGAAGTTCGCAAGAACATGGAGCGCGAGCTGCGTCAGGCCATCAAGTCCAAGGTCAAGAATCAGGTAATGGACGGTCTGCTGGCCGCCAACCCGATCGAAGTGCCTAAAGCGCTGCTGGAAAACGAAGTGAACCGTCTGCGCGTTCAGGCTGTTCAGCAGTTCGGCGGCAACATCAAGCCTGACCAGCTGCCGGCAGAGCTGTTCGAGGAGCAGGCCAAGCGCCGCGTCGAACTGGGTCTGATCGTGGCTGAAGTCGTCAAGCAATTCGACCTCAAGCCTGACGACACCCGCGTTCGCGAGCTGATCCAGGAAATGGCTTCCGCTTACCAGGAGCCAGAGCAGGTTGTGGCCTGGTACTACAAGAACGAACAGCAAATGAACGAAGTTCGTTCGGTTGTGCTGGAAGAACAAGTTGTGGATACTGTTTTGCAGAAAGCGAGCGTGACCGACAAAGCGGTCTCGTACGAAGAGGCAGTCAAGCCGGTTGAAGCTCCACAAGCCGACTGATTTCCTTCTCTCGTTCGAAAACACCATAAGCCAGCCTTCGCGCTGGCTTATGCGTATTCAAGACATGACTATTTGGGAGTGAATGCGAGACATGTCCCGCAATTCTTATATTCAGCAGAACTCTGACATCCAGGCCGCTGGCGGCCTGGTCCCGATGGTTATCGAGCAGTCCGCCCGTGGCGAGCGCGCCTATGACATCTACTCCCGCCTGCTCAAGGAACGCGTCATTTTCCTGGTCGGTCCGGTTGAAGATTACATGGCCAACCTCATCTCGGCGCAGCTGCTGTTCCTTGAAGCGGAAAACCCGGACAAGGACATCCATCTTTACATCAACTCCCCAGGCGGTTCGGTGACTGCGGGCATGGCGATCTACGACACCATGCAGTTCATCAAGCCGGACGTTTCCACGACCGTCATGGGTCAGGCGTGCAGCATGGGCGCTTTCCTTTTGGCCGGTGGTGCCAAGGGCAAGCGTTTCGCACTGCCGAACTCCCGCGTCATGATTCACCAGCCGTTGGGCGGTTTTCAGGGCCAGGCGTCGGACATTGATATCCACGCGAAGGAAATCCTGTTCATCCGTCAACGTCTGAACGAACTGCTGGCGCACCACACCGGCCAGACGCTGGAAGCGATCGAGCGCGACACCAACCGCGACAACTTCATGAGCGCCGAACGCGCTGCTGAATACGGTTTGGTGGACTCGGTGATCGACCGGCGTCAAATGACCAAATGATTGCGTGAAGGGCAATAATCCCGGGCGGTTGATACATCCGTGCCGCCTGTGGACTTGAAAAATCGAGCAATTGCCCTCATCTTGTGTTGTAAGCCTACCGGATTGGATCGATCGAATGACTGACACCCGCAACGGCGAGGACAACGGCAAACTGCTTTATTGCTCCTTCTGCGGCAAAAGCCAGCATGAAGTGCGCAAGTTGATTGCCGGCCCCTCGGTATTTGTTTGTGACGAGTGCGTCGACCTGTGCAACGACATCATCCGCGAGGAGGTGCAGGAAGCACAGGCCGAGAGCAGCGCGCATAAACTGCCATCGCCTAAAGAAATCAGCGGCATCCTTGACCAGTACGTCATTGGTCAGGAACGTGCCAAAAAGGTTCTCGCAGTAGCGGTGTACAACCACTACAAGCGGCTGAACCAGCGCGACAAGAAAAACGACGACGTTGAACTGGGCAAGAGCAACATCCTGCTGATCGGCCCGACGGGCTCCGGCAAGACTTTGCTGGCGGAGACGCTCGCTCGTTTGCTCAACGTTCCGTTCACCATTGCCGATGCCACCACCCTGACCGAAGCCGGTTATGTGGGTGAGGACGTCGAGAACATCATTCAAAAGCTGTTGCAGAAGTGCGATTACGATGTCGAGAAGGCCCAGATGGGCATCGTCTACATCGACGAAATCGACAAGATTTCGCGCAAGTCCGACAATCCTTCCATCACCCGTGATGTGTCGGGCGAAGGCGTGCAGCAAGCCTTGCTGAAGCTGATTGAAGGCACCGTGGCTTCCGTTCCGCCTCAAGGTGGTCGCAAGCACCCACAGCAGGAATTCCTGCAGGTTGACACGCGCAATATCCTCTTCATCTGCGGCGGTGCGTTCTCTGGCCTGGAAAAGGTCATCCAGAATCGCTCCACCAAAGGCGGCATCGGCTTTAACGCCGAAGTACGCAGCAAGGAAGAGGGCAAGAAGGTCGGCGAATCCCTGCGTGAAGTCGAGCCTGACGATCTGGTCAAGTTCGGTCTGATCCCGGAGTTCGTGGGTCGTCTGCCTGTTCTGGCGACGCTGGACGAGCTGGACGAAGCTGCTCTGATGCAGATTCTGACCGAGCCGAAGAACGCGCTGACCAAGCAATACGGCAAGCTGTTCGAGATGGAAGGCGTGGACCTTGAGTTCCGCCCGGATGCGCTGAAATCGGTTGCCCGTCGTGCGCTTGAGCGCAAGACCGGTGCTCGCGGTCTGCGCTCCATCCTCGAGGGCGTTCTGCTCGACACCATGTACGAGATCCCGTCGCAGTCCGACGTGAGCAAGGTGGTGATCGACGAGAGCGTGATCGAGGGCACCTCCAAGCCGCTGTTGATTTATGAAAACAGCGAGCCACCTGCCAAGGCGGCACCCGACGCGTAGCCTGCTGGCAACGCACAGGGCGACTGGAAACGAAAAGGGCCCTCGGGCCCTTTTCGCGTTTCCTTCAACGCCGGTCTGCGTTTCCGAGTCCTTTCGCTTTAACTCAAGCCGGCGCTTGTTTTTTTAAGGTTCAACCCCCATCTTGATTTTCAGCTTATTTATATCTGTCCATGGCCTGAAGGCCGCCGTAGAGGCGAAATCATGAAGACGACCATTGAACTGCCTCTCTTGCCACTGCGCGATGTTGTGGTTTACCCGCATATGGTTATCCCGCTGTTCGTGGGGCGCGAGAAGTCGATCGAGGCCCTGGAAGCGGCGATGTCCGGCGACAAGCAGATCCTGCTGCTTGCGCAACGAAACCCGGCCGATGACGATCCCGGTGAAGAGGCGCTGTACAACGTTGGCACCGTTGCCACCGTGCTGCAGTTGCTGAAGCTGCCGGACGGCACTGTGAAGGTTCTGGTCGAAGGCGAGCAGCGTGGCTCGGTCGAGCGCTTCATTGAGGTGGACGGCCACTGCCGCGCCGAGGTTGCGCTGATCGATGAGGTCGACGCGCCGGATCGTGAATCCGAAGTCTTCGTTCGCAGCCTGCTGGCTCAGTTCGAACAATACGTGCAGCTGGGCAAAAAAGTCCCGGCCGAAGTGCTTTCCTCCCTCAACAGCATTGATGAGCCGGGTCGTCTGGTCGACACCATGGCTGCCCACATGGCGCTGAAGATCGAGCAGAAGCAGGAAATTCTCGAAATCATTGACCTGTCGGCCCGTGTTGAGCACGTGCTGGCGTTGCTGGATGCCGAAATCGACTTGCTGCAGGTCGAGAAGCGCATCCGCGGTCGCGTGAAAAAGCAGATGGAGCGCAGTCAGCGCGAGTACTACCTGAATGAGCAGATGAAGGCCATTCAGAAGGAGCTCGGAGACAGCGAGGAAGGCCATAACGAAATCGAGGAGCTGAAAAAGCGCATCGATGCCGCCGGCCTGCCCAAAGACGCGATGACCAAGGCCACCGCCGAGCTGAACAAGCTCAAGCAGATGTCGCCGATGTCTGCCGAGGCCACCGTCGTTCGCTCCTACATCGACTGGCTGGTCCAGGTACCGTGGAAGGCACAGAGCAAGGTCCGTCTGGACCTCGCCCGCGCGGAAGACATCCTCGACGCCGACCACTATGGTCTGGACGAAGTCAAAGAGCGGATCCTCGAATACCTCGCCGTTCAAAAGCGCGTGAAGAAAATTCGTGGCCCGGTGCTGTGCCTGGTCGGTCCTCCTGGTGTGGGTAAAACCTCGCTGGCCGAGTCGATTGCCCACGCGACCAACCGCAAGTTCGTCCGCATGGCCCTTGGCGGCGTGCGCGATGAAGCTGAGATTCGCGGTCACCGTCGTACCTACATCGGTTCGATGCCAGGTCGTCTGATCCAGAAAATGACCAAGGTCGGTGTGCGTAACCCGCTGTTCCTGCTCGATGAAATCGACAAGATGGGCAGCGACATGCGCGGTGACCCGGCGTCGGCGTTGCTGGAAGTGCTCGACCCCGAGCAGAACCACAACTTCAACGACCATTACCTGGAAGTCGATTACGACCTGTCCGACGTGATGTTCCTGTGCACCGCCAACTCGATGAACATTCCGCCGGCGCTGCTCGACCGTATGGAAGTCATTCGTCTGCCCGGCTACACCGAAGACGAGAAGATCAACATCGCGACCAAGTACCTCTCGCCCAAGCAGATTGCTGCCAACGGCTTGAAGAAAGGCGAGATCGAGTTCGAAGTCGAGGCGATTCGCGACATCATCCGGTATTACACCCGTGAAGCCGGCGTGCGTAGCCTCGAACGTCAAATCGCCAAGGTATGCCGCAAGGCGGTCAAGGAACACGCTCACGAGAAGCGTTTTTCCGTGACCGTGACAGCGGACATGCTCGAGAACTTCCTGGGCGTGCGCAAATTCCGTTATGGCCTGGCCGAGCAGCAGGACCAGGTGGGTCAGGTGACCGGTCTGGCGTGGACGCAGGTCGGCGGCGAGCTGCTGACCATCGAAGCGGCAGTTGTTCCGGGCAAGGGTCAATTGATCAAGACCGGTTCGCTGGGTGATGTGATGGTGGAGTCGATCACTGCCGCGCTGACCGTTGTGCGTAGCCGTGCGAAAAGCTTGGGCATCCCTCTGGACTTCCATGAGAAGCGCGACACGCATATCCATATGCCGGAGGGGGCGACGCCAAAAGACGGCCCGAGCGCAGGCGTAGGCATGTGCACGGCGCTGGTGTCGGCACTGACGGGGATTCCGGTCCGCGCCGACGTGGCCATGACGGGTGAAATCACCCTGCGCGGACAGGTACTGGCTATCGGTGGTCTCAAGGAGAAATTGTTGGCCGCTCACCGTGGTGGCATCAAGACAGTGATCATCCCCGAAGAGAACGTGCGAGATCTCAAAGAGATCCCGGACAACATCAAGGCCGACCTGCAGATCAAACCGGTTAAATGGATTGACGAGGTCCTTCAAATTGCGCTGCAATACGCGCCGGAGCCCTTGCCGGACGTGGCTCCCGAGATGGTTGCCAAGGATGAAAAGCGCGAGTCTGACGCCAAGGAGAGGATCAGCACGCATTAGTCTGGGAGGCCTTCCTTGACAGGTTTTTGGAGCCCTTGCTATAAAGCGGCTCTTCAAGCCTGTTCAGGCCGCTCAGTGTTCGTTTGGTTACACCAAAAAAAACTTAGAAATACTCAAATATATAAGGGGACTTAGAGTGAACAAGTCGGAACTGATTGATGCCATCGCCGCATCCGCTGACATCCCGAAAGCTGCTGCTGGCCGTGCGCTGGACGCTGTAATCGAATCCGTCACTGGCGCTCTCAAGGCTGGCGACTCTGTTGTACTGGTAGGCTTCGGCACTTTCTCCGTCACTGATCGTCCTGCCCGTACCGGCCGTAACCCTCAGACCGGTAAAACCCTGGAAATTCCAGCGGCCAAGAAACCAGGCTTCAAAGCCGGTAAAGCTCTGAAAGAAGCCGTCAACTAAGTTTCTTTTTACTTTGCCCGCCCAGGACAGCGTTATCTCTGTTCGGGGCGTGAAGCGGCAAGTGCGGTTGCTCAAGCGCTGGACTGTCACTCGGGGAACGCACATCGAACCCCGTCCGCTTTGCAAGTTACGAGAAGGCGCATCCTCGGATGCGCCTTTCTTCTATCCGGATTCAACCCACGCTCCGCGTTACCGTGTGCAGCAGCCTGGTGAGTCGAGTACAACCCTCTGGGGGATACATGCTGCAGAATATCAGGGACAATTCACAGGGATGGATTGCCAAAACCATCATCGGGGTCATCATCGCTCTGATGGCCCTGACCGGGTTCGATGCCATTTTCCGGGCCACCAGCCACTCGCAGGATGCTGCGAAGGTCAATGGCGAGGAAGTCACCCAGGCAGAACTGGGTCAAGCGGTTGAAATGCAACGCCGCCAGCTGATGCAACAGCTGGGCAAGGATTTCGACCCTGCAATGCTCAACGAAAAGATGCTGCGTGATTCGGCCCTCAAAGGCTTGATCGACCGCAAGCTGTTGTTGCAGGGCGCCGCTGATTCGAAGTTCGGTTTCTCCGAAGCCGCGCTGGATCAACAGATGTTGCTGACCCCTGAATTTCAGGTCGACGGTAAATTCAGCGCTGATCGCTTCGATCAGGTCATTCGCCAGCTCGGTTATTCCCGTCTGCAGTTCCGCCAGATTCTGGGTCAGGAAATGCTGATCGGCCAGATTCGTGCCGGTATCGGCGGCAGTGCGTTCGTCACTGATGCCCAGGTCGACGCCTTCGCCCGCCTCGAAAAGCAGACCCGCGATTTCGCCACCCTGACGTTGCCGGCCGATCCGACCAGCGCGAAAGTCACCGACGACGAGGTCAAGGCGCACTACGATCAGCACGCGAAAGAGTTTTTGAGTCCTGAGCAAGTGGTGCTCGACTACATCGAACTGAAGAAGTCTTCGTTCTTCGACAAGGTGTCGGTGAAGGATGAAGACCTGCAGGCGGCTTATCAGAAAGAGATCGCCAACCTGGCCGAGCAGCGCCGCGCTGCGCACATCCTGATCGAAGTCAACGACAAGACCACGGACGCTCAGGCCAAAGCCAAGATTGAAGAAATCCAGCAGCGCGCGGCCAAAGGTGAAGATTTTGCTGCGCTTGCCAAGGAGTTCTCTCAGGATCCGGGCTCGTCGACCAAGGGCGGTGACTTGGGCTACGCCGGCAAGGGTGTCTATGACCCGGCCTTTGAAGACGCGCTGTACGCGTTGAACAAGGGTCAGGTCTCCGCGCCTGTTCGCAGTCAGTTCGGCTGGCACTTGATCAAGCTGCTGGGCGTTGAAGCGCCGTCGGTACCGACGTTCGCCAGCCTGAAGGAGAAGCTGACCCACGAGCTGAAGTCTCAGCAGGTCGAGCAGAAGTTCGTCGATGCGAGCAAGAAGCTGGAAGATGCGGCGTTCGAAGCGTCCGATCTGTCTCAGCCGGCTCAGGACCTGGGTCTGAAAGTGCAGACGACTGCGCCGTTCGGTCGTGAGGGTGGCGAAGGCATTGCAGCCAACCGTGCGGTGATTCAGGCGGCTTTCAGCCCGGAAGTGATGGAAGAGGGTTCCAACAGTTCTGCACTGGAGCTGGATCCTGAGACTGTGGTGGTGGTGCATGTCAAAGAGCACCGTCAGCCTGAGCAACTGCCACTGGAAGCGGTGTCGGCGCCGATTCGCGCGCAACTGGCGAAAGAACATGCCAGCGATGCGGTGAAGGCCAAGGGCGAGGCGCTGCTGGCAGGCCTGCGTGACGGCAAGGTGCCGTATGCGGCGACCAAGCAGGAAGGTCAGAGCTGGAAGGTCGTGGAAGCGGCCTCACGCAGCCAGGAGGGTGTTGATCCTCAGGTGCTGCAGTCGGTGTTCCGTATGCCTAAGCCTGAAGGCAAGGACAAGCCGGTTTATGGCAGCCTGACGGCGGCGGATGGCAGCTTTGTGATTGTGCGTCTGAACGGCGTGAATCAAGCGGCTCCGGCGTCGGATGAGGAGAAGAGCCAGTACCGTCGTTTCCTGTCATCCCGTGAGGGGCAGCAGGATTTCGCGGCCTACCGTAAGCAGTTGGAAGCGGCGGCGAAGATCGAGAAGTATTGATCGACGCAGGATGCTGTTAACAGAAAGCCCCGATTCGCGAGAGTCGGGGCTTTTTTGTATTCGCTGGGGTAGGGCAAGATCAAGAGCGTCTGCCGTTAGGCAGAACCCAAGGCAAAAAAAACGGCAGATCATTCAGCCTCAGGGCCGTCTGATCCACCGCTTTCGCCAGCTAGCCGGCGCTTGCAGGTCTTGCGCCCGTTTTCAGAGCGTCATCACGCTGAAAACGGGCAGGCAACCATCAACCTTCCAGATCACCCATCGCCGTGGTGTTGAAACCACCGTCGACGTACATAATCTCGCCACTGACACCGGACGCCAGGTCAGAGCACAGGAACGCGCCTGCGTTACCCACTTCTTCGATGGTCACGTTGCGACGCAGTGGAGTCTGTGCCTCGTTCGCGGCCAGCATTTTGCGGAAGTTCGAGATACCCGACGCCGCGAGGGTACGGATCGGACCAGCCGATACTGCGTTGACGCGGGTACCTTCCGGGCCGAGGCTGCGGGCCAGGTAACGGACACCGGCTTCAAGGCTGGCCTTGGCCATACCCATCACGTTGTAGTTCGGCATGGTGCGCTCGGCGCCCAGGTACGACAGCGTCAACAGGCTGCCATTGCGGCCCTTCATCAGGTCGCGGCCGGCTTTGGCCAGGGCCACGAAGCTGTAAGCGCTGATGTCGTGAGCGATGCGGAAACCTTCACGGGTGGTGGCCTGGGTGAAGTCACCGTCCAGTTGGTCGCCCGGCGCGAAGCCCACGGAGTGCACGATGCAGTCCAAGCCGTCCCACTTCTTGCTCAGTTCTTCGAAAACCTTGGCGATTTCTTCGTCGCTGGCGACGTCGCAAGGGAAGCACAGATCAGCGTTCGAACCCCAGCTCTCGGCGAATTCCTCGACGCGCTTCTTGAGTTTTTCGTTCTGATACGTGAAGGCAAGCTCAGCGCCCTCGCGGTGCATGGCGGCAGCGATACCGGATGCGATGGACAATTTGCTGGCGACACCGACGATCAGGACGCGCTTACCGGCGAGAAAACCCATTGTTTTGTTCCTCTTCAGGTTAATCGACAGCTGCCGGCGCCAAGAAGGCGGCCTCCAGCAGCTGCTGTGTATAAGGATGTTGCGGCGCGGCGAAGATGTCTTCTGCCACACCCTGTTCGACCACTTGGCCTTGTTTCACCACCATCAGTTGGTGGCTTAACGCCTTGACCACCGCCAGATCATGGCTGATGAACAAATACGTCAGGTTGTACTTGGTTTGCAGGGAGCGTAACAGCTCCACCACTTGACGCTGAACGGTGCGGTCGAGGGCCGAAGTCGGCTCGTCCAGCAAAATCAGCGCCGGTTTTAACACTAATGCCCGGGCAATGGCGATCCTTTGCCGTTGTCCCCCGGAAAACTCATGGGGATAGCGGTGCCGGGTCGCTGGATCAAGACCCACTTCCTTGAGCGCTTCGATCACTGCCGCTTCCTGCTCCACCGGCGTGCCCATCTTGTGGATCCGCAGGCCTTCGCCAACGATGTCACACACCGACATGCGCGGGCTAAGGCTGCCGAACGGGTCCTGAAACACCACCTGCATCTGTCGCCGCAGCGGCCTGACCTGATGCTGATTCATTCCCGCCAGCGATTGCCCGTGAAAGCGTATCTCGCCTTCGCTGCGAATCAACCGCAGGATCGCCAGGCCCAGCGTCGATTTGCCCGAGCCGCTCTCGCCGACAATCCCCAGCGTCTGGCCCTTGGGCAGACTGAAGTGAATGCCGTCGACGGCCTTGACGTGATCGACTGTGCGCTTGAACACGCCTTTCTTGATCGGAAACCAGACCCGCAGGTCCTCGACTTCCAGCATCGGCGCGCCTGGCGGATTGTTCGCCGGCCCGCCTTTGGGCTCGGCGCTGAGCAGTTCACGGGTGTACGGATGCTGCGGCGCGCGGAACAGCTCTTCGCACGATGCCTGTTCGACGATGCAACCGCGCTGCATGACACATACTCGGTTGGCAATTTGCCTGACGACGTTCAAATCGTGGCTGATCAGCAGCAAGGCCATGCCCAGCCGGGCCTGCAATTCCTTGAGCAGCTCGAGGATTTTCAGCTGCACGGTGACGTCCAGCGCGGTGGTCGGCTCATCGGCGATCAGCAGCTCGGGCTCGTTGGCCAGGGCCATCGCAATCATCACCCGCTGGCGCTGGCCGCCAGACAGCTCGTGGGGCAAGGCTTTCAGGCGCTTGGCCGGTTCCGGAATCCCCACCAGCTCCAGCAGCTCCAGCGTGCGCCGCGTCGCGGCTTTGCCGGTCAGGCCCTTGTGCAGGCCGAGCACTTCGTTGATCTGTTTTTCGATGGACTGCAGCGGGTTCAGCGAGGTCATCGGCTCCTGGAAGATCATCGCGATGCGGTTGCCGCGAATGCCCCGCAGGCGTTTCTCACTGACTTTCAGCAGGTCGTCACCCGCGTAGCGAATCGTCCCGGTCGGGTGGCGCGCCAGCGGGTAGGGCAGCAATCGCAGAATCGAATGGGCGGTGACTGACTTGCCCGATCCGCTTTCGCCGACCAGCGCCAGGGTTTCGCCCTTGCGGATGTCGAAGCTGATGCCTTCGACCACCCGCTGCACGTTGGTGCCGTTCACGAATTCGACGGAGAGGTCGCGGATCTCGACCAGATTGTCCTGATTCATCTCATTTCCTCGGGTCGAATGCGTCGCGGGCGGATTCGCCGATGAACACCAGCAGGCTCAACATGATCGCCAGCACGGCAAAGGCACTGATGCCCAGCCACGGCGCCTGCAGGTTGGATTTGCCTTGCGCGACCAGTTCGCCCAGCGAAGGCGAGCCCGCGGGCAGGCCGAAGCCGAGGAAGTCCAGCGCGGTCAGCGTGCCGATGGCCCCGGTGAGAATGAACGGCATGAAGGTCATGGTCGAGACCATTGCGTTGGGCAGGATGTGGCGGAACATGATTGCGCCGTTCTCCATGCCTAGCGCCCGGGCGGCGCGCACGTATTCCAGGTTGCGGCCGCGCAGGAACTCAGCGCGCACCACGTCCACCAGGCTCATCCACGAAAACAGCAGCATGATGCCCAGCAGCCACCAGAAGTTGGGCTGGACGAAGCTGGCGAGGATGATCAGCAAATACAGCACCGGCAACCCGGACCAGATCTCCAGGAAGCGCTGGCCGATCAGATCGACCCAGCCGCCGTAGAAACCCTGCAGCGCGCCGGCGATCACGCCGATGATCGAGCTGAGGATCGTCAGCGTCAGGGCGAACAGCACCGACACGCGGAAGCCGTAGATCACGCGCGCCAGCACGTCACGGCCCTGATCGTCAGTGCCCAGCAGGTTCTCCCGCGAAGGCGGCGCAGGGGCCGGAACCTTCAGGTCGTAGTTGATGCTCTGGTAGCTGAACGGAATCGGTGCCCACAGCGTCCAGCCGTCTTTGGCCGCCAGCAGCTCCTTGATGTACGGGCTCTTGTAGTTGGCTTCCAGCGGGAATTCGCCGCCAAAGGTGGTTTCCGGGTAGCGCTTGAACACCGGGAAGTACCACTCGCCGTCGTAGCGCACGGCCAGCGGCTTGTCGTTGGCGATGAGCTCGGCGCCCAGGCTGGCGCCGAACAGGATCAGAAACAGCCACAGCGACCACCAGCCACGCTTGTTGGCCTTGAAGCGTTCGAAACGGCGTCGATTGAGAGGGGACAGCGTCATATCAATGATCCCTGCGGTCGAAGTCGATGCGTGGGTCAACCAGCGTGTAGGTCAGGTCGCCGATCAGTTTCACCACCAGCCCCAGCAGGGTGAAGATGAACAGGGTGCCGAACACCACCGGGTAATCGCGGTTGATCGCGGCTTCAAAGCTCATCAGGCCAAGGCCGTCGAGGGAAAAGATCACTTCCACCAGCAGGGAGCCGGTGAAGAAGATGCCAATGAACGCCGACGGGAAACCCGCGATCACCAGCAGCATGGCGTTACGGAACACGTGGCCGTAGAGCACGCGGCGCTGGGTCAGGCCCTTGGCCTTGGCGGTGATCACGTACTGCTTGCCGATTTCATCGAGAAAGCTGTTTTTCGTCAGCAGGGTCATGGTGGCGAAGTTGCCGATGACCAGCGCGGTGATCGGCAGCACCAGGTGCCAGAAGTAGTCGCCCACTTTGCCCAGCCAGCTCATCTCATCAAAGTTGCTCGACGTTAATCCGCGCAACGGGAACCAGTCGAAATAGCTGCCGCCGGCGAATACCACGATCAGCAGGATGGCGAACAGGAACGCCGGGATGGCGTAGCCGACGATGATCGCCGAGCTCGTCCAGACGTCGAAATGGCTGCCGTGTCGCGTGGCTTTGGCGATCCCCAGGGGGATCGAAACCAGGTACATGATCAGCGTGCTCCACAGCCCGAGGGAGATCGACACCGGCATCTTCTCCACGATCAGGTCGATGACCTTGGCATCGCGAAAGAAGCTGTCGCCGAAATCCAGCCGGGCGTAGTTCTTGACCATGATCCACAAGCGTTCCGGCGCCGATTTGTCGAAGCCGTACATGTGCTCGATTTCCTTGATCAGGCTTGGGTCCAGGCCCTGTGCGCCGCGATAGGTCGAGCCGGCCACCGAGACTTCCGCGCCGCCGCCCGCGATGCGGCTCGTGGCGCCTTCGAAGCCTTCGAGCTTGGCGATCATCTGCTCCACCGGACCGCCCGGTGCCGCCTGGATGATGACGAAGTTGATCAGCAAAATGCCGAACAGGGTCGGGATGATCAGCAGCAAGCGCCGCAGGATGTAGGCCAGCATGTTATTGCTCCGTGCCTTTTGATGACTCGGCGTCGGCCGGCACTTGATCTGGCGCGACTTGCACGGGAATGGCCGGCGTCGCGTCGGGTTTGACCCACCAGGTCACGGTGCCGATGTCGTACAGCGGGGTTTTACCCGGGTGGCCCAAGTGATCCCAGTACGCCACCCGCCAGGTCTTGATGTGCCAGTTCGGGATCACGTAGTAGCCCCACAGCAGCGCACGGTCGAGGGCGCGAGTGTGGTCGATCAGGCTCTGGCGCGAGTCGGCGTTGATCAAGCCGTTCACCAGCGTGTCGACCGCCGGGTCCTTGAGGCCGATCACGTTGTAGCTGCCCGGTTTGTCGGCGGCGGAGGAGTCCCAGTATTCGCGCTGTTCGTTACCCGGCGAGCTCGATTGCGGGAAACTGCCGACGATCATGTCGTAGTCCCGTGAGCGGCGGCGGGTGATGTACTGGGAGACGTCGACCCGACGGATTTCCAGGTCAATGCCGATGTCAGCCAGGTTGCGTTTGTACGGCAGCAGTACGCGCTCGAATTCGGTCTGAGCGAGCAAAAACTCGATGGTGACGGGCTTGCCTTCGGTGTCGACCATCTTGTCGCCGACGATCTTCCAGCCGGCGTCCTTCAGCAACTGGAACGCCTTGCGCTGTTGCTCGCGGATGATGCCGCTGCCATCGGTGACCGGCAGTTTGAATTCCTCGTTGAACACCGATTCCGGCAGCTTGCCGCGCAGGGGCTCGAGAATCTTTAGCTCGGCAGGCGTCGGCAGGCCTTTGGCGCCCATGTCGGAATTGTCGAAATAGCTTTTGGTACGGGTGTAGCTGCCGAAGAACAGCTGCTTGTTGGTCCACTCGAAGTCGAGCAACAGGCTGAGGGCCTGACGCACGCGCACGTCCTGAAACATCGGTTTGCGCAGATTGAAGATAAAGCCCTGCATGCCCTGGGGGTTGCCGTTGGGAATTTCTTCCTTGATCAGACGGCCCTGTCTGACAGCCGGAACGTCATAGGCCGTCGCCCAGTTCTTCGCCGCCATTTCCTGCCAGTAGTCGAAGGCACCGGCTTTCAGTGCTTCGAGGGCCACCGTGTTGTCGCGGTAGTAGTCAGTGGACAGCCGGTCGAAGTTGTAGAAGCCCTTGTTGATCGGCAGGTCCTTGCCCCAGTAATCCTTGACCCGCTCGTAGCGCACCGAGCGCCCGGCCTTGATCTCGACCACCTTGTACGGCCCGCTGCCCAGCGGAATTTCCAAGTTGCCCTTGCTGAAGTCGCGGGTAGCCCACCAATGTTTTGGCAACACCGGCAACTGGCCGAGGATCAGCGGCAGTTCGCGGTTGTTGGTGTGCTTGAACTTGAACAGCACCGTGGTCGGGTTTTCGGCGACGGCCTGATCAACGTCCGCGTAATAGCTGCGGTACAGCGGCGAGCCGTCCTTGATCAGGGTTTCGAAGCTGAACACCACGTCTTCGGCGCGCACCGGATGGCCGTCGTTGAATTTCGCTTCGGGGCGCAGGTAGAAACGCACCCAGCTGTTGTCCGGGGCTTTTTCGATCTTGCCGGCGATCAGGCCGTACTCGGTGAACGGCTCGTCCAGGCCCTGGCGGGCGAGGGTGTCGTAGATCAGGCCGATGTCGTCGGCAGGCACGCCCTTGCTGATGAACGGGTTGAGGCTGTCGAAGCCGCCAAAACCGGCGCTGCGCAGAATGCCGCCTTTGGGCGCGTCCGGGTTCACGTAATCGAAATGCTTGAAGTCCGCCGGGTATTTCGGCGCTTCGTTGTACAGGGTGATGGCATGTTGCGGGGCCGCGTGGGCTGCACCGGTCACGCCCAGCAGCAGCGGGGCCAGCACGAACGGACTCAGAAACAGGCCGCCGGCGCGGGTCAGGGAGCGCAGGGCAGTCATTGGGTTTTCTCCGAAGGCTTGAGCCACCACGCACGCAGGCCCAGGGTGTAGGGCGGGGTGGTGACCATGGCGAACCGGTTGCGGTACGCCAGACGATGATTATTGAGGTACCAGTTGGGGATCATGTAGTGCTGCCACAGCAACACGCGATCCAGGGCGCGGGTGGCCGCCACCTGGTCATCCCGGGTTTTTGCCGCCAGCAACTGGTTGAGCAGGTTGTCGACCACCGGGTTGGCAACCCCCGCGTAATTTTTGCTGCCTTTGATGTTGGCCTGGCTGGAATGGAAATACTGCCATTGCTCCAGCCCCGGACTGAGGGTCTGGTTCAGGGTCATCAGAATCATGTCGAAATCGAACTGGTCCAGCCGCTGTTTGTATTGGGCGCGGTCGACGGTGCGCAGGTGCGCGTCGACGCCGATCCGCGTGAGGTCTTCGATGTAAGGCTGCAGGATTCGTTCTAGGTTGGGATTGACCAGAAGTATTTCGAAACGCAACGGCTGCCCTGCGCTGTTGGTCAAGCCGCGCTCGGTGAATGTCCAGCCCGCGTCGGCCAGCAGTCCCAGCGCCTTGCGAATTGAGTCCCGGGGCACGCCGCCGCCGTCGGTTTTCGACACCGCGAAGGGCTGGGTGAACAGCCTGGTCGGCAACTGCTCGCGGTAGGGCGCGAGCATGAGGAATTCGCGGCCGGCGGGCAGTCCGCTGGAAGTGAATTCGCTGTTGGGGTAGTAGCTCGTCGAGCGCATGTAGGCGTCGTTGAACAGCGTGCGGTTGGTCCACTCGAAGTTGAACATCAGCCCCAGGGCTTCGCGCACGCGGATGTCGGCGAACGCGCCGCGACGGGTGTTCATGAACAGCCCTTGAGTCTGGGTGGGGATCTGGTGCGGGATTTGCGCCTTGATCACCTTGCCCTCGGTCACCGCCGGGAAGTCATAACCGGTGAGCCAGTTTTTCGCCTGATGCTCGATGTAGATGTCGAACTCACCGGCCTTGAACGCTTCGAACGCCACGTCGGCGTCGCGGTAGAACTCCACTTCCACTCGGTTGAAGTTGTACTTGCCGCGATTGACCGGCAGGTCCTTGCCCCAATAGTCCTTCACGCGCTCGAACACCAGACTGCGCCCCGGCCGCACCTGGGTGATGCGATAGGGGCCGCTGCCCAACGGAGGCTCGAAGGAGGTGGCCTTGAAGTCGCGGTTCTTCCAGTAATGCTGCGGCAGAACCGGCAGCTCGCCGAGACGCAGAATCAGTAATGGATTGCCGGAGCGCTTGAACACGAAACGAATGCGGTGGCGGTTGAGGATGTCCACCCGCTGCACTTCCTGCAACGCGGTGCGGTACTGCGGGTGACCGTCCTTCAGCAGCGTTCTGTAGGAAAACGCCACGTCGTAAGCGGTAATCGGCTTGCCGTCGTGGAAGCGTGCTTCGGGGCGCAGGTTGAACACGACCCAGCTGCGGTCGTCGCTGTATTCGACGGTTTTGGCGATCAGGCCATAACTGGAGGTGGGTTCATCGCCAGAGGGGTCGTACTGGCCGGTGCCGACCATCAGCGGTTCGTTCAGCTCGCTGACGCCATACTGGCCGAAGTTGGGCGTCGAAATCGGGCTGCTGCCCTTGAAGGTGTAGGGATTGAGGGTGTCGAACGTGCCGTTGGCCATGATTCGCAGGGTGCCAGCCTTCGGCGCCTCAGGATTGACCCAGTCGAAGTGCGTGAAGCTGGCAGGGTACTTGAGGACGCCGAATTGTGCGTAACCATGGCTTTCGCTGATGGTCGCGGCGGCTGTCGTGCTCAAGACCAGGCTGAAAGTCAGCAGCAGGTGACGTATCAAGTCGGCGGTCGATCCAGGCAGCGGTCGGTCACAGTAACAGCTTGTATCGGCTGGAAAAAGGGTGGGGCGGGCGGCTGGAGGGTGCCGAGCTGGGCGAGAGCCTGGGGGAGCGCGCTGGCTCCCACCAGAGCGCGGCGGGCGCTAGATCAATGGGGCAAATAAACCGTCAACGTCTGCCCTGGCTTGAGCGCCTGGCCGCTGCGCGGATTCCAGCGCTTGAGGTGCTGCATTTCGACGTTGAAGCGCTTGGCGACGAGGTACATCGAATCGCCTTTCTGAATCTTGTACTGCATTGACTTCTTGCCGGCGTCCTCGCCCCTGGCGCTGCTGTCGGCTTTGGCTACGGCACGGGAGCTCGCTTTCGCCGGTTTGCTGTTGTCCTGCATGACAAGCGTCTGGCCGACCTTAAGGTTCTGGCCGGACAGCTTATTCCAGTGCTGCAAATCCTTGACGTCGACCTTATTGATGCGCGCGATCTGCACCAGGTTGTCGCCCTTCTTCACCCTGTAGCTGCGGGTGCGCGCGGGCTTCTCGTCCACCTCGGCAACTTCTTCGAACACCGGCATCGCATATTGCATGCCCGGTTGCACCGGAATCGTCAGCGCCTGGCCGCGTTTCACCTGGTTGCCGGACAGCTTGTTGATGTCCTTGAGGGTGCTGGTCGAGACCTTGTAGCGGCTGGCGATGCTGGCCAGGCTATCGCCCGGGCGTACGCGGTATTGCTGCCAGTCGACCAGCTCTTCGGGCTTCATGTTCGACAGGTTCGCCGTCAGCAACTGGGATTTCGACGTAGGCACCAGCAAGTGCTGGGGACCATCGATGGTCAGGCGCTTCTTGAACGCAGGGTTGAGCTGCACCAGTTCGTCTTCGTCGATGTTCGCCATGGCGGCGACTTTCGACAGGTCCATGCGCTGATTCAGCTCGACCACCTGGAAGTACGGCTTGTTGTCGATCGGGTTGAGGTTGACGCCATAGGCGTCCGGCGACATGACCACTTGGGACAGCGCCAGCAGTTTCGGCACGTAGTCGCGGGTTTCCTGCGGCAGCGGCAGGTTCCAGTAATCGGTGGGCAGGTTGAGCTTTTCGTTGCGTTCGATGGCGCGGCTGACTGTGCCTTCGCCGGCGTTATAGGCTGCCAGTGCCAGCAGCCAGTCGCCGTTGAACATGTCGTGCAGCTTGGTCAGGTAATCCAGCGCTGCCGTGGTGGACGCCGTGATGTCGCGGCGGCCATCGTAGAAATTGGTCTGGCGCAGGTTGAAGTAGCGGCCGGTGGACGGAATGAACTGCCAGATCCCCGCCGCATCGCTGCGCGACAAGGCCATCGGGTTGTACGCGCTCTCGATCACCGGCAGCAGCGCCAGCTCGAGGGGCATGTTGCGCTCTTCCAGTCGCTCGACGATGTAGTGCATGTACAAGCTGCCGCGGTTCCCGGCCGTTTCGAGAAACGACGGGTTGTTCGCGTACCAGAGGCGTTGCTGATCGATGCGCGGGTTGAGGTCGTTGCCGTCTTGCAGCTGGAAACCCTGACGCATGCGCTCCCAGACATCATGGGGCGGGGCCAGCGGCACGGGTTTGCGCGCGATATAAACAGGTTTTGGTTTGGTGCTGGCGACGGGATGTGCAGCGCTGGCGCCGTTGCCGGATTCCAGGCCGCCGGTGCTCTGGCAGCCTGCCAGTGTCGCGCTCGCGACCACCGCGATTGCCTGGGCCAACCGAGTCAATGTGTCGGAATTGAAGGTTTTACGTATAGATGACGACATTGGCTGGGGGATAGTTCCAGGCGAAAATGTCGGGCGATTCTAGAAAGTGGCTGCTGAACGGTCAACCTTTCAGAATTTCCGTGCTGATTCGCCGCCTGTTTAGAACTTATCTTTCCATGCCCGCAGCACCGCAAAGACCTCTGTGGGCGTTGCGTTGTGGGTTCCGCTCCGTTCGTCTGCTTTTTGTTTCACGGAGATGACGGAGGCTCGCAGAAACGGATTGGTCTTGCGCTCGAGCGCCAGCGTCGACGGCACGCTGATGCGATTTTGCGCACGCCATTGCGTCACTTGCTCGAAGCGTTCCACTACGTCGGCATTCTCCGGCTCGACCGCGACGGCAAAGCGCAGATTGCTCAGTGTGTATTCGTGGGCGCAGTAGACAAGGGTGCTGTCGGGCAGCTCGGCGAGCCGGCTCAGGGAGTGATGCATCTGCTGCGGGGTGCCTTCGAACAACCGCCCGCAACCCGCCGCGAACAGCGTGTCGCCGCAGAACAGCAGCGGCTGTTGCGCGTCGGCGTGGTAAAAGGCGATGTGGCCCAGGGTGTGGCCGGGGACTGCATGGACGGCAAATGTCAGGCCGAGTACGGTGAGCTCATCGTTGTCGGACAGGGCCACGTCCCGCGCCGGAATGTTCTCATTGACCGGGCCGTAGACCTTGGCGCCGGTGAGCGTTTTAAGTTGCGCGACGCCGCCGGTGTGGTCCGCGTGGTGATGGGTGATGAGAATGTCGGTCAGGCGCCAGTCCGGGTTGCGTTCCAGCCAGGCAATGACGGGGGCAGCATCGCCCGGGTCAACCACGGCGCAGCGCTTGACGGCATTGTCTTGTAACAACCAGATGTAGTTATCGCTGAAAGCGGGCAGGGCATCGACCTGTATCATGGCGCGGTTCGCTTGGCTGGAAACATAGAGAAGCATCTTAGGGTCTGAACTGACTCGAGGCGAGTCTCTATCGCAATGACCCTCTCATGGAGACCGGAAATGACCGATGAAGCGTTCGCCCAGGCCGACCCCGAGTGGCTTGAGCTGATCAGCGCCGCCCGCGACTGGCTGTCCGGGCCCCTGGGGCAGTTGTTGCTGGAAGAAGAAAGCCGCGTGCTGGAGCAAGAGCTCGAACGTTTTTTTGGCGGCTATCTGGTGCATTACGGCCCGTCGGCACAAACGCCGCCAGCGGCGAAGCAAGTGCAGCGCAACGTGCGGCTGGGCGCGCCGTTGCCGGGCGTTGAAATTGTCTGCGAAGAGCAGGCCTGGCCGTTGAGCGAGCACGCCGCCGATGTGGTGGTCATGCAGCATGGCCTGGATTTCTGCCTGTCGCCCCACGGCCTGTTGCGCGAAGCCGCCAGCAGCGTGCGTCCCGGCGGGCACCTGGTGATCGTCGGGATCAATCCCTGGAGCACCTGGGGCATTCGTCATTTCTTTGCCAACGATGCCTTGCGCAGGGCCCGCTGCATCTCGCCTTCACGGGTCGGCGACTGGCTCAACCTGCTGGGCTTCGCGCTGGAGAAACGCCGCTTCGGGTGCTATCGTCCGCCGCTCGCTTCGCCCAAGTGGCAGGCCCGTCTGGCCGGACTCGAACGTCTCGGCGATGGCTGGCAAAGTCCCGGCGGCGGCTTCTATCTATTGATCGCGCGCAAGATGAGTGTCGGATTGCGGCCTGTGCGCATGCCGCGTCGCGAGCCGATGGGCAAACTGCTGCCGTTGCCCATGGCCAAGGTCAATCGGCGCACGCCCGAGCCTTGATTGTCCGGCTGGCGCCACGCTTTCTCAATTTTCTGGAAACATCGTAATGAGCGATACCGTAGAACTCTTCACCGATGGCGCCTGCAAGGGCAACCCCGGCCCCGGCGGCTGGGGTGCGTTGCTGGTGTGCAAAGGCGTTGAAAAAGAACTCTGGGGCGGTGAAGCCAACACCACCAACAACCGCATGGAGCTGCTCGGCGCCATTCGCGGCCTGGAAGAGCTGAAGCGGCCATGTGAAGTGATCCTGGTGACCGACTCGCAGTACGTGATGAAAGGCATCACCGAGTGGATGACCAACTGGAAGAAGCGCGCCTGGAAGACAGCGGCGAAGGAACCGGTTAAAAACGCCGATCTGTGGAAGCAGCTGGACGAGCAGGTCAGCCGGCACAACGTGAGCTGGAAGTGGGTGCGCGGGCATATCGGCCATCCCGGCAACGAACGCGCCGACCAGTTGGCGAACCGTGGGGTGGATGAAGTGCGCGGTATCAAGCACGGCTGATGGCTCAGTCCTGCGCGGGATCTCCGTCGTCCACATCCTGCGCGGTCGTGGAGCAAACACGGACCCTGTGGGAGTGAGCTTGCTCACGAATGCGGCATTCCGGCTGCTAGAGATTGAGTGGAGGCACTGACCTCTTCGCGAGCAAGCTCACTCCCACACTGGCAGGTGCGGTCTGGCAAGGCTGCCCACATCCCAAAACCCTCATGCTAATATCCGCGCCTGAAGCTGAGGCGGTAGGCAATGACTGTACAAAACATCATCACTGAACGAAGGGTTGTCCTCGATACCGAGACCACCGGTATGCCCGTCACCGATGGCCATCGGGTCATCGAAATCGGCTGCGTCGAGCTGGTTGGCCGGCGTCTGACCGGGCGGCATTTCCACGTTTACCTGCAACCGGACCGGGAGAGTGACGAGGGCGCCATTGGCGTTCACGGCATCACCGACCAGTTCCTGATCGGCAAACCGCGTTTCGCCGAAGTCGCCGACGAATTCTTCGAGTTCATCAAAGGCGCTCAGCTGATCATCCACAACGCGGCGTTCGACGTCGGCTTTCTGAACAACGAATTCGCCCTGATCGGCCAGCACGATCGCGCCAACCTCAGCAGCTACTGCACCATCCTCGACACGTTGGCCATGGCCCGCGAGCGGCATCCGGGCCAGCGCAATAGCCTCGACGCCCTGTGCAAACGCTACGACGTCGACAACTCCGGCCGCGAACTGCACGGCGCCTTGCTCGACTCCGAGATTCTCGCGGAAGTCTATCTGGCGATGACCGGTGGCCAGACGACCCTGTCGCTGGCCGGCAACAACGATGGAGAGGGCGGCGCTGATCGTCCTTCCGAGATCCGCCGGATCGCCAACCGCACGCCGGGCCGCATCATCGTCGCCAGCGAGGCCGAGCTGGCGGAGCACGAAGCGCGTCTGGCCGTGATCGCCAAATCCGCGGGTGCTCCGGCCCTGTGGACCCAGTTGCTCGAAGCGCAGACCCAGGCCCAGGCTGAAGCCTGAAGGCGGCAGCGGCTCACTCGCGGAGCAAACGCAGTAAGTGTGGGAGTGAGCTTGCTCACGAAGACGGTATTTCAGGCGCTACGGATGTTCCGGATGTAAGGGCCTCTTCGCGAGCAAGCTCGCTCCCACGAGTCATCAGTCGGCAGATACATCTGCGGTTGTTCGATGAGAGAGGCCCATGGTGAACACGTCCAGCCCGACTTTCAGCATTCGTGTCGCTGACGAGTGCTTCGAGGATTACATCCTCAACAGCGAATTCACGTTCACCGTTACCGGTTATGCCCGGGTGCAGATCGGCGAGCCCGTGGCGCAGTGGCCCGTCGAACCTGTCGAGCCCTACCTGAAAAACTACGGCATCGATTCCGAAGAGTTCTGCCATTATCGAGACGCCGCCGACAGCACTGTGCTGGTGGCCTGGCTCGATGAGCAGCCGGTCGGGCATGTGGTGGTCAGCCAGCACTGGAACGGTTTCGCCCACATCGACGAGCTGGCGGTCGACACCGGGGCGCGGCGCAATGGCGTGGCGCAAAAGCTGCTGGACGTGGCGCAGTTCTGGAGCCGCAAGCGTGGTCTGCCGGGCATCACCCTGGAAACCCAGAACAATAATCTGGCGGCGTGTCGGTTATATGAGCGCTACGGATTTGTGGTCGGCGGGGTGGATCATCTGCGTTATCGCGCGATAGATCCGGGTACGCAAGAGGCGGCGATTTTCTGGTATCTGCTGTTCGACGGGCCTGTCGTCGATTGAAGCTGCAAGCCCGTATGGCCTGACTCGTGGCCGCGCGACGTGAGCGGCCTGTGTGTAAAGAGCCGGGCTTGCAGCAGCGCCTCAGCGCTCTCTTGTCAGTACGACCTTGCTTTGAATCAACTCGAATTCCTCTCCGCTCAAGTGCTTGACGCGGTCGCCAATGGCCAGGCGATAAGTTGAAACGGGCTCCTTGCCATCAGCCTCATCGGGCTGTGATTCACGGAATTCATGCACCGAGTAAACGCGTCCCTCCGCGTCCCGCGCATGAAATTGCCCAACTAGAACTGAAGCCATTTGCTTTGTAACCTCTGGAAATAACTGCTCGTTTTCGCTCGCATCCTAACACCGCGAGTGAATAAACCGTGTCCGCTTGTAAGGTAATTCCCAAATTTCTATCAGGACCTTATTCGCCTAAGGCAGTCAGACCGCGGTTATCAGGGGGAGTTTTCGGCCCTCGGAAAAATAGTCGCGAGCGACGGTCGCGCGGCCCGCGCGACGCACATGCGCCGATAACCCACGCTACAGCATCGAACGCTTCGATGATTAGCAACGGAAAAACAACACAGAATGTCGCGCATGTTTCATCTATAACTGTTGTTTCCTCCAACAGCAGAAGGTCCGTCTCATGAGCCAGGTTCATTCGATTGCAGTCATCGTCGGCAGCTTGAGGAAAGATTCCATCAACCGCAAAGTGGCCCGTGCACTGGCCGAACTGGCGCCGCCAAGCCTGAAACTGAGCATCGTCGAAATTGGCGACCTGCCGCTCTATAACGAAGACATCGACCATGATTCGCCGCCCGCCGCGTACACCGCCTTTCGTGAAGCCTTGCAGGGTGCGGACGGCTTTCTGTTCGTGACCCCGGAATACAACCGCTCGGTGCCGGGCGCGCTGAAGAACGCCATCGACGTCGGCTCGCGCCCCTACGGCAAAAGCGCGTGGGGCAGTGCGAAGCCGGCGGCGGTGGTCAGCGTTTCGCCGGGCGCCATCGGCGGTTTTGGCGCCAACCAGCACCTGCGCCAGTGCTTCGTGTTCCTCGACGTGCTGTGCATGCAGCAGCCGGAAGCGTACCTGGGCAACGCGGGCACCTTCTTTGACGAACAGGGCAAGCTGAACGAGAAAACCCGTCCGTTCCTGCAGAACATCATCGACGCATTCGCCGGTCACGTTGAGCGCACGTCGAAAGCCTGATCGGCTGGACTGTCTTCCGATGAAAAGGCCTGCACGCCACTCAACGTGCAGGCCTTTCGCATTCATGGCCGGACGTCGCCGCGTCTTCGCCATTCAATCCTGAATTTCCCTCCCCGTGTACAGCGTTATGTACCGCAGTTGCGGTGGATTTCTTCCCTACGCTCCCAGCCTTTCCTGCCCCTGCCTGGCCGATGCCAGCCGCGGGCGTTTGTGCTCAAGGAGCTGCAATGCCTACCGTTACCACCACGTACTTCAACAGCGCGTCACTGCGACAGCGCTTTCTCGACGAAGTCGACCGCGCCGTTGCTGCCGGCGTGCTCCGCTCATCTGAACAGACCTGGCTTAAACGCGCGGCAGGCGCGATGGGCGCCGATGATCCCGATCCGGTCAGGGTCGATCGGTTGCTGCTCAATGACGGCCTGCCTACTTCGCTGGAACTCAGTGCTGCGCTGATGTTCAGCCACGGCCAGACCAGCGACCCACGGATATTCCTGTTCACGCTGGCGTCCGGCGTCGAAGCCTTCGACGGTCGCCAGCAGTTGCTGGAGGCGTTGCTCGGCCGGTTTGCAAACAACGACCCTTCGGCAGCGTTCGAGTACGAGAAAATCGACGACAACGTTTTTCAGGCCCAGATGCAGGCCATCGTCGAATATCAGGCAAATTCGGTCAGGCAGTTCACCGAGCGACTGAAGCTGACGCCAGACCTGGTCGGCGCTGTCACCTCCGCGTTGGCCCTGCAACTGCGTCGGCTCTTGCCGGATCAGCAGATTGATCCGGCGAGGCACCTCATGCGGATGGTGCAACCGGCTTTCGGTGCCGGCGACGAGCTTGTGCTGATGACCCAGACGCTCTCTCAAACGGCGTTTGAAGCGTTTTGCCATGCCGAGCAGGCGCCGGGCGTGACGCCGCAATTCATGGATGCACAGGGCCGAGTGGTGAGCGAACGCGATGCACAATTGTTCGCTCAGGCCATAACCGACACGATGTCTGCGCTGCCGGACCAATTCGCCTGGCTGCTGCGTGATTACTGGAGCCAGCAACGCGGGACCGGTTCCTGCCGCGACATGGCGGTTCAGGTCTACGCGACCAGCCTGTGCCATGAACTCTACCGTTACGGCCACGAGGGTAATCTCAGTCGGCAGGAGCACGAAATGTTGAGGCCGTTGCTCATGTCCGGACCGCAATACATTTCGTCGGAAGCTCAATTGCGCTGCAGACGTCTTGTGCTGCACCTGGCCGACGGAACAGCCACACAACTGGCCGGTACACTGGTGTTCGATTTCTCCCCGGCCGAGCTGCCGCTGCTGTGGTTTACCCCGGAGCACGGCCTGCGCCGATTTGCCAACCTGACGGCACTGAGTGCGTTTTGCTCAACCCCGGAAGGGCGCGAAATGTTGCGCCCGGTACTGGCCCTTGTGGACCAGCCGCTGTTACTGCGTGAAGGTGATTTGACCCTTACGCTGGATAGTATCGACGGGCCCTTGTTCCGCGAACGGGTGGACTCCGTCCTTGCGCTCCAGCTGCGTAACCTGCAGTACGTGAAGGGTTTGTCGGCTGAGCCCGTGAAGGTCTCAGCGATGTATGACGATGCGCTGGACGTGCGTTACCTGATCGACCCGCGTCAGAGGCATTTCACGGCGGGGCGCTGGCGGCACGACCAACCGATGGACTTTGCTGCCGTCTGGTGCAGCAGCGCCAACGATGACCTGATTCAGGTCGTCCCGGCGCCAGAGCCTGAGAGCGCCGTCCTTGAACCTTCCGCCTCCGGACCTTCCCAGCCCACTGCGCTACAGCCGTCGCCCCCGTCGTGGCTGGAGAGAACCCAGGTATCCGATGCCAGTGCGGCCCACCTGCGCCAGTTGGACAACTTTCTGGTCAGCTACGCCGAGCAGGCACTGCAACGCTATCTATGCGCGGCTTCGGCACGCGGCCTGCGCGCGAGTGAGATACGGGTGCGCTGGCTGGAATCGCTGCCGGTTGCCGCCTCCGATGTCGAGCCGAGTTCTGTCGCCATCAGTGAGTCCTTGCGCGCCACGTCAATGGATCTGGTGGCGCTGTTGCTTGAGCGCGTCAGTGGGCACCGTCCTGATCCCCTCTCGCGCACGGCGCAGGTGCTGCTCACTTCTCAAGCTGCAGGGGCGCACCTTGATGTCGAACTGATTAACGTCATGCTCGAGCGCGTTGCTTCGGACTTCGTCGAGCGCTACCTCGACCGATTTGGACGATCGCGCACGGCCCTTGCGCGTCTGGGCGACAGGCAGCTGCAACCGGTTGCCATGGCGTTGGTGCTCAGGGAAGACGCGTTGCGGCTGGACCTGGCGCTGAGGCAGCGAATGGAGGTGGTCCCGAGCGAGGCGGCGCACATGGTCATGCAAGTGCTCAACGCGCCTGTCCGTGCGCAGAGATCAGAATCGGGCCTGTCGATGACCGAGGTGTTTTCGCTGTCGGTGGTATATGGATCCGGCGCCGAGGCCACCCTCAGCGATTCAATGGTGCTCTGGCAACCGCGGCGGACCGGTGCAGGTTTGATGTTCTGGAGCAGCGTGCAGGGCTGGGAGCATTTCGAATCCGTGCAGGCATTGACCGACAAACTGGGCAGTCGATTGCGCAGCGTGCACAGCGAGCGCTGGTTGGCTCTGGTGGGGGAGCGCGACCGTACGCTGTTGCGCAACCACCTGCGGGCGCAACCGGCGGAGCAGGTCCGCTTTGATTTCAGTCGCTGCAATGGCCATGCGATCGAGGCGTTGCAACAGACTGTGTTTAACCGCCAGTTACAGAACCTCCAGCAACTGTGCGCCCGTGCCCGGCGTTGTCGTTTTGAAGCCGGGCTGTTCACTCGCGTTGCCCGCGCCACCGAACTGGATGCGCAATTGGTCGACATGCTCGACGCTCTGGCGGTCCGAATCGACAACACATTGTTTGAAGAGCTGTTGCCGGACTGGTTCAAGTCTGCATCGGCCAGCGACATTCGTGCGTATAACGAGATATGGCGTCGTTTTTTTCTCGCCAGCGAAGGTGACGAGGATTTTCTCTTTGACCTCCCGACCCTGACTGAATACGCGCGCAGCAGGCTGTTGGATCAGCTGGGCAAGGATTTCCCCGAGCGCGATCTGGACCCTGACCAGATCACCGTTACCCAGCGTCGCTACGTCGCCGCGCCCCCCGGCGTTGGGCAGATCCCGTCAGCGATTCCCGCCGCCACCCTTGAGCACAGTGAGTCTCTCACTGATTACGCCATCAATCGCTTCGTTGATTTTCCAGAAGCGGCGTTGAGTATCCACTCCGCCGAATACCCCGATATCGGCCGCCTGATGACCCCGGACTATGTGCGCAGGACTGCCCGTGGGCTGGACGTCGGCGCAGGGTTCCGAACGCTGTTGCGGCAGACGTTGACTCCAGCAGACATCAACTGGGGAAAGCGAAACACCCTTTTTGTCAATCAACTGCCACCGATGATGCAGGCGGTGGCGATGCAGCAGAAGCTGCAAGGAAAGCTGAGTCCCCGAGCCTGCGAATTCATCTCGCGGGTGGTTGAAATGCCCGACGGTATTGCCCGCGAACCGTTGGACGGTGAGCGCACGATCATCAGTACCCTGCGGCTGGTCGCCGATGAGGGAATGACGCCCGATCCTGTCAAGGGCGTTTACCTGATCTGTGCCGAGCACCCTGACAGCGGCCCGGTGATTTTGCACGCGGTGTTCCACCCGGATTTAGTCTTCCGCGAGTACGCCAGCCTGTCTGCACTGCTGGCCGATCTGCGCAGTGACGCAACGCTGCAACACCTGGTGCTCGAGCGACTGGACCCGGAGGTGCGCAAGCGATATGAGCACGGCGGGTTCATCGAGCCTCATCTGCCGTTCTTTGACCAGGGGCCGGGCGATGTGCCCACTCACACACCGGGGCCGGTCACGGTTTCGCTGGCTGAAGAAAAAGGCAACTCGCTGCAGTTCATGTTCACCGACACCGTGAGCCTGCTGGTGGACATTGGCGCGTCCGATACGGTCACCACCGAGGAGGCCGATCAGGCGTCGCGCAAGTTTCTGGCTTCGCTGGGGTTGGAGCAGGCGCTGAGCATTGTGCCCGGCAAGTTTGCCGCCATGGTCGCGTTTTGGCAGAGCCATACGCTGTTTCGTGCATCGGCTGCGTCGGCGGCCGGGCGTCACTGGGGCGAGGCTATTTCCGAATTTTCTGCCGCGTTGGGCGTGATGGTGACGGCCAGGGAACAGGCCGAGAAGGACGAGCTGATCGGGGGCGATCTGGTCACGGACGAGGAGTTGACGCCGCCAGAGTTTTCCTGGGGCGGCGTCACACTCACCGCCGAGCAACTGAAGCGTTTGCAGGCGCTGGAAGCCCGGAACATCTCGCTGAAAGACCTGCGTCGCGATGAATTGCTGAGTCTGTTTATGGACCCCGCCAACGGAAAGGCCTATGCGGCGGTCGCCGGACGGGTCTATGAGGTGCGCCGCCAGGCCAAGGATGGCAGATGGATGATCATTGGCGCTGACCGCACACTCGGCCCGCGCCTCAGGCTGGATGACAATCAGCGCTGGCAGTTGGACATCGAGTCCGGTCTAAAGGGCGGGGGCGGCGCAATGACCAAGCTGCGCACACACGCGGCGGACGTCAGCGCCGATGACGTGTTGCTCATCGAAGCCAGTGGCATGCCCGAGATACGCAAGTTTTTTCGGGAACGCGCGCAGCATATCGGCGAGGCTCATCTGCAGGCCAAACGCTACCTTGAAAACGCTCTGGATAACCTGAACGTGCATGAGCCTGGGACTCCACTGCACCCGCGCGTCTCGCAGATCATCGGTGATTTTTTCGGTGTCAGTACGCCCGATCACGAGTTGCTGGTCGATACCGAACGCGCGATCAAGACGCTGTTCGATGAGGTCATGGATGCGTCGTTGTCGCCTTACTCATCGCCCCGGTTTGTGGTGGGCACCAACCGCGCGGGCCACGCAGCCACCATGGGCTTTGTGATCAAAAGAGACCCGAAAAAGCGCGTGTTCCTGACTGACCGGTATTTCGATGCGCCGCAGTTTCCGCTCACGCCCGAGGCGGCCACCCAAGGCTTTGATTGCCCGGCCCATTACCGCGCCGCAACGCTGATCCACGAACTCTCGCACCTGGCGCTCGATACCCACGACATTGCCTATCTGGAAAGCACGGCACCGTATCCGGACCTGTTGCAGGAAAACAACGCCAACAACATCAAGCTGAAAGCGGATATCCAGCTCATGCAAACCCATGGCCTGTCGCATCTGAGCGCAAGAGATGAGCTGTTTTTGCATTTGAAGGAGGGCGAATGGCGTGATTTCGATGAGGAAGAGGGCTTCGAGCATGATGCAATCCTGAAGCTCACCCGCAGCAAAACCATGGATGAAGCCCGTGAGGCGTTTCTCGGCGATGCACGCAAACGCAGTCGAGTTCTCCTGGCCAACGCCGATTCGGTGACCCTGCTTGTCCTCCAGTTGGGAAGACGCAGCTTTGTCGCGCCAAGCCCCGCGCCGGGCGGTCGTTGAGTGACAGACGCCGAGCCCTGAGGGGCTCGGCGTTTCTGGGGGGGAGGGGCGTGACCCTTACAGCGCGTAGTGCCGCAGCTCGCGGGCGATCAGCAAACGCTGGATTTCGCTGGAGCCTTCGTATATCTGGGTGATCCGCGCGTCCCGGTAGTATTTCTCCACCGGATAATCCTCCAGATAGCCATAGCCGCCGTGGATTTGTATCGCTTTGGAGCAGACCCACTCGGCCATTTCCGAGGCGAACAGCTTGGCCTGGGACGCTTCGGACAGACAGGGTTTGCCGGCCGTTCTCAACCGCGCGGCGTGCAGGACCAAGAGGCGAGAAGCATTGATGCGGGTGTGCATGTCGGCCAGCAGATTGGCGATGCTCTGGTGCTCGATGATCGGTTTGTCGAACTGCACGCGGTCACGGGCGTAACCCAGCGCCGCTTCAAACGCCGCGCGAGCGATGCCCAGAGCCTGGGCAGCGATGCCGATGCGTCCGCCTTCCAGGTTTGAAAGGGCGATGGACAGTCCTTTGCCCCGTTCACCCAACAGGTTTTCCGCCGGAATCCGGCAATCGCTCAGGGTCACGGCGCAGGTGTCGGAGGCGCGGATGCCCATCTTGTGTTCCATCCGGTCGACGCGATAACCGGGGTTGTCGGTGGGCACCAGAAACGCTGACAGGCCGCGCTTGCCCAGGTCCGGGTCGGTGACGGCGAAGACAATTGCCAGCTGCGCGCGCTTGCCGTTGCTGACGAACTGCTTGGCGCCGTTGAGCACCCATTCGCCGTCTTTCAATTCGGCACGGGTGCGCAGGTTGTGGGCTTCGGAGCCGGCCTGGGGTTCGGTCAGGCAGAAGCAGCCGATGGCCTTTCCGCTGGCGAGCTTTTCCAGCCACTGTTGTTTCTGCCCGTCGCTGCCGTAGTTGAGCACCGGCCCGCAGCCCACTGAACTGTGCACGCTCATCAGCGTACCGGTGGCGCCGTCGGCGGCGGAGATCTCTTCGACCGCCAGCGCGTAGGCGACGTAGTCGATGTAGCTGCCGCCCCATTCGTCCGGGACGATCATGCCGAGCAGGCCCAGTTCGCCCATCTTCGCCACCAGCGCGTCGTCGATCCAGCCGGCTTTTTCCCAAGCCTGGGCATGGGGCGCGATTTCATTGCGCGCGAAGTCCCGCGCCATGTCGCGGATCATCACTTGCTCTTCGGTCAGTTCAAGATCTTGCATAGGTCACCCCTCATGACCGCTGAAGAAGCTTGCCACGTGCTCGGCATCCAATGCCTGCACGCTGGAAGGGCTCCAGTGCGGTTTCTTGTCTTTGTCGACGATCAAGGCACGAACGCCTTCGATCAAGTCACCCCGTTCAAACCACTGGCGGTCCAGATGCAGCTCCAGGGCGAAACAACGCTCCAGCGGCAGATGCCGGCCGCGGCGCAGCAGCTCCAGAGTGACCGCCATCGCCAGCGGTGAACGGGTTTGCATCAGATGCGCCGTGTCGAGGGCCCAGGCATGGGTGTCGTAGACGCTGACTTCCAGCAATTGTTCGATGATGCTCGGGACGTCCGGCAGGCCGAAGAAATGATCGATGGCCGGGCGCAGTTTTGCCAGCGGCGGCGCAGGCAAGTGCTGCACGCCGAGTTTCGCCAGCGCGCCCTGCAAATCCTTGAGCGGGGTCAGGCTCCACTTCAGGTTATTGAGCTGCAGATCGAGGTCATTGAGGCGTTCGCTGTTGAGGTACCAGTCCGCCATCCCGCAATACAGCGCATCGGCGGCCTGGATCTGCACGCCCGTAACGCCCAGATAAATCCCCAACTCGCCGGGCACACGGGGCAGAAAGTAGCTGCCGCCCACGTCAGGGAAATAACCGATCGCCACTTCCGGCATCGCCAGACGGCTGCGCTCAGTGACCACGCGCAGGTCCGCGCCCTGGGCCAGGCCCATTCCACCGCCGAGCACGAAGCCGTCCATCAAGGCGACGACGGGTTTGCGGTAATGATGAAGGGTGAGGTCCAGCGCGTATTCTTCGACGAAGAAATCCAGGTGCTCGGTCCGACCGGCCTGAAAGCTGTCGTACAGCGAGCGGATGTCGCCGCCGGCGCAGAAGGCCTTTTCGCCGGCACCGCGCAGGACCACGGCGTAAACGTTGTCATCCTTTGCCCAGGCGTCGAGCTGGTACTGCAGCTGCCGGACCATGTGCAGGTCGATGGCATTGAGGCCCTGGGGGCGGTTGAGGGTGAGGTGACCAATGTGATTGCGTACGTCGGACAGAACGCTCGCGCAGGCGGATTGCTGCGCCGCGTATTCGGCAGGTATGACCTGAGCCGTCATCGCTGACTCCCTGTTGATTATTGTTGTACTCAATCCCCGGCTGTACCGCCGGGGTCCGTGAGGGTGCTAACGGATGCTACCAGCGCCATTTTGCAAATGACAATGAAGTTTCCGGCAGGGATGAGCACATCAGCGCCGTCACGCCTGCAAGCTGAACAACGCCATCGCTGGCTGACCACCGACTTGTGGGAGCGAGCTTGCTCGCGAAGAGGCCCTTACACCCGATATATCTTTAGCGCCTGAGATGCCGCCTTCGTGAGCAAGCTCACTCCCACAGGGTCCGCGTCTGCTGCGCCATCTGTGGTAGCCGAGCCACATTGGGAAATCCTGGAAGTTGGAGGATTTCCGTTGCCCCCTGTCACGCCTGCAAGCTGAACAACGCCGTTTGTGGCGCGTCGCTGATCCAGCATTCGCTGACGGTCCAGCCCGCACGCGCGGCCAGTTCGGTGAACGATTCAACCGTGAACTTGTGGGAGTTCTCGGTGTGCAGGCGTTCCCCGGCGGCGAAGCGGAAGGTGTGTCCGGCGACCGTGACGCTTTGCTGTTTGCGGCTGACCAGGTGCATTTCCATGCAGGCCTGTTCGGCGTTCCACACGGCCAGATGATCGAAGGCAGACACGTCGAAGTCGGCGTGCAGCTCGCGATTGATGCGGGTCAGCAGGTTCTTGTTGAACTGCGCGGTCACGCCGTCGGCGTCGTCGTACGCGGCCACCAGCGTCTGCTCATCCTTCACCAGATCGACACCGACGATGAAGTGGGCGTTTTCCCCCAGCACATCGTGGGCGCTGTGGAGGAAATCCACGGCCTGCTCATGGCTGAAGTTGCCGATGGTCGAGCCCGGGAAGAAACCCACGCGGGTGTGGCCGTCGGCTTCTTCAGGCAGGGTGAGCACCCGGGTGAAGTCGTCGACTTGTGGCGCGACGATCAGCGCCGGGTAACGCTGGCGCAATGACCGCGCGGCCTTGTTCAGTGCTGTCGCACTGATGTCGATCGGCACGTACACCGCGATGTGCGGCGCGGCATCCAGCACCAGACGGGTCTTCTCGCTGGCGCCACTGCCAAATTCCACCAGTGCTGCGCCCGCCGGAATGGTCGCAGCGATCTCGCCGGCGATGCGTTTCAGCAACCCGGTTTCGGCGCGCGTCGGGTAGTACTCAGGCGTTTCGCAGATGGCTTCGAACAGGTCGGAACCCGCAGCGTCATAGAAATACTTGGGCGACAGTGTTTTCTCCGGGGCGCCGAGACCGGCCACCACGTCGCGGGCGAATTCGCTGTCGTTCGGGTCAACCACGCCGGGTTGACGGCTATCACGGGCCAGGCGCAGGCCCGAAACCATCCAGCGTTTGTCGGCGTGGAAGAAGTTGCGGTAGGTCAGGCGGCAATGATCGGGCGACGTGACGCTGGCACCGCCGCGCAGGACCATCTGATTGACCATGAACTTGCCGTTGTACTCACCGACTGCGCCCACTGAGGGCTTGAAGCCGGGGTAGGCGCTGTAGGCACTTTGCGTCCACTGCCAGGCGACGTCGTCCACTTGCTCCAGCAAACCGGCGCGGGCGGCGGCTTCCCATTCGGCTTCGGTGGGCAGGCGCGCATCGGCCCATAGCGCAAAGGCGGCGGCTTCGTAATAACTGATGTGGGTGACCGGCGCCGAAGGGTCGATCGACTCAAGGCCGCGCAGGCTCATGCGCTTCCAGCCGTTCTCGTCGTGCTGCCAGTACATCGGCGAATTCCAGCCGTTTTCCTGCACCAGGGTCCAGCCTTCGGACAGCCACAAGGCTGCGGTGTGATAGCCGCCGTCGGCAATGAAGCTCAACCACTCGCCGTTGGTCACCAGCCGGTCGCTGATTTCGAAGGACTGCAGATAGGTGGTGTGGCGCGGGCCTTCGTTGTCGAACGAAAAGCCGTCACCGTCGTGGCCGATTTCGGTCAGGCCGGCGCTCAGCGGCTTGAAATGACCGCGACGGCCCGACAGGTCTTTCGGCCAGCGCGGGCTGTAGGCCGGTTTCAGCGACGACAGGCTGAACAAATGAAGGATGTCCATCAGCAGCAGTTCCTGATGCTGCTCTTCGTGGGCCAGGCCGAGTTCGATCAGGCTGGTCATCTCGTCGCTGAGCGGCGTCATCAGCAGCGTCGTCATGTTTTCGTCGACGTGCCTGCGATAGGCCAGGACCTGATCGACGCTCGGCCGGGTCATCAGGCCGCGCTGCGGACGCGGATGACGCGGGCCGACAGCTTCGTAATAAGAGTTGAACAGGTAGCCGAACGTCGGATCGAACGCTTCGTAGGCCGGCAGGTTCGGCGCCAGCAGAAAGGTTTCGAAGAACCATGTGGTGTGCGCCATGTGCCATTTGGCCGGGCTGGCATCGGGCATCGACTGCACCACCATGTCCTCGGCGCTCAAGGGCTCGACCAGAAATTCGGTACGGTCGCGCACGCTCTGAAAGCGCTGGCACAGGGTGTGGGTGGAGGATGTTTCGCGAAGCTGGCGTAATTGGCGCGTCATCAGGTGCTCTCCGGCGTAGCCGATGCCCGGTGGACCCGGTGGAGTGATTCCACGCAGCCAGGCGGTACGGCGATTCAGGGTTTGAGGCGTGCGTTGTGCGGAATGTTCAACCGAAATATCCAAATGAAGGACGGCCACTTCCCACGAGTACGTTGATCCCTTGGATCATCAGCGTTTTGCATGGATTTAACGGCACGCACCGAGTGTAGTCCCGGCACGGGCTGATTCGCGCAGTCGGTGACCGATGGCCAATCTGCGCGCCGTCTGCGGTAACCTGCTGGCCATTCGCTGCAAGTGCACGGCGCACAACACGTGTTTCGCGGGCAAAAGCTGAACCTGCGCGGCGACTCACAGTCTGCACAACAGCACTTGCGTCACGGATGGCAGTGGCTTTTCAGGGTATGTGTCAGGTGACAAATGAATCACGCCAGATGAATGAACCGGTTTTTGGGGACGCGCATGAATGATCTATCCAGTCTGCTGGGGGCGCTTGATGAAGCGCAGACCGGGCAGCAGGAAGTGGTGATCGCCACAGTGGTCAAGGTCGAGGGTTCGGCTTACCGACGCCCGGGTGCGCGGATGGTGATCGCGCCGATGGGCGAGGCGACCGGCACCGTCAGCGGCGGCTGCCTCGAAAGCGACGTCAGCAAAAAGGCCTGGTGGCTGACCGCCAATGGCAAGCCGTCCCTGCGCACGTACAGCACCGGCGAGGACGACGACGAACTCGAAGACGCCGAGCTCAGCTTTGGCCTGGGTTGCAACGGCACGGTGCACATCCTCTTCGAACGGATAGATCCCCAGGCGGCAAGTCTGGTGGCGGACGTGTTGCGCGAGGTCAAGGCCAGCGGTGTTGGCGCTGCGCTGGCGACGGTGATCGGCACACAAAGCGAACGTCATACGGCGCTGGGCGAGCGGGTGGCGATTCGTTCATCCGGGCAGGTGCAAATCGACATGCGTGAGCGCTGGCTGGCGACGGCGGTGGCCGAGGACCTGAAAACGGTGCTCGCTGCCCGCCGCTCCGCCACCCGTACCTACGACAGCGCGGACGGCGCCGTTGAGGTGCTGTTGGAGTACATCGCAGCGCCGCGCCGGCTTGTGATCTTCGGTGCCGGGCATGACGCGATGCCCTTGGTCAGCATGGCGCGGCTGCAGGGCTGGCACATCACGGTGATCGATGCGCGCTCGCATTTCGCCCGTCCCCAGCGTTTTCCGGAGGCCGATCAGGTGCTGTCGGCGCCGCTGCAGCCAATGCCCGAATTGCACGCGATGGTCGCCGACGCTGCCGTGGTGGTGATGACCCACAGCCTGAGCCAGGACCGCCACTGGCTGGGGCAGGTGCTGCAATCGACGCCGCGCTACATTGGCCAGCTCGGACCACGCAGCCGCACCGAACGTTTGCTCGACGAGCTGCCGGATCAGGCCCGTGAAGCCGCTGCGCAGGCCAGCCTGCATTACCCGGTCGGGCTGGACCTGGGCGGTGACGCGCCCCACAGCGTGGCGTTGTCGATCCTCGCCGAGATCAACGCGGTGTTCAACGGCCGCAGCGGCGGGATGCTCAAGCACCGGCAGGCGAGCATTCATGCGGTGGATGTCACACTGGAGCAGGCGCGGGAACTGAGAATGATTAGCTGAGCATGATCAGCTAGCCTTCACAGGCGGCCGCTTTCATAGCGGCTGGCCCCATCGCTTTTCAGTGGCTCGGCACGGCATTCATCAGGTCCGCTCAATGAACGACAAGTACAGACCCCACGACTGGGCTCCCCACGAGCGACCAACGTTGCCGGGCTCGCCGTCGACGCCCTTGCACGCAACGCCCAAGCGCTGGGCCTATGCCATCGTCGGGGTGATCGTGGCGTTGACCGGCGGGCTGGGCAACGCGCTGGTGGTCGCCAACCTTCAATACCTGCAAGGCTCGCTGGGCGCCACCCAGGCCGAGATCGCCTGGCTGCCCGCCGCGTATGTCATGACCAATGTGTCGATGAACCTGCTGCTGGTGAAGTTTCGCCAGCAGTTTGGTCTGCGCGCGTTCACCGAAGTATTTCTGGTGCTGTACGCGCTGGTCACCTTCGCGCACCTGTTCGTCAACGACATCGAATCGGCCATCGCGGTTCGCGCTGCCCACGGCATGGTCGGCGCGGCACTGAGTTCGCTGGGCCTGTACTACATGATTCAGGCCTTCCCGCAGAAGTGGCGCATGAAAGCCTTGGTGCTGGGCCTCGGCACCGCTCAACTGGCCACGCCGCTGGCGCGACTGGTTTCCGAAGACCTGCTGCAGATTGCCGAATGGCGCGGGCTTTACCTGTTCGAACTGGGCATGTGCCTGCTGTCCCTGGGTTGCGTGCTGATTCTGAAACTGCCCCCAGGCGACCGCTTCAAAGCCTTCGAGAAACTCGACTTCCTGACCTTCGCCTTGCTCGCTTCAGGCTTCGCTGCGCTCTGTGCGGCGTTGTCGCTGGGGCGGATTGAATGGTGGCTTGAAGGGCCCTGGATCGGCATCGCCCTGGCGTCGTCCATCGTGCTGATCCTTGCCGGGCTGTGTATCGAGCACAATCGCACCCGACCGTTGTTGATCACCCGCTGGCTGGGCAGTGGCCGGATGATCCGCTTCGCCTTCGGCGTGCTGCTGACGCGGATCGTGCTGTCGGAGCAATCCACCGGCGCGGTCGGTTTTCTTCAGGGGATGAATCAGGGCACCGAGCAGCTGCACACGCTGTACCTGTTCATGCTGTTGGGCAGCGTCGCGGGCCTGGCGGTCAGCGCGCAGACGATTGATCCGCAGCACCTGTTCAAGCCGCTGATCATCTCCCTGGCGCTGATGGCGATCGGTTCGAGCATGGACAGCTTTTCCACCAGCCTCACCCGTGAACCGCAGATGTATTTCAGCCAGTTTTTGCTGGCGTTCGGCGGCACCTTCTTTCTAGGGCCAACCCTGGTGCTGGGGATCAGCGGGGTGATCAGCAACCCGCGCAACATGGTCAGTTTTTCGGTGATGTTCGGGATCACCCAGAACGTCGGCAGCCTGATCGGCTCGGCGCTGCTGGGCACCTTTCAGGTCTGGCGCGAGAAATTCCACTCGGCGCACATCGTCGAGCACGTCACGCTGATCGACGCTCAGGTGCAATCGCGCCTGCAAAGCGCGAGCGGTGCGTATATTTCGGCCATCGCCGACCCGGCCGCGCGTACCAGCCTGGGCATTCGCTCGCTGGCAACCGCCGCCACCCGTGAGGCCAATACCCTGGCCTACAACGACGTATTTATGCTGATCGCAGTCATCGCGGTGCTGACCATGATCTGGATCACCAGCCGCGCCACCTGGCTGTGGATCACCACCGAGCCGGTCGCGCCGTTTACGCCGGCCACACCTTCGGCATCTCCCTTAACACCTTCTGGCGCTCAACCTTCATGACAGAACCTGGCAAACCTTCTGGCACCCCTCCAAACAGCGCTTCAGGCGGCTCTTCTGGCAATGCGGCGTCCAACGCCGCCCCGTCACAGGCAACTTCTGCAGCGCCCGCGCCGGCGGTCATGCCGGCCACCACGCAACCGCGTTCGGCGCGCATACGCCTGGTCTCGGCGATTCTGTTCGGCGGCATTGCCCTGGCGGGTGTGCTGGTCGTGCTGTACGCGTGGCAGCTGCCTCCGTTCAGCAGCCCGATCGAAAGCACCGAGAATGCCCTGATTCGCGGGCAGACCACGATCATCGGCCCGCAACTGAGCGGCTACGTCTACGAAGTGCCGGTGCAGGATTTCCAGTGGGTCAAGCAGGGCGATCTGCTGGTGCGCATCGACGACCGGATTTACCAGCAGCATCTGGATCAGGGCATTGCGCAGTTGGGCGTTCAGCAGGCCGCGCTGGCCAATAATCTGCAACAGCGGCGCAGCGCCGAGGCCACCATTGCCCAACGTCAGGCCGCTATCGCGAATGCCCAGGCGCAGAGTGACAAGGCCGCTGCCGACCTTCGCCGCGGTCAGGCACTGGTGACCGATGGCTCGGTGTCGAAAAGCGAATTTGACGTGACCCGCGCGGCAGATGCACAAGCAAAGGCAGCATTGGCCGAAGCCAAGGCGGCGCTGGAGATTTCCCGTCAGGACCTGCAAACCGTGATCGTCAATCGCGGCTCGCTGGAAGCGTCGGTGAAGAATGCCGAAGCTGCCATCGAGCTGGCGCGGATCGACCTGACCAACACGCGCATCACTGCGCCTCGGGACGGTCAGCTGGGGCAGATCGGGGTGCGCCTGGGGGCGTACGTCAATTCCGGCGCGCAGTTGATGGCGCTGGTGCCGCGCCCGCGCTGGATTATCGCCAACATGAAGGAGACCCAGATGGCCAACGTGCGTCTGGGCCAGCCGGTAAGCTTCACCGTCGACGCCCTGGAAAATCTGAAGATGCGCGGCCGGGTGCAGCGCATTTCCCCCGCAGCGGGGTCCGAGTTCAGCCTGCTGCCTGCCGACAACGCTACCGGCAACTTCGTCAAGATCGCCCAGCGCATTCCGGTGCGCATCACCATCGACGACGATCAGCATGACGTGGACCGCCTGCGCCCGGGGATGTCGGTGGTGGTCAGCATCGACACCAGTCAGGACGGCGCCGTGCCGCCGGACCCCGTGGATGGCAAGGTGGATTCGGTGAACGGCCGCTGAATCGGCCCGCCTGTCTCGCCGTGTATCCCGCTCCACGGCAGATACGTGCTGATTCATTGATTGAGTTTTCCGACACACCGGCGACACCTCCCGTACGTTGAATGGCGGCTTCGAGGCAATACGCCTCGGCCGCTCTTTCAACCAACGCGCCCAGTGCCCGGAGCCCGCCATGAACTGGAAAAACCTCACCACCGCCTTTCTGTCCGCCACGCTCATCAGCGATGAGGGTGACCGGCCATGTTTCTGATCGCCTTTCTCGGCGGCATCGTCACGGTGCTCAGCCCCTGCATCCTGCCAGTCGTACCCTTTCTGTTTGCCCGGGCCGATCGGACGGCGGGGTCGGTGCTGATGACCCTCTTGGGGCTGACGCTGACGTTTGCGCTGGTCTCAAGTCTGGCGGTGGTCAGCAGTGACTGGGTCGTGGCGGCAAACGGTATCGGCCGCAATATCGCGCTGGTGATCCTGACGCTGTTTGCCCTGTCGCTGCTTTCCGCCCGCGTGGGCCACTGGCTGATGCTGCCGCTGGTGTCGCTCGGCAATAGGCTCGACCCGGCGACGCGGCGCTTGTCCGGTCCGTCTGCTTCATTACTGATCGGCGTTGCCACCGGGCTGCTGTGGGCGCCGTGCGCAGGGCCCATTCTGGGGATCATCCTCACCGGGGCCATGCTGCAAGGGCCCAGTGCGCAGACCAGCCTGTTGCTGCTGGCGTACGGGCTAGGCAGTGCGGTGTCGTTGGGGGGGTTGATCTTCGCCGGACGCGGGTTGCTCGCGCGGCTGAAACTGTCGCTGCCGGTCACTGCCTGGCTGCGCCGTGGCGTTGGGTTCGTTGCTTTGCTGGTGGCCGTGACCCTCGCCACGGGCTCGCAGAATCAACTGCTTGCCGGCACCTCATCCGAGGGCGCAGCAGCGGTGGAAAAGGGCCTGCTGAGCGGCGTGCCCAAAGTCATCGATTACGTCGTCTCCAGCGTCAAAGCTGCAGCGGCACCGGACGTCAGCAGCCAGGGCGCGATGCCTTCGTTGTCCGGGGCTACCGCGTGGCTTAACTCGCCGCCGCTGAGTGAGGCATCCCTGCGCGGCAAGGTTGTGCTGGTCGACTTCTGGACCTTTGACTGCATCAACTGCCAGCACAGCGTTCCTTACGTCAACGAATGGGCGAAGAAGTACGAAAAGGACGGCCTGGTGGTGATCGGCGTGCACACGCCCGAATACCCGTACGAACGGCTCATCGACAACGTGCGCAAGCATGTCGCCAGGCTGGGCCTGAATTACCCGATCGCCATCGACAACGACTACGCCATCTGGCGCGCTTTCGACAACCAATACTGGCCCGCACATTACCTCATCGACGCCAGGGGGCAGATCCGCTACACCCACTTTGGCGAAGGCGCCTACGACACCCAGGAGCAAGTCATCCGCCAGCTGCTCGACGAGGCCCACGCAAAGGGCTGAAGCGAGAGGCGCTGACGAATGAAAGGTCGCGCTTACACCATGCGTTTGACAGTGTTGTCCTTGCGCACGAAGTGGTGCCAGATCGCCGCGACCACGTGCAGGCCGATGACGTAGTAAAAAATCGTGCCCAGCAGGATGTGGTAATGCTCCAGTGTTTCGGCGGTGTCCTTGGACATGTCGAACGGCGCCGGAATGCTCAGGGAGGTCAGGGGGATGGGCAGGGCGCCGCGTTCCAGCAGCACGGTGAACAGACCCAGCAGGGGTTGCGCGAACAGGAAAGCGTACAGCGCGTAATGGGACAACGTGGCCGCCAGACGCAATACGCCCTCCAGGGGCGGGGTGATGCCCGGCGGCGTATGGCGGTGGCGCTCGGCGATGCGGAAAAACGCCATGACCAGCACGACGATGCCGACCCAGAAATGCGTTTGCACGACGAAGGTTCGCGCGTCACTGCCACGGGCCAGTTGGGTACGGCTCAGGATCAGCGCGTAGGCGAGCACAATCAGGATCGCCATCACCCAGTGAAACCAGCGGGCTTTGTAGCTGTAGCGTTCGGTATCGGAAGGTTTGCTCACGGTCAGGTCTCTTGGTCTGTTTTTTTGATCTGGCGCGGCGCAGTCACTGCCGCAGCGCTTTCATAACCCAACGTCTGGCGGCCGTCGAGGAGAACGTGCAATTCGAACGGCGCTTGGGGCCTTACCCACTTGCCCTTGAAGCCTGCCCGTCCCATTAACTCCTCCTTCCGAAAGCCTAACTAACTTGAATGGTATGACTAATTAATTCAGAGATTATGGCGCCCGATATTCAATTTGCTTATTTCAGCTCCATACTATTTTGCACCTGTTCCTGTACTTCATTTTTAATGTCATTCGTTTGAGTAACTTCAAATAGTGGAAGAATTTTAAATATCCCTTCATATTCATATTAGAAATAAACAGCGCCGTTACTTATTCTGATTTGGCATTAAAATTCCGTTGAATTCCGTTTGACAGGTTTCCCGCTTGGATCCATCTTAATGCCTCGACGGCTCAGATCCCTGACTATCAGCTTGAAAAAGCTGGCATTTTGCCCATATGCAACCGGGGCCTCGAAGTTTGTGAATCTATCGAAAAGGAAAGGGCATCTTCATGGATGTTTCAGGCTTCGTTCACCTTTTAAAACGTCATAACTCTGATGCGCAAGTCTGGTTTGATTCGTCGCCGACTGTATATAAAGGCTGCGTGAAGAAGTTGCTGTGGGCTTATCCGGATGCGTACAATTTTATTACCGGATTATTGCCCAATGAACCGGATAGTTCGGATGCCGGCGTCAGCGGGGCCACCACCAACCCGACGCTGATCAGTCAGGCGGTCATAAGCAATGCAGCTCATTACCGTGATTTTCTCCACACCCTGCCCCCTTCGATGTCGGCAGACGCTCGGCTGAGACAGCTCTACGACCAAGTGGTCATCGACAGCGCCCAACCGTTGCTGCCGCTGTTCAAGCGTTCAAGAGCCCGATACGGCTGGCTGTCGGCGCAAATCGAGGGCGGGCACTGGATGAATCAGGACGCGCTGGTTGTCCGCGGGCTTGAGCTGGCGGCGCTGGCGCCGAACATCATGATCAAGATCCCGGGCAGCGCCCAAGGCTATCGCGCCATCGAACAATTGGTGGCGCGGGGTTGCTCGATCAACAACACCTTCTGCTTTACCGTCTCCCAGCTGGATGCCTGCCTCAAGGCCATTCACGCCGGGCGTCAGCGGGCGCTCGCCAACGGCGTGAGCACGGAGCGGGCGCGTTACGTGGTCAGCTTCATGATCGGTCGGCTGGGTGCGGAAGCGGAATTCGAGCGGCAAGCGCGGGGCAGTCGTATCTACCTCAGCCGCACGGATAAACGCTGGGCCGAGCTGGCGGTGTATCAGGCGATGCAGGCCCTGATGCGGCGGCGCGAGACACCAGCGCAACTGTTGTTGTGCAGCATCAGGGTCGACACCGATGCACGTGGCCGCGAGCATTGCTGGCACCTGCAGCGCACCGGCGCCGACACCACGCTGTACACGCTGACACCCCAACTCATCGAGTTCCTCGTACGCCGTCAGCAGGCCGGGCGTGGTATCACCCCGTCGACGGAGTGGGTGCAGATTCCCGGCAAAGTCCTTGATCGTCTCCTGGCCATTCCGTATTTCAACCAGGCGTACTTTGAACGCGGCCTCACCCCGGACGAATACGCCCGTCATCCGGCGTTCCTGACTGCAGGCAATGACGTACGCCTGGGCGTGCAGCGCCTGCGGGGTTTCATCAACGACACCCTGGATCCGCCAGGTGTCACGCCTCGCATTGCGCGTCGTCCAGCGACCGTGGAGGGGCGGGCATGAACCGGATGATTGGCCTCTGGGCCCATCCGCGCTCGCGATCGACGGCGCTGAAAAGGGTGTTCATCGAGCGCGGTGATTTCGAGGTTTTCCACGAGCCGTTTTCGCACATGGCGTTCGACGAACAATCAGCCATTCCCCATGGGGACCTCAACTGCGGGATGCCCCGTGACTACGAGTCGATCAAGGCCCTGTTGCGTAACACCCGCCAGCGCACCCATGTTTTTCATAAAGACATGGCCTATCACTGCCTCGACCGGTTGAAGGCCGATGCCGAGTTTCTAACGGAGCAACAGAACGTCTTCATCATTCGCGATCCGGCCCGGGCGATTCTGTCCCATCACGCCATCTTTCCGCAGATGCCGGCGCACGCGATCGGTCATCAAGCGCTGTACGAAATCTTCCGGGAGGTCAGGCGGCTGACCGGCCACACCCCCTGTGTGATCAACGCCGAAGACCTGGCCAGCCACCCGGAGCGCACCGTGCGCAGGCTTTGCGACCACCTGCAACTGGATTTCATGCCCGAGGCATTGAGCTGGAGTGCAACGTGCCCCGAGCAATGGAAGGCCTGGCGCAGCTGGCACAAGGAGGCCGAGAACAGCACCAGGATCAAGCCCGGCAGTGCTGATTTCGATGAGCGTCCTCTGCACGCCAATCCCCACCTCATGACGTATTACCAGCTGCATCGACCTTTCTACGAGCGTATGAATCAGTTCACCGAGCAGGGACAGCCATGAAAAAAATCGTCATCACCGGCGCCGCCAATGGCATCGGCAAGGCCACCACCATAGCCTGCGTCAAAGCCGGCTATTACGTCATCGCAGCGGACATTGACCGGCTGGGCCTGCAGTCGCTTCAGGCAAGCCTGCCGCTGCACCGACTCGAAACCCACCTGGCGGATTTCTCCCAGGCGCACGTCTATCAGTCGTTTATCGGCAACCTGTACGACCTTCACAAACACCGGGCGCTGTATGCCCTGGTCAACAACGCCGGGATCTATCACGGCAAAAGTGTCTACGACTACAGCGACTCGGAAGTGGACGAGATCTGGGCCGTCAACCTCAAGTCGCTGGGGTTCCTGTCCAAGGACTTCGCGCGGCGGGAGTCGGCGGCGGGCTACTCGCGCAGCATCGTCAACATCACATCGGTGGCAGGGGAGGTCGGGAGCATGGATGCGTGGTACGGCGCGACCAAGGCGGGCGTGATCGGCCTGACCAAATCCAACGCCTGGAACTTCGCTCCCCGGATCAGGGTGAACGCCGTGTCCCCGGGGCTGATTCGAGACACCTCGATCCATGACCGTATTCCCGATCCCCGCCGCAGGGAGTACGAGCGACAGGAAATCATCAAGGAGCCCATCCAGCCAGACGGCGTGGCCGACGTCATTCTGTTTCTGCTGTCCGAACAGAGCCGCCACCTGACCGGAAAAGTCATCGCAGTGGATAACGGCGCTTACCCGCGCTAGTGATCGGGAACACCACCGTCCCTCACGTCTTTCAGGGAGAACACCATGCACCGCAAAAAACTGCTCATCGTTGGCGGCGGCAACCTGTGCCTGCAAATCCTGCAGATCCTGGCCCCGCGCAACCAATTTGAATTCCACGTCGCCAGTCGCGATCTCGAAAAGGCCACGCGGATGTGCAATCTGATCCGACTGGCCGCGCTGCAACAGAACGTCACGGTCCAGATTCACAGCCATCAGATGGACCTGCGCGAATCGTGCATCAGCCGCAATGCGGAAACGCTGTTACAGATCCGGCCGGACATCATTCTCAACTGTGCCTCGCTGCAATCCTGGCGGGTGATCACGCAACTGCCGGCCGAACGCTTTGCTGCTCTTGATCAGGCGCAGCTCGGGCCCTGGCTGCCGATGCACCTGGCGCCGGCCTACGCACTGATGCGAGCCGTCAAACAGTCCTGTCCGAAAAGTCTGGTGGTCAACGCGGCGTTCCCCGATGCAGTCAATCCGATTCTTTACAAGGTCGGTATGGCGCCGGACATCGGCATCGGCAATATCGCCAACCTGATTCCGGCCACCCGCAGCGCCGTAGCGCATCTGTCCGGCTGCCTGCCAACGCAGGTCTGCGCCAAACTCGTTGGCCACCACTATTTCAGCCACAGCGTCCCCCGCCATGGCCTGCCGCCGCAACGGCTCGAAGCCAGCTTCAACCTGACGTACTGGATTGATGGCGAAGAGCGCACCGACGAACACACGGCGGAGGCTATTTTCGGTTGCGTCGCCCGTGAATTCAGCCGATTGGGCGGCGTCGACGGGCAATATCTCACCGCCATGTCGGCCGTGACGGTGCTGGAAAATCTCCACGCCGAGCATGAGGTGCGGGTCCACGGTCCAGGCCCCCAGGGGTTGCCCGGCGGTTATCCGGTCAAGGTCGGCATGGGCAAGGTGCTGCTCGACCTGCCGTACGGCGTGACCCGGGAAGAGGCGATCAAGGTCAACGAAGCGGGGCAGCGGCTGGACGGCATCAAACTGATTCGCGCCGACGGCACGGCGGTGTTCGGTGAGGCACAGATGCAGGTCATGCAGCGTGAGCTGAATTTCGCCATGGCCGAGATGCGCGTCTGCGACGCCGCCGCCTGGGCGGAGGAACTGGGTAGCAAATACCTGGCGTATGCCGAGGGCGCTCAGCACAACAGCGGTCATCACACAGGAGTCGCCGCCCATGCCGCCGGTCATCGCGCTTTCGCCTGCTGACCGACTGGCCGTCGCCGATCACGACTATGCCGGGCAATACGCCGTGGACTTCGTCGAGCGCTGGGATGAATTGATCGACTGGGACAAACGCGCGGCCGGCGAGGGGTCGTTCTTTTATGATCTGCTGCGCCGGACGGGGGGCTGGCGTGTGCTGGATGCCGCGACGGGCAGCGGCTTTCATGCGGCGCAGTTGCACAAGGCCGGCTTCGACGTCACCGCCTCTGACGGGAGCCCGACCATGGTGCAGCGGGCCCGACGCAACTTCGATCGGCTGGGCGTCGACGTGCCGGTCCATCGTTGCGACTGGCAAGCGCTGGATGCCCGCGTACTGGGGAAGTTCGACGCGGTGCTGTGCCTCGGCAGTTCGCTGTGCCACGTGTTCGACCGCGAGGCTCGCATCGCCGTGCTGAAAAGGTTTCGGCAGATGCTCAAACCCGGTGGACTGCTGCTGATCGATCAGCGCAATTTCGAAGCCATCCTCGCCGGCCGCTTCAGGTCATCGGGGCGCTATTACTACTGCGGCGACACCGCCAGCGTCAGCCTCGGCGAGCTGGACGAGTCGGTGTGCGAGTTCGTCTACCGCTTTGCCGACGGGGCGCAGTATCGGCTGCGGGTGTGCCCGATTCGTCCGCGCCAGTTGCAGGACGAACTGCGCGCGGCCGGCTTCCGCGCCCCCCATGCGTACGGCGATTTCAAACCGATCTACGACGTCATGAACGTGGACTTCATTATCCACCAGGCCCACGCCTGACCCTGACTCAAGGAGGAGCATTGTCATGATCAGCCATACCCCTGGCCTGACGCAGCACCACAATCTGGTGCCGTATCCGTTCACTCCGATCATTCCGGCCACGTGCGTCGCCAGACCCCGGGTCATCTGGTTGACCGGCCTGTCGGCGGCGGGCAAATCCACCATCGTCGACAGCCTCAACCCGGTGCTGCGCGCACGCGGGTTGACGACCTGCATTATGGACGGCGACTCCCTGCGCACCGGTCTGTGCCGCGACTTGAGTTTTTCTGCGGAGGATCGTGAGGAAAATGTGCGGCGGGTGGCGGAAGTCGCGGCGTTGATGGTTGAAGCGGGGTTGACGGTGATGGTGGCGTTGATTTCGCCGACCCGCTCGGCTCGGAAGTTGGCCCGCACGATTGTTGGCAGTGCGCGGTTTGTGGAGGTGTTTGTGGACGTGCCACTGGCGGTGGCTGAAGCGCGGGATCCGAAGGGGTTGTACCGCAGGGCCCGGGCTGGGGGTGTTCCGGGGTTTACCGGCGTGGATTCGGCGTATGAACCGCCGGTGTTTCCGGAACTGCATATTCGCAGTGATCAGGTTGAGGTGGGGCGGGCGGTGAGGATGATTGATGACTGGTTGTTGGCGCGGGGGTAGGCGATGGCCGCATGGGTTGCGATCCAACACCCCCGCCGTGCGAGTCCGTGATTCCCCTCGCCCAGATCGATCTCCCCCGGCTGAAGGCGGCCCCACTAAATCAACGTATTCATCCGGTGGGGCCTTCTTGAGACGAGCCGCTCCCATAGCCGCTGAGCGCGCAGTTACTTCTCCTTGATGTGGGACAACGCCTTGTTCGCCTGGTCGGCGCATTTCTTGAAGTCGCCCGATTCATGGGCTGCTTTGGCCTGTTGATGCTCATGGTGACCTGACGAGGTGAAGTCAGCCTCCGTCGCTGCCTTCAGCTTTTCGAGTGCCGCTTCGCACTCGTGGTGATCATCCTTGGCAAACGCAGGTCCTGCGACGATAAGTGCTGCAAGCAGAGATAAAGAAAGAAAACGCATTGACCACTCCTTTCAAATAACAGCCTTTAATAAGCGGAAATTGGCGTAATCAAAGATGCTTCTTGGCTTCTTTATCCAGATGCTTATCCGCTTTATGACGCTCCTCGTCGTCATGTTTAACGCCTTTATCCACCTCGCTGGCGTCACGCTTGACGCCTTTGTCGGCTTCTTTGGCATCATGATCGATGCCGTTATCCAGCTCACGGTTGTCATGACGAATGCCTTTTGCCACGTCGTCTTCGGCGAGGGCCAAAGGAACAACGGACGCAGTTATCAGCGCCGTGATGAGCGCAGACGAAACGAGCTTGTGCATGGTAATACTCCTGAGCGAACGTCGAGGTCCTCATGACCCCATCGCTTTTCAGCGTAGACAAAGTCCAGCAAGATGAAAGGGGTTTGGCGACCTCATCGGTGGCGGGGCCTCTTCGGTTGGAATCTACTCAAAAAAAGACCCGAACAATGACCGCACATTCTCACCTTCAAGCATTCCTGTGATCGGTCATGGCGGGAATGTGCTTGGGTTTAGCGCAACCACGTGGTGGTTCGAAGAAACCGACTGCGCTCGACCGATCAGACGCGCATTCCCGCGGAACTCTTCAAGCATGCTGGCTACTGAGTTTAAGCGCGTACCCGTACATTCCTGGTCAGCACGCGACCTCACTGCGCAGCCTCGGAGAACATGTCCATGCTTCAGCTTGATTCCCGCACCAAAGTCATCACTTTTGACTGCTATGGCACCCTTGTTCAATGGCATGACGCCGTACGGCGCGCGGCTGCCTCCATCCTTGAGCGGCATCTGACGGGTAAGGCCTCGAAGGAAAGCATCGCAAGTTTCGCGGCTCGCCTGCGTGAGATAGCGATGGAGCATCAGCAACAATCGCCTTTCCTTGAGTACGAAACGGTACTCGGTGCGAGCCTGAACCAGGCGTTGCGTGAAACCGGTCATGACGCCACGGCGGCAGATCTGGAAACATTGCTCGCGACCCTGAGGAGGATCGAGCCCCACCCTGACGTACCCGAAGCCCTTGCCAGGCTGCGCCAGCATTACCGGATCGCCGTCATCAGCAACACCTCGGATGAGCTTATCGCCGACACCATTACGGCAATCGGTACGCCAATCGATTTCGTTATCACGGCCCGGCAGGCGAGGGCTTACAAGCCTGATCACGCGCTTTTCCGCCACGCTTACGCCACGATGGGTGTTACAAAAGAGGAGACGATCCATGTCGCCATGGGCCAGTTCAGTGACTTGAAGGTCTGCCAGGAACTGGGGATCCGGTGCGTCTGGATTGATCGAGAGAGCGAACCCCTCGATCCCGCCTGGAAACCTGACGCCGTATTGAAGGACCTTTCCGGACTGCCGCAGTTGCTGATGCCGTCCTGACACGCCGGCTCGACTGTCGGACACCACGCTTATAAGGGGGGCTCACGTGCTGGTTACCGGAATCCTCTGGATAGCGTTTTTCATCATCAACTTCAACGTAGTGATGATGATTCCGCTGCTGCCTTTCATTCAGCGTGATTTGCACCTTTCTCCCAGCGAGTCCGGGTGGATTTTGGCTGCTTTTCCAGTGGTGGCGCTGATCAGTAACCTGGCGCTTGGCCCGCTGATTGATCGCCTCGGCAGGAAGCTGTTCATCATCGTGGGGGGCGTGGCTTGCTGCCTCACGCTGTTGCTCACCGCCGCATCCCACAGTGCTTCGATGATCGTGCTGAGCCGTGCGGCGACAGGCCTGTTCATGCCGATGATCGGCGCATCCATTTTTGCCGCCCTGGCGGACTATGTCCCCGAGGCCAAGCGCGCCAGAGCGGCCGGGTATGTCACCACCGCAGCGCCGATTGCCTTTCTGTGCTCACTCTCCATGGGCGTCGTTGTGGGAGGGCTGCTGTCGTGGCAAGTCACGGTCATCGGCCTGGCGGTTGTCTGCGCCGCTCTTGCCGGTCTGGCGCTCACCTTCCCGGCACCGCCTTCAGCCTCGTTGTCCTCCTCCACAATTAGCCGGGCCATGTACAAGGAGCGATTGACGTCGCTGTCGGCCAACCCCGGAACCCGCCCGTTGATGGCGGCGTACTTTTGCTGGTCGATTGGCGTGTACGTCTTTCTGGGGCTTTACCCGAGCTGGCTCGTGCAACACGGGCTTTCATCATTTAGCGTCGATACCGTCGGCTCGGTCATCTTCATTGGCGAGGTCGGCGGACTCTTCGGCGCGATGCTTTCCGCGAGGCTTGCCAGCCGATTCAACAATCCGTTGCGTTTGTGCGCCGTTGCCTCGGTAGCGATCGCGGCGGTGATTCAGGTGATCCCATGGGGCGAAGGCTCGCCGTTTGCACAAGGCGCGGCCTACATGGCCTTCGCGTTCGGACGAGACCTGATGCTGGCGCTGATATTGGGCGATGCCATGCGGCTGGTTGAAGCGTCGCGAAGAGGAAGTCTTAATTCATCGCTCAATGCGGTGTATCAAACGGGGGGCACGCTGGGTGGGTTGTTGAGCGCCTGGCTGTATGGCTTGAGCGCCGGGTATTTTGCGAATGTGATGTTCGCTTCGTTGGCGTTTGTGGCTTCTGGGGTTTTGTTGCGTGGAATCTCTGGGGCGAGGTTTCGATCGTGAGGTTGTCGTTTTCTCCTTTTAGTGGCGGAAGCATCAACGGCGGTGCGTCAGGAATCGGCTGGCCGAGGCGGCACGTGTGCCCGGTCACTCAGTCGGTCATCGTCGGCGGCGTCTAAGTGGCTGATGTTGGTAACGGCACGATCACACGTTTGTGGAAGTTGCTGGATGCACCGCAATGGTGAACATCCTTCGCCGCCATTTATTCCCCGGAACCGATCTGCCCTCCAGCGCCACACAAGGGCTACCCACTCACCACGCGAACCCCACAGCGATCGCCCCGTTACAACATCCAGCACGCCTGCACCTGTGCAAGCGGTCATGAGTGGGCTTGGGGCACTGCCAACCGACCTTTCAGTTTGGAGAAAAAACGTGAAATTACCCGGACTCGGCGCCTCGCCGCCCAAGACACCTGATATCACCCCCCATGACTCCAAGCCCGACGGCAAACCAACCCCTGACGCTGCAAAGCCGTCGAACACCCCCACTGATTCCGGCAATGGCGGCAGCCGAGCCACCGGCAACTTCAGCAACGTGGCTCAAGGCACCGGGGCTCTTGCCAGCGGCGGCTCGGCGATTTATCGGGCTGATCAGAGCACACAGAATTCGCAGTACGCCACGCAGTCCGCCACGGGCGCGGTCAACTATGGCAGCCCTGCCGGGAATGGCGGGCCGGTCGTTATGCAAAACAAGTCGCTGGCTGAGCAAAGTCAGGGGCTGAGCAACAGCGGTGAGGCGTCGAAGCCGTCTTCTCCCTTGATGGAGCTGCTTGATAAGTTAATCGGGGCGCTGCTGCAGCCGTTCGGCGGCGGGGCGAGTGCGCATTCCGCCGGCGATTCTGCACGGAGTCAGACCAGGGATGCCCATGTGGACGAGAAAGGTGCTGACAAGAACGGCCTGGCTTCCGCCGCTGGCGAAGTGGGCAAGGCAATGTGGATGGTCCCCGGTTTGAGTGGCGTGGCGACAGGCATCGGTGAGTCTGATGGCAGTGTTGGCGGGATACTCAAAGGCGGTGTCGAAGGCGGTTTGCATATCGCCGAAGGTGGGGCCAAAGGCCTGATCGGCGGGGGCGGCAATCCGGTAGCCATGGCGGCTGGCGCCTATGCCGGCGCCTTGTCAGAAACCAAAGCTGCACCAGAAGAGGTGCGCACCGCAGCGGGCACGCTCTAAACGATTCTTGCCGCATGCTTCTTTCTGGGAGGCATGCCTGGCAGGAGCGGCAGTCAGGTTGGCGCGCGTCGGCTGTGGATGTTTCCTTCCCCTTTCCCCTTTGCGCCCGACGTGGGCTTCCAGGGTGGCCTGTTGGCGGGCGACAAGGTAGCGCGAGATCGAGGCGAGGCACGGTTTAATGCACACCGACCCTGACCCTGACCCTGACCATTCGAAGCGAATTTCCCCCCCCCCCGAAGGCATCACGCTGAACAGGTAAGTACAGCGAAGATGCCTTGCGCTGCATGAAAGCCACCGCGCGGCGACCTCATATATTTCCTTTCCGATACATAACGGGCTTGCAACTCGACATATATTGTCAGACACTCTCGCTATCGGTTTCGACAATATACAGGCGCCATTAGGGTGACTATCGAAAGTGCATTGGATTAACTGTCTCTATGCAAACCCTGGTATAGCTTTCGTCGCGACAACGGTATATAAGAAAAGATCCAATTTTGCAGACGAGCGGCGCGTGTTAATGCTCGTTTCCCCGGGAACACTGGCGCAAACGCCTGTTTAGTTGCTTCGTAAGTTACCCTTCTCAACTAAAACAAAACCCCTAAGTGACTGTCCATTACTTCGAAAGTTTCACACTGGCGAATTAAACATTCATTTTGCATATCTGCCTTTGCAGTCATCGATATTAATGTTAATAATCCGGCCTGCTCCGGGAAGCAAGGCAATGCGCCATCTCACACGAAGTGAAATATCAAGCCTCCATTCTGATTAAGTCCCCGGCCCCATAAACTCAATATCTCTGTTTGCTCAAGAGGCGATCACGCCTGGAGCATCGAGAAGGCGCGGACAAGCCGTGTGAGGAGGGCATCATCGCTCGTAGTCATTCCGGGATTAAAATCCTGTCGATTTTCGGTACACGTCCGGAAGCCATCAAGATGGCGCCGTTGGTGAAAGCGCTGGCTGCAGAGCCGGGTATTCACTCGCAGATCTGCATCACCGGCCAACACCAGAGCATGCTCAAGCAGGTGCTGGAGCTGTTCGATCTGAAAGCCGATTTCACGCTGGATGTGATGACGCCGCATCAGACCCTCAACTCGCTGACCGCCGCGCTGTACGGAGCGATTGATCCGGTGCTGGAAATCACCCGGCCCGACCGCGTGCTGGTGCATGGCGACACCACGTCCGCCATGGTGGCGTCGATGTGTGCCTTCCATCGCCGCATCCCTGTGGGTCATGTCGAAGCCGGCCTTCGCACTGGTGACATCTACAGCCCGTGGCCTGAAGAAATGAACCGCCGCTGCATCGATTTGAGTGCCGACCTGCTGTTCGCCCCGACCGATGAGTCGCGCCGCAATCTGCTGGGCGAGCGCTTGCAAGGGCGTTCGTTCGTGACCGGCAACACGGTCATCGATGCCCTGCAGTTGACCGCTCGACGCATTGAGGAAAACGCTGAACTGCGTGCCCGGCTGGATCAGCAATTCTCGTTCCTGCGGGGCGACCGCAGAGTCCTGCTGGTGACCGGCCATCGTCGGGAAAACTTCGGTGACGGCTTCCTGGACATCTGCAAAGCCTTGCGTCAACTGGCCAAGCGCAGCGATATCCAGATCGTTTACCCGGTGCACTTAAACCCTAACGTCCTGGGCCCGGTGACCGAGCACCTGGGCGATCTGGCCAATGTGCACCTGATCGAACCGCTGGATTACCTGGCGTTCGTGCGCCTGATGCAGCGCGCCCACGTGATCCTTACCGATTCCGGCGGCGTGCAGGAAGAAGCGCCGAGCCTGGGCAAACCGGTACTGGTCATGCGCGAGGTGACCGAGCGGCCCGAAGCCGTTGCCGCCGGCACCGTGCGGCTGGTCGGGACGTCACCGGACTCGATCATCAGCGGCGTCAACGCGCTGTTTGACGATGACCTGCTGTGGCGACGCGCGTCCCAGGCGGCCAACCCCTATGGCGACGGCAAGGCCAGTTCGCGCATCGTCGATGCCTTGATGGGCCGCCCGGTCAACGACTTCGTGGTCGGCCAGCTGCACGTGCCCAAATACCTTGAGCATGGGCAACGCGCCCCGACACCGGATAGCGACCGTCCGGCTTCCACGTACCAATAACGACCGATCGAACGACCGCCCCTCTATCAGCTTGAGATCTGCCTTAATGAAGTCTTCCGTTGCCACCCAAACGGGCGCGCTTAGCGCCCTTGTCTGTGGCGTGAGCCTGCTCGCGCTCGTGCCCAACTTTGCCCTGGCGGCGGACAGCCCGCTCACCGAGGCGATCAACCGACTCAACGCCGATACCCAGCAACACCGGGAGATTCGCCTGAGCGATCTGGGCATCGATGCACCCATCGTGCTCGGTTCCACGGATTCGCGCCGCGAACTGTACCTGCCGGTTCCAGCCGGTGTGCCATTGACCGACGCGTCGCTGACCTTCGATGCCAGTTACCTCAACGGGGAGGGCGGTCGCAACACCTTGCTGTTGTCCCTGGACGGTTATCCGGTACGGGCCGAAGGGCTCAGCGAAGCGCAAGGCAACGCCAGCTCCACGCTGGGCGTCGACAAAGCCGCTCGCAACAGCGGCTCGGTGCGCCTGGGCGTGGCGTGGTCGTCGATCGTGTCTCGCGTGTTGTGTGAAGACGAACGCGCGATTGGCAACGTGCTGCGCATCGAACCCGACACCCGCCTCAATTACAGCTACGACGCCAACCTGTTGCAGGACGTCGGCGCTGCCTGGGCCGCCTTGCCGGGCAAGCCGGGCATCATGGTCGCTCCGGGCAGCCTGACAGCCGGCTCTTACGACGCCGCCTGGCGCCTGGGTGTAGCCCTGGAACGGATCGGCAAACATGCGCGCATCCTGTCGTTCCCTGCCGTACAGGACAGCGTTGACCTGAGCGCCCTGCGCATTCCGGCCGAACTGCAGAGCATTCCGGCCTTCGCCGCCCTCAACGGCAAGGGTTCGCATACGCTGGCGAACCCGGCGGAAATCGGCGCATTGCTGATGCTCGGCCAGACCCCTGATGTGCAGGCCGACCTGGCCATCAACGACCCGCAATTGCTCAAGGCAATCAACGAATCTCTGGATGCCCTGCAAAGTCAGATTCAAGGTCTGGATGCCTCAGCGGGCGGTGCGTTTACTCAATGGCGCGAACGTCACGTGAACGCCGGTATGGCCGCCAAGGGTACGGACAATGTGCGTCTGGCGCTGCTCGGCACTCGTCCGGTACTGATGATCGCCCCTGACGCGGCCGGCAAGGCCATGGCCCTGTTCAGCAGCGCCTGGAACAAACTGGCCCGCAGTCGCACGCTGACCGTCAGCGAAGCGCAGATGCCATTGAGTGCCGACGGCCGTGTGGCCCTGAGCAATCTGGGCGGCAACCCCGGCACCATCGACGTGCTCGCCAAGTCCGACTGGAGCGCTTCGTTCCCGCTGGGCAGCGTGGCCTACGACGGTCGTCTGCCCGTCAAGGCCGTCATCGATGTGTCCGCCGCCCCTGGCGCTTCGGACACCGCACCGGTGGCGTCACTGTTCCTCAACGACTACCTGATCGGCGCGCAACAGTTGCTTGCCAACGGCGAGAAGCAACGCATCGAAGCGCGCATCCCAAGCTACGCCCTGGGTTCCAGGAACGTCCTGCGGGTCTCGTTCCAGCGTCAGCCCGTCAGTGATCGCTGCCTGGAAACGCCGCAAGCGTTCCCGGTTTCCGTATTGCCGACCAGCCACATCGTGCTGGACAAGATTTCTCTGGATGACGGTTTCTCCGGCATGGCCGCCCGTTACGCAACGAACACGCAGATCCTCGTGCCTCAGGCTTACCTGGATCACCCGGCCAGCAGCTTGCCGCAGGTGATCTCGGTGGCTGACGGGGCGGGCGTTTCGCCGCTGCGCGCTGAACTGAAAGTCAGCAGCGATCCTAAAGCCACGGTCACGCCGGACAAAGACTTCCTGGCCTTCGAGCTGCCGCTCAAGGACAGCAAGGAATCGGTTCAGGTCGATGACCAGGGTCGCCTGCGTATCAACCACAAGGACCAGCCGCTGCTGGACCTGTCGCCGCTCAACCACCTGGCGTCATTGCAGGCGGTGGATGCCGGTGGTCAGCACGGTCTGGTCTATCGCGTTCTTGGCAGCGATGCCCCTGTGTTCGCCAAGCCGGTGCTGTTGACCCGCGGCGACGTGTCAATCCTGGGCGACAACGGTGTCGTGAACACCTTCGATACCCAGGATCCAAACGGCAGCCAGTTCATCGACAGAGAAGAGCCCAAGGGCCTGGACGCCTGGCGCACACCTTCGATGTTGTGGCTGATCCCCGGCGGCATCCTGTTGGTGCTCATCCTGATGTTGGCCGGCCGTAGCGCCCGTCGCAATCGCCAGTAACGGAACCCTTCGATGACGTCGCTTTATTGGCCGTACTGGCTGGCCCATTACTACAGCTTCCTGGAGGTCGCGACCATTGTGGTCGCGGTGCTGATCCTGATCTCCAGCCTGGACGATCTGTTCATTGACCTGTGGTACTGGTCTCGCCGCCTGTTTCGCAAGTTCACTGCGGACCGCAAATACCGGCCACTGACCGCCCGGCAATTGCTGGACCGGGACGAACAGCCACTGGCGATCATGGTTCCGGCCTGGCTGGAATACGACGTCATCGCGCCGATGATCGAGAACATGGTGTCGACCCTCGACTACCAGAACTACGTGGTCTTCGTCGGCACTTACATCAACGACCAGCGCACCATCGATGAGGTGGAGCGCATGCGTCGGCGTTACAAGCAATTGCATCGCGTGGAAGTCCCCCATGCCGGTCCGACCTGCAAGGCTGACTGCCTGAACTGGGTGATTCAGGCGATTTTCCTGCATGAACAGACCCACGGCATGACCTTCGCCGGCGTCGTGCTGCACGACAGCGAAGACGTGCTGCACCCGCTGGAATTGCGCCTGTTCAACTACCTGTTGCCGCGCAAGGACATGATCCAGCTGCCGGTCGTTTCCCTGGAACGCAACTGGTACGAATGGGTAGCCGGCACGTACATGGACGAGTTCGCCGAATGGCACGGCAAGGACCTGGTGGTCCGCGAAAGCATGACCGATACCGTGCCCTCAGCCGGCGTCGGCACCTGCTTCTCGCACCGGGCCTTGAAAGTGCTGGCCGGGGAAACCCAGAACCAGCCGTTCAACACCGACAGCCTCACCGAGGACTACGACGTTGGCGCGCGCCTGGCCAAAGTCGGCATGAACGCCATTTTCGTACGCTTCCCGGTGGAATTCCGGGTGCTGCGCAAATCGTGGTTCCGCAAACCCTACGAATCCACCCTGAAAATGCCGCTGTGTGTCCGTGAATTCTTCCCGGACACCTTCCGCACGGCGTTTCGCCAGAAAGCGCGCTGGACCCTCGGCATCGGCCTGCAAGGCTGGGAGCAGATGGGCTGGAACGGCTCGCTGGCCAACCGATACCTGCTGTTTCGCGACCGCAAGGGCGTGGTGACAGCGTTTGTCAGCATCCTGGCCTACGTGATCCTGGTGCAACTGGTGGCGCTGATCATCCTGCGCCAGAGCGGGTTGTGGAACGTGAGTTTCCCGACGCCGTTCGAATCCAACGGCTGGATCAAGTACCTGTTGATTGCCAACGGTCTGGCCTTGGGCTGGCGCATTCTGCACCGCTGCTACTTCACGACGGTGCTGTATGGCTGGCAGCACGGTTTGCTGTCGATCCCGCGCATGGTGGTGGGCAACTTCGTTAACTTCATGGCCGCCTCCCGGGCGTGGCGCATGTTTCTGGTCGGCAAGGCGCTCAATCGCAAGCTGGTCTGGGACAAGACCATGCACGACTTCCCGTCCACCGATTTAGTGGCCGCCGCACCGCGCAAGCTGGGCAGCGTGTTGCTGTCCTGGCAGGCGATCAACGACACCAACCTGCAGACGGCACTCGACGAACAACAAACCCGCCACATGCCACTGGGCCGCATTTTGCTCAGCCATGGCTGGCTGGATGACGAAACCCTGGCTGAAGCCATCGCGTTCCAGAACGATCTGCCGCGGGTGTTCGATGTCGCCCACAAAGCCGACGCCTCGCTGCTGGCCGACGAGTTTGCGCTGCGCTGGCGTGTTGTGCCGCTGGGGACCAACGAGGCAGGCCGTGCGCAGATCGCTGTCGCCAGCCCGCTGTCCGCCGAAGGCCTGCAACAGATCAGCGATGAGCTGGGCAGCGAGCCGGTGCAACTGATTGCCCGTGAAAGCGAGATCGTCGCGCAGCTGCGCAACGTCAACGCGCTCGACGGCCAGCCGGTGCCCAACGCCCGCGCGCCGATGCTGGGCGACCTGTTGATCGAAATGGGGCTGCTGGACCGCGATGTGTTTAGCCGCACCATGCTCAATTACCGCCCGCAGCACCACGGCCGCATTGGCGACTATCTCGTCGACAGCGGCGTGCTGCCTCGGACCACCATCGAACAGGCCGTGGCCCGTCAGCACAGTCATTACCCAACGGAGCTCCCGGCATGAACCGCCCCTTCCTGACGCTCATGGCCACGGGGCTGACCCTTTTGCCTGCGCTGGTCCATGGCGAAGTGCTGCCCCTGCCGTTGACCGGTCCCGCTTACCAGGCGGCCAGTGAGGCCTACAGCGCCTACGACCGCAAGGACTACGACCTGGCCATCGCCAAGGCCCGCGAAGCCTTGCGTCAGCGGGCCGATGTCACCCGTCTGAACCGGCTGATCGTGCAGGCACAACGTGACAAGGAACAGCGCGACAACCCCAAGCGCTACCCGCCGTCGCAGTCGCCGTCGCGCCCGGCCCCCGGTTTCAGCGCGGCGGCCCAAGCGTTCAAGGCCTATGATCGCGATAACTTCGGCGTCGCCGCGCAGTCCGCTCGCAAAGCGATCGCCCAGGCACCCAAGCGCATGGATTATCGCCTGCTGCTGATCGAATCCCTGCAACGCCAACAGCATCTGGAGGAAGCCGATCAGGCCACCACCGAAGCCCTGCGGGTTTTCCCGGATGACGACACCCTGCTGATGCGCCGCGAAGCCATCCGCCGCCAACTGGCCGCGCCACTGGCCATCGCCGGTTATCGCGCGCTGGAACAAGGCAACCTACCGCTGGCCGTGGATCAAGCCCGCAAGGCCGTGGCCTGGGCACCGGAAATCGGCGCTCACCAGCAGTTGCTGATCAGCGCGCTGATCGCGACCCAGGATTACCGCGCCGCCGAACTGGCCGCGACCGGCGCGCTGGCCCAGGACGATGGCGAAACCGCGCCGTGGATTCTGCGCAGCTATGCACTTGATCGTCAGGGCAAGACTCAGGCGGCACAGGCCGACCTGAACCGGGCCTTGTCCATCGAAGGCTTGCTGGATTCTGAGGTGCGCGAGATTCGCTTTTTCGCCGCCGACCTGGCGCTGGCCAACAACGAGCCGCAACAGGCTCTGGACCAGTTGCAGAAACTGCCCGCCGACACGGGCGGTGAAGTTGCCCGCCGTCGCGCCGCCGCCCAGGTCGCGTTGCGCCAGAAGAACAATGGCCTGAAAACCGCGACGCGTTTTCCGGCGCCGGCCCTTAACTGCCAGGAAAGCGCATTCGGTTTGATCTGCGATATCTGGCCGGGCAACCAGCGCGATGGCGGCACGGACACGGCGGTGCAGGCTTACGCTGCGCTGGCCCGAAAGGACGCCGCTTCGGCTGCGGCCCTTGCCGGCGAAGCCATTCGCCGGGCGCCGGAGAATCCGGCGTATCGCAGCCTCTTGGTCAGCGCCCTGACCGAGCAGAAGCGCCTGCCCGAAGCGATAGCGGCGGCCAGCGATGGCCTGCAAGCCAATGGCGACGACGCCCGCCTGCTGGCCCAGCGCGGTCGGTTGCGCCAGCAGACCGGTGACGATGCCGGTGCCCGCAAGGATTTCACCCAGGCCCTGGCCCTGGGCAGCCTGCCCACGTATGAAGAAGCCAGCCTTTATGCCGAGCTGGGCCAACGTCGCACGGCGCGGGAACGTTTGCAGGTAGCCCGCGACGCTGGCGAGCTGGACGGCATGAGCGACCTGCAAGTGGCTTACCTGTCGGTGCAGGCCGGCGACGATGACAGCGCCCATGAGTCATTCCGCAAAGCTGACGCCGCAACGCCTCTAGCGCCGACGGCGACTCAGGACGCGGCCTACAACGCGATGCGGGTCAGTGACGACGAACACGCTGTGGGTTATTTCAAGCGGGTTATCGACGCCAAAAATGCCGGCGAACTGGACATGACCGACCAGCAGCTGTTCGACACCCGCCGCGCCGTGGCCGATGTGTCGCGCACCTGGGGCCTGACCAGCACCACCAGTTATCGCGGCAACAGTTCCAGCAGTGGCTTGAGCTCGGCGCCCAGCACCGGCACCAGCAATGGCAATAACGGGAGCGGCAGTAGCAGCAACGACAGCCTGCAAAACAGCACCGAACTGTCGTGGCGTCCGCTGGGTTACCGCAACGCCCGTTTCGTCGAACTCTATGGCCGGGTCACCGACACGCTGTGGAGCAAGAACAGCGACTCGGACACCGGCCTGGATGCGCTGCAAGGCGCCTTGGGCGTGCGGGTCAAGCCGTTCACCACACTGAACGTCATGGCGGCCGTGGAACGCACCTTTCCACTGGGGTCCTCCGACATCGACGGCGACTGGCTGTTGCGCTTGGGTTATGGCTCCAGCATCGGCACCGATTTGCGGGTTGATGTCCCCAGCTGGTGGACGTCGCAGTTGTTCGCCGAGACCGGTCATTACGTCAACGACTCGCGCAACTACATCAACAGCGAATGGCAAGGCGGTCGCAGCTACGCCATCGGCGGTGCCGGCTCGCGCTGGGTGACATTCCCCCACGTGGTGGCCGCGTACGACTACGACTCGAAGATGGACAGCGAGACCCGCTCCGACGGCAGCACCGAATACGCTTCCGGCCATGCTGCGGGCGTTGGCGTGGGCAACAACGTGCGCTACTGGTTCCGCGAAGACGCGTACAACGCGCCGCGCTCCTATGTGGATTTTTCGTTGCAATACCGAGTGAAAGTGTCTGGCGATGACCGCGCCAAAGGTGTTTTCGCTCGCCTGACTTACTCCTATTGAGGACGGATATGCACCCTCGTATGTATTGGCTGATGGGGCTCGGACTGAGCCTGGGCATGGCGTCGACAGTGGCTCAGGCTGCGTCGGAAATCGCTCAACTCTATGCGCCGAAACTGCCGGAAGGCTCGGCTTGGGTGCGGGTGGTCAATCCCGCCGACGGCGCCGTGCAAGTGAGCGTGGACAAAAAGCCCGGCGTTGCCCTGTCTGCGCAGTCGGTGGTGGCCGGTCCTTTCCAGGTGGTGGATTCGCGGCAACCGCTGCGCATTACGGTCAACCAGCGTGAGCTCAAGGGCCTGAACGTGCCGAAAAACGCCTTTGTCACGGTGATTCTGAACAGCGATCCGGTGGCCGCCCCCCGGGTGGTGATCGACCCGCAGCCGCGGGGCAAAGACTTGCGCGCCGAACTCAACGTCTACAACCTCAGCGCCGGCTGTGACAAAGCCGAGATCAAGCTGGCCAACGGCTCCAGCGTGTTCAGCCAGCTGCCGCTCAATGGCCAGGCGCAGCGCACCATCAATCCGGTGCAGGCGACCCTGATTGCCAGCTGCGATCAAAGCGCCAGCCTGCCGCTCAAGCTTGAGCCCTTCAAGGCCGGTGACCGTTACAGCCTGTTCCTGGTCGGCTCACGCCAGACCCCCCGCCTGATCGGCCTCGTTGACCAGACTGCCCCATGACCTTTCTAGTAAAACCTCGCCACATCCTGCGCCGCCCTTCGGTATCCGGCCTGATTGCCGGCGCGCTGCTGAGCCTGTCCGGCACCGCTGCCCAGGCCGATTCGGCAGTGATCACCGGGCAGGGCGGCTGGTTATTTCCTGCGTGGGAAAGCCTGAACACCGTCGATAACCCCGGCATTGCGCGCGACATCGCCCTGATCAAGGACGTCCAACACCAACTTGAGCGCGAGAAAATCGCGCTCGTGGTGCTGGTGGTGCCGATGAAAGCGCCGTTCTACGCCCAACGGCTACCCGCCGACCATCCGTTGAGCCCGGCCGTGGTGCAGCGCTATGACCGTTTGCAAGGCGAACTGGCCAAGGCTGGCCTGACGACCCTGAACATCAAGCCGATACTGCAAGCCACCGAGCAAGGCAAGCAGACGGCGTTTTACCGGGCCGACTACCACTGGACCGCCTGGAGCGCTGAAAACACAGCCGATGCCACTGCGAAACTGATCACCGCACGCTATCGCCTGGAGGGTGAGCCCGGCGGCGGTGCAGTGCTGGGGGAATGGTTCGACAGGCGCGCCTTCGGCGATCTGGCCAGCAACTTTCTGCCGTCCATCAAGCGCAAGGCCATCGGCCGAGACATTTACACCGTGCGCCATCAGGTCGAGAAAGACCTGCTGATCGACGACGCCCCGGCACCTGTTCAGGTCATCGGCAACAGCTTCGTGCAGCCTTACCTTGGCTATACGCAGAAACTGTCCAACGCCCTGGACCGCCCGGTCACACTGACCTGGAACCCCGGCGACGTCGGCCCCTGGGCGACACTGCTGCAGTACCTGGAATCACCGGACTTTGCTCAGCACAAGCCGCAGGTGATCGTGTGGCAATTCAACGAGGGCCAGTTCCACCTCGGCCCCGATGCAGCCGCCCAGTGGAATGCCAAGGGAGTGACGTCGTTGGGCCAGTGGCGCCAGCGCATCAAAAAGGCGCTTCCTTGAAAGTTCTCGGCAGGACCCCCCGGCGTGCCACTCTAGGTGTTCTGCTGCTTGCAGCGACACTGGTCACAGGCACCGCCATGTTTTACGCCACCACGCAAAAACGGCTGGACCCGGGCATCGTTGGAATTGTCTGGCAGCCCGATAACAAAACAGTCGGCATCAAGGGGCAATGGGACCAGCTCGGTGCCAGGGAATTGCTGGTGCAATGGACAGTGGTCGACGATCAGGCGTTCGTGCCAGGCACCGGTCTGCCGAACGTACCGGTGCTGCCTGATTGGGCACGTATTGCCAAAGAGCCTTGGGCCCAGGATGTAATCATCGGCCTGGCCGGATATTTCAGCGAGAACCGCTCCCGGGACAACATCGAGCAACTGGCTGCCGTCTCGGAGCGCATCGCCAGACTGCCGACGCCGTTGCACGTCACCGGCTATTACTTCCCGGCTGAAGTCGACCCCAGCTGGACCCGCGCCAAGGAGCTGCCTGCGCTGCTGGCCAAGCTTCCGCGTCCGTTGTGGATCAGCGTCTATGACGGCGCCAACATCGGCCCAGCCGCCACAGCCGACTGGCTCAAGCAATGGCTGCCAGACGACATCGGCGTGTTCTTTCAGGACGGGGTCGGCGTCTACGCCCGCACCGCACCGGTCGCCCGCACTTACGCCGACACCCTGCGCGAACGCCTGGGCAAGGACCGCGTGCGCATCATCGTCGAAGCCTTCCGCCCCAACTACGGCGGCGGTTTCCGCTCCGCAACGGCCGCCGAGCTCAAACCGCAGCTGGCCGCCTACGACGGCTATCCGTTGTACCTGTTCGATGGCCCGCATTACGTGACACCGGCGTTGGTGAAAGCGTTGGCGAAGTAATGATCGAAGTCATGTCTTCGCCAGTGGAACACGTCACCAGACAATAGGTTTGTCGTTCCAGTCCCAGAAGGTCCCGCTGTCGGCCGGCCCGTGTGCGCCGACCACCTCAAGAATGCGGTCCGCCGAGTACGCCGGTTCGAACAGTTGGCCCTCAGGCACGTTCGCCTGGAATGGCCGAGACAGCTCCGTGTCGGTCGTGCCCGGGTGTATGGCCAGGACGGTCGAGGCAGGGTTCAGGCGTTTCAATTCGATACTGGCCGTGTGCAGCAGCTGGTTGAGCGCCGCTTTGCTGGCCCTGTAGCTGTACCAGCCACCCAATCGGTTATCGCCGATTGAGCCAACCCTCGCGGAGAGCGCCGCGAACGTAGCAGGCTGTCTGCGCAGTAGCGGAAGCAGGTGTTTAAGCAGCAGGATCGGCGCAAAGGTGTTGGTCGCGAAGCTCGCTTGCAGGCCCGCAAGGGTCAGTTGTGCCAGCCCCTTTTCTGCTCGGGCGCCGTCCTGATGAAGAATGCCCAGCGCACTGATAACCAAGTGCAGATGGCCGCATCCGGCAAGCGTTTCGCTCACGAGCGCTTCGAGGGATTGCTCATCCCGCGCGTCGCAGTCGACGCGTTTCAGACGGTCGCCATATTGCGCTGCAAGGGTTGCCAGCTCTGTGGAGGTGGTGGCGCTTCGCGACACCGCCCACACCTCAGCCACCTCATCGCGAGCCAGCAATGCCGCGCAGAGTGCCAGGCCGATACCTCGACTGGCGCCGCAAATCAGCACGTGAGCTTCGCTGTTCAGTTCGGGTATCAAACGCATAAGGCACCTTGATGGGCGTGGCTGAAGTGTTTTTATGACTTCGGAGGAGGGCATGACGTTCAGGGGGCGCTTGCCAGGAAATCGGCACCTCAACGAACGGGGCCGAATGTTGAGTGTTCACTTGGCCAGGTGAGTGGCTCAAGTACGTCTCTGGGACGGCTGCGACTTCCACAGCCTGGACGACAGCGACACTCAGGACATCAGCGCCGAGCCTGCGAACGACCGTTATTGCTCGATCAGCGCCTGTCGCAGTGGAAAGCCATCGACCCAAACTCGCCCGTCATTCCTGACGGGGGGGAGAGCATGAGCGGATTTCAGACCAGTGTGAAAACACTCGCTTCTCCGGTCTGAATGTCATACGCCACCAATGCCTCGTTATCGGCATCGGCGCTGCACACGAGTTCACCGTGACTGTTCCAGATTGAAGAGCCACCCGCGGCGACATAATCGTCGGCGGGACCTACGCAGTTCGCCATCACCACCGTCATGGAATGCGTTTTGGCAATCATCGGATAATGACTGTTTGCCAGTGCAGTCCCTCTCGCAGACTTCGCCACGCTCGCTAAATACACCTGAGCGCCAGACGCTGCGGCTTCTTCTGCATGGCTGGGTTGCAGTGATTCGTAGCAGATGGCGGGGGCCAGGACAAAATCTGCCTGACTCAGCACACGCTTCCGAGTGCCCGGTGTGAAAAAAGGTAATTCGTCAGGGTGCAGATGCTGTTTCGAATAGCAGGAGCGCTCCAGCCCGGGCTGGAAACTGATCATGCTGATCTCGGTGCCTTTAGCTCCCCTGGTTGGTGCACCCACAGCGATGAGCATCCCGTACCGGTCGCTCAATCTCTGGAACTCATCAAAACGGCTATCACTCGGATGCACCGCCAGGACGTTAGCCAGCCTCGGCTCGTAACCCGTGAGGGAAAGCTCGGGAAACAGCACGAGATTGGCACCCTGGCTTGCCGCCAAGTGGATGACCTCAATGTGTCTGGCGATGTTTTTTTCGTATTCCCCCGGCACAGGGAGAATCTGCGCAGCGATTAGCTTCATTTCCCGTCTCGCGTCCTTGTTTAGGGTTTGCTTGAAGAGCGACTGAACGGTTGTTCCGCCGCTGCTGTTAACGTCAACGTATGCTGCATGACCGTTGGCATTTTGAACAGTGAGTGGTCGTGAGTGTGTACCGACGCCAATGGCCGCTTCTGGCCTGAGCGCTGAGGTACCTCTCGGCCATCACGTCCCCTGACGCAGGACTTGGATCAGCTGTTCAGCAACAAAGGCTTCGACCGCTCCTTCACTGGCGTTCACTTCAAACGCGGCGCAACACGCCGATGTGTCACTGTCGTAGATACGGTAAACAGCGATGACGCTGCCAGGTCCGCAGCCGGTGTGTCCGCACAGGGTAAAACCGCCGTCAATCGAACCCTGCATGACACCAAGGCCATAGCCGGCAGTGACCCACGGACGCCCGGGAATCGCGCCGCCCAATGCTCGTGCTGTCTGCATTTCCTGAAGCAGGTTTGTCGGTAGCAGGTCACCGGACATGAGTCGATCCAAGAATACCGCCGCTTGCGAAATCGGACCGATCAGCAAGCCATGGTAGACCCAGGCGGGGTCGTAGTCAGAGGTGCTTCCGAGATGGGTGGTTTGTAAGTCTGCTCGCGTTTTGGCGAAGCGAATGTTCGACAGGCCCAGAGGGTTAAGTGCTCGTTGACTCACCGCATCATCAAGCGCCAGGTCCGTTAGCCGCTCTATAAGCTTGCCGATCAGCATGTATCCGACATTCGAGTAGCGCCAACCGGTTCCGGGGTTGTATCGAAGTCGAGTGCCGTCAAGCCGTCGCATCATTTCGTCTGTTGACCAGGCTGACTCGCTGTTTGAAACGGCGGCGTGATACTCCGCCAGTTCGCCATAATCAGCGAGACCTGCCTCATGCCGCAGTAGCTGGCGCAATGTGAAGAGCTGATCGGGAATAGGTTCGTCCAATCCGATCTGCCCATCACGCACTAAGGAGAGGGCCGTTGCCGCCAAGACTGTTTTCGTAAAGCTCCACCAAGGCACCATCAGTTCTGATGGGGCGGGGGGTTGTGGCTGACCATTTGATATGAGCGAACTGAGCATTGGCGTCCTTGGGTTATCTGCAGATCCAGGGCTCGACAAGATATCTCATTCAGTCTTTTTCGCCGGAGCCTTCTGATGCACATCTGGTGGACTCATCCATCCTTTGTAGGACTTTGTTTCATGCAGGGAAAAATCGCTATTCTGGCCGGTGTAGTCGCTTTTATTGAAGACTGTTCTGATCCACTGCAGATGTTCCCCAAAGCCTGTCTTCAGCCCATTCGCTTCAAGTAGGATGTTTCGGGGCATTTACATCGCTCGTCAACGCGCAAGGAAGCGGAAATATGACTCACGCCAGACGCAATAAAACACTCAGCGGCTCCTTCGTATTCGCTGGCTTTGCGTACGGCGTATTGCTGTTTTTCTTAGTTCTCATCTGGTTTTTGCCTGAGCGTGCGCAAGTGATCGCACATTTTCGGGCCTATATGTTGCCCGTTATTTTATTCGGGGCGACGGGGAGCATTGTGTATCGCGAGGGCAAGGGGACCGCTGAGAAAGCAGGAAAGTGCTTGATGGCATTGGCCTACTTGTCCTGTGGTGCCTTTTTCGGCTTGTTCATCTATACATTCCTGACCGGCAAGTAGTCCGCTATCGTTCCAGGCGGACAGTCGTCACCTAAAGTTCTTACTGTTCAGCAGCGTTCCCGACTTCCCCAAGTTGACTGATCCCTTGTCCTTGTAGCCCACGCGATGGCACATAACGCCATTCCCGCCACATTCAACGTGACCGGATTGAACGCGTCCAAAAGCATCGAAGGTTGCATAACGGCTACGTCCACCAGCAGCCCGAGCAGGATGAGTCCGCTGAGCAGCAGCGGCCAGTGGAGCCGAGGTAGAAGAAGCAACACTGCGGCCAGGACCAGTTCTGCCACACCCGCCGCCTGGACCACCCATGTTGCGTGTTCCAGCCCGTGAGCCTGCAACAGCATCTGCTCGCCGGGACTTAATGCGATGAGCTTCGGCACCAGGCCGTGGTAAGCGAACATGAAGGCCAGACTGCCGCGTGCCAGCCAGTGAACCTGGCGGATCCTGTTCACGAAAATTCCTTGAGGAAGCGCCGTTGATGGTCAGGTGTTGGCAGCAGGCACACCTCGTGTTTGCCAAACAGACGATAGCGGTTTAGTGCGACGCGGTCGTACGCCCAGTCGCGAAACCACTGTGGAAAAATACGCAGCACCCGAAACATTGGCCACCCTCCCGGCAACAGAGTAACCACTTCGAAGAATGCCTCCGAGCGCACCCAGTAATGTTGGTCGCGAATGACCGCCATGGTGTCGAACGCATCGACGGGCAACCCTGCCCAGGCCAGCAGAGCCTCGCCTTCGGGCGACTGCACCGATGCCAGTCGAACGCGATGATGACGGTCGTGCCGGATCAGAAACTTCGCCCAGCCGTTACACAGTTTGCAGACGCCGTCGAACAGCACCACGGTTTCACCAGGGGCCAGAAACGGCGCGGGGGCGGGGCGGACCAATGAGACAGGCATGCTGGATTCTCTGCGGGGGCGATGGAAGCATTGTATGGCGCGCTGTCGTAGCGTTTCCAGTCAAGGCAAAGGAGTCGTCTGTGCGACCACATGCCTTCGATTCGATTTTGATGCGCGGAGTAGAATTTCGCTTACCTTGCACTTGATCCGGTCTGCTATGAGTGGGCCGTCGAACAGGCTTGAGGAAAGCTGATGTTGGATAAGCGGCTCGGAGAGAGTCTGCGTGAACTGCGGAGTCATATTTCCCACGCAGGAGAGGCTCTTGCATCACCGCCTAAAGGAATAGAGTTCATGTTTATGCGCCGCGTTGCGTTAGGTTTACTGATTACGGGATTCAATATCTAGGCAGCATTAGCCGGGACTATTTGCACGATCGTCGCTGATACAAGCAGTGGTGAGCTGTTGCTTGAAGAGGGTGATTGCAGCAGTCGAGTGACCCCCGCCTCAACGTTCAAGATCGCCATCAGCCTGATGGGCTTCGACGCAGCCTTTTTGCAACACGAGCATTCCCCTAACTTGCCCTACCGTCCCGGCGATCCTGACTGGGGCGGAGCCGCCTGGCTGGAGCCGACAGATGCAGCTCGCTGGTTTCAGTATTCCGTGGTGTGGTTCTCTCAACGCGTTACGCATGCGCTTGGAGAGGCGACGGTCAAGCGATATGCCGAGTCATTCGATTACGGAAATACCGAGCTGACGGGGGATCCGGGGGAAAACAACGGCCTTGACCGTGCCTGGATCAGCTCCTCGTTGAAAATCTCTCCTCGCGAACAGATCACCTTTCTGAACAGACTGGTGAACCGTCAACTGTCCGTGAGCCCTCATGCCTACGATATGACGAGCCGCATCTCGCAAATTGCGCTGCGGCCAGATGGTTGGAATGTTCACGATAAAACAGGCACAGCATTTCCTCGGATGGGAGACGGCAAAAGCGATGAGGCTCATGGATACGGATGGTTCGTCGGTTGGGCGACGAAGGGCGAACATTCCCTGGTTTTCGCCCGTCTCGCTCAAGATGACCACGCGCAGCCGGTGCCCGCAGGACTACGGGTTCGTGATGCGTTAATGGATGAGTGGCCCGAGCTGGCCAGATCGCTGGTGAAGCGATGAGTGAAACGCGGCGGGCCGGGCGGCATCCGTCTTGACCGTTATAGAGCTGTCATCAGCGTACAGGGCCACCTTATGCATATACCCCCTAGCTTCGTCATCCACGAAACCACCCATTGGCTCATCAACCACCGCCTGGACAGCCACCTGCCGGGCTACCTGATGCTCAGCGCCAAGCAGATGACCCACTCGCTGGCAACCTTACCCATCGAAGCCCTAGCCGAGCTAGGTCCATTACAGGCGAAAATCCAGCAAGCCATCGAAACCCACCTGCACCCCAAACGCCTCTACATTGGCCGTTTCGGCCATGACGCGGGTCACTCCATTCACTTCCATTTCATCCCGATCTACCCGTGGGTCGAGGCGTTGTTCTGGCAGGACGAACGCTACAGATCGCTGCAAACCTTCGGCTCGCTTCCTGACGGTTCCAACCAAACCGACGGCGCAGAACTGACCCTGTTCGTGTGGCGAGAGTTCTGTGAGCGTCCTGATCCGCCATCCATAGAAGGCCCATCTGTTGACCTAGCCATCGCGGCGCTGCGGCAAGCATTCACTCCCGACACCTCGATCTGATGGCAGGGCAAACTTCCCAAAAAATCCGCCCCATAAGCGCTGTCGGCCGGCCAACGCTTGCCAACCCAAAAGTGCACACCCACTCGCAACAAAAACCAAAATCCTGTCCAATTGTGTGATCTCACCCCTCCAGCATTCGTCATGAACCCTAACCCCTGCTGCCGTCAGGGGATCAACGCCAGGACCTTCCATGCAAACGCTGTTGAACGAGATTCTCGACGAAGTGCGTCCCTTGATCGGCCAGGGCAAGGTGGCTGATTACATTCCCGCGCTGGCCGATGTGCCGGCGCAGCAGTTGGGCATTGCCGTGTATGGCAACGATGGCACCTATTACTGCGCCGGCGACGCGCTGGAGCCGTTTTCGGTGCAGAGCATTTCCAAGGTGTTCAGCCTGGTTCAGGCGATCGGCCATTCCGGTGAGGCCATCTGGGAGCGCCTGGGTCATGAGCCGTCGGGTCAGCCGTTCAACTCGCTGGTGCAGCTGGAGTTCGAGCGCGGACGGCCGCGTAATCCCTTTATCAATGCCGGCGCTTTGGTGATTTGCGACATCAACCAGTCTCGTTTTGCCGCCCCCACATTATCGATGCGCGATTTCGTGCGGCGGCTGTCGGGCAATCCTCACGTCTTGATCGATGCCCGGGTGGCGGATTCCGAGTATCAATTTCGCGCACGCAACGCGGCGATGGCGTACCTGATGCAGTCCTTCGGCAACTTTCATAACGAGGTCGAAACCGTGCTGCGCAGTTATTTCAGTTGCTGCGCGCTGAAGATGAGCTGCCTCGATCTGGCCCGGGCGTTCTGCTTCCTGGCGAACAACGGGTTCTGCAAACACAGCGGTGAGCAAATCCTGACGCCGCGCCAGACTCAGCAAGTGAACTCGATCATGGCCACCAGCGGGCTGTATGACGAAGCCGGCAATTTCGCCTACCGCGTGGGGTTGCCCGGCAAGAGCGGGGTAGGGGGCGGAATCGTGGCGATCGTGCCGGGGCAGTTCACTGTGTGCGTATGGTCGCCGGAGCTGAATGCCGCCGGGAATTCCCTCGCCGGAATGGCGGCGCTGGAGTTGCTGAGTTCGCGAATAGGTTGGTCTGTTTTCTGACAGCCTGCGTCGTCGTTTCACGTTTGCGGAATCATTCAAAAGAATGACCTGCGCGCGCGTTGGTCGCTTTTCCGAAAAAGCTGATTCAAGCCGTGTCGAGGGCGAAGAGTTACCCGATACAATGCCGCTTTACCCTGTCCAGTTCGAACCAGTCTGCGGGATGCCGTGGCGATGTCGGGAGATCCGTTTGACTACTGTTCCAGTCGATCCTAGCGGCGATGAGCGCCTGTCTCATGTGCTGAACGCCAGTGAGCGGCTGGTGATGGCGGAATCAGTGGACGAGGTCGTCGCCGTGCTCCGCGACGTGGCCCGTGCCACGGTCGGCGCGGATGGCGTTGCGGTCATTATTCAGGATGAGGGACGCTGTTCTTATATTGCGGATGATGCAGTCTCACCGCTCTGGCAAGGTCAGACCTATCCGGCCGACCACTGCGTTTCGGGATGGGTCATACGTCGCGGCGAGACGATTGCGATCCGTGATGTCCGGCTCGATCCACGCATCCCGCAGGACGCCTACGCGCCAACCTTCGTCCGTAGCCTGGTCATGGCACCCATCGGTCGACCCGTTCCGGTCGCGGCGCTCGGCGCTTATTGGTCGCAGGTCCGCAGTCACGACGACGACACGGTCAAGCGCCTGGAAAGCCTGGCGCGGCTGGCAACCATCGCGATCGAGAACGCACGGCTGACCCAGGCACGCAATCGCGCGGCTGCGCTCGGGGCCGCGCAGAACCGTATCCTTGAACTGGCTGTTGAAGAAACGCCGCTGAATGTTGCCCTGGACGCGATCGTCCGCGAGGTGGAGGCGCTGTCGCCGTCCCGCTTCCTGGGCAGCATCCTGCTTCTGAGCGAGGAGGGCGGTCAGCTGCAGCATTGCGCCGGACCGAGCCTGCCCCCTCCGTTTATCAACGCTGTGGAAAACATCACCGTCAGCCCAGGTGCTGGTTCAGGCAGTCGCGCGACGACCCCGAACCCACTGGCGTCCGTGTCCGACATTGCCCATGACCTGCAGTGGGCCGAGTTCCGGGCGCAGGCCATCGGCCACGGTTTGCACGTCTGCGCGTCAATCCCCATCCGGTCGGCGCAGGGCGCCATGCTCGGTACGTTTGTCATGTATCACGCCGATCTGCGCGAGCCGTTATCGGCGGATCTCGAGATCTGCGATTTCGTGGTCAAAACGGTGGGCCTCGTCGTGCACCGTGCGCGAGCCGAGGACGCAATCCGCAGCAGCGAGGCGCGCTACCGCCAGATCGTCGAAGGCGCCGAGGACTTCGCGATCATCACCTTCGACACGAAAGGTGCGGTTACCGGTTGGAACATCGGCGCCCAGCGCGTGATCGGCTACCGTGCCGACGAAGTCATGGGGCGTGGGGGCGATCTGTTCTACACCGAGTCGGACCAGGCCGAGCGAGTGTTCCAGGGCGAACTCGAACTCGCCATGGCGCGGGGGCGGGCCATCAACGAACGCTGGCACGTTGATAAGAATGGTGCGCGCTTCTGGGGCTCCGGATTGATGATGCCGCTGGCCACGGAGCAGGGCGGCTTCGTGAAAATCTTCCGCGACCGCACGGCCGAGCACCAGGCCGAAGCGGCGCTGCAAGAGAGCGCGGCGCGACTGAGCTTTTTTGATGAGCTCGACAGCCGCCTTTTCAATATTCGCCGGGCCGAAGACGCGATGCTTGTCGCCACCGAGATGCTCGGGCGCAGGCTCAACGTGTCGCGCTGCGCCTACGCGGATGTCGACGTCGACAATGACCGCTTCTGGATTCGCAGCGACTACAACGCGGCTGGCATTCAGAGCTCGGCCGGAACCTACAGCCTCGACCTTTTCGGCCCACGGGCGGCGGCGGACATGCGCGAGGGCCGCACGCTGATCGTGCGCGACGTGGGCGCAGAGCTCGGCGCCAGCGAGGGCCTGGAGATGTTTCGGGGCATTGGCATCGACGCGATCATCTGCTGCCCGCTGGTCAAGAATGGCCGGCTGACGGCCATGATGGCGGTTCATCAGGATCAGCCTCGCGACTGGTTGCCCTCGGAAGTCCTGCTGGTCAGGGAAGTCGTCGAGCGCTGCTGGGCGCATGTCGAGCGGGTGGGCGCCGAGATGCGAATGCGCGAAAGCGAAGAGCGCCTGCGCCTTGCCGTCGAACACGCCGACATCGGTTTCTGGGACGTGGACATCGTTCACGACACGCTGATCTGGCCGCCCAGAACCAAAGCGATGTTCGGCATCCAGGCTGACGTGCCAGTCACGATTCAAGACTTTTACGACGGCTTGCACCCCGAGGACCGGGACGCCACGATCGCGGCGTTCAAGGCGGCCAGCGACCCCGAACGCCGCGCGCTTTATGACGTCGACTACCGCACCGTCGGCAGGGACGATGGCGTGATTCGCTGGGTGGCCGCCAAGGGGCGTGGCGTGTTCGACGCCGCCGGCCGCTGCCTGCGTGTCACCGGCACGGTGGTTGAGATCACCGCCCGCAAGGACGTCGAGGAAGAGCTGCGCGAACTCAATGCCACGCTCGAAGGGCGGATTGCCAAGGCCATCGCCGAGCGGGAAGAAGTCCAGGAAGCGCTGCGCCAGAGTCAGAAGATGGAAGCCATGGGGCAGCTGACCGGCGGTGTGGCCCATGACTTCAATAACCTGCTCACGCCCATCGTCGGCACCCTCGATATGCTCCAGCGCCGAGGCGTGGGCGGTGAGCGTGAGCAGCGTTTGATCTCCGGCGCCGTACAATCGGCCGATCGCGCCAGGACACTTGTGCAGCGGTTGCTGGCCTTCGCGCGCCGTCAGCCGCTGCAGCCGGTGTCGGTCGACGTGGCGAAGCTGGTGAATGGCATGGGCGATCTCGTCGCCAGCACAACCGGGCCGCAAATCCGGGTCGTCGTCGATGCGCCACCTGATCTGCCAGCCGCGATCGCGGACCCGAACCAGCTTGAGATGGCGCTGCTTAATCTCTCCGTGAACGCGCGCGACGCCATGCCTGAAGGCGGGACGATGCGGATCTCGGCGAGCACCGAGTGGGTGTGCACGGGTCACCGCTCCAGGCTGCCGACCGGTGACTACCTCTGCCTGTCCGTCGCGGACACCGGCATTGGCATGGATGCCTCCACGCTCGCCCGGGCGGTGGAACCGTTCTTTTCCACCAAGGGCGTCGGCAAAGGCACGGGGCTGGGTCTGTCGATGGTGCATGGCCTGGCGTCCCAGCTGAACGGTGCACTGACGATTCAGAGCTCGCCGGGTCTGGGGACAAACGTAGAGCTGTGGCTGCCACGCGCCATGACCCTGCCGGCAGCCGCTTTGCGCATCGACGAGGCGCCGGACCGACGCTCCCTGCGCGGGATCGCACTGCTGGTCGACGATGAAGAGCTGGTGCGCGCCAGCACGTCATACATGCTGGCCGACCTGGGCTACCGCGTGATCGAAGCCTCCTCCGGCGAGGAAGCCTTGCAACTGCTGAGCACCGGGCAGCCTGTCGACCTGATCGTCACGGACCACCTCATGCCGGGCATCAGTGGTACCGACCTGGCCAGACGGGTCCGAAACGCCCGGCCCGGGACTGCAATCTTGCTGGTCTCAGGGTATGCCGAACATGAAGGGCTTGATCCGGACCTGCCGCGCCTGACCAAACCGTTCCGCAAGAGCGAGCTGGCGGCAAGTCTGGCGCAGCTTGGAGGGGCGTGCTGAGGCGGTTGTGAGATTGAGGTTGGCGGGATTTCAAGAGGTTGCAAAGTTGACCGAACGGTTCCCGATGTCTGGAGGTATCCTTTCGCAGATGGGGCATGGCCGCTGAAACATGATGATATTCGCTGCTTCATTGATCAAATTTAAGGTAGGGCGTAGCATCGGCGATGCAATTACTCATGAGGGAGAGCCGCAATGGCTACGATCCAGCAGAAGCGATCTGAACCGGTCGCCGATCGACCAAAACCCCGCGTTAGCACGAGCGGCGTGAGCCTGACCGAAGCACTGAAACAGGCGATCAAAGCCAGTGATGAAAAAAACGAATACTTTGTTCAGCATGGCAAACTGCCGCTGACTAAGTGAGGGGCTTTGTATCCACGCGTTGAAGTAACAGAGCTCTTCAGAGAGGGTGTCTCCGATTGGGGTGTCATCTACACTGCTTTCTACAACTATAAGCTTTGCGGCATTTTACCCAATGAATTCGGCCGCGACGGCTACATCCACCCCCTCCCGCTGCACCACATCCAGTTCACCGTTGACCCTGCCATCACCGCTCGATGGGCGAAGATTAGCGACCCTTTTTATCGCACTGTTCGCCGGGGCGTAGAGGCAGATCGGGACCACTGGCTCGTTTATGCGTTTGACGAGCCTGGCGGCAGATACCTCTTGGTTGATCTTTACGGCCCGGATGCTCACCAGTGTCCTGAGCGTGACCCCTACTTGCGAGATTTGAAAGTCGAAATTGTCGACCCTTGGCTCAAAGGCGTCCTTAGGTGTTATGAGCCTCCGGAAGATGACTGACCCGGTTTGCTCATTCCTCCTCCCCCACAACCGTCCGAAACACCAGCAATCCCTCACTTCTCTGTCATCATTCCCTCGTCGCTGCACACTGAGGGCATGCCATGTCTGTCGGACAACTGAAGATCAATGCCATCCGCCTCGTTGGCGGGGCCGCGGTGCTGGATTACCTCAATACCTGTGACGGCCGCCGCCCGGGCACGGGGTTGCGGGAGGTTGTCGACAAACTGAGCAACCTGGAGGACATCGTCCACTGGTTCTTCCATGCCGGGATTATCGATGCTGAAGAGCATCAGCACTGTATGGCCGTGGTGGGGCGTTCTTCCTGGCACACGCTCACGGCGTTTCAACAGTTGATCGATTTTCGCGAAGCGCTGTATCGGCTGTTGCTGCCCATGGCGCTGGACGATGACACCGACCCTGCCAGCCTTCATGGGTTGAATCAGGCGCTGGCCGACACTGCCGACCAGCGCCTGCTGGTGTTGACCCCGGCGGGTGTGATCTGGCGCTGGCGTGTCGGTGAAGACCTGAGCTCGATGACGGCCGGGTTTATCGGTCGTCTCGCGGTTCAGGCGGCGACGTTGCTCACCTCCGGCGATTTGGCCCGGCTCAAAGCCTGCGCCACGCCGGACTGCGACTGGCTGTTTCTCGATACCTCAAAAAATGGTCGCCGCCGCTGGTGCCAGATGAATATCTGCGGCGCGCGAGAAAAGATCAAAAGGGCCTCGGCCGAGTCCTGAGGGCGGGCGGTGGCGCAGCCTGCGGCAAATTGCGCCGCAACGCCGGCAAAAAGCCAGGGAACCTGCCACGGTCTCAAGCTTCTTATCTCTAGTTCACCAGTGTCGGGGCAGGTGCCGCGGCAGGACATCAGAGAGCACAGGCATGGGCGACATTCGTATCGGCATTTCAGGCTGGCGTTACACGCCATGGCGCGGGGATTTCTATCCCGACGGCCTGACGCAGAAAAACGAGTTGAAATTTGCCTCCAGAGCCGTGAACAGCATCGAAATCAATGGCTCGTTCTATTCGCTGCAATCGCCTGAGCTGTACGCGCGCTGGTACGACGACACGCCAAAGGGATTTGTTTTTAGCGTCAAGGGCCCGCGCTACATCACCCATGTCCGCCGCCTTAAAGAGATCGACGAACCCGTCGCCAATTTCTTCGCCTCCGGTGTTTTTCAGCTCAAGGAAAAACTGGGGCCGATCCTCTGGCAGTTCGCGCCCAACTTCAAATTCGACGCCGATCGCTTCGAGCATTTTCTGAAGCTGCTGCCCCACGACGGTAAAGCCGCCAAGGCCTGCGCCAGCAAATGCGCAGAGCGCTTGCAGCGGCCGGGTTATCTGGACATTCCGGCGCGCCTGAAGCTGCGTCACGCCGTTGAAATCCGCCATGAAAGCTTTCTGGTGCCTGAGTTCGTCGCGCTGCTGCGCAAATACAAGGTGGCGCTGGTGGTGGCGGACACCGCCGGCAAGTGGCCCCATGTGGAAGACCTTGCCACCGATTTTGTCTACGTGCGCCTGCATGGCGACAAGGAACTCTACGCCAGCGGCTATTCCGACGAGGCGATCAGGCACTGGGGCGACCGCATCGATGCCTGGCAACGGGGCGCGCAGCCCAAGGATGCTCAACTGATCGTGGACAAAGCCCCGCGCGCGCGGAAGTCCCGCGACGTCTTTTGCTATTTCGACAACGACATCAAGGTCCGCGCCCCCTACGACGCGCGCCGGTTACTTGAACGTTTCAATCTCACTGAAAACCTGGAAGTTGCGCCAGGCGATTTGCATGGAGCCACGTTGTGACCAGTGCCCTGATCCCCGAAGACCTCAACGGCCGACGACAAAGCGCGTCGGCCTCGGTCACCCTTAACGTGCTGACGATGAACATGCACATGGGCTTCGGTTTCCTCAACAAACGCTTCATCCTCCCGGAGCTGCGCGACGCAGTGCGCTCGGTGTCCGCCGATATCGTCTTCCTGCAGGAAGTCCACGGCGAGCATCAGGACCATGCGCAGAACGTGAAGAACTGGCCGACCACCTCGCAGTACGAATTCCTCGCCGACAGCATGTGGAAGGATTTCGCCTACGGCCGCAATGCCGTGTATCCCCACGGCCATCACGGTAACGCGTTGCTGTCCAAGTACCCGATCCTCCGTCACGACAACCTCGATATTTCGATCCACGGCACCGAAGAACGCGGCCTGCTGCATTGCGTGCTGGACGTGCCGCATTTTGGCGAGCTGCACGCGGTGTGCGTGCACCTGGGCCTGAAAGAGGTCCATCGCCAGCAGCAGCTGAAGTTGATCGCCGATCTAGTGGGGCGTCTGCCAGCCGATGCGCCGGTGATCGTCGCCGGAGATTTTAATGATTGGCGGCAGAAGGCCGATGACGTGTTGAATCCTGCCGGGCTGCGCGAGGTCTTTGTTGAATCCTTTGGTGCGCCGGCGAAAAGCTTTCCGGCGCGCTTTCCGTTGCTGCGGCTGGACCGCATTTACGTGCGCAACGCGCACATCCGGTCGCCCAGGGTGATGTCCAATCGCCCCTGGTCGCACCTTTCCGATCATGCGCCTTTGGCGGTGGAGGTAACGCTATGAGGGGTATGAGAGCGATGGGCGCCATGTGCGGCCTTTGGCGCGACGGCAACTCGGTGGAGTTGTTGATCAATGGCGAAGACTTTTTCGCCCGGGTGTTCGACGCCATTCGTGCGGCGCGCGAAGAGGTGCTGATCGAGACGTTCATCATTTTCGAAGACCGGGTGGGCGAGGGCTTGCAGCAGGCGGTGATTGCTGCCGCCAGCCGTGGCGTGCGCGTGGTCATCACGGTGGACGACTACGGCACCAGCGACCTGAGCACGGCCTTCGTCAGCAAGATGATCGAAGCCGGCGTGCAGATTCAGCTGTTCGACCCGCGCCCGAAACTGATGGGCATGCGCACCAACCTGTTCCGGCGCCTGCACCGCAAAGTGGTGGTGATCGACGGCGAGACGTCGTTCATGGGCGGGATCAACTACAGCGTCGACCACATGGCCGACACCGGCATCACTGCCAAGCAGGACTACGCCGTGCTGGTGCGCGGGCCGATTGTTGCCGACATCTATCGCTCGACGCTGAGCATGCTCGGCCCGGCCGTGCGCAAAACCTTTACGCCGCTCAAGCCGGTGACGCGTCAGGCCGGCAGCGCTCGCATGCTCCTTGCCGAACGCGACAACCGCCATCACACCACCGACATCGAAGAGCAATACCTGCTGGCGATGCGCAACGCGACTCAGCGCATCACCATTGCCAACGCCTACTTCTTCCCCAGCTACCGGTTCTTGCGTGAACTGCGCAACGCAGCCCGACGCGGGGTAAAAGTCACGCTGATTCTTCAGGGCAAACCGGACATGCCCTTCGTGCGCGTGTGCTCGCGCCTGACCTACACCTGGCTGCTGCGCGAAGGCGTGGTCATCCACGAATACAAACAACGGGCGTTGCACGGCAAGGTCGCCTTGATCGACCACGAGTGGTCAACCGTCGGTTCCAGCAATCTCGACCCGTTGAGCCTTGCGCTAAATCTGGAAGCCAACCTGTTCATCCGCGATCACGCCTTGAACCAGCGCTTGCACGAACACCTGCGCGACCTGGCCGTGGCCCACAGCAAACAAGTCAACCTCAAGGGCCTGGCGAAAGGGCAGTGGTGGCGTGCGCCGATGATTTTTCTGAGCTTCCACTTCCTGCGGCACTTCCCGGCGATTGCCGGTCTGTTCCCGGTGCACGGCCCACGCCTGAACCCCCTGCGCGCGCCGGAAACCCTGCCGGAAGCCGCTGCGCTTAAAAATGAAGTACCGGCCGATCAGGAGAAATCCCTATGACCGGTGTCTCCCAAGCTTCCACACACGAGCAGAAACCGGCCGACACGGGCAAGAATCGTCCGTGGCTGACGTGGGCCAAGCGCGCCTTCACGCTGTTCTTCTTCATCGCCGTGCCGGTGTTGTTGTTCACACTGATGAAAAACCTCGACTGGAACGAGGTGATGCACGCGCTGGAGTCCTACAAGCTCAGCACCCTGGCGCTGGGCTTCGTCATCGCTGCGGGCAGTTATCTGACGTATTGCTGCTTCGACGTCCTGGCCCGGCGCTACACCGAACACAAACTGGCGGTGAAACAGATCATCCCGGTGACCTTCGTGTGCTACGCCTTCAACCTCAACTTGAGTTCATGGGTCGGCGGCATCGCGCTTCGCTATCGGCTGTATTCGCGGCTGGGCCTGGACGTGCCGACCATCACCCGCATCCTCAGCCTGAGCCTGATCACCAACTGGCTGGGCTACATGCTGCTGGCCGGGTTTGTGTTCGCGGGTGATTTCGTTGACCTGCCCGAAGGCTGGAAGATCGGCGACACCACGCTGCAACTGATCGGCTTCGTCCTGCTGGCCGTCTGCCTGGCGTACTTCCTGGCCTGCCGCTTCTCCAAGAAACGCACCTGGACCGTTCGCAAGCAACAGTTTGTGCTGCCATCGCTGAATCAGGCCATGCGCCAGGCCTTGCTGGGCGCATTGAACTGGGGATTGATGGCGCTGCTGATCTACGTGCTGCTGCCGGAAAAAGCCTTCTACCCGGCCGTGCTCGGGATCCTGCTCATCAGCAGCATCGCCGGCGTCATCGCCCACATCCCTGCCGGCCTCGGCGTGCTCGAAACCGTCTTCATCACCCTCATGCAACACCAATTCAGCAAAGGCCAACTGCTGGCTGCGCTGATTGGCTATCGGGTGATCTATTTCCTCATCCCGCTGATGATTGCGCTGGTGGTTTACGTTGTTTTGGAAAAACGGGCGAAAGCCATGCGGCTCAGGAATGAAGAGCAGTTGTGAGTGGGAAGGGTGACGCGGGAGCTCGGGGACTGATGAATTTGCAGTGAGGCGTCGTAAATAAATGAGTCGCTCAATTCAGTCCAAAAAAAGTGTTGCCCGGACTGGCCCCTTCCCGGCTGAAGCCAGTCCTACAAAAAGCAGCGCGTGCAGTCAGTGGCATCGGCTCTGACTGTAGGACCGGCTTCAGCCGGGAAGCTTTTGCTTTTGATCTCATACAGAGAAGGTTCAAACACCGCCAATCGCGACTTGGGTGCAGGCTGAACGCAGACGACGCGGAGTGGGCCGAGCCGCATGGATGCGGCGAGAGCGCCGCTAGGACATGGATGTCCGTTCGGCGCGGGCCCACGGAGCGTCGTCGGAGTGAGGGTATTCCGACGAAGGAGGAACCCAACCAGGAGCACAAGCCCTTGGTTACTTGGGGCTTTATCAAGTAACTCGCCGAAGGCGAAACAGTCTGTCCCCAGACAGACGCTCTTGACCTTAAGGGTCAATCCCGCCCGGCAAACATCCTCACGGCATCCACCGCATCATTCGTCCCCGAACTGATCTGCACAATCGCATCCCCCGCCTGATCCGCCAGATCCACACCCTTCACCGCCGTACTCCGCGTATTGTCCATACTCACAATCGCCTGACGCGTCTCGGCCTGAATCACCTGAATCATCTCCGAAATCTCCTGCGTCGACCGGCTCGTGCGCCCCGCCAACTGCCGAACCTCATCGGCCACCACCGCAAAGCCACGGCCCTGATCACCGGCCCGGGCCGCCTCGATTGCCGCATTCAACGCCAGCAAATTCGTCTGATCCGCAATACTGCGAATCGTATTCACGATTGCCGTAATCTGCTCCGAGCGCTCACCCAACTGACCAATGATCCGCGACGAATCATCAATGTTCTGCGAAATCTGACGCATCTCACTGGCCGCCTGCTGAATCACCAGGGTGCCCTGCTCGGCGTACTTCTGCGTCTGCACCGAAATGTGATACGCCTGGGCAGCGCTGTGGGAATCCTGCTCGTGCTTTTCGATGCGCGCGGTCACGTCCGACGCAAACTTGACCACCTTCCACAGCTTGCCAGCGGCGTCGTACACCGGGTTATAGGACGCTTCCAGCCAGAGCGTCTGGCCGTGCTTGCCGACGCGCTTGAACTGATCGCTGAAAAACTCACCCTTGTTCAACCGACGCCAAAAGTCCTGATACTCGGTGCTTTTGGTGAACTCAGGGGGGCAGAGCAACTTGTGGCTTTTACCCAGCAGCTCTTGCCGGCTGTAGCCCAGCAAGCGCAACAGGTTGTCGTTGGCAGCGATGATCGTGCCGTCCAGATCGAACTCGATGACTGCCATGGCGCGGTCGATGGCCTGCAGCTTATTGTGGGCTTCGCTCTCGGCTTGAAGTTTGGCGGTGACGTCCATCGCGTATTTGACCACCCGGGTGACCTTGCCGTCCGAGTCCCTGACCGGGTTGTAATTGGCCTCCAGCCATACGGTGCTGCCATCGCCCGCCACGCGCTGGAACGTCGACGACACGAACTCTCCATTACGCAAGCGCGACCACAGCTGGGCGTACTCGGGGCTGCGCGCGTGTTCGGGGGTGCAGAACATGCGGTGCTCTTTACCGATGACCTGCTCGGGCCGGTAGCGCATGGTCTTGAAGAAGTTGTCGTTTGCCTTGAGCACCACACCGTTCAGATCGAATTCGATGCTGGCCATCGAGCGATTGATCGCCTCCAACAGACTGGCCTGATGGGCGACGGTCAGTTGCAGGTCCTGGATGATTTTATTCTTGGACGAGTCGAAAAACATGATGGCGGCTCAGGCAAGTGATTGAGGTGTGGTCCTGATCCATGACCTTGCGAGCGAGAAGCAGCTCAGATGCGTGTTCCATTTGCAGTGCACCCGATCATTACGCAGGTGATGTTAAAAAGCTATGCCGAACTTGTACAGCTCGTCGGGTTTGTACAAGGTTGTCGGTTATCAGTCATCGAAACCGGCCTGTTCGGCGATTTCGTCCACCTTCAGCTCCAGGCGATAGGCCACGGCAATGAACAGCGCCTGGCATAAACACAGCGTGGCACTGAGCGAGCGAAAGGCGAACGAGCTGCCTTCGTTGACCAGCAACACGGCATTGGCGCGCTTGGCCAGGGGAGAAAGGTTGCTGTCAGTGATGATCAACGTCTTGGCCTGATGATGCTGGGCGATGCGCAGGCAGTGCTGGGTTTCCTTGCCGTAGGGCGTGAAGCTGATGGCGATCACCAGATCGTTGGCGCGCACGCTGCGCATCTGCTCGCGGTAGCTGCCGCCGAGGCCGGAAATAAGGTGGATGCGCTTGTTGGTGTGCTGCAGGTTGTAGACCAGATAGTCGGCGACGGCGAAGGAGCGTCGCACCCCGACCACGTAGATGTTGTCGGCGTTGACCACCAGGTCCACGGCTTTCTCGAAGGCCTCGTCGTCCAGTTCCAGCGCCAGCCGCTCCAGCCCCGACAGCGTAGCGTTGACGCATTCCCGGGCCAGGTCGCCCGCGCTGGCCTTCTGGGATTTATTGGCGATCATGCTGCGAATGCGTTGCTGGTAATTCTGCACCGGCGTGGCTTTGTGGGTGTAGGCCTCGCGGAACAGCGCCTGCATTTCGCTGAACCCGCTGAAGCCGAAGCGCTGGGAAAACCGCACGATGGCCGACGGATGCACTTCGCATTCCCGGGCGATGTCGCTGATGCGGTCGACCATGATCCGGTCGCTCTGCTGGCTCATGTAACTGGCAATGCGCTTGAGCTGGCGCGGCAGGCTCTCGTATTCGGCCGTGATCAGCTTGAGCAGTGCATCGGCGGTCTCCGGCGCAGCGGTGACGGGCGTTGCGCCGTCGGCTCCGGTTTCGGGCGAGCCTGGCTGATCGAGGCTGGACATACGTGCGAATCCTTTGGCAGGTGGTGGCGTGGCGGATTGTCCGGGAGGACAGGCGGCCAGTTTTGCAGGCTGCGACCTGCAATGCAAAGTGGAATAAATATTCCACATGAAAATAATTTAGAAAAATTCATTGATCAAGCCCGGGCGCCGTTCTAGTCTGCATCCACGAACTCGCTTGCAAGCACCTCGCTTGTGGGCAAGGGCATCAGCAATCAAACCCATAACAATAAAAGAAGAGGGGCCGGCATGGGCCAGACTCGTTTTGCCACCGGGCGTCAGCTGGACGTGATTTGTCTCGGGCGCCTGGGCGTCGATCTCTATGCGCAGCAGATCGGCGCGCGCCTTGAGGACGTCAGCAGTTTCGCCAAATACCTCGGCGGCTCCTCCGCCAACATCGCGTTCGGCACCGCACGGCTGGGCGTGAAGTCAGCCATGCTGACCCGCGTCGGCGACGACCATATGGGCCGGTTCCTGGTGGAATCCCTGGCGCGGGAGGGCTGCGACGTCAGCGGCATCAAGGTCGACGCCGAACGCCTGACCGCCATGGTCCTGCTCGGCATCAAGGACCGCGAAACCTTCCCATTGGTGTTCTACCGCGAGAACTGCGCCGACATGGCGCTGCAGCCTGAAGACATCTATGAAGCGCAGATCGCCTCCAGCAAGGCGCTGTTGATCACCGGCACGCATTTCTCCACCGATCAAGTGTTCCGCGCCAGCAGTCAAGCGCTGGACTACGCCGAAAAACACAACGTTAAACGCGTCCTCGACATCGATTACCGCCCGGTGCTGTGGGGCCTGGCCGGCAAGGCTGACGGCGAAACCCGCTTCGTCGCCAACGACACTGTCAGCCAGCACGTGCAACGCATCCTGCCGCGCTTCGATCTGATCGTTGGCACCGAAGAAGAATTCCTCATCGCTGGCGGCTCGACCGATTTGCTCAGCGCCCTGCGCCGGGTTCGCGAGCTCAGTGCCGCGACGCTGGTGGTGAAGCTTGGGCCCCAGGGCTGCACGGTGATTCACGGGGCGATTCCGGCGAAGCTGGAAGACGGCGCGATTTACCCCGGCGTACGGGTGGAAGTGCTGAATGTCCTCGGCGCAGGCGATGCGTTCATGTCCGGTTTCCTGAAGGGTTGGCTCAACGACGAGAGCGACGAGCGCTGCTGCCAGTTGGCCAATGCCTGCGGCGGTCTGGTGGTGTCGCGGCATGCCTGCGCGCCAGCCATGCCGACGCTGGTCGAGCTGGAATACCTGTTTAACAGCCCGGTGCCGATCACTCGACCCGATCAGGACGCGGTGCTGCAACGTCTGCACCGGGTCAGCGTGCCCCGTCGCGAATGGCAGCCGCTGTTCATCTTCGCCTTCGATCATCGCGGGCAACTGGTCGAACTGGCGCAAAAGGCCGGGCGCGATCCGGCGTGTATCGGCCAGCTCAAGCAGCTTTTCGTGCAAGCGGTGGCGCGGGTTGAGGCCGATTTGGAGAAGCGCGGCATCGCCGCCGATGTCGGCGTGCTGGCGGACCAGCGCTTTGGTCAGGATTCACTGAATGCGGCCAGCGGGCGCGGCTGGTGGGTGGCACGTCCGGTGGAAGTGCAAGGCTCGCGCCCACTGGCGTTCGAGCACGGGCGCTCGGTGGGCAGCACTCTACTGGCCTGGCCTCAGGAACAGATCATCAAGTGCCTGGTGCAATACCACCCGGACGACGAACCGATGCTGCGCCTGGAACAGGAAGCGCAGTTGTTGGGCCTGTATCAGGCAGCGCTGGCCAGCGGTCATGAACTGCTGCTGGAAGTGATTCCGCCGAAGGATCATCCTTCGACCCATCCGGATGTCATCTACCGTTCCCTCAAGCGCCTCTACAACCTCGGCATTTACCCGGCCTGGTGGAAAATCGAATCGCAGTCCGCCGAGGTCTGGGAACAGCTCGATGCGCTGATTCATGAGCGTGATCCGTACTGCCGGGGTGTGGTGTTGCTGGGGCTGAACGCGCCCGCCGAAACCCTGGCGGTCGGCTTTCGTCAGGCGGCGAAAAGCACCACCTGCCGTGGGTTTGCCGTAGGCCGCACGATTTTTCATGAACCCAGCCGAGCCTGGCTGGAGGGCGAAATCGATGACGCGGACCTGATCACTCGGGTACAGAGCAACTTCGGTTTCCTGATCGAGTCCTGGCGCGACGCCCGGGCTTGAAGTCCGAACCCGCGGACTGTGTGTTCAGTTGAACGTGATAACAACAATAAAGGTGCAGCCATGCCCGCTTCTGCAATCCGAATTGGCATCAACCCGATTTCCTGGAGCAACGACGACCTCCCGGCCCTCGGTGGCGAAACGCCCCTGAGCACCGCGCTCAGCGAGGGCAAGGAAATCGGCTACGAAGGCTTCGAGCTCAACGGCAAATTCCCCAAGGACGCCCAAGGCGTGGCCGATGTGTTGCGCCCCTATGACCTGGCGCTGGTGTCGGGCTGGTATTCCGGTCGGCTCGCCAGCCGTTCGGCGGCCGAGGAAATCGACGCCATCGCCAGCCATGTCGAACTGCTCAAGCACAACGGCGCCACGGTGCTGGTCTACGGCGAAGTGGCCGATTCGATTCAGGGCCAGCGCATCCGACTGGTCGAACGACCGCGCTTCCACAGCGCCAGTGCCTGGCAGGCCTACGCCGACAAGCTCACCGAGCTGGCCCGGTTCACCTTGTCCCAAGGCGTGCGTCTGGCCTATCACCACCACATGGGCGCGTACGTGGAATCGCCGGAGGACATCGACACGCTGATGGCGCTGACTGGTGATGAAGTCGGCCTGCTGTTCGATTCCGGTCACTGCTACATGGGGGGCGGCGAACCGCTGCAGGTGCTGAGCACACACATCGAGCGCATCTGCCATGTGCATTTCAAGGACGTGCGCAAGCCGGTGGTGCAGCTGGCGCGCAACAACTTGTGGAGCTTTCCGGACTGCATCGTCAACGGCACCTTCACCGTGCCCGGCGATGGCGACATCGATTTCGCCGCGCTGCTGGAGGTGCTGATGCAAGCGGATTACCAAGGCTGGCTGGTGGTCGAGGCGGAACAGGACCCGGCCGTTGCGCCGAGCTATGCCTACGCGAAGAAGGGCTACGAGACCCTGCGCCATTTGCTGGCCGCCGCGCAGTTGAACAGCGCGGCTGAACAACAGAACGCACCTCAACAACCGCCTGAACAGAGGAGCCTGTGAACATGAATCTCTTGGTCAAGAGCAAGGCTGAAGGGCGCGATGTCGTCGCGCTGGCCGACGGCGTGCTGACGTACGTCGGCTTCTCCGCCCACCGATTGAGCGTCGGCGAACGTCTGCCGGTGAATGCGGGCGACAAGGAAATCTGTCTGGTGCTGCTCAGCGGTCGCATCAGCGTCAGCGGCGAGGCGCCGGGGCAGGGCGGTTTCAACTGGGAAAACCTCGGTGATCGGCAATCGGTGTTCGAGGACAAATCGCCCTTCGCGGTGTACCTGCCGCCGGGCAGTCAAGCCGAAGTCACGGCGTTGAGCGCGGTGCAGATTGCCGTGTGCGCTGCGCCGGGCGATGCCTCCAAAGACCTGCCGGCGCGCGTGATCACCCCCGACACGATGAAACGCAGCGTGCGCGGCCGGGCGGCCAACACCCGATACGTCTGCGACATCCTTCCCGATTCTGAACCGGCGCATTCGCTGCTGGTGGTAGAGGTGCGCACGCCCTCGGGCCACTCGTCGAGCTACCCGCCCCACAAGCACGACACGGATGATTTGCCGCACCAGAGCTTCCTGGAAGAAACCTATTACCATCAGGTCAACCCGCCCCAGGGCTATGTGTTCCAGCGCGTGTACACCGACGATCGCAGCATCGATCAGGCCATGGCCGTGGAGAACAACGATCTGGTCACGGTGCCCAAGGGTTACCACCCGGTCAGCGTGCCGTACGGCTATGAATCCTATTATTTGAACGTGATGGCCGGGCCAAAGCGCGCATGGCAATTCCACAACGATCCGCAGCACAGTTGGCTGCTGGATCTGTAACCCAATATTTTTTGAAGGAGCCCGTCATGAGCAATGCCCCGATCATCGGCCACTACATCAACGGCCAGATTCACGACAGCGCCGAGCGTTTCAGTGATGTGTTCAATCCGGCTACCGGCGCCGTGCAGGGCCGGGTGGCGCTGGCGGAACTGAAGACCGTCGATGAAGCCGTTGCCGCTGCCCAGGCGGCGTTTCCCGCTTGGGCGGATCAGTCGTCCCTGCGGCGTGCGCGGGTGATGTTCAAGTTCAAGGAACTGCTTGACCAGCACCACGACGAGCTGGCGGCCATCATCTGCCGCGAGCACGGCAAGGTGTTTTCCGATGCCAAGGGCGAAGTGGTGCGTGGCATCGAGATCGTCGAGTTTGCCTGTGGCGCGCCGAGCCTGCTGAAGAGCGACTACAGCGACAACATCGGTGGCGGCATCGACAACTGGAACCTGCGTCAGCCACTGGGCGTTTGCGCCGGCGTCACGCCGTTCAACTTCCCGGTGATGGTGCCGCTGTGGATGATCCCCATGGCGCTGGTCACCGGCAACTGCTTCATCCTCAAACCGTCCGAGCGCGATCCGTCGGCGAGCCTGTTGATGGCGCAGTTGCTGAAACAGGCGGGCCTGCCCGATGGCGTGTTCAACGTGGTGCAGGGCGACAAGGTGGCCGTGGACGCGCTGTTGCAGCACAAGGGCATCGAGGCGATTTCGTTTGTCGGCTCCACGCCCATCGCCGAATACATTCATCAGCAGGGCACGGCCCACGGCAAGCGGGTGCAGGCCCTCGGCGGTGCGAAAAACCACATGATCGTCATGCCCGATGCCGATCTGGATCAGGCCGCCGACGCGTTGATCGGCGCGGCCTACGGTTCGGCGGGCGAGCGCTGCATGGCGATCTCCATTGCTGTGGTGGTAGGAGACGTGGGGCAGAAACTCATCGACAAACTGCTGCCGCGCATTGATGCGCTCAAGGTCGGCAACGGCATGAACGCCGATTCGGACATGGGCCCGCTGGTCACGGCGGTGCACAAGGCCAAGGTCGAGGGCTACATCGCCCAGGGCGTGCAGGAAGGCGCCAAGCTGATCGTCGACGGGCGCAACTTCAGCGTGCCGGGCGCGGAACAGGGGTTCTTCGTCGGCGCCACGCTGTTCGATGACGTGACGCCGGAAATGACGATCTATAAGGAAGAAATCTTCGGGCCGGTGCTGGGGATCGTCCACGTGCCTGATTTTGCCTCGGCGGTGGAGCTGATCAACGCCCACGAATTCGGCAACGGCGTGTCGTGCTTCACCAGCGACGGCGGCATCGCCCGGGCCTTTGCCCGCAACATCAAGGTCGGCATGGTGGGCATCAACGTTCCGATCCCGGTGCCGATGGCCTGGCATTCCTTCGGCGGCTGGAAGCGCTCGCTGTTCGGCGATCATCATGCCTACGGCGAAGAAGGCCTGCGCTTTTACAGCCGCTACAAAAGCGTCATGCAGCGCTGGCCGGACAGCATCGCCAAGGGCGCGGAATTCAGCATGCCGACGGCGAAGTAGGGGAACAACGTTAATCGTTTGCTGAACGCGGTCAATGTGGGAGCGAGCTTGCTCGCGAAGGCGGCTGTATGGCCACTGGGAATGTGCCAGACGGACCGGCCCCTTCGTGAGCAAGCTCACTCCCACAGGGATCATCGCTGAGTCTGAATATTCAGCCCAGTCAGCCAAGTCCGCTAACCATTCCCAGGGCTTTCATCACCGCCAATAACAATAAGGTGCAAGCATGACCACGACTCGATTGACCATGGCCCAGGCCCTGGTGAAGTTTCTCGATAACCAGTACGTCGAAGTCGACGGCGTGCAGAGCAAGTTCGTCGCCGGGGTGTTCACCATTTTTGGTCACGGCAACGTGCTCGGTATGGGCCAGGCGCTGGAGCAGGACCGCGGCGACCTCATCGTTCATCAAGGCCGCAACGAACAAGGCATGTGCCACGCTGCCATGGGGTTTGCCAAGCAACACCTGCGCCGCAAGATCTACGCCTGTACCTCATCGGTCGGCCCCGGCGCCGCCAACATGATCACCGCCGCAGCCACCGCATCGGCCAACCGCATACCGCTGCTGTTGCTGCCCGGCGATGTCTACGCCAGTCGCCAGCCTGATCCGGTGCTGCAACAGATCGAACAGTTCCACGACCTCAGCATCAGCACCAACGACGCCTTCAAGGCCGTAAGCAAATACTGGGACCGCATCAACCGCCCCGAGCAACTGATGAGCGCGGCCCTCAACGCCATGCGCGTGCTCACCGACCCTGCCGAAACCGGCGCCGTCACCCTGGCGCTGCCCCAGGACGTACAAGCCGAGGCCTACGACTACCCCGATTCCTTCCTGCAAAAACGCGTGCACCGCATCGACCGTCGTCCGCCCACCGAAGCGATGCTCAGCGACGCCGTGGCGCTGCTCAAGGGCAAACGCAAACCGCTGCTGATCTGTGGCGGCGGCGTGCGTTATTCCGGCGCGGCCGCCGAGCTGCAGGCGTTTGCCGAGCGCTTCGGCATTCCGTTCAGCGAAACCCAGGCCGGCAAGAGCGCCATTGTTTCCGCCCATCCGCTGAACATGGGCGGCATCGGCGAGACGGGCACGCTGGCGGCCAATACCCTGGCGCGGGAAGCGGACCTGATCATCGGCGTCGGGACCCGTTACAGCGACTTCACCACCGGCTCGAAATCCCTGTTTCAGAACCCTGAGGTGCAGTTCCTCAACCTAAACGTCGGCGCCTTCGATGTGCAGAAGCTCGACGGCGTGCAGGTGCTGGCCGATGCGCGGCTGGCGCTTCGGTCCCTGGCGGATCAGTTGAGCGACTACCGCGCGCAGTGGGGCGATCAGCCGCGCGACGCAAGGACTGCGCTGGAGGCGGAAGTGGATCGGCTGTACGCCGTGGAATACCAGACCGAAGACTTCGAGCCGGAAGTCAGCGGCCACCTTGACCCGCAGGTGCTGCGCGACTTCATCGAGATGACCGGTTCGTGCCTGACCCAGAGCCGCGTGCTGGGCGTGCTCAACCAGCAATTGCCCGCGGACGCGGTGATCGTCGCGGCGGCCGGCAGTCTGCCCGGGGATCTGCAACGGGCGTGGCGCAGCACCAGTGTCGACAGTTATCACGTCGAGTACGGCTATTCGTGCATGGGCTATGAGGTCAACGCCGCGTTGGGCGTGAAAATGGCGGCGCCCCAGCGGGAGGTGTACGCCCTGGTGGGCGACGGCTCCTACATGATGCTGCACTCGGAACTGGCCACCTCGATTCAGGAGCGGCGCAAGATCAACGTAATACTGCTCGACAACATGGCCTTCGGTTGCATCAATAATTTGCAGATGGGCAACGGCATGGGCAGTTTCGGCACCGAGTTCCGCTACCGCAATCCCGAAACCGGTCAGCTGGATGGTGATTTCGTGCCGGTGGATTTTGCGATGAGTGCCGCGGCGTATGGCTGCAAGACCTACAAAGTCAGCAACGCTCAAGAGCTGGAAGCGGCACTGGCCGATGCGCGCAGGCAGACCGTTTCGACGCTGATCGACATCAAGGTACTGCCGAAAACCATGATCCACGGCTACCTGTCGTGGTGGCGCGTGGGCGTGGCGCAGGTGTCGACCACCGTTACCACCGCCGAGGCGTACGAGCGGCAAAAAGCGGCGTTGGCCAAGGCCCGTCAGTATTGAACACGCTTCTGCAGGGACAGGACATTCACCCATGAAAATCGGACTCATCGGCTACGGAAAGGGCGGGCGCTATTTTCACGCACCGCTGATCGCCAGCCTGCCCGGCGTGACCTTTGCCGGCGTGGTCACCCGCTCGCCGGAACGCCGGCAGGACCTGCGGAACGACTACCCCAAAGTCCCGGCCTTCGACAGCCTCGCCGATCTGGTCGCGGCCGGGGTCGATGCGGTGGTGATTTCGACGCCGCTGGCCTCCCGGCGGGCATTGATCCTTGAAGCCATCGAACTCGGCGTACCGGTCGTCAGCGACAAGCCATTTGCACCGGATGCCCGGGCGGCGCAGGAACTGGTGGACGCCGCCGAACGCCGAGGCGTGCTGTTGGGTGTGTACCAGAACCGCCGCTGGGACTCCGATTTCCTCACCGTGCGCAAACTGATTGATCAGGGCGTTCTCGGCGACATCAGCCGTTTCGAGTCCCGAGTCGAACGCTATTCGCCCACGTCGGCTGGCAAGGAAAGCGGCGGCGGCATTCTGCGGGATCTCGGCAGCCATCTGGTGGATCAGGCGCTGCTGCTGTTCGGGCCGGTGAAGCGGGTGTACGCCGAGCTTGAGTTCGCGACCCCTGGGCAGAAAGTTGATCACGGCTTCTTCATGTCACTGACCCATGCCAACGGCGTGGTTTCGCACCTCTGGGGCAACTGCCTGCAAAACGCCCAGGGCCCGCGATTTCGGGTCAACGGTTCACAGGGCTGCTATACCGTCGAGGGCCTCGACGGTCAGGAGGCTGCCGCACTGGCCGGGTTGTCACCCAAGTCCGAAGGCGAACGCTGGGGCGTGGAAGAACACCGACGCTGGGGCTGGTTTGAGCAGGGCGAGCACCGCGAGCGGGTCCCGTCGGAGCGTGGCTGCTGGACCGAGTTTTACCGGCAATGGCAGGAGGCGGTGATGAATCAGGGGCGTAATCCTGTGGATGCAAACGATGCGGTGGCCTCGGCCAGGGTGCTGGATGCCGCAAGAATCAGCGCGATGGAGGGCAGGGTGGTGGTGCTGTGAAAAGCACACGCAGATGCCTTGTGAGGCACTGCGCTACACCCACCAACAGCCCAGACGGGGCGCACCAAAACGAAAATAGAAATTAATTCTAAAAGCTGTTGAAGTAGAAATTATTTTCCAATAGAGTCATTTCCAGGTTGCCGACGATCGCCGTCAGCGCCTGGTGTCGGGTCTCCCGACAGCAGGCCGAACGAGCGACACAAAAACAAGAAAGCCAATCGCAGACAGGTACCGCCGATGAACATCTTCAGATCAGCCGCCAAGGCTTGCCGTCCCTTCTTACTCGCGCTTCCCGCCATTCCCCGAGCTGTTTCCCGCACATTCATCAACGCTGCCCCCGCGTTCGAATCCGCCCTCGAAACCATCGCCCACGTACTCTGCGTCGAAAGTCGCGGCGTTGTGGTGTGCGGGGCATCGGGCGGCTCGGTCGCGCACCTTTCAGACGCGGCGTCTTCTGCTCCGCGCTAAACGCCAGCACCTCCAGCAGTCGTTATCCCGCTATTACAACAACAAGAATCTGGAGAAAGACCGTTCATGAATACCCCACTCCGTTTCACCTCACTCGCCCTGGCCCTGATGCTGAGCAGCGGCGTCACCCTGGCGGCCGACCTGAAGATTGGCGTGTCCATGTCTCAGTTCGACGATACGTACCTGACCTACATGCGCGAGGACATGGACAAGAAAGTCAAAGCCATGGGCGGTGTCGACCTGCAGTTCGTGGATGGTCGCAATGACGTGAACAAACAGCTCGATCAGGTGCAGGAGCTGATTGGCAAGAAGGTCGACGCACTGATCGTCAACCCCGTCGACACCGAAGCCACCGTGAAGATCACCAAGGCGGCCACGGATGCTGGCATTCCGCTGGTCTACGTCAACCGCCGTCCGGACGATCCGAAGCTGCCCGCAGGCGTTGCCTCCGTGACCTCCGACGACAAGGAAGCCGGGCGCATGCAGATGGAATACCTGGCCAAGAAAATGGACGGCAAGGGCAACGTCGTCATCTTGCTCGGTGAACTGGCGAACAACTCGACCCGCGACCGCACGGCAGGCGTGAAAGAAGTCCTGAAAAACTACCCCAACATCAAGGTCACCCAGGAGCAGACCGGCGCCTGGCAGCGGCAGAAAGGCATGGACGTCACCAATGACTGGCTGACCCAGGGCCGCGACTTCAAGGCGGTCATCTCCAACAACGACGAAATGGCCATCGGTGCGGCCATGGCCCTGAAGCAGGCCGGCAAAAAAGGTGAGGTGTTTGTTGCCGGTGTCGACGGTACTCCGGACGGCCTGAGCGCGGTCAAGAAAGGCGACCTCTCGGTCTCGGTGTTTCAGGACGCCAAAGGGCAGGGCGAGGGCGCCATCGATGCGGCCGTGAAATTGGCGAAGAAGGAAACGCTGCCCGAACAGGCCATCGTGATTCCCTTCAAGCTGATCACCCCGGACAACGTCAGCACCTTCAAATAACCGCTCACCTCACACCGACTGACTCCCGGCCGAGCGCCGCCGTGCCTCTGCCGCCCTGTCACTCGAGGAGCCTGTGACCATGTTCGCTTCCGCAACCGCTTCGGCTTCAAACAATCCACCCGCTTCCGGGATGGCGAGCGACGCCGAACACCCTTATCTGCTGGAAATCACCAACATCAGCAAGGGCTTTCCCGGGGTGGTGGCGCTGGACAACGTGCAACTGCGCGTGCGGCCCGGCAGCGTGCTGGCGCTGATGGGCGAGAACGGCGCGGGGAAGTCCACGCTGATGAAAATCATCGCCGGCATCTACCAGCCCGACACCGGCGAAATCCGCCTGCGCGGCAAGCCGGTGGTGTTCCAGTCGCCGCTGGCGGCGCTGCAATCGGGCATCGCCATGATCCATCAGGAGCTCAACCTGATGCCGCACATGAGCATCGCCGAAAACATCTGGATCGGCCGCGAGCAGCTCAACGGCCTGCACATGGTCGATCACCGCGCGATGCACCGCTGCACGGCGGAATTGCTCGAACGCCTGCGCATCAACCTCGATCCGGAAGAAATGGTCGGCAACCTGAGCATCGCCGAACGGCAGATGGTCGAGATCGCCAAGGCCGTTTCCTACGACTCCGACGTCTTGATCATGGACGAGCCGACCTCCGCCATCACCGAGACGGAGGTGGCCCACCTGTTTTCGATCATTGCCGACCTGCGCGCCCAGGGTAAGGGCATCATCTACATCACCCACAAGATGAACGAAGTGTTCGCCATCGCCGATGAAGTGGCGGTGTTCCGCGACGGCGCCTACATCGGCCTGCAGCGGGCCGACAGCATGAACGGCGACAGCCTGATTTCCATGATGGTCGGCCGTGAACTGACCCAGCTGTTTCCCGAACGCGACCAGCCCGTCGGCAAGCTGCTGCTGTCGGTGCGCGACCTGGCGCTGGACGGCGTGTTCGAGGGCGTGTCGTTCGACCTGCACGCGGGCGAAGTACTCGGCATCGCCGGGCTGATGGGATCGGGGCGCACCAACGTCGCTGAAACGATCTTCGGTATCACCCCGAGCACGCGCGGGGACATTTTCCTCGACGGCACGCCGATCCGTGTCAGCGACCCGCACTTCGCCATCGAGAAAGGCTTTGCGCTGCTCACCGAAGACCGCAAGCTCAGCGGCCTGTTTCCGTGCCTGTCGGTGGGTGAAAACATGGAAATGGCCGTGCTGCCCCATTACGTCGGCAACGGTTTCGTCCATCAGAAAGCCCTGCGCGTGCTGTGCGAAGACATGTGCAAAAAACTGCGGGTGAAGACGCCGTCCCTTGAGCAGTGCATCGACACGCTGTCCGGCGGCAATCAGCAGAAAGCCCTGCTGGCGCGCTGGCTGATGACCAACCCGCGGGTGCTGATTCTCGATGAGCCGACCCGTGGCATCGACGTCGGCGCCAAGGCCGAGATTTACCGGCTGATTTCCCTGCTCGCCAGCGAAGGCATGGCGGTGATCATGATTTCTTCCGAACTGCCGGAAGTGCTGGGCATGAGCGACCGGGTCATGGTCATGCATGAAGGCGAAATGATGGGCACCCTCGACCGCGCCGAGGCCACCCAGGAACGGGTCATGCACCTGGCGTCCGGAAACCCTGTTCACTGACTCCCTATTCACACGATCGCTGGCGACAGAAGCGCCGATTCAAGCACTGCGCCACGCCCCAGTGGCATGCCCCGGTCGGGTCGAACAAGAACAAGAGGCACACATGAAGATGAACGCGATGCTGGACAACAAACCCGCGCTGGCGCCTCGCAAACACAAGCGCCGGCTGCCCACCGAACTGAGCATTTTTCTGGTGCTGATCGGCATCGGCCTGATTTTCGAGCTGTTTGGCTGGATCGTCCGCGATCAGAGCTTTCTGATGAATTCCCAGCGGCTGGTGCTGATGATTCTGCAGGTGTCGATCATTGGCCTGCTGGCCATCGGCGTGACTCAGGTCATCATCACCACCGGCATCGACTTGTCGTCAGGCTCGGTGCTGGCGCTGTCGGCGATGATTGCCGCCAGCCTGGCGCAATCGTCGGACTACACCCGGGCGGTGTTTCCGTCGCTGACCGACCTGCCGGTGTGGGCGCCGGTCATCGCCGGGCTTGGGGTGGGGCTGCTCGCGGGAGCGATCAACGGCAGCATTATCGCCATCACCGGCATCCCGCCGTTCATCGCGACGCTGGGCATGATGGTGTCGGCGCGGGGCCTGGCGCGCTATTACACCGGCGGTCAGCCGGTGAGCATGCTGAATGATTCCTACACCGCCATCGGCCAGGGCGCCATGCCGGTGATCATTTTTCTGGTGGTCGCGGTGATCTTTCACATCGCCCTGCGTTACACCAAATACGGAAAATACACCTACGCCATCGGCGGCAACATGCAGGCGGCGCGCACCTCGGGGATCAACGTCAAGCGTCATCTGGTGATCGTCTACAGCATCGCCGGTCTGCTGGCCGGGCTGGCGGGCGTTGTCGCCTCGGCGCGGGCGGCCACGGGGCAGGCCGGGATGGGCGTTTCCTACGAGCTGGACGCCATTGCGGCGGCGGTGATCGGCGGCACCAGCCTCGCCGGTGGCGTGGGGCGGATCACCGGCACGGTCATCGGCGCGCTGATTCTCGGAGTCATGGCCAGCGGCTTTACCTTCGTCGGCGTCGATGCCTACGTGCAGGACATCATCAAGGGCCTGATCATCGTCATCGCCGTGGTCATCGATCAGTACCGCAACAAGCGCAAGCTCAAGCGCTGAGTCGTTCAGGTGTCATCAAAGAGGGCCTGTTCGCAGGCCCTTTTCGTTTTTCATCGATTTGAACCGATCAGGCCACGGTCGGTCAGACACCATCTGCCTCGTTTCGAGGACGCCCGGGCTGGGCGAAGGGTGCGATCAAACCCCGGCGCGACCCAATGCCACCGGGTATTCAAACCCTTGTTGGACGAATCCTGATCAATTATGTTGCCGAGTACCGAACCCGGCCTTAGACTGCCGCCCCTCGTAAATTGAGTGCCAAGCGGCGCTTCGAGACTACGGCGCGTTTAATGCCAGGTTGAGGCGCACCTTTGAGATCGCCTTAATGCACGTTTTTTTATAGAGAAATCAATGACCAAGGAAAAGTTGCTGGCGATGCCGGCCGATGACTACATGAACGCCGAGCAGCACGCGTTCTTCGTCGACCTGTTGCAAGCCATGAAAGTCGAAATCCACGAGCGCATCGAGCAGAGCCGTATCGCGATCGAAAGCCTGGACACCCCGGCTGACCCGGCCGACGCCGCTTCCGTGGAAGAAGAGCGCCACTGGCTGGTGAACGTGATTGACCGCGATCAGCGCATGCTGCCACAGCTGGAAATGGCCTTGAGCCGTATCGCTGACGACAGTTTTGGCTGGTGCGAAGACAGCGGCGAGCCCATTGGCCTCAAGCGCCTGCTGATCAGCCCGACCACCAAGTACTGCATCGAAGCTCAGGAACGTCACGAGCAGATCGACCGCCACCAGCGTCAGGCGTGATCCCTCGGGTTCGACCGCCCGCAACGGGTGGTCGAGCCGTTCCATTGCGTACCCTTTACGCGCTGACTGCGTAAGCCCCTTCCTTCGCCGCACATTCCGACCGACTACCACCAATGACTCATGGCGCATGGCCGCTATTTGGGCGTTTAATGCTTTCACAATAATGAAAGCAGGGCAGGTCCCGGACATGGATGCGAAAGGTCGTCACGCCGCAACACCCTCTCAACCCGCTCACGGGGCTCTCGACAAGCGGACCGCCGCCGGTTCGCGCTGGCTGACGCCCGGCCTGCAAAGCCTTGGGCTGTGTCTGCTGTTCGCGGCGATGGTCTGGGGTGGTGTGTCGGTTTACGTGTGCCTGCTCATTGGGCTGTTGATCCTATGGTTGCCAATTTTGTTACCGTCGCTGTTCGCCGGCCGAACGCCGGTGGCAGCGGAAGAAGCGGGCGAAGACGGCATGACCCGTCTGACCCGCGATCTGTCCCGGAGCACCAGTCACAATGCGCTGTCTGCGGCGGCCGTGGCGTTTTCCGTCAGGCAACTGGCGGGCAAGCTGCAGTCCCAGGTCAACGCGGCCGAGCAGATCGTCAGCAGCGCCGACGTGATGATCGCCACCGAGCGCGCCACTTCCACGCTTAGCCAGCAAGCGCTGACCGCCGCCAGCCAGGCGCGGGAGAGCAGCGGCGCGGGGCTCAGCGTCCTCAATGAATCCATCGGCCTGATGCACCAACTCAGCGAACGGGCCGACAGCAGCCGTGAACTCATCGAAGCCCTCAGCCAGCGCAGCGAAGACATCCAGCGTGTCACGGCAGTGATTCAGTCCATCGCCAGCCAGACCAACCTGCTCGCCCTGAACGCCGCCATCGAAGCCGCGCGCGCCGGCGAACACGGCCGTGGCTTTGCCGTTGTGGCCGACGAAGTGCGCGGACTGGCCGGGCGCACGGCGACGGCGACCAGTGAAGTGGGGGAGATGGTCGTCGATATTCAGCAGCGCACCCGTCAGGTGGTCGAGCAGATTCGGCAGTTATCGGGCGACCTGAGTGGCGGCGTCGCCCAGGTCGAATCCACCGGGCAGCAACTGGCGAACATCGCTCAGCTGGCGGTTGGGGTAGAGCAACAGGTGGGTGAAATCGCGCGGGGCGCCCAGACCAATCAGGAGCAATTGAGCAGCCTGTTCGTGGCCGTCGAGCAAATGCGCAGCGACCTTGCGATCAGCGATGACCAGACCCGGCGCCTGGCGCAGTCGGCGTTGCAGATGGAAGAGCAGGCGGAAACCATCAGCGAGCGCCTGGCCCAGGTCGGCCTGGATGACTACCACCAGCGCATTTATGACCTCGCCCGGGAAGGCGCCAGCCAGATCGCCGCGACGTTCGAGCAGGACATCGATCAGGGCCGGGTTAGCCTGAGCGATCTGTTCGACCGCACTTACCAGCCCATCCCCAACACCTCGCCGGCCAAGTACCAGACGCGCTTCGACCGCTACACCGATCAAACGCTGCCGGCCATTCAGGAACCGCTGCTGACGCGTCATGAGGGTCTGGTTTTCGCCATCGCCTGCACGCAGCAGGGTTACGTGCCGACCCACAATCAGGTGTTCAGCCGGCCGCTGACGGGTGATACGGCGGTCGACGCGGTGAACAACCGCAGCAAGCGCAAGTTCGACGACCGCACCGGCATTCGCTGTGGCAGTCACCAGCAGCCGGTGCTGTTGCAGACCTACACCCGCGACACCGGCGAACTGATGCACGATCTTTCCGTGCCCATCGTCGTCAAGGGGCGGCATTGGGGCGGGCTGCGGCTGGGTTATAGGCCGGAGAAAAGCTGAGGATCAAGCTGCAAGCTGCAAGTGAAGAGCAGTTATCAGTGATCGCGCGTCTTGTGGCTTGCCGCTTGAAGCTTGCAGATCTTCGGGGAGCGTCAATTGTACGACTTAGGCCCTTTAATTATTTAACCGTCCGATATTGAAGTAGGACGCGTCTGAAGTGCAGTTCCATCGGTTGACGGAACGTTAACTGCGATCATCCTGTGAGTATATGTCCGAATATGTAACCGCCTGTTCGGGACTCATGTCAGTACTCACGGATGAATCAAATGACAAAAAAAACTATCAGTCACGCGTCGGTCGATTCCCGCGCCGGCGCGCAGCAGGTCACCGTTCGCTTAGGTGTGTTTTTCGACGGGACCGGCAATAACCGGGTGAATAGCCAGATCGGCGCCGACTGCCAGGCCATGGCGGAAGTCTACGGCGGCGTGCATATAAAAGAATGTGGCGGTCGGCACACTGACGCCGGCAGCAGTTACAGCAACAGCCCGACCAATATCGCGCGACTGGCCGGGTTATATAAACAACAGCGCAAGGCAATCGTTAATGCAGACGGCCTGTTTGTGTATGGCGCGGTGTATGTCAGTGGCGTTGGCACGACCTCTGGCGGGCGCGATTCCCGCTTGTCGGGCCAGGGCTTCGGTCGCGGCACCACTGGCGTGGTGGCGAAAGTGTTGCGTGGCATCAAAAAGCTTGCCGATGAACTTCACACGTTTGAAAGCGACAACCCGGGTTGTGTCATCGGGGCGCTGGAGCTGGACGTGTTTGGCTTCAGTCGAGGAGCGGCGTCGGCCCGGCATCTGGCCAACGAAGTGCTGAAAAAATCCCGTGGCGCGCTGGACCCCGTGCTCGACCCCCGCAAATTGCCGCTTTCGGACAGCTTTTCATGGGCCAGTGGCAGCGTGCGGTTGAAGGTCATCGGCCTGTTCGACACGGTCGCCGCCGTGGGCGGGATTTCCGATCTGGGCAGCGTTCGGGATGCGGTCAACAAGCGGGTCAATCTGTTTTTGCCCCCCGGGTGCGCGCAGCAAGTGCTGCACCTGGTGGCCGGCGATGAGCATCGGCGCAACTTCGTGCTCAACAGTGTCAAGCCCGACTGGCCCCAGGAAATCGTACTGCCCGGCAGCCATTCGGACATCGGTGGCGGCTATCAGCCCCAGGAAATGGAGAAAGTCTCGCTGTTCCGGCCTCGCCGCAGCCTGGTCAGCGTCAGCACGCCTTATGACACGACGGATGCCTGGCTGCAGGCCCACGCCGAGCTGTCCACTCTTGATGCGGGGCGTCTGCTCGACCCCACCGATGACAGCGCCTCGCTGGGCGTGGAATGTTTCGAACGGTTCGCCAGCAGCTCACGCGGGGTCAAGACAGTGGTGGCGACGGTGAAGCTGGAGCGACGCGTCTACAACCACCTCGCCCTTGTTTACCTGCGGCTGATGCACGCGCTCGCATGCGACGAGGGCGTGCCGTTCCTGCCCATCAAAGAATCAGCGGAAACAAGCCTGCCACCGGAGTTGCGGCCCATAGCCGCCAAGCTGATCAGCCACGCCAAAGGGGAGGGCGGTGCGTTGAGTGACGCCGAGCAGACGCTGTTGTATCGGCGCTACATCCATCGCTCGGCCCACTGGAACAATGCCCGACGCGACGCGTTGGTCGATGGGTTGTTCGTGCATGCCCCTGCGCTCAATGGCCGGCAGACGTTCACCAATCTTGGTCAACTTGCTTATCCACAGTGAGCGAAATGCATTGAAGCAACGGGTGGCGATGATGGCGAATCCGGCAAAAAAAATGGCGGCCTTGGTAGGCCGCCATTTTTTTGCACGTGCGACGGGTCAGGTCGGGGTGTGCAGCAAGACGTTCAGCTCATCGACGATGGGTGCCCAGTCATCATCCAGCTGGATTTTTTCCTTCAACAGCGCCCCTTGTTGCGGCGACCAGAACTCGGCTTCGGACACTTTCACACCTTCCGGCAGATGATGCCCGGCGACGAACGCGTCGATGCTGGCCTGATCGGACTCCAGCCCCAATTGTTCGAACAACAGCTCAAGCGACGGCGTCATGATTTCCATTTTTTCTCCCGAACGGGTCAAGGACCCGGATTGGCGTGGTCAGTGAGTAACCTTCTGTTGCATGGGAGTGCGCGGGGCAGGCAAGAGTTCTAACTGATTGCCCGAAGGGCCACTGACACACCGCGTGCTTTTAGTGGGACCGGCTTCAGCCGGGAAAGCGTCAGGTGTCACACCGAAGAATTGAGGGCGCCCAAACAGGCCTCTTCCCGGCTGAAGCCAGTCCCACTGAACATCGTCTGACAAAAACCACTTCACACCGTACGAAAGGGATATATCCCGTATAGACTCACTGCCGGTAGAATCCATGCTAACGCCAGCGTCCGGCTTCAGGACGCACCATTTCTCGTTTCTTTCCCGCCCGGTCCGCTGTCCGGGCGGGTTCCTATCTGGTTGGGAGTTTGTACATTGGCAGTAGGTAATCTGGATACCCACGCATTATTCGTGCTCGGAGACGTGCGCGCGAAGTTGGTAAAGCTGTTCCAGGCGCGATTCGTTTATGTCATCGAACAATCCCCTGAAGGCATTTACATGTCGGAGATCGACACCGAAACCGCACTGGTGGTCGATGATAAGCCCGGGCTGGAACTCAAAGTGGGTGACCACTTCCGAGCCGCCGTATTGCCCAGCCGTGAAGGCGGCAAGTTCGAAATCCGCTTCCGCGACATCAAGATGACCATCTACGGTCTGGGCGAATACGCGTTTGTCGAAGTGCCTGAAGGCCACGGCATCGTCTTCAAAGAGTCCCACAGCATTTTCATGGTGTTCGCCGCCCACGAACAGATTCAAACCGGCCTGAGCAAAGTCCTCAAAGCCGCCACCGCCAAAGCCGCCAAATGGCGCAAGGGCGAACTGACGTTCAAAGCCAGCGAGTAAGCACAGCGCTTCAATACGCCTGCACACGGATCGCGCCCACATCCCCCACGCCCAAGCGATGGGTAGCGGGCCCGTCTGCGCCCGGAAAAAACCTTTAGCCCAGGCTCAATGCCCCTGCTGTCTGCCGTCGCTGACCTCGGGTGGCACGTCGTCGCCGGCCATGCGCTTGCGGAACAGCCCGGTGCGTGCCAGCAGCAAAGTGGTCACCGGAACGGTAATGGCCAGCAGGATCGGGATCAGCCACGCGTGCAACACGGGGCCGTCCTTCAGCGCCGAGAAGTAGACGATCGAGGCCAGCGCCACACACCATGCGCCGAGGGTCGAGGCCAGTGCGGGCGGGTGCATGCGCTGAAAAAAGTCCTTCATGCGCAGCAGACCCAGCGCGCCGATCAGGCCGAACAGGCTGCTCAGCACCAGCAGCGCGGCGGTCAGGACTTCGACCCAGAACGGCAGAACCTGCAACGAATTCATTCGATCACCTCACCGCGCAACAGAAATTTGGCCAGCGCGAATGAGCCGACGAAGCCGAACAGCGCGATCAGCAGCGCCGCTTCGAAATAGGTATCACTGGCGTAGCGAATCCCCAGCACCAGCATCATCAGCATCGCCAGGATGTACAGGTAATCCAGCGCCAATACCCGGTCCTGCGCCGACGGGCCTTTGAACAGGCGAATCAGGGTCAGGACCATGGCGATGGCGAACACCGACAGCGTAAAAAGGATCGCGTTTGTGAGCAGGGCGCTCATTGGAAAATCTCCATCAGTGGCCGTTCGTACGTGCTTTTGAAGTGCTCGATGAAGGCCGCTTCGTCGTCCAGATCGAACACATGCATCAGCAGCACGCTGCGATCCAGCGCCAGTTCGGACCAGACCGTGCCCGGCACCACTGTGCAGATCATCGCCAGCGCGGCGAGTCCATGGGCGTCGTGCAGGTCCAGCGGGACTTTGACGAAGGCCGAGCGTGGCGGGCGGCGACCCGCGCGCAGCACTCCCCACGCGACCGCCAGATTGGACACCACCACATCGCGACCCACCAGCAGGAACAAGCCCAGGGCGACGCCGGGTTTGCGGATCCGCGCCGGTGAGGGGCGCAACGGCGCGAAGATGTAGGGCGCGAAAAAACCGAGCAGGGCGCCCAGCAGCAGATTGCCCGGACTCAGGGACAGGTTGAGCAACAGCCACAACCCCCACAGCGACAGTGACAACAGCGGCGCTGGAAACAGACGCTTCATGGCTGCACCTCCGGCGTCGCCGAGGCCGGCCCCGGTATCGGCCTGGCTGCCTTGACCGACAGCACGTATTGCTGTGGATCATGCAGCGCCTGGGCGGTGTCCTGGGTGTAATGCAACAGCGCCTGGGCCTTGAACGTCAGTACGACCGCGCAGCCCACCAGCAAGGCGATCGGCAGGCACTCGTTGAGCCGCAGCAGGGGCGCCGCATGTTCCTGGGGCGTCCAGAAGCGCTTGATGCCGACACGCACGAAGGCAAACAGCGACGTCAGCCCGGAAATAATCAACAGCGCCACCAGCGTCCAGCTGTCAGCTCGAATGGCTTCGGCCTTCGCCACATCAAGGCCCAACGGATTGAGCAGGGCGCTGATCAGCGTCAGCTTGCCGAGGAAGCCCGACAACGGCGGCATGCCGATGATCAACAGCGCGCAGGCAATGAAACTCAAGCCCAGAAACGCCATCGTCCAAGGGATGACGTGGCCGACCACGGCCTTTTGCTCGTCATCCAGATTGGTACCCGGCACCGGGTGCAACGACTCCAGTGCCTTGGGCAACTGGTCGGCGTCCTCGTCGAGGGCGATGTCGTTGGCCGAGCGTGAGCGCTCGATCAGCTCCGCCAGCAGGAACAGCGCACTCAGCGCCAGGGTTGAGCTGACCAGATAGAACAATGCCCCCGCCGTGAGGCTAGGCTGCGCGAAACCGACCGCCGAGAGCAGAATCCCCGCCGACACCAGAATGCTCAGACTGGCCATGCGCTCCAGGCGCTGGGCGGCGACCACGGAAATCGCCGCCACGCTGACGGTGGCCATGCCGCCCCAGATCAGCCAGTCCCCGCCGAAGAACGCCGATGCGCCGGCCTGACCGGAAAACAGCAGCGTCCACAACCGCAGCAGGGTGTAGAAGCCGACTTTGGTCATGATCGCGAACAGCGCCGCCACCGGTGCGCTGGCGGCAGAATAGGCCGGCACCAGCCAGAAATTCAGCGGCCACATGCCGGCCTTGGCCAGAAACGCGACCGCCAGAATGGCCGCGCCTGCGTGCAGCAAGCCCAAGTCGCCCTCCGGCACCTGAGGGATTTTTATCGCCAGATCCGCCAGGTTCAGCGTGCCGGTCACGCCATAGATCAACGCCGCGCCGATCAGGAACAGCGACGAGGCCAGCAGGTTGATGGTGATGTAATGCAGGCCCGCCGACACCCGCGCCCGTCCCGAACCGTGCAGCATCAGGCCATAAGACGCCGCCAGCAGCACTTCGAAGAACACGAACAGGTTGAACAGGTCAGCGGTGAGAAACGCGCCATACAACCCCATCAGTTGAATCTGAAACAGCGCGTGAAAACTCGCCCCCGCGCGATCCCAGCGGGCCAGGGCGAAGAGCAGGGCGCAGAAGGCGACGATGCCGGTCAGCACCAGCATCAGCGCCGACAGGTGATCGACCACCAGCACGATGCCGAATGGCGCCTCCCAGTTGCCCGGCAGGTACACACCGATGGAACCGGTGGTGCCGGTTTTCTGCACCCACATCATCAGCGTGATGGCGATGGCCAGGCCGAGCCCGGTGGAGAACAGGTTGATACGCGCTTTCAGCGGGCGATGTTTCTCGCCGAGCCACAGCATCAGCGCAGCGGTCAGCACCGGCAGCAGGATCGGTGCGACGATCAGTTGGTTCATCACACTCATTCACCCAGCTCCCGGCCGTCGACGTGGTCGTTGCCGGTCAGACCGCGCGACGCCAGCAGCACCACCAGAAACAGCGCGGTCATGGCGAAACTGATGACGATGGCCGTCAGCACCAGCGCCTGGGGCAGGGGATCGGTGTAATTGAGCAAATCCTGGGGCACACCGTCCTTGATGATCGGCTCCTTGCCGATGAACAGACTGCCCATGCTGAAGATGAACAGATTGACGCCGTAGGACAGCAGGCACAGGCCCATGACGACCTGAAAGGTCCGTGGACGCAGGATCAGCCACACGCCGGAGGCGGCGAGCACGCCGATGGCAATGGCAATGACTTCTTCCATCAGATGGCTCCTTGTGAAATCGGGCTGTCGGTCGGGACCGGTTCAATGGGCTGCGGCAGCGAGGTCGGGCGATGGCTGCGCACCGACTGGTGAGCCAGCGCCGTGAGGATCAGCAGGGTCGAGCCGACCACCACCGCGTACACGCCGATGTCGAAAAACAGCGCGCTGGCGATGTGCAGGTCACCCAGTATCGGCAGGACCACGTGTGCGGTGTGGGTGGTCATGAACGGATAACCCAAGGCCATCGAACCCAGCCCCGTGGCCAGCGCGAAGAACAGACCGGTCCCCATCCAGCGCAACGGCCGCAGGCTCATGTTGGCCTCGACCCACTGGGTGCCGGCGACCATGTATTGCAGGATGAACGCCACCGACATCACCAGCCCGGCGACGAAACCGCCACCCGGCTGGTTATGCCCGCGCATGAACAGGTACATCGACACCACGAAGGCCACCGGCAAGAGAAGGCGCACCAGCACCGCCGGCACCATCATGAAGCCCAGTGCCGTGTCGGCGGCATGACGCGGATTGACCAGATCGGTGACCACGTCACGGGCCAGCAAACGCTGTTGGGCCGGCAGGGCGATGCTTTCTTTCGGCGGGCGGAAGCGACGCAGCAGCGCAAAGACCGTCAGCGCCACCACGGCCAGCACGGTGATTTCGCCAAAGGTGTCGAAGCCACGGAAGTCCACGAGCATGACGTTGACGGCATTGGTGCCGCCGCCCTGGGCCAAGGCGCGGCTCAGGTAAAACTCGGAAATGGCGTTCGGCGTCGGCCGCGTCAGCATGGCGTAGGACAACAGCGCCATGCCGCCACCCACCGCCACGGCGAGGACGAAATCGCGGATCCGCCGCACCTTGGCCCGGCGTCGCGCCTGGGAAGGTGGCGGCACGTTTTCGTTGCGTCGCGGCAGCCAGCGCAGGCCCAGCAGGATCAACACCGTGGTGACGACTTCCACCGCCAGTTGGGTCAGTGCCAGGTCCGGCGCGGAAAACCAGACGAAGGTCACGCAGGTCATCAATCCGCAGACGCTGACCATGGTCACGGCCGCCAGACGATGATATTTGGCTTGCCACGCAGCGCCGATGGCGCAGGCAATCGCAATCAGCCAGAGCATCACGAACACCCCGGAGCCCGGAATCTTCGGTCGATCGCCCCAGCTCAGCCCGCTCTCGTACATCGGCACAAAGCCGGCGACCAGCGCGGCCAGCACCATCAGAAACAGCTGCGCCTGCAAGCGACGCGTGGTCAACAGCCCCACCAGTCGGCGGGCGCCGCGCATCTTCAGCACCAGCACGCGCTCGAACATGCGCTTGCCGTTCAGGCGCCAGATCAGCGGCGGCCCGTTCACCTGCTTGCGCTTGATCGGCCCGCGCAGCAGCAGGTACAGAACGATACCGCCGGCCATGGCGATCAGGCTCATGATCATCGGCGCGTTCAGCCCGTGCCAGATCGCCAGGCTGTATTCGGGCAATTCCCCCCCGGCCACTGGCTGCGCTGCGGCGGCCAGCAACGGGCCGACGGAGTGCGTGGGAAAAATGCCGACGATCAGGCAGGCCAGCACCAGCAATTCCACCGGCAGGCGCATCCAGCGCGGTGGCTCGTGGGGCGTGTGGGGCAGGCGCGTGGCTTTCGGGCCGAAGAACACATCGACGGTGAAGCGCAGGGAATAGGCCACGCTGAAAATCCCGGCGATCGTGGCGATCACCGGCAGGGCGATCTCGACCCAGTCGGTCGAGGTGATGAACACCGTTTCCGCGAAGAACATTTCCTTGGACAGGAAGCCGTTCAGCAGCGGCACCCCGGCCATTGACGCGCTGGCGACCATCGCCAGCGTCGCGGTGTAGGGCATCAGCTTGATCAGCCCGCTGAGCTTGCGGATGTCGCGGGTGCCGCTTTCGTGGTCGATGATCCCCGCCGCCATGAACAGCGACGCCTTGAACGTGGCGTGGTTGAGGATGTGAAACACCGCCGCGACGGCGGCCAGCGGGCTGTTCAGGCCCAGCAGCAGGGTGATCAGCCCCAGGTGACTGATGGTGGAATAGGCCAGCAGGCCCTTGAGGTCGTTTTGAAACATGGCCGAATAAGCGCCGATCACCAGCGTGGCGGCCCCTGCGCCGCTGACGATCCAGAACCACTGTTCGCTGCCCGAGAGCGACGGCCACAGGCGCGCCAGGAGGAACACGCCGGCCTTGACCATGGTCGCCGAGTGCAGATACGCCGACACCGGCGTCGGTGCCGCCATGGCGTGGGGCAGCCAGAAATGGAAAGGGAATTGCGCGCTCTTGCTCAGCGCGCCGATCAGAATCAGCGTCAGCAGCACCGGGTACAGGGCGTGGGCGCGAATCGCATCGCCCGAGGCCAGCACGCGATCCAGGTCATAACTGCCGACGACGTGCCCGAGCAGCATCATCCCCACCAGCAGCGCGAGGCCGCCGGCGCCGGTGACCATCAGCGCCATGTAAGCGCCGCGCCGGGCGTCGGCGCGGTGGTGCCAGTAGCCGATCAGCAGGAACGAGAAGACGCTGGTCAGCTCCCAGAAGAACACGATCTGAATGAGGTTGCCGGACATGACCAGCCCGAGCATGGCGCCCATGAACGCCAGAAAGAATGAGAAAAAACGCGGCACCGGGTCGTCCGGCGACATGTGTTAACGCGCATACAGCGACACCAGGGCGCCGATCCCCAGCACCAGCATCGAGAACAGCCAGGCAAAGCCGTCCAGACGCAGGACGAAATTCAGCCCCAGGCTGGGCAGCCAGAAAAACTCTTCTCTGATGACCCCGCCGTGGGCGATTTGCGGATACCACAATGCCACCTGCACCGCGCCGATCAAGGCGATCAGGCCGGCGAGGATGGATTCACTGTTGCGTGCATTGTGCGGCAAAAGCGCCGCCAGACAGCTGCCGACGAAGGGCAGAAGCAGTAGAACTATCAGGGACATAGGTTTCTAATCTGCGGAGAAATGTCAAGGATCATACGTGCAGGGTCCGGGATGACCAAACGCCAAGATGTCGCAGAATCCTACAAAGTTTGTAGGCAGCAGCGTAGTTGACAGTCTGTGTCGCGTAAGGTTGGCGGCTATCTGCCCTACTGTGGGAGCGAGCTTGCTCGCGAAGGGGCCGGGGCAAAGTGCCGATTGGCGACCTGTTCCGATTAGGCGACAATGCCGGCCTGTTTCCGGAGCGCCCCCATGTCTGATTCCATTGCCCCCATGTCTGATTCCATTGAAAGCCCCGCCGTCGATGCCGTGCTCGACGCCACCGGCCTCAATTGCCCCGAGCCGGTCATGATGCTGCACCAGAAGGTGCGTGACTTGCCCCCCGGCGGCTTGCTCAAGGTGATCGCCACCGATCCGTCCACCCAGCGTGATATCCCCAAATTCTGTGTCTTCCTCGGCCACGAGCTGGTGGACAAACAGGCGGGCGACGGCGAGTTCCTCTACTGGATCCGCAAGAAGCTCGACTGATTGGCTGCGTACCGGCTGACGCATTTCGCATCGCGCTGGCTCGGCAGGGCGCTGGCGCCTACACTGCGGCCACTCCAGGAGCCCTGACATGCGCATAGTTGCCGACGAAAACATTCCCCTGCTCGACGCCTTCTTCGCAGGCATCGGTGACATCCAGCGTTATCCGGGCCGCACGCTCGACCGCGCTGCCGTCGCCGACGCCGATATTTTGCTGGTGCGCTCGGTGACCCGCGTTGACCGCGCCTTGCTCGAAGGCACGCCGGTGCGCTTTGTCGGCACCTGCACCATCGGTACCGATCACCTCGACCTCGATTACTTCAAGGAAGCCGGCATTCAATGTTCCAGCGCCCCTGGCTGCAACGCCCGTGGCGTGGTGGACTACGTGCTGGGCAGCCTGCTCACCCTGGCGGAAATCGAAGGCGTCGAGCTTGCCAGCCGCACTTACGGCGTGGTCGGGGCGGGGCAGGTCGGCGGCCGCTTGATCAAGGTTTTGCGCGGCCTGGGCTGGAATGTTCTGGTCTGCGACCCGCCGCGTCAGGCCAGCGAAGGCGGCGATTACGTCAGCCTCGACGAGATCATCGCCCGCTGCGATGTGATCAGCCTGCACACACCGCTGGATAAAACCGGCAACACGCCCACCTGGCACCTGTTCGACCGCGCCCGGCTGCAGCAGCTCAAGCCGGGCGCCTGGCTGATCAACGCAGCGCGCGGCCCGGTGGTCGATAACGTCTCCCTCCGCCAGGTGCTGCTGGAACGTGAAGACCTGCAAGCGGTGCTGGACGTCTGGGAGAAAGAACCGGCGGTCGACGTCGAACTTGCCGAGCTGTGCGTCATCGGCACCCCGCACATCGCTGGCTACAGCCTCGACGGCCGGCAGCGCGGCACGGCGCAGATCTATCACGCCCTGTGTGCGCACCTTGACCAGCCGGCGAGCATCCGTCTTGAAGACCTGCTGCCCAAGCCCTGGCTGGCGCAAGTCACGCTGGACGCTGCCACCGATCCGGTCTGGGCACTGAACGCGCTGTGTCGCGGCGTTTACGATCCACGCCGCGACGACGCGGATTTTCGCCGCAGTCTGGTGGGCGATGCCCAGAGCCAACGCCTGGCCTTCGACGCCTTGCGCAAGCATTACCCGCCCCGCCGGGAAATCGACAGCCTGCAGGTGCGCATCAACGGCGAGTCGGCGGCCTTGCGTCAGATCGTCGAGGCCCTCGGCGCAACGGTTGTGGGTGACTGATCGGCGCCCATAAAAAACCCGGCGCCATGGCCGGGTTGGAATCAAATCTGCACATCAGTCTTGTTTTTCGGGCTGTACCCAGTACTTCTCGCATTCCTGACAGGCCGCCTGAACCATTTCTTCAGTGATCAGGATTTCCTGGCCGTTTCCGTCGAGAATCGCGCCGCCCAGCTGCAGCTCGGGTTGAGGGCGGAACACGGGTTCTTGATTGCTGCTGCTTTGCAAGCTCATGGCCTGTCTCCTCATCAGGTAAGTGCGCATCGATGGTAATCACGACGGCATGACCGCGCCGTGACAGCATTCCTTGACTGACGACGGCCGACGGAGTTCAGCGAAAGCTGACGAGCGTGCGCGGGGAGGGAGGTGTAGGCTCTGCGGCTGATTCGTCTTCCGGGTGTCCTCCATGGCTTCAGTCTTTTCCGGCCGTCAGCGGCATGCCATTCGTCTTGCCCTGCGCATGATCGCGCCGTACCGCAAGCAAGCCATCGGTGCGTTGCTCGCGCTGGTGGTCACCGCCGCCATCACCCTGTCGATGGGGCAGGGCATCCGGCTGATGGTCGATCAGGGTTTCATGACCCGTTCGCCGACGCTGCTCAACGAAACCATTGGCCTGTTCATGGGGCTGGTGGTCGCCCTCGCCATCGGCACCTTTGCCCGCTTCTATCTGGTTTCCTGGATCGGCGAACGGGTGGTCGCCGATCTGCGCAAGCAGGTGTTCGACCATCTCGTCAGCCTGCACCCCGGTTTCTACGAGAACAACCGCAGCTCGGAAATCCAGTCGCGCCTGACCGCCGATACCACGCTGCTGCAATCGGTGATCGGCTCGTCGCTGTCAATGTTCCTGCGCAATGCGCTGATGGTCATCGGCGGGATCATCCTGCTGTTCTTCACCAACCCCAAGCTCACCAGCATTGTGGTCGTGGCGTTGCCCCTGGTGATCGCGCCGATCCTCATTTTCGGGCGGCGCGTGCGCAGTCTGTCGCGGGAGAGTCAGGACCGCGTGGCGGATGTCGGCAGCTACGTGTCCGAGGCCCTGGGGCAGATCAAAACCGTTCAGGCCTACAACCATCAGGAGCAGGATCGGCAGCGTTTCGCGCAGACCGCCGAAGGCGCCTTCGAGACGGCACGCAAGAGGATATTGCAGCGCTCGTGGCTGATCACACTGGTGATCGTGCTGGTGCTGGGCGCGGTCGGCGTGATGCTCTGGGTCGGCGGCATGGACGTGATCGCCGGCCGCATCTCCGGCGGCGAGCTGGCGGCGTTCGTGTTCTACAGCCTGATCGTCGGCAGCGCATTCGGCACCCTCAGCGAGGTCATCGGTGAGATGCAACGGGCAGCGGGCGCGGCAGAGCGCATCACCGAATTACTGCAGGCGCGCAGCGAAATCACTGCGCCTGCCAGTGATCTGCTCACGCTGCCCGAACGCATCAGCGGTCGCCTGGCGCTGGAAAACCTGAGTTTCGCCTACCCCTCACGCCCGGAGCGCAATGCGTTGGACGGCTTGAGCCTGACCGTCGAAGCGGGTGAAACCCTGGCGCTGGTCGGGCCTTCCGGTGCGGGCAAGTCGACGCTGTTCGACCTGCTGCTGCGTTTTTACGACCCGCAGCAGGGACGCGTGCTGATCGAAGGCATCCCCGCCGAACGCTTGGACCCGCTGGACTTGCGCCGCTGCTTCGCCTGGGTGTCGCAAACCCCTGCGCTGTTTTTCGGCTCGGTGGAGGACAACATTCGCTACGGCAACCCGGCGGCCAGCGTCGAGCAAGTGGAGGCGGCGGCGCGGATTGCCCATGCCCATGAATTCATTCAGCTGCTGCCCCAGGGTTATCAAACCCACTTGGGTGACGGCGGCATGGGCTTGTCGGGCGGACAGCGTCAGCGGCTGGCCATCGCGCGAGCTTTGCTGGCCGATGCGCCGATTCTGTTGCTCGACGAAGCCACCAGCGCACTGGATGCCCAGAGTGAGTATCTGATTCAGCAGGCATTGCCGACGTTGATGAAGGGTCGCACGACCCTGGTGATCGCCCACCGACTGGCGACGGTGCAGAACGCGGACCGGATTGCGGTCATGGATCAGGGGAAACTGGTCGCGGTAGGAACCCACCGCGAGCTGATTGCCAGCAACCCGCTGTACGCGCGGTTGGCGGCCTTGCAGTTCAATGCCGGGGTGGAGCAGGTCGGCTGAGTGCCGACCTGAATCTGCGCATCAGTCTTTGCGGTATTCGCAGAGGTAAGCGGTTTCTTCGGTCGCTTCGACATCGAATTTGACGTTCGCCGGGATTTTAAAACTCTCACCGGCGTTGAAGGTTTCCCAGTCATTGGCGCCCGGTAGCAGCACTTTCAGGGAGCCCGAGATCACATGCATGATTTCGCGGTCGCTGGTGCCGAAGTTGTATTTTCCGGAAGCCATGACGCCGATGGTCGCGTCGCCTGCTGCTTGCTTGAAGGCGATGGATTTGACGGTACCGTCGAAATACTCGTTGACCTTGAACATGGCTGATCTCCTTGGGAAGGGCTGGAAAAGGCCGGACAGTATGCCGAACGTACAAAAGGCCGTCATCCGCTTTGAGAGATGCGTCACGCTTCAGCCGGGAATCACCAGCGGTAACAAACGTGCGGTATTGCGCGCGTCCGACAGTGCCCGGTGTTGCTGGCCGTTGAAATGCATTCCCGCCAGTTGCAGCGCAGTGTTCAGGCCGCAGGGTTTTTGCAGGTGACGGGCTTTGGCGAAGCGTTGTTTCAGGTTGATGTGGGGCAGGGTGGCGAGTTCGCTGGTGAGCTGGTGCTGGCGCCAGTCCTGTTGCAGCTGCTGCCGATCGTAATCGCCCCAACTGGACCAGGCGACCAGTCGCTCGCGGTGTTGAGCAATCCAGCGTTCGAACTGTGGCCATACCGCCGGCAGCGTCAAGGCACTGTCGATAAAGCTCTGCTGGATGTGCGTCAGCTCCCGGCAGAAGGGCGTGAGCAACGGGCGGCGCACGGGCCGCACGAAGCGTTCGAAATGGTCGATTTCGCGCCCGTCCTGATTGACCAGCGACGCACCGATTTCAATGATTTCCATTTCCGCCACCGGCCATCCGCCCTCTTCAGTGGTGGCCTCCAGGTCTATCACCAGCCAGTAGGGCATCTCGAACTCCTGTTTCATAACCTGCGGCAGCGCCATGGAGCGTAGCCACATCACGGCCGTCACGTCCAATTGCCCGGCGCGGATGATCCATGATTGGGACTCGCGGCAGGCGGGAAGGTTTGCAGGACCCTCTTCTTTTGTAGCGCCTGACTGGCAAATGGCCGGGACAGCCCTTGCCTGGCTGACGCGCCTCGGCATAAATTGCATGCGGACCCGCTCCTCATATAAAGCGCAGCGCGGTCGATAACGCAAAGGACAAGGACAGCTTCAGCGCTTTATGGTGGGACCGGCTTTAACCGGGAAAGCGTCGGGCGACACCCCACAAAGCGGGTGGCACTCAGTCGGGGTTCTTCCCGGCTAAAGCCGGTCCTGCAAAGACATCGCGCGCACTCAGCCGGGATGTGGGCCAAAAGGGAAAGGGGGCAGCAAGGCGCAAGGAGGGCGAGAGTTGGAACGACAGAGGCGATTTAGCTTCCGTTTGACCGTTGTCTAATTGATCGCGAACGCATAGCTTACGTACTCCGTTTCGCCTGAGGTCCTTGTCTTGATGTCCACGCCGATGCGGATGGCTTTTAAAACCCTGCTGTTCACGACCACAACGCTGTGGGCCTGGCAGGCCGGTGCGACCCAGATCGTGCGAATTGGCGCGGCGCATTTCCCGCCGTACACGATCCGCCCCGAGCGCGGTGAAGACACCGGGCTCTTGCCGCAGATGATCAGCGCACTGAACGCGATGCAGAACGACTACCGCTTTGAAGCGGTGCCCACGTCCATCCCGCGCCGGTTTCGCGATTTCCAGCAGGCGCGCTTTGACATGGCCATTTTCGAAAACCCCGACTGGGGCTGGAAAGGCATTCCCCACGAAGATGTCGACATGGGGCTGGAAGACGCCGAGGTTTTCGTGGCGCACCGCTTGCAGGGCAGGACCCAGACGTATTTCGAGGAGTTGCACGGCAAGCGCCTTGCACTGTTCAGCGGCTATCACTATGCGTTCGCGGGTTTCGACGCCGACCCTAAATTTCTCGCCGACAATTACAACGCCACGCTGACCTATTCCCACGACAGCAACCTGCTGATGGTGCTGCGTGACCGCGCGGACATTGCACTGGTAACGCGCTCCTACCTGAGCACGTTCATGTCGAACAACCCGCAGGACGCCGATCAGTTTCTGGTGTCGGACCGCGTGGATCAGGTGTATCGGCACTACGCGTTGTTGCGCCCGGACGCACCCATCAGCGGCGAACGCTTCAGCGAACTGCTGAAGAAACTCCGAGAGAACGGGGAGATGTTCAAGATCTTTCAGCCGTTTCGTATCGCCGTGACGCCGCAGGCCACTCATCACGCGGTGGCCCAGGGCGAAGGTGCGAAGAGCGACTGACGAAGGCACCTATTACCTGCCGGGAACGCGCAGCGGGTGATGGTGATAAGGCTGAGGCGATGGGGGAGCGCTGAAAACGCGCTCCCACAGCGTGCTTCAGCAGCATTGGTGGGCAGGGTGGTTCAGCGGTCTCGCGCTTCTTTTGCGTCCATCTCGGCATTGCGCTCGTGAACGCGCTTGAGCTGTTCATCGGTCAGGGGCAGTTTCTTCGCTGAATCCTTGAGCATCAGCAGACCGCCGACGATCGAGCCGATTGCAACGACCAGAATTAACCAGGCATACCAGGGCATAACGCTCTCCTTCTTGTGATAAGGCTTGGAGCAGCGGCGCTGTCCAGTGGTTCAATTGTAGGAGATGCACGACGCCTGGCGCGGGTCGGGCAGGCATTTACCGATTGCCGGGTCCCGCCCTGCGGGATGTTCGGCTACAATGCGCGCCGATTTCGACTTGCCAGAGAACCCGCTCATGTCCGCCTGCCAGACCCCCATCATCGTCGCCCTGGATTTCCCGACCCGCGAAGCCGCGTTGAATCTGGCTGATCAGCTGGACCCTAAGCTGTGCCGGGTCAAAGTGGGCAAGGAGCTGTTCACCAGCTGCGCATCGGACATCGTCGAAACCCTCAACGCCAAGGGCTTCGAAGTGTTCCTGGACCTCAAATTTCATGACATTCCCAACACCACGGCGATGGCGGTGAAGGCCGCCGCTGAAATGGGCGTGTGGATGGTCAATGTGCACTGCTCCGGCGGCCTGCGCATGATGGCGGCTTGCCGTGACGTGCTGGATCAGCGCACTGGCCCCAAGCCGCTGTTGATCGGCGTGACCGTGCTGACCAGCATGGAGCGCGAGGATCTGGCCGGGATCGGTCTGGACATCGAGCCCCAAGAGCAAGTCCTGCGGTTGGCGGCGCTGGCTGAGAAAGCCGGGATGGACGGTCTGGTGTGTTCCGCGCTGGAAGCCCAGGCGCTGAAAGCGGCGCACCCGTCACTGCAACTGGTAACCCCGGGCATTCGTCCGGCCGGCAGCGCGGTGGACGATCAGCGTCGCATTCTGACGCCGCGTCAGGCGCTGGATGCGGGTTCTGATTACTTGGTCATCGGCCGCCCGATCAGCCAGGCGGCCGATCCGGCGAAAGCGTTGGCGGCGGTGGTTGCAGAGTTGGCTTGATCCGCTCTTGCAGTTGAATCGCCGGCAAATGCCGGCGGTTCCTGGCTCAAAAACCGCTGCGTTTCAGGATTGAGTCCATGCTTTCCTTCGATGGTCGGCCGTAGAACTTCAGCAGTTCCGAAGCCCGGTTGGTGAAGAACCCGTCCACGCCTTGTTCGCTGATCGCCTTGAAATCCACGGCGTCATCCACGGTGTACGGGTGAACGATCATCCCGCGATCATGGGCCATCTTGTTCATCCACGGCTGCACCAGATCACTGTAGCTCTGGTCCCCGCCGTTCTTCAGCGCTGCCGATGGCCCGGTCCCCACCGCGCCGTGGGCTTTGGCCCAGTCCATCCAGGCGGCAAATTCCTCTTTCGATTTCACCTGCTGGCTGGCGTAGAAGCTGGCCTTGTCCTTGGCCCCCGAGTCCTTGAACGTCTTGCCCGACGCCGTTTCGATGTAGCCATCACCCAGCCACAGCAGCAGGACTTTCGGCGTATCGGGCATGCTCTTCTGCAGCAATTCCAGGCTTGGTTTTTCAAAGGTCTGCAGCACCACGCGGCCCGGCATGTGGGCGACGTTGACATAGCCTTTCTCGGCGGCAGGACGCTGGCTCAGCCAACCACGCTGATCGAGCTTCTTCTTCAAATCCTCTTCAATGCCCGGAAACTGCGCCGGCACCTTGGTTTCGATGTACAGACCGGGCTTGTTCTTGCCGCCTTCGGCGATGTCGATGACCTCGTCCAGCGTCAGAATCTTCAGCCCGACGTAGGTGGCGCGGGCGCGATCGGGGTAGGCCTTGTTGAACCACGAGCCTGCGTCCAGGCGCTTGATTTCTTCCAGCGTGAAGGTGTTCAGCGGGTCCTTGGCCCGTTGCGGGTAGACCTCGGCGATATTGGTGGTGCGCTCCAGCGTGTTGTCATGCAGCGCGATGAGCACGCCATCCCTGGTGCGCTGGATGTCCATCTCCAGGTAGTCCGCGCCCAGCTCGCGGGCCAGCGTGTAGGACGGGACCGTCTCCTCGGGCGCATTGAACGATGCACCGCGATGGGCAATGACCGCCGGCCATGGCACGCCGATCTTCGCCGCCAGCGCCCGACCCGGTTCTTTGCCGGTGTCAGTGGCCGCCAGGGCCACGGCGGATGACAACAACACACCGGCGATCGCGGCGCCGCTCAACGTTCTGGATAATCCTTTCAACATGGTTCTGACGTTCCTTATTGTGCAAGTCCGTTCATGGCGCAGCCGTTGCCGCACCGCGTGGCACATCGTTTTGTTGTGAAAAATCAGGTGCCGCAGGGCTCAAACCTTAAACAGCAACGGGCATGGCGGGCAACCGGGGTTGTCGTTTTGGGGGGAATGGCTGTCGGTTTGATGGAAATAGTTGAGGCCACAGCTGGTCCGTTGATCCGGTATTGGGTGCCTTAAAGTGTCGGCGTTCCGTGTGACGTTAATGGGTCTGCCGGGCTAATGCGCAGCGTCATAACTATGGATTTCCATGTTCGCCCCTGCCCAACCGCTCTCACTCGCGCTACTGTCAGCACCTCGAATTTCGCTTGGCGGAGGGATGATGAAAACGGTGTTGGTGCTGGTTGAAAGCGTGAACATGTATTTACCGATTCTGGAAAGCAGCGGCTTTCGCCTGATTCTGGCGCCGACGCCGGCGATGCGCGCCGAGGCGGTGGCGAATGGCGGTGAGGAGATTGATGCGGTGCTGACCCGTGGGCCGCTGGGGTTCACTGCCGAGGAAATGGCGGCGCTGCCGAACCTTGGGATCATCTGTGTGATTGGCGCGGGCTACGAGCGTGTCGACCTCGAAGCCGCCGAGGCGCGGGGCATCGTGGTGACCAATGGGGCGGGGGTGAACGCCCCGACGGTGGCGGACCACGCGATGGCCTTGCTGCTGGCAGCGGTTCGCGACATTCCCCAGGCCGACGCGTCGGTGCGCCGCAGCGAATGGCGCAAGGTCACACGGCCCTCGTTCTCCGGCAAACGCCTGGGCATTCTCGGCCTTGGTTCGGTCGGGATGGCCATCGCCAAACGCGCGCTTGGGTTTGACATGGTCATCCACTATCACAGCCGCTCACCCCGGGCGGGCGTGGATTTCAACTATTGCGCGACCCCGCTGGCGCTGGCCGAAGCGTCGGACGTTCTGGTGGTCGCGACGCCGGGCGGCGGGTCGACGCGGCACCTGATCGACAAGGCGGCCATCGATGCGTTGGGCGCGGACGGCTTCCTCGTCAACATCGCCCGGGCCAGTGTCGTCGACACCGATGCGCTGATCGACGCGCTTCAGCACGGCCGCCTGGCCGGGGCGGCGCTGGACGTATTCGATGACGAGCCCCACGTCCCCGATGCCCTGAAAGCCTTGAACAACGTGGTCCTTACGGCGCATCTGGCAGGATTGTCGCCGGAAGCATCCCGCGACACGGTGCAAATGGTCGCCGACAACCTGCTGGCGTTCTACGCGGGCAAGCCGGTGCTGACGCCTGTTCACAGCTGATACGCGGTGGGTGCGGCGATATCGACCGCAGAACGCTCTCTGACAAAAAAGGAATCGCCCATGTCTTCATCTTCTGTATTGAAAGTCGCTCTGGTCACAGGCGCCGGCAGCGGTATTGGCCGCGCCGTGGCGCTGCAACTGCTGGCTGACGGCTTTGCCGTGGTGCTGGCCGGACGTCGGCCCGAGCCGTTGCAGGCGCTGGTCGATCAGGCCGAGGCTGCCGGGCAGCAGGCGCTGGCGGTGCCGACGGATGTGCGCGATCCGGCCAGCGTCGAAGCGTTGTTCGCGACCATTGAACGCACATTCGGTCGACTGGACGTTTCGTTCAATAACGCTGGCATCGGCGCACCGGCGGTGCCAATGGATGAGCTGTCGGTGGAGCAGTGGAAGAACGTCATCGACACCAACGTCACCGGGATGTTTTTGTGCGTGCGCGCCGCCTTCGGCCTGATGCGACGCCAGGTGCCTCAGGGCGGACGAATCATCAACAACGGCTCGATTTCGGCGCACACGCCACGGCTGTTCAGCTCGCCCTATACGTCCAGCAAACACGCCGTGCTGGGCCTGACCAAAAGCACCGCGCTGGACGGTCGCCAGTTCAATATTGCCTGCGGTCAGATCGACATCGGCAATGCCCTCACCGAAATGACCGGTCGCATGACCAAAGGCGTTTTGCAGCCCAACGGTGAGCTGCAGGTCGAGCCAACCATGAACGTGCAGCACGTCGCCGAAGCGGTGAGTTACATGGCCGGGCTGCCGTTGTCGGCCAACGTGCTGAACATGACCGTCATGGCCAGTGGTATGCCGTTTGTGGGGCGTGGCTGATCTGTCGGCTCGGCTCGTTGCGTTGAGCTGCGTTGTTTTGTCCAAAACCAAATGGGATCTGTCCAACCCGGCTGAGCGATCAACCGCCACACTCAACCCCATGCCGAGCCACCTTTAATCAAGGACACTGCCATGACCGAGTTCGTTATCGCCCCCGTTGCCACACCCTCCCTGGCGGTCGCCGGGACGTCCAACCGTTTTCCGATTCGTCGGGTGTTCTGCGTCGGCCGCAATTACTCCGATCACGCCCGGGAAATGGGCCACGATCCCGACCGCGAGCCGCCTTTCTTCTTCATGAAGCCCGCTGACGCCGTGGTGCCCGCTGAAGGCCAGATTGCTTACCCGCCGCTCACCGAGGACCTGCATCACGAGATCGAACTGGTCGTGGCGATCGGCAAGGACGGCGTGAATATCGACCCGCAGGACGCCTTGACCCATGTCTGGGGCTATGGCGTCGGCCTGGACCTCACACGCCGCGACTTGCAGGCCCAGGCCAAGAAAATGGGCCGGCCATGGGAGTGGGCCAAAGCCTTCGACGCCTCCGCGCCCGCCACACCGCTGCGCCCGGTCAGCGAGATCGGCCATCCGGAAGCCGGCGCGATCTGGCTGGACGTCAATGGCGAGCGCCGTCAGCGTGGCGATCTGTCTGATCAGATCTGGGCGGTCAGGGACGTGATCGCCTACCTGTCGCAGTCGGTCGGAGTCAAGGCGGGCGACCTGATCTACACCGGCACGCCGGCCGGGGTAGGCGCTTTGCAGCGCGGTGATGTGGTCACCGCCGGGATCGAAGGCATTGCCGAGCTGAATCTGACAATCGGCTGATCCCACGTTACGCCCGCCTGAGAATCCTTTGGTTCGGCTGCCGCCGTTGCCCTACCATGGGGGCAGTCCGAACCCGCGATTTCAGGTGTTTCAGCGATGTCCCATCCCTCCCGCATCCAGACCTATGGCATGCAGCAGCGCAGCGACCGCATGGATTTCTACATCCGTGACAAGTCCGCCCGACCCGCGCTGACGGCGCCCCATCGTCATGACTATTTCCAGATCCAGATCAACCTCGGCGGCGACACCGTGCAGCACATCGGCGGCGCGGTCAGGCCGTTTCCGCGCAACACCCTGGCGTTCATCCTGCCCCATCGCCTGCATGTGATTCCGCACCCGGAAGACGGCAACTTTGTCGTCATCAACTTTTCTCAGGACTTTCTCCTGCAGCATCTGCAGTGCGATCCGATGGACCTTGAAGACGTGCCCGTCGCCGAGGCGCCTGAGCTGGCGCCGTTCCGGTTTCAGGAACATCTGGATTTCACCCTTGATGACGCCGACTTCGCCGAGGTGACCGCGCTGCTGGTGCAGATGCGCGACATGGATCGCGGCAGGCAGTTGGGCTCCGGCGCCATTCTGCGGGGCTGCCTGCTGCAGCTGATCGGCACGGTGTGCAATCGCTATGAAGCGCAGTTGCTGGCGCTGTCGGCGAACAAGGCCGAGCGGCGGGGACGGCGCGATGCGATGAGTCGGGTGATCGACTATATTCGCGCGCACATTGCCGATCCTGCCATGACCCTCACCGATGCCGCGGCGGCGGCCTTTCTGTCGCCCAATTACCTGACCCACCTGCTGCGCAAGGAAACCGGCAGCAGTTTTTCCGAACTGGTCCTGGAGCGGCGCATGCGGCTGGCGCGCACGCATTTGATGAACAGCAGCAAACCCCTGAACCACATCGCCGAGATCTGCGGGTTTACCGACGAAGCGTATTTTTCACGGCGCTTTCGCAAAGCCCACGGCATGCCGCCGGGCCAGTTTCGCCGGGAGCGGCGGGGTGGTTGAACGGGTTGGTTCCGCTCCACATCTATCTTCAGCGAACGCGGCCCTTGTGGGAGTGAGCTTGCTCGCGAAGGCTGCCTTCCATCCGCGAGTGATCTAGCGGATGTACCGGCCCCTTCGTGAGCAAGCTCACTCCCACAGGTTTTGTATCGCAGGGGCGAGACGCTTTTTACAGCTCAATCGCCTTGGTCAGCTCGCTGAACAACGCCGACACCGAGCGCAGCGCCCGGCAATCTGGCCGGGTCAGCAGCCACAGCCCGGTGTCATGGCCTGCGAGCGGATCGCTCAAAGGCTGAACTTCGCTGTCCCGGACCATGAAATCCGGCAGCGCTGCCACGCCCATGCCTGCGCGCACCAGTTGGGCCACGGCAAGCATGGAGCTGCAGCGGTAGGCGAGGTTCACGCCGGGCATATGCTCCCTACGCCACATCACGGTGGGGTGGTCGGGTAGGAAATCGTCGGGGGCGATCCAGTCCATGTCGTCGAGGGCCCGATCACCGCAGCGTCGCGCGTAGGCCTCGCTCGAGCAGACCCGATATCCGACCGTGCCCAGGCGAGTGCCGACCAGATGCTCGGGCGGCGTGTTGGTCAGACGCAGGGCAATGTCGGCATCGCGGCGGCTCAGGTTGGCAAAGGTGCTGGACGTGTTCAGTTCCAGGCGCAGACCCGGGTAGTCCGGCATGAAGCTGCTCAGGGCGGGAAGCAACAGGCTTTGCAGGACGGCTTCGGTGCAAGTCAGGCGCACGGTGCCGCTGACGACTTGCCGGCCCTGCTCGAGACTCAACTGCGCCAGGGCCAACGCGTTTTCGGCACTTTCCGCCTGTTGAGCGAGCTCCAGTGCTGCGCTGGTCGGTACGTAGCCGGCGCGGCTCTTGTCGAAGAGCGTTGTGCCCACCGCCTTCTCCATTCGCCGCACCGCACGGAACACCGTCGAGACATCGACCTTCAGCAGATCGGCGGCCTTGGCCAGCGTCCTCCCCCGCACCAGCGCGAGGATGAGGGTGAGGTCGGCATGATTGATTCGATAGTGCGCAGCTGCATTGATCACTTGCCCGGACGCCCATTCTGATTGCAGGGCCACAAGCTTATAGTCGCCTCCGGACCTCACGCAAAGCGTTTTGATATCAGGGAGCACACATGACTCAGCGGCAGAAAATCCGGATTGCATTGGTAGGTGACTACGACCCAAGCGTGCCGGCACATCAGGCCATACCCGTGGCGCTGGACAGGGTGGCGAACGAAGCGGGGCTTAGCGTGCAGGCCACATGGGTGCCGACGACGGAGGTGACAGATGGCGCGAGCCTGCAGGCGTTCGAGGGCATCTGGTGCGTGCCGGCCAGCCCTTATCGCGACATGAGCGGCGCGCTGACGGCGATTCGCTTCGCCCGGGAGCGGCAGGTTCCTTTTCTCGGGACGTGCGGCGGCTTTCAGCATGCGTTGCTGGAGTACGCGCGCAATCACCTGGGCTGGGCCGATGCCGAGCATGCCGAGACCGCGCCGGAATCGGAGAACGCAATCATCACGCCCTTGAGTTGCTCGCTGGTCGAGGCCTTCGCACCGATTCGCCTGCGCCCGGGTTCGCGAATTGCCGCCGCGTACGGCGCACTGGAAACCCACGAGCGCTACCGCTGCCGCTACGGTTTGCGCAAGGAACTGGAGGCCGACGTGTTTGCCGGGCCGCTGAAAGTATCGGGTTATGACGAAGACGGGGAGGTCCGCGCGATGGAGCTCGACGGTCATCCGTTTTTCGTCGCGACGTTGTTTCAACCGGAACGCGCCGCCCTAGAGGGCAGCACCCCGCCGCTGGTGAAGGCGTTTGTGCTGGCCTGCGCGGCGGAGTTGATTTGACATGATGATGGCAAACACCTTTGGCGTGCCGTATTACGCAGTGATCTTCACTTCAATCCGCACTGAGCTCGACGCTCAGGAATATGACGACGCCGCCCGGCGGATGCTCGAACTCGTTCGTCAGCAGCCGGGGTTCCTCTGCGTGGAATCGGCACGCAGCGACGATGGGCTGGGGATCACCGTGTCTTACTGGGCGAACGAAGCAGCGATCCTGGCCTGGAAGGAACATCCGGAACACCGGGAAATCCGCGAGCGCGGCCGGTCCACCTGGTATCGGCAATGCACGACCCGGGTTTCCAGAGTCGAGCGCGAATACAGCTTTGCAAAGTAGGACCAGCTTCAGCCGGGAAGGGGCCGGTGTTGGCACCCTCGGTTTTGCGGTGTGACCATTGACGTCTTCCCGGCTAAAGCCGGTCCTACATCCGCGTTCACCCCAATTTCACTGACTGCCCACACTGCTTTTGTAGGACCGGCTTCAGCCGGGAAGGGGCCTTCATAGGCACCCTCGATTTTGCGGTGCGGCTAATGACGCCCTCCCGGCTAAAGCCGGTCCGACTATTCAATCAAGGCAGGACCGGCGGGATGTACGCCAGCGTCGTGCCGAGCACCCACAACAGAAACAGCACCAGCGGCGTATGCACCAACAGCTGCACGAACGAGAAGCCGATCAAGTCCCGTGCCTTCAGGCCGAGCACGCCCAGCAGCGGCAGCATGTAAAACGGGTTGATCAGGTTCGGCAGGGCTTCGGCGGCGTTGTAGATTTGCACCGCCCAGCCGAGGTGGTATTTGAGATCGTTGGCGACCTGCATCACGTACGGTGCTTCGATGATCCACTTGCCGCCGCCGGACGGAATGAAGAACCCGAGAATCGCCGAGTACACGCCCATCAGCAGCGCATAGGTGTCGTGGGAGGCGATGCTGGTGAAGAACGTCGAGATGTGGTGCGCGACCGTTTGCGCGTCACTGCCCTTGACGGTTGTCAGCAGCGCGGCAATCGAGCCGTACAACGGAAACTGGATCAGCACGCCGGTGGTGGTCGGCACGGCGCGAGCCACGGCATCGAGGAAACTGCGCGGACGCCAGTGCAGCAGCGCGCCGACCATGATGAACAGGAAGTTGTAGGTGTTCAGGCCGGAAATTGCGGTGATCGCGGGCTTGGTGCTGAATTCGTTGTACAACCAGCCGGACGCCAGCGCGACCATAAGGATGATCAGCAGCGGGCTGTATTCCAGCCATTCGCCGGGTCGGGTGCGGGGAGGCAACGGCGGCAGGCTGAAGCTCGGGTCGATGCCGCATTCCTTGGCGTCGCGGGCATTGGCCGGGCCGGGCGCCGTGGCGTAGGCGACGATGATCGAGACCACCACCAGTGCGAGCAGCATCACGCCGGACTGCCAGAGGAAGATGGTCTGGGTGAACGGAATCACCCCGGTGATCGCCAGGATCGACGGCGGCAGGCTGGCCGGGTTGGCTTGCAACTGGGCGGCGGACGACGACAGGCCCAAGGCCCACACCGCGCCCAGGCCCAGATAAGCCGCGGCACCGGCGGCGCGGTAATCCATTTTCAGATCGGTCCGGCGAGCGAGGGCACGCACCAGCAAGCCACCGAAAACCAGTGACAGTCCCCAGTTGAGCAGCGACGCCACCATGCTGATCAGCGCGACCCAGGCCACCGCCGAGCGGCCGTTTTTCGGGATGCGCGCCAGGCGGTCGATCAGCTTGACCGCCGGTGGCGAACTGGCGACGACGTAACCGCCAATGACCACGAAGGCCATTTGCATCGTGAAGGGGATCAGGCTCCAGAAACCGTCACCGAAGGCTTTGGCGGTGTCCGCGGGTTTGGCGCCGATGACCAGCGTGGCAAGTGTGACGATGACCACGGCCAGGGCGGCGAACACCCACGAGTCCGGGAACCAGCGTTCCGCCCATTTGGCGCAACGCAGGGCAAAGCGGGCGGAGCGGCTTTCTTCGATGTCGGCGGCCACGTTTATTACCTCTTGGAGTTATTCTTCAGGTTTTTTGGACGGCAGTTTCAAGTGTTGGCGGTGACGCGAAAAAAACACCGGTTCAGATACAGCAAAGCCCCTTCATCGCTGAAGGGGCAGGGCGGTCTGACCAAAGGTGCGGGTGTGGCAAACGCTTACGCTGCGGCGAAAACGTGGGGCATGACGCGGATCCTGCAGAACCGCGCCATTGCCGGATCCATCAGAACGTCATTTCGACCACGTCATCCGGCACGATCAATTTGCCGGCGGTCTTGGCGATGATTTCATCGACGGTCACGCCCGGTGCGGTTTCGCGCAGCACGAAGGCGCCGTTTTCGATCTCCAGGTACGCGAGGTCGGTCAGCACTTTCTTGATGCAGCCGGCGCCGGTCAGCGGCAGGCTGCAGCGCGACAGCAACTTGGATTCGCCGTCCTTGGACGCGTGGGTCATGGTAACGATGATGTTGTCGGCGCCGGCCACCAGATCCATCGCGCCGCCCATGCCCTTGACCAGCTTGCCGGGGATCATCCACGAGGCAATGTTGCCTTCGACGTCCACTTCGAACGCGCCGAGCACGGTCAGGTCGACATGGCCGCCACGGATCATGGCGAAGGACTCGGCCGAGGAGAAAATTGACGCGCCCTTGCGCGCCGTCACGGTCTGTTTGCCGGCGTTGATCATGTCGGCGTCGATGGTTTCTTCGGTGGGAAAGGCGCCCATGCCGAGCAGGCCGTTTTCCGATTGCAGCATTACGTCGATGCCGTCCGGGACGTAGTTGGCGACCAGGGTCGGAATGCCGATGCCCAGGTTTACGTAGAAGCCGTCTTGCAGTTCGCGCGCAACGCGCTGTGCCATTTGTTCGCGGGAGAGTGCCATGGTCTTGGGTCTCTTTTATTCTGTCCGGCCTGTGGGAAGCCCCAGCGCCGGAAATACAAAGGGGAAATCGGTTCGAGGACGACGCTGATGTCAGGCTTTTCTGACGGTTCGCTGCTCGATGCGCTTCTCGAACGTGCCCAGGATCACGCGATCGACATAGATGCCGGGGGTGTGGATTTCGGTGGGCAACAGCACGCCGGGCTCGACGATTTCTTCGACCTCCACCACGGTGATCTTGCCGGCCGTGGCCACCACCGGATTGAAGTTCTGCGCGGTGTGACGGTAGACCACGTTGCCGAAGTGGTCGGCCTTCCACCCTTTGACGATGGCGAAGTCGCCGGTGATGGCTTCTTCGAGAATCACGTTGCGGCCGTTGAACTGGCGGGTTTCCTTGCCTTCCGCAACGGGGGTGCCGTAACCGGTGGCGGTATAGAACGCGGGAATGCCCGCGCCGCCAGCGCGCATTTTTTCGGCCAGGGTGCCCTGGGGGGTGAGTTCGACCTCCAGCTCGCCGCTGAGCAACTGGCGCTCGAACAGGGCGTTTTCACCGACGTAGGACGCGACCATTTTGCGGATCTGCCGGTCCTCAAGGAGGATGCCCAGGCCAAAGCCGTCGACGCCGCAGTTGTTGGACACCACTGTCAGGCCCTTCACGCCCATGCGTTTGATTTCAGCGATGAGGTTTTCAGGGATGCCGCAGAGCCCGAAGCCGCCCGACAGCACAGTCATGTTGTCGGTCAGCCCGGCAAGGGCTTCAGCGTAGGTTGCCACGCGTTTGTCGAGTCCAGCCATGGTGAGATCCCGCCTTATTTGTAGTTGTGTCCGACAATCTAAGCATCGGAGAGCGTTGGCCGCATCTTCTCTCGTAAGCACTGATTTGTTAATTTTGTTTTTTTGATCGATTGATAAGTATTCCAAATATATGAACGTGAAGCAGCTTCGGGCGTTTCTGGCAGTGGCGCAGTGCTTGAGTTTCGCTCAGGCCGGTGAACGACTGCATCTATCGCAACCGGCGTTGAGCCTGACCATCAAGGCGCTGGAGGAAGACCTGGGTGGGCAATTGCTGACCCGCACCACGCGCAACGTCAGCCTGACGCCCGAGGGCGAGGCCTTGTTGCCGCTGGCCCGGCAGTTGCTCGCCGACTGGGACAACACCGAAGAGCTGCTGCGCCAGCGTTTCACCCTGCAAATGGGCAACGTCTCGGTGGCGGCAATGCCGTCCTACGCAGGCAATCTGCTGCCGATCGCGCTGAAGGTGTTTCGCGAGCGCTACCCTCGGGTGAACGTGGCGGTGCACGACGTGATCAACGAGCAGGTGGTGGAAATGGTCGGGCATCGGCGCGTGGAGCTGGGCATCGGCTTCGAACCTGAATCTGGCAACCACCTGATTTTTACACCGTTCTACATGGACCGCTTCGTCGCCGTGGTGCCGAAGGATTCGCCATTGGCCGCGCGCAGCGAGGTGAGTTGGGACGAGCTGCTGCGTCACGACTTCATCACCCTGCAGCGCCCGTCCGCCGTGCGCTTGTTGCTGGAGCAAGACCTGCAGAGCCAGCACGGCAAACTGTCGGTGGCGTTCGAAAGCCATCAGCTGTCGACGGTGGGCCGCATGGTCGCCAACGGCCTGGGCGTCAGCGCGGTGCCGTCGCTGTGCATCGCGCAGATGGAAGAGCTCGGCGCTCGCTGCATTGCCCTGGAAGGCCCGCGCATCGAGCGTCGTATTGGCTTGATGACCCAGGCGGACCACCAATTGTCAGCCGCCGCCCAGGGGTTGCGCGAGGTGCTGATCGAGTGCGCACGTGACTCAAATGCCGCCTTCGCGAGCAAGCTTGCTCCTACAGGGTGATATCGCGCTCCAGCTTGGAGAGCGGTGGCGAAACGGCCAGATCCTGTGAAAATTTAACTGCGACGCAATGCCGCATCCGGTATGGTTCGGCCGGCTGAAACATATTGTTTCAATCCGTCCTGAAATAAAAACCGACCGATAAGGGGTTCCGCGTTGGATCTGTCATCTGCTGCCTGGGTGTTTCATGACACTCGCCTGATCATCTGCTGCCTGATCGCCATTGCCACCATCATCGTGCTGATCAGCGCGACCAAGCTCCCGCCGTTTCTGTCGATTCTGGTGGGCACATTCATCGCAGGGATAGGTGCGGGGTTGCCAGCGGAGGCAGTGGCGAAGGCGTTCAGCAAGGGCGCGGGCGGGATTCTCGGTGAGGCCGGGATCATCATTGCCCTCGGTGCCATGCTCGGTGCGCTGATGGCCGAGTCCGGCGCGGCGGATCGCATTGCCTCGACGTTGCTGGGGCTGGGCAAGGGCAAAGCCCTGCCGTGGGTCATGGCCCTGGTGGCCATGGTCATCGGCCTGCCGCTGTTCTTCGAAGTGGGTCTGGTGATGATGGTGCCGATCATCTTCGTCATGGCCCGCCAGTCGAATCAGCCGCTGCTGAAAATCGCCATTCCGGCGCTGGCCGGCATGACCACGCTGCACGCGCTGATGCCGCCGCATCCGGGGCCGCTGATCGCCGTTAGCGCCTTGCACGCGGATCTGGGCCTGACCATGTTGCTGGGTTTCTGCGTGGCGGTGCCGGCGGTGATTCTGGCCGGTCCTCTGTACGGCAACTGGCTGTCAAAGCGCATGCACATCGAGGAACCGGCAGAGCTGGGCGAGCTGTTCTCGGCCAAACCCAGTGCCTCCCGCCAACCGAGCTTCGGTATCTCGTTGCTGATCATTCTGCTGCCGGTGATCCTGATGCTCGGCAGCACCCTGGCGAAAATCGCCATGGAGCCGGAAAGCAACATCGCGCTGACGCTGAAATTCCTCGGTGAGCCGCTGGTGGCGTTGGGCATTGCGGTGCTGGCCGCAACGGTGTGTCTGGGCTGGGCCAACGGTATTTCCCGCGAACAAGTGGGCGGCACGCTGCGTAAAAGCCTGGCGCCGATTGCCGTGTTGCTGTTGACCATCGGTGCGGGCGGCGGCTTGAAGCAAACGTTGCTGGACGCCGGCGTCAGCCAGACCATCAGCAAAGTGGCCGAAGGCGCGCACATGCCGTACCTGCTGCTGGCGTGGCTGATTGCGGTCGCGCTGCGTCAAGCCACTGGTTCAGCCACCGTCGCGACGACTACCACGGCGGGCATTCTTGCGCCGATGATGGCCGGGCTGGCGCCGGTGGAAGCGTCATTGGTGGCGTTGGTGATCGGGGCAGGCTCGGTGTTCTTCTGCCACGTCAACGACGCAGGGTTCTGGATGGTCCGCGAATACTTCGGCCTGCAACTGAAGCAAACCATTTGGGTATGGTCGGTGCTGCAGACGATTGTCTCGGTGGTCGGGCTGATCGGGACGTCGCTGTTGTGGCACTTTTTGGTCTGACCATTTCCGAGAGCCAAGGCTGAAACCCTGTGGGAGTGAGCAGCCTCACAGAATGGTATTGGCCAAGAAATTGATGGCGGTCATGCGGGCCTCTTCCCGGCTGAAGCCGGTCCTACAGTGGTTACGCGGGGTCTGTAGGACCGGCTTCAGCCGGGAAGCTTTTGATCTGCTTTTGATTTTGGTACGCAAAAAGTCCAAACACCGCCAATCGCGACTTGGGTGCAGGCTGAACGCAGGTCTCGCGCAGTGGGCCGAGCCGCATGGATGCGGCGAGAGCGCCGTCAGGGCATGGATGCCCGTTCGGCGCGGGCCCACGGAGCGAGACCGGAGTGAAGGAACCCGACGAAGTCGGGCCCAACCGAGAGCAAGCACCCTTGGTTACTTGGGGTGCTTTTCCAAGTAACTCGCCGAAGGCGAAACCCGAGGCCGTTAGGCCGACGCACTCTACGCTTAGATAGATCGCCGAACAGCCAATTGCGCGCCAAACCCGATAGCCACTATCAAGACGACTGATTTCTGCTGGAAAGGCCCGGCGCGTAGCCTTGGCTTCATTCCAGAAACGAGCCGAATGGAGGCTCCCAATGAACCGTCTTCTTGCCCTCTCCCTGTTACTCTCCGCCTCCGTTCTCGCCGGTTGTGCCGCTGGCAATCATCCCGAACTGCGCCCTTACAGCGCTGAGGAAACCCACCAGCTGGCACTCGAAGACCTTAACCGTCGCGGCCTGTCCTACGACGAATTCCAGGCCCGCAAGGCGCAAATGATGGAACAGCCACAACTGCAACGCGCCCACGAGTTCGACAACCGTGGCGAATACAACGCCGAAGTCAGCGTCGCTTCGAAAGCACGTCAGGGTTAAGTCGATAGGCTTACAACGCCAGTTTCAAATGACCGCCCGCTTCCTTGTGACGCGCCTGGGTCCGGTGTTGAAGGCCCAGTAAAAAGTGATCCAGACCGTCATGCAGTCGCTGGGTCAGCAGTTCATCCAGATCACCGCCCAACGCGTTCTCGCCGTAGCTGATCTGGCTGTCGATGGCGAACACCCCGTGCAGCACTTCCTGGCATTTCAGCGCGGACAGCACCGGTTTCAGCGCGTAATCCACCGCCAGCATGTGTGCAATGCTCCCACCCGTGGCGATCGGCAAGACCACTTTGCCGTGCAGTGAACGCTCCGGGAGCAGGTCGAGCAGCGTCTTCAACGCCCCCGAAAACGATGCCTTGTACACCGGCGTGCCGATCAGCAAGCCATCCGCCTTCGCCACTGCGTCGATGAAAGCCACCACCTGTGGGCTGTCGAATCGGGCGTAGAGCAAATCCTCGGCGGCGAAATCCTGAATGCGCACACCGTTCACTTCAACGCCACGGTCCTTGAGCCAGTGCGCGGCATGTTGCAGCACCACGCCCGAGCGCGATCGGGTGGAAGGGCTACCTGAAATCGAAACTACCAACATGTGTTGTTTCCTTGGGGTCAGTCACCCGGGGTGCTTGGCACCGTGCAGGCCGCGTTCAACGCGAAGTAATGGGCGTGAAGACCCTTTGAAGGGAGTGAAGCAGCATGTGTGCCAGCCCCCTCAATCGTCCGTTGCCCCCGTGAATCCGGCGATCAGCCTCAGCTGCAATACTGCCAGACACCCCAGACTGTTGATCCAGGCGCACGTAGTTGTTGATCCGGTGTTGCCTCAGCAACACTTGCCGCTGCCAAATTCAATCCAAAAAAAATCCCCGCAGTCGGACCACTGCGAGGATTTCTCTGTTGCTCTGTTGCGCGGCTGTCAGCTTGCAGCTCCAAACGTGCAGCTTGAAGCTGCCTGCCCCATCAATTCCTGAACATCGCACCGGTCTGGATGATGTTGTTCGAACCCAGCAACTGGCTCACATAACGGCTCCAGCGGGTGATGTTGGCCGGGCCGACAAACACCACGTCCTGGGCCGCCAGCTCGAAGCCTTTCGCCAGTGCATAACTGGTCGGCTTCTTCGCAGCGAGGTGATAAACCGTCGCCCCGTGGGTGGCGTCCTGTGCACGAATCACATACACCGCATCGCCATCGGCTGCGTCAGGGCTCAAGCCGCCAGAGGTGCCGAGCGCTTCCAGCAAGCTCACGCTGGTGGTGCTGAACGAGATCACTTGCGGGCGCTGAACTTCGCCCAGCACGTAGATCTTGTTTTTCGAGTTGCTGTTGAGGTGCAGGTAGTCGCCGTCTTTCAGGAAGATCTTGCTGATCTGCGCGTCCTTGCGGTTCAGCGAGTCCACGTCGATCACGTAATCCTTGCCGTCGCGACGCAGGGTCAGGCCGGCGAGGTTGGCGTCGGTCAAGTCAAGACCGGCCTGGCTGATGGCCTGAACCAGGCTCAGCGGAATGTTGGTGATCGCTTGCGGACCAGGGGTCTTGAACGCACCCGACAGCAGGACGCGCTGGCTGTTATAGCGCAGCACTTTGACGTCGACTTTCACCTCGGTGTACTGCGGCGCCAGACCCATGCGCAGTTGCTCGCGGATCTGCGAAACAGTCTTGCCGGCGGCCTGAATACGGCCCACGTACGGGAAGAACACGCTGCCGTCGTTCAGCACTTCGCGGCTGTTGGCGTCCAGTTGTTCCTGGGAGCCCGGCGCGGTCAGTTCAGGGTGTTCGAAAACGGTCACCAGCAAGGCGTCGCCCGGGCCGACGACGTATTCAGGGGTCTTGTAGTTCAGCAGTTCCGGGGGCAGCGGTTTGGCCGCGGCGTCCGCCGTTTTCTGCTGCTGCGCAAGAGTGGCAGGGGTGATGTTGATCAGCGTGACCTGGGGACCGTCGGGGTCGTTGTCGGTGACATCGCTGTAAGACATGTACTGACCGGGGGCGAATGCGCAGCCTTGCAACACCAGACTGGAAAGCAGCACGACCGCTAACGTTACTTTCATATGAATGTTCCTTCTAATCCTAATAGGTGCGTACTGGCACCGCAGTGATTTCTTTGCATCCCTTACTTACACCGAACATCGGATCACATTCGCTCATGCACCCGTGCACCTCCCGCCGAGCTTACTAGCCCTTGGCCATATTTGTTGTTTTTGGCAGATTTTCTTTTTAGAAGGCGTTCTTGTTGACGAAGCCTTTGAAGAGCGTCAGCAGGATGATTTTCAGGTCCAGCCAGACCGACCAGTGCTCGATGTACTGCAGGTCGAATTCAACGCGTTTCTGCATCTTGTCCAGCGTGTCGGTCTCGCCGCGCCAGCCGTTGATCTGGGCCCAGCCGGTGATGCCCGGCTTGACCTTGTGCCGCAGCATGTAACCCGACACCTGCTTGCGGTATTGCTCGTTGTGCGCCACGGCGTGGGGGCGCGGGCCGACGACGGACATCTCGCCGCGCAGCACATTGAAGAACTGCGGCAGTTCGTCCAGCGAGGTACGGCGCAGGAACGCGCCCAGCGGCGTAATGCGGCTGTCGTTGCGCGTGGCCTGGGTCACCACCGAGCCGTTTTCCTGCACGCTCATGCTGCGGAATTTCCAGACCATGATCGGCCGCCCGTCCAGGCCGTAACGGCGTTGACGGAACAGCACCGGGCCGGGGGAGGTGAGCTTGATCGCCAGGGCGATGAGCATCAGCGGCAGGGCGATCATGGTCAGGATGATGCTCGACAGCACGATGTCTTCCAGACGCTTGACCACGCTCCAGGCGCCATCCATGGGCGAATCGAAAATGCTGATGCTCGGCAGGCCGTTGATGCTTTCGCTGCGGGCATGCAGCAACTCGAACATGAACACATCCGGGATCACATAGACCGACGCGGTGGTGTCGCTCAAGCCTTTGATCAGTTCCTGCAAACGCGCCTGTGCGCCCAGTTCAAGGGTGATGTACACCTTGTCGATCTTGCCGTCGCGGGCGTCCTGGATCAGTTGATCCAGATCGCCCAGCACCGGAATGCGTCGGCCGATGCGCGCCAGGTCAATCTGCTGCGGCGCTTCGTCATAGAAGCCCAGCAGGTTCAGGCCCATCCACGGCGCGCGTTCGATGGACATCGCCAGGCGTTCGCCGCAATGGCCGGTGCCGACGATCGCCACGCGCCGGGTGTTGAAACCCTGGGCGCGCAACGCGTGCAGCACGCTGCGAATCGCCAGACGATAACCACACAGCGCCACCAGCACGGCGGCAAACCAGGCCATCTGGCTGTCGTCCGCCAGATCGTCGGGCTGCAACAGCAGGTAATCGACGAACAGCAGCAGCACGAAGGCCAGGCCCCAGTAATTGGCGACCTTCAGCAGCTCGCGCAAGATGCGCTCGCCGCGCCACGAGCCGTACAGCTGGTTGTATTCGGCCAGCCAGTGAAAAGCCACCGCCGCCAGCAGAATCTGCATCCAGGCTTCGGAGCTCATTGGCGTGCCGGTGAGCAGGTTGACGCCGTAACCGCCGACCGCGATGACCGCCAGATCGAGCAGCCGGTGAGCGACGGACAGCGACGATGAATGGGCATGCAGGATGCCCCTTAATGGAGTGCGCATAGGCTGGGCTCGCTCAGACGGATTTGATCGGAACAACGCGGGCGGAGAGGTCGCTGCTGACCAGCGTCGGCGCGATCTGCATCGGCCGGATGTGCGCAGGCTGGCGGCTTTGACGCGCAGCGCTCAGGCGGGTCTCGACGAACTGGCGCATTTCCAGTTCGAAGCGGGCTTCGCTGAAGCGCTCGGCGTTGGTCCGACAGGCTTGCGCGGTGATGCGTGAACCGTTGATCTCGAACGTCTCGATGGCGGCCATCAGCGACGCCACACTCTGCTCCGGGTAGAGCACGCCGGTCGGCTGCGGATGATCCAGGCCGCAGACCGTTTCCACCACGCCACCCTTGGCGAATGCGATGACCGGCGTGCCGCAGGCCTGGGCCTCCACCGGGCTGATGCCGAAATCTTCCTCGGCAGCAAACACGAACGCCTTGGCGTTGCTCATGTGTTCCTGCAGCACCGCGAACGGCTGATAGCCCAGCAGCGTGACGTTTGGCGCGTTGGCCGCAGCGGCCTTGGCCTTGTCCATTTCCGGACCGTCGCCGATCACCACCAGCCGCTTGTTCGGCGTCGCCGCGAAGGCTTCGATGATCATCGGCATGCGCTTGTACGGGACCATGCGCGAGGCGGTGAAGTAGTAATCCTGCTTCTGTTCCTGCAGCGCGAAACCGAGGGTGTCCACCGGCGGATAGATCACCGTGGATTCGCGACGGTAGGCCTTGGTGATGCGCGCGCCGATGAAGTGCGAGTTGGCGATGAAGTCGTCGACGCCCGCGGCCGTGCGCTGATCCCACATGCGCATGTAATGCAGGATCATCCGCGCCACTTTGCCTTTCAGGCCGGTGCTCAGGTTCGCCTCTTTGAGGTACTGATGCTGCAGGTCCCAGGCGTAACGGATCGGCGAATGCACGTAGCTGACGTGCAACTGGTCCGGCCCGCACAGGACGCCTTTGGCCACGGCGTGACTGCTGCTGATGATCAGGTCGTAACCGGATAGGTCCAGTTGCTCGATGGCCATCGGCATCAGCGGCAGGTAGCGCTGATATTTGGTTTTGGCCTTGGGCAGGCGCTGGATGAACGTGGTCTTCGCGACCTTGCCGCCCAGTCGGGCGCGGTCCTCGTCGCTGAGGAAATCGATGACGGAGAACAGATCCGCCTCGGGCCAGATGTTGATCAGCGATGCCAAAACCCTTTCGGCACCGGCGTATGTCACCAACCAGTCGTGGACGATTGCAATTTTCATTGGAATTCTCTGCATTAACGGCTGAGGGACGCCCGGCACGTCGAGCCAGGCTCGCGAGGGCCATCCCATGCCTTTCCATGTGCGCAGGCGCTAAATCAGACGCTGACAGGCTGCGTCTCGGCTTTGCGGTTATTGAGGCGTTTTCCGAGCTGGATGAACGGGTGTTCGATGTAGCGGAAGCACAAATGGGCAGCGCCCAGGGTCAGGACCGTTGCGACCAGCGCCACCAGCAGGCCTGGTGCGTCGGTGCCGCGCAGCAGGAATTCGCTGAGCATGCCCATCGACGGGTGCAGCAGGTACAGCGAGTAACTCACTGCGCCTAGCCAGACCAGCGCCGGGTGGTTCAGGCGCACGCTGCGGGTCAGCAGCACGAAGCTGACGATGGCCACGGCGTAGGTGAAGCAGTAACGGCCCCAGGTTTCGCCGGTGCCCATGTCCTTGCTGTACGCCATGATCAGCGTCGGCGGCAACAGCACGGCGAAGGCTACGAACAGCATCTTCAGGTTCCGCGTCAGCGCCGGGCTGTGTTCAGCCAGCAACCACTGACGCCACACCGAGCCGAAGAACATCAGCGACAACGCCAGGGGCAGCGCCACCGGCAGTTTGTGTTCGGTCAGCGCGCGGGCAACGCTCATCGCCAGCGCGGCGAGCAGAAACACCAGCGAACAGCGCGCCCGGAAGGCCAGGTCGTACAGCTTGCCGGCGATGAACAACGCCAGGCACAGGCCGTAGAACACCAGTTCGATGAACAGCGTCCAGTACAGGCCGACCACGTCGTCGAATCCCAGTGCCGCCTGCACCATCGTCAGGTTGGCGACGATCTGCGGCCAGGACGGCAGCGGCGCGCCGGTCAACTGCAGCATCAGCACAAACAGCAGCAGTGACAGCCAGTAAGCCGGGTACAGCCGCATGAAGCGTGAGATCAGAAAGCGTCGGGCGCCGTCCGGCACCGGCTTTAGGCTGTAGGGGATCACCACGCCGCTGATCATGAAAAACCACAGCACACCCAATTTGCCGGGGTCGATCAGGTAATCCAGCACCCAGACGTGACCGATGACCGGTGCGTACAAATGGGTGAAGACCACCATCAAGGCGGCGATGCCGCGCAACGCGTCGAGATAGGCAAGGCGTTTCATGGCAGTGCCTCAGTTGCTGGAAGATTCGCGACCCAGGGCATCGCTGCCCTGGCTGCTGCGCCGGTCTCTGGCCGGACTCTGCAGCGCGTCGATGCGTTGGGAAACCTGTCGTGCCGACTCTTCCCAGGAGAACCGCGCCACGTTGTTCAGCCCCCGTCGGCGCAGGGACTGGCGCAGCGGCATGTCCGTCAGAATGCGTTCCATGGCGGCGGCCATGTGGTCAATGTCCAGCGGGTCGAAATACAACGCGCTGGCCTGCAGCACTTCGGGAATCGACGCCGCGTTCGCCGCCAGCACCGGGCAACCACAGGCCTGGGCTTCCAGGGGCGGAATGCCGAAGCCCTCGTACAGCGACGGAAACACAAAGGCCGTTGCACCCTGGTACTGGCTGATCAGTTCGTCGTCGCTCAGGCGCCCCAGAAAGCGGATGCGCGGGTCACGACTGGCCAGACGTTGCAGGTTGTCGTCGCTGAAGATCCCGCTGGCGCCACCGACGATGCGCAGTTGCAGATCATCGTGGCCGCGCAGCAGCAGAAACGCCTGAATCATCCGGCTGAAATTCTTGTGCGCGCTGGGCGAAGACACCGCCAGCAGGTAGTCCTGTTGCTCTTTAAGGGGCGGGCCCGGTTGAAACGCACCGCTCACGGCATTGGGCACCACGAAGATTTTCTTCTCCGGAAATGCGTAGAACTGCGAGATTTCACCCTTGGAGAAGGCGCTCACCGTCAGCAGCGACTTGATCCGCGACAGCATGATCGGCGTCATGGTCCGGTAGAGCAGGCGAAACGTACGCGTGTAGCTTTCCGGGTGACGCACATAAGTGACGTCGTGGTGGGTCGCGATCTGATTGCCGTACAGCAGCGGCGCGGTGCTGCACAGGGAAATCAGCAGCGGGTTGCCCTGACGGCGCAGGTACAGGGGCAGGTCCAGTTGTTCCCACAGGTGGCCGCTGTGACTGCCGATGCATTGCACGTCGAGGGCCTTGGCGCTTTCGTGCATCTGAATGCCGTGTGGAGCAACAAACACCACGTCGTCGCGCAGTTGCTTGAGGGCCAGGCAGATCTGTTCGGCGAAGCGTTGAACGCCCCGCAGTTCCTGGGTCAGAAAACGTGCATTGATCACAATCATTGTGGTCGACCTGTAGAAGAGATAAAGGGGTCGTGCGCAGGAGCCATCAGCGCCCTGAGTGAAAGGGGCATCAGCGCTCTCAGTGAAGAGCCGTCAGCGCCCTGAATGAAGGGGCGCTCGAAAGGCGGACCGGAATAAAAAAGGCAGAATTCAGGGCAAGGCAAACAGTGCCGGGCGTGTGCCCAGGCTTATTATTTTCGGGAAGTCATCGATCGGCACTTGCGCCGAGCAACGCCCGTCGTTGCAGTTCCACGGGATACCGCTGTCGACCAGGCCGCGTTGCGGCTGGCGGGTGTCGATGTATTGCACGTTGCCGCGCAGCACGCTGCTGGCGTCGACCTTGATCGAACGCGGCAGCCCGGCGGTCCAGGCGACCATGATCTGCTCCGAACCCTTGGCGAACCGCAGCAGGTATTGCGAGTCGATTTCTCGACTCTTTTCAGCGTCGTAACGGAATTGATGCAGCGTCGGGCTGATGGCCTTCAGCGTCAGGTAGGCCTGCTTGATGCTCAGGTCCTGATTGAGCAGGCCGAAGTTCTGCTCCGGATCAGTGCCGTCGGGGCCGTCGTTGAGCAGGCCGTTCCACCACATGCCCTTGACGTTGGGCATCGTCTGCGCCAAGAAGAAACTGCGTGCCAGAAACGCCGCCTGGGTCTTCTCATCACCGCCGCAGCGCCCGTCGTTGCTCGGCCAGCCCATTTCGGTGAGGTACAGCGGCACCGGGCCGTTGTTGCGGTTCTTGTCCTTCAGGTCCTCGCTGATCCGCCGCAGCCAGGCAATCCAGTTTTCCGGGGTGTTGCGCTCATCCGAACGGCAATACACATACGGATGAAGCGACAACCCGTCGACATGGTTGAGCACGCCCGATTCCACCAGCCGATCGGCAAACCCCAGGTCCATCCCCTGACTGGTGACGGCGCCGGCCAGAATCACCATCGGCCGCTGGTTGGCGCGAATGCGCTGGGCGGTTTGTTCGATGAGCAAGCTGTAGTCCCTGGCGAACCCCGGATCGACCGGGTTTTCCTTGTCCCACTCATTCCAGATCTCGTAGAAGTCCACGCTGTCGGTGAGCTGGCGGGTGACGAAGCTGGCGTAGTTGCCGTAAGCGTCGCGCACCGAGGGTTTCCGCGGTTTGGCGTAGTTCTCGTAAAACGGGTTGCCGTAGCCCAGCACCAACAGCGGTCGCAATCGGTGTTCCTGGGCGGCGCTCAGGAACGACTGCCACGAAGGCTCGATCTTCAATAACCCTCGTCGGGGCTCGGCGCTGGACCAGTAGGCATCGTCGCGCACCGAGTCGACTCCCGCCGCTTTCAGCAGTTGGAACGCGCGGACGGAGGTGCCGGGTTTGTTCATCAAGTGCGTGTCGACGCCGATGATGAATGCTTCGTCCGCTCGCGTGATGCAGCTGATCAACAAGCCCAGCAACAGGACCGCCGAGGGTCGTCGTAACCGGGTCAGGTAAGGGATGAGCATGGCTTGTCTCAGTGAAGAGGCACGGTCCGGAGCGCTTGCTCAGGTAGGTCTCGGGCCGTCGGTGGTAATGTCGGCATCGCTTGCAGGCATGCCGATGTGTTCAGACCGGGTGGGGCAGGACATGCCGGTTGCGCTGGGCGGTGTGGTCCAGCAACGTCTGGGCAAAAATGCTTTGGTAACTGTCGAGCATCAACTCCAGGTTCAGTAACGACGCCACGCTGACCCGCGCCTGGCCGCTCAGACGCGCCAGCAGTTCCGGGTTCTGGTGCAAGCGCAACATCGCCTGGCCCAGTGAGTCGGGGTCCTGTGGGTCACACAGCAAACCGTTGAGCGGGTCCTGAATGATTTCCGGCAAACCGCCCATGCGGCTCGCAATCACCGGCACCGAGTGAGCGCAGGCTTCAACGGCGACCATGCCGAACGGCTCGTTCCACAGCGAAGGCACCACGGCGACGTCGATCTGGCGGTAGAACGCTTCAGGCTTCTGGTAACCGACGAAGCTGATCTTCGACGATGTCGCCAGCGCCCTGAACGTGGCTTCGTCATCCGTATGGCCACGCCCTGCAATCTGCAGCGTGGCGTCGAAGGGCAGTCGCTGAAATTGCTCGATCAGCCAGGCCACGCCTTTCTGATGGGACAGCGTGCCCATGTAGCCGAAGCGCAACGGCGCTTTTTTCGTCGCCAGGTCCGCTTGCCGCCGCTGATGGGGCGAGGCGGTCGGCGGCGTGAACGAGCTGGCGTTGTGCACGACGTACGGGCTGGCGGCGCTGAAGTAGCCGCGCTGCTGCAGCTTGTCCAGAATGAAGCGGCTGACCCCAACCACCGCCGCGACCTGGGCCGAGCGCGAGTCGTGGCCCTTGCGAAAGGTCTGGCAACTGCCGCATTGCTGCTGGCAGCACTGGCCGCGCTTGAACATGTTGCTGCTCGGGCACATCAGGTACATGTCATGCAGCACCTGCACGATCGGCAGTTTTGCAGCGGTGATCTCGTCCCAGACGGACACCGACCAGCCGGCCAGGTTGTGGCAGACCACCAGTTGCGGCTGCTCGCTGCCGATGACCTGTTTCACGTAGCTGCGCATCGCGCCGTTGTAGCGGTCGCGCAGATGCCAGCCCAGGCGCGCCAGACGGCCAGGCCGCTGCGCACCGAAATGCCAGTAGAAGTTACGCAGGCCGGCGCGGTAGACCTTGACGCCGTTCACCGCTTCGACGCTCAGGCCCGCGTCGGGACCGGTCACCAGCACGCTGACTTCACAGCCGCGCTGCTGCAGGCCTTCGACGGTACGCTGAAGAATGATTTCCGCGCCGCCTCCAATGTGGGGGGCATACAGGCTGCTGATGAACAATATTTTCATAGTGGATACGACTGATTCAGACCCAGTACCCCGGACTCACCGTCACGGATGGCTTGTTCGATCAGGCCAAGGCGCTCCTCGGCACCGCGTCGCTTGGCGATCAGCCGCAGCAGGCGGAAGAACACCCAGCGGTTGAGGCCGTACAGCAGCGACGAATTGGCCCAGATGTTTTTGTCGAACCAGGCCTGATTGCGCGCGCCGTAGTAGGCGCGCAAGTCCGAGCCACCGAGCAGGAAGCTCTCGTAGATGTTGTTGGTGCGTGCCTTGATGTTCCACGAGCTTTCCAGGTCGTCGAGCAAGGCGTCCGGCACCAGAAAGATCCGGCCGCCACCGGCGGTGATGCGGAAGGTGTATTCGCTGTCGTCGGCGTAGAGCATCAACGCGTCCAGCGGCAGGCCGATGCGGCGATACAGATTGCGGTGGGCGAGCAGGCCGCCGTACGTGGCGAACGGCAACTGCACCATCGGCAGTTTGCGGTGCGGGCTTTGCGGCGCGCCCCACGGCAGCCGGCGCCAGATCTTGTAGGGCAGCTGTGCGATGTGAAAACCGAAGAAACTCGAACGGCGCTGAATGGCGAAGCGGTTCGGCACGCCGGCGGCGATGTCCGCCTGATGGGTCGGCCGAAAGCCCAGTACGGCGGCCTTGTCTTCGCCGTCGACGCGTTTACGTTCTTCGAGCACCTGATGCAGCGTGGCGATGGCGTTGATGGTCGGCGCGTTGTCGTCGTCCATCAGCCAGATGTGTTCGGCCCCGGCGTCCAGTGCGGCCTGAATCCCCACCGAATAGCCTCGCGCGGAACCAGTGTTCTCGTGCATGTAGATCACGCTGACCTGATTCGGCCAGGTGCGGCGCAGGTTATCCAGCGGCGCGGTGGACGCGTTGCTGACGATGATCACGCGATCGATCAGCGGGCTTTCCAGCGAGCGGCTGACCAGCGTGTGCAGGTAGTTGAAACGATCACCATAGGTGAGCGTCACCAGTGTGGTTTTCTGGGTCATGGCGAGTTCCGGGCGAAGGGGGGTCAAGAGGCTGAAAGCATCAGCCCCGTGGGAATCAGGATGTGTGGGTCAGAATGTGTGGATCAGTATGGAAAACGCTAACGGCTCACGCCTGCGCTTGCATCCGCGACAGGCTGCTGACCGGCAGGGTGACCTTCTGCTCACGTTGCAGCAGATTGAGCAGAATCACCGCGCGTTCATCACCGTCGGCGGCGAGGAAGATCGCTTCGACGTCGTTGAAGCCCTCCGCCGTGATCCGCACCGTTTCCCCTTCTTGAAAGGTGACCCTGGCCGGCGGCGCCAGCAGACGCTGACGGATCTGCTCGATCAACGCATCCTGCACCGGAACCGGCATGCCGCCGAAGGTGACGATGCGCGCCACGCCTCGGGTCGAGCGGATCGGGTACCAGTTGTCGCTGGCCTGGTCCATGTGGATGAAGAGGTAGCCGGGGAACAGCTCTTCTTCGGCCGGAGCCCGTGAGCCGCGTTTTTTCTCGCCGTGCTTGACCGGACGGTAGCACTCGAACTGCTGACGTTGCAGGTGCTCTGCCGCACGGGCTTCCTGGCGGGGTTTGGTCTGGATCAGGTACCAGCGCGCGGAGCCACAGGCGCTATTGACGACTTCAGACATACACTTCACTCCACTGCGATCCGGTGCGACCCGGTCAGGACAACGTCAGGTTTTTGCGCCAGCCGGTGCATCATGCCTGGCCGGGCGCTGGATGGATTCTTGTCCAGCCCGTATTCGGTCAACATCTGCTGCACGTGCTCGACGCAGTTGAACATCAGCACATCGATGATCGACAGATTGGCGACGAAAGGTTGCCGGAACTGCCGGTACACCACGGGGTTCATCCGGAAGAACCGCACCAGCAAGCCGTTGCGGGCGAAGTGATCACGGTCATAGATGACCGATCCGCCTTCCGGGGTGATGAACGTCGTGGCTTCGAACGTGTGAGCGATGCGGATAATGCGCTCCTGCTTGTCCGCAGCGCTACCCAATATCAGGTCCGAGCTGCGCAGGATCGGCGTCACGATGTGCAGATAAGCACAGATTTCACGGATTGCGTGTTCGGCATACAGCGCGATGTTCTGCTGCGGGAAACGGATCAACCGCTCCAGCAAGGGCATGACCTGCGCGAAACAGGGCGCCTCTCGATAACTCTCGGCCAGCAGATCAATCAGCCGCGGCGCCTCATCGCTGAAATGATCACACAGTTGGCGCTGATTGATCTGCAACTGAAAGCGGTCTTTCTTCAACGGAAAGCTGATCAGCTTCGCTTCGTCGTTGTGCAGGATGCGGTTGCGATTGACCCAGCCGGACCGAACATACTGCAGATCGTCTCCCAGGACGAAGACGTCTGCGGCAGCAATGAGCTGAAAGTAACCCAGGTACGGGAACAGATAGGGCTGCATCACTGCAAGGGTCCTGGCCATGTGTGTCTCCTTGGCGTGCATGTCGATTTACTTGCGGACCGTGGTGTAGTCGTAACCGTAAGCGGCGCAGTCGTAGTCGGCGGTCGACGCCTTGCGCAGGACACCGTTGAAGATCGCACCCTTGATCAGAATGCCGTTGTGCATCAGGCGGCGTTTGCACGCTTCGATTTCCTTGGCGGTGCTCAGGCCGAAGCGGGTCACCAGCAGGCAGGTGCCGGACTGGCGGCCGACCAGCGTGGCATCGGTCACGGCCAGAATCGGCGGGGTGTCGATGATCACCAGGTCATACAGCGGCGACAGCTCGCTGATCATTTTGTTGAAGTTGTCGTGCATCAACAGCTCGGACGGGTTCGGCGCCGCGTAACCGCAGGAGATGAAATCCAGATTGCGCACTTCGGTGTGGTTGATGACTTCCTTGCTGCCCAGACGCGCAGCGAGGGTGTCCGACAAACCGTGCTTGGGCGTCAGGTTGAACATCTTGTGCAGGTAGCCTTTGCGCATGTCCGCGTCGATCAGCAACACGCGTTTGCCGGCCTGGGCAATGATCACCGCCAGGTTGCTGGAGACGAACGACTTGCCCACGCCCGGCGTCGGGCTGGAAATCATCAGCACGTTGTTGCGGGCTTCGAGCATGGCGAAGTGCAGGCTGGTGCGCAGGCTGCGCAACGCTTCGATCGCCAGCTCCGTCGGCGCGCTGACGCTCAGCAGGCGTGGCTCCTTGCTCGCCGAACGGCTCTGGGCGGCCTTTTCCATGCGCTCCTGCAGTCGCGAATACGGCAGCGAGGCGTACACCGGCATGCCGAGGTTTTCGATGACTTCCGGGTTGTCCACGCCGCGATAGAACGCCTGGCGTACAAACACGGTGGCAACGGCCAGCAGCAGGCCGATCAGGGCGGCGACCAGCACGATGATTTTGCGCATCGGCTTGACCGGCTCTTCGACGTTGGCGTCGGCGTTGTCGATGATGCGGACGTTGCCGATGCTGCCGGCGCGCAGAATGTCCTGCTCTTGGCTCTTGTCCAGCAACAGGGTGTAGGTCTGCGAGGTGACCTGCATGTCACGGTTCAGACGCAGCAGCTCTTGTTGCGTGGCCGGCAGGGCTTCGATCTTCTTCAGCAGCGCGGCTTTCTGGGATTCAACCTGGCCGATCTGAGTCATCAGGGCGCGGTAGGTCGGATGCTCCGGCGTGTACAGACGCTCGACGTCGACGCGCTTCATTTTCAGGTCCGACAGGGTGCCTTCCAGCTTGACCACCTGATCCAGAACCGATTTGGTCTCAACGCTCAGGTCAACCGACTTAGCGCCCATCTGGAAGTTGTTCAGCGCGATTTCCGACTGTTCCAGCTGCTTGCGCACGGCAGGCAATTGCGAACGCAGGAATTCCAGACGCTGGGCGGCTTCAGCCGAACTGCGCTCGACGTTCTGGCGCACATACAGGCGGCTGACTTCGTTGAGGATGCGCTTGGCCAGTGCCGGGTCCGGGTCCTGAATCGACAGGTAGACGATCCCGGAATCCTTGCCCGCTTCCATGATTTTCAGACGGTCCTGATAATCCAGCGCGGCGGTCAGGGTGCGTTGACGCACGACGGTGAACTCGGTGCCCGGACGTGCATTGAGCGCAGCCACCTGGAGGGTGATGCCGCTGCCTTCGACGGTCTGACCGACTGGGCCGCTGAGCAGTTTGTTGCGGTCTTCGTCATACAGGGTGAAGGTGCCAGGCTTGCCCGCCACCATGGTCATCTTTTCGCCCAGCAGTGCGTCCGGCACCTCCAGCTGGAAGATGTCGATTTTCTCGCCGCCCCAGGCGTAGCTGTTCAGGCCGAACATCGGATCGGCCAGCGCGCCTTCACGCTCCGGCTTGAACCGACGCGCCATGTAGCTGCCCAGCCCCGGGATGTATTTGGGCTTCTGCACGATGTACAGCTTGAGGTCATCAACGACCTTGCCCAGCACTGCGCGGGATTTGATCAGCTCGATTTCGGTGGTCGCCTGGGAAACCGACAGCGGCTTGCTGGAGACTTCGGTGCGGCCCTCGATGCCGACTTTGCGCGGCTCGATCTGAATCATCGCGTTGGCCTGGAAGATCGGCGTGGCGAGAATGGCGTAGGTGGCGCCGAGCAGGACGCAGATGCCGACAATCGACGCAATCAATCCTTTGTGATCGAAAAGTGTGCGCAAGATAGTCGCCAAATCGATCCGGGAGTCCTGGACCTCGTCCAGAGAAGTACGGTTCATAGCGGTCATTTATCTTGGATCTCCTGACTGAAGATAAGGAAGCCAGTCGTCGACACAACGCGAAAGCTGCTCGTAGGTCTGTTCAAAGGCTAGTTTCGGGCGCCGATAGGGGTCGGCGATTTCCAGCGCTTGTTGCCATTTGCCAATCAGAAACGTCTTGCCGCGTACCTCGGGGGCCAGCTTGAGGACGCTCTGGGTCTGACGATGCTCCATGACCAGAATCAGCTCTGCTTCATGGAGCATCTGCCGATCGATCTGACGGCTTCGATGTTTGTGGGCGAGGACGCCGTTGACCTGCAGCACGGCTTGGGCCAGCGGATCGATAGTGGAGCTGAGCATGGCGTGGGTGCCGGCCGACGAGATCTGGATGCGCGCGTTCGGCACGCGTTGTCGGAACAGGGCTTCGGCCATGGGGCTGCGACAGATATTGCCGACGCAGACCACCAGTACGTTATTGAACATGACCTTTGCTGAGGGTCGTCATCAGTCTCTTGCTGATGTTGGAGCTGAAGTTCTGCCCGACCGCCAGGAGCGTCTGCATCTTGCGTTTCGGGGTGATCGCCGACAGCGAGTACTCGACCAGCTCCATCAGGAAATGCTCATAGAGTTCCTGATGACCGAGCCGGTTGTAGTAGTTGGCCAGGGCGCCCGAGGTCTGCAGCGCCATGTGCAATTTGCGTTTGTTGGAGCGCATGGAAAACACGCCGCCCGGGTGCAACCGGTACATGGCCGGCTTGACCTCACCCATGAATTTGCCCTTGCCGTAGGCACCGAGCAGCGACCACCAGACCAGATCGTTGAGCGGCGCGGCGCGCAGCTCGGGCGGCAACGAATCGAAGACGTTGCGGAACACCGTGGTCAGCGTCGACACCGGCCGCGCTTTCTGCAGCTCCAGCGCCGTGGCATCCCCGCGCAGCTTGCCTTGCAGCTGAATCGGGTATTGGCCGCTGATGTCGAAGGGGATCGCGTCGTGGTAGGTCAGCACGTAATCCGGGTTGTTCTCGAGAAAATCCACCTGAATCTGCAGCTTGCGCGGGTCAGTCCAGTAATCGTCGCCCTCGCAGTAGGCGATGTAGCGGCCCCGGGCTTCGCCGAACAGACCCGGCACCGGCGGGTTGTTCTGCGAGTACTGATTCGTCTCGTGATAGAAGGGGCGGATCAGCGTCGGGAAGCGTTTGACGTAATCGGCAATGATGCGAGCGGTGCCGTCCGTGGAGGCATCGTCGTTCACCAGGATTTCGAAGGCGAACGTGGTTTGCTGCATCAGAAAGCCTTCCAGCGTCTGCGCGACGTAGGCTTCCTGGTTGTAGGCTGGACAGACGATGCTGACCAAGGGCGCGGCGGACGGCGAAGAGCTCGTCTTATTGCTAATAGCATCCATGGCTTGGGTACTCGGAGTTAAACACTGGGTTTGCTGAACAGAACGGAAATCTTCATCACCAGCGGCTTGTAGCTGGCGGCCACAATCAGCAGCGTGAGCAGGCCGCTGACGGCCAGCCCCAGGAAGATGCTGATGCGGTTGTCAGTGGCGATCAGCCGCAGCAACGGCTCGGTGATCGCCAGACCCACGCCGGTCATCACGCTGATGCGGATGATGTCGCGCAGCCATTGGCTGTGAATGCCCGGGGCCAGGCGCTGGTGCACGATGACCGGCCAGATGGCGAAGGACACGACGCGCAACACGAACCAGGCAATCGCCGCGCCGTAAGCGCCATAGCCGCGAATCGCCAGAAACATTACCGGCACCGTGATCAGCGCCGAAACAATGCTGTACCAGACATGCAGGTGCATGCGCCCGTAGGCGTACTGCAGATAAAACTGGAATGCGCTGACTGCCATGATGGCGCTGCCCAGGGAGTACCACGGCAGAATCGTCCGGCTCCACTCGGCGGCAGGGCGATCACCCGACCAGGCAAACACCATCTCGTCGGCGTGCAGCGCGATCAGTGCCGCGAGGGGAAACAGGAACGTGCACACAAACCGGTTGGCCGCCAGGTACAGCTGATGCATGTCATCCCGGCGCCCTTCGGCCATCAACACCGTGAGGCGCGGCAGTAGCGTCTGCGCCAGCGGGTTGGAGAGCATCATGATCCCGGTGGTGATCAGTGCCACCAGCGAGAAATAACCGTATTCATTGAGCGGCAGCAGCTCGGACAGCAGCACCTTGTCGATCTGGGTCAGCACGATCCACAGCACCGCGGTGCCGGACATGCTGGCCGCGAACGGGATGATCGGCTTGACCAGATCCCAGTCGAAACCGGTCAGCGGCGACGGCCTCGGCATCTGCTGATAGGCACGGGCGGCGAAGATCAACGCTTCGATCAAGCCCACCAGCGCCTGGAATTCGAAGAAGTGCACCGGGTCGTTGGAGATCGTGCTCACCAGCAGCAGCCCGCCGAAGTAGCGCAGCGTGGCGATGATCACGTTGGCGATGTTCAGCCATGCATGCTGCTCAAGGCCTTGAATCCCGCTTTTATAGAGCGTCGAAAACAAGCGCAGGGCGATGACGATGCCCATCAGCGCGATGCACTGCACCACGGTCTGCGTCGACAGCTCCTGGGCATTGAGCCAGTGCACGGCAATCCATTCGCTGCCGGCATACATCGCCACGCAGCAGAAACCCGCCAGTGGCAGGAAGATGATCTCGAACGAACGCAGCAGGCGACCGGTGTAGCGGTCCTGTCCGTCGCTGCCTTGTCGATGCGCCACCGCCCTGACCAGACTCGGCGACAACCCTGCGTCCAGCAATTGCAGCCAGGCTTGCAGCACCGAGAAGAACCCGATCAGCCCGTATGCCTCGGCGCCCATGTGGCCGAGGTAGAACGGCATGATCAGGATCCCCACAAGCAGCGTGTAGGCCTGGCCTGCATAGCTCAACGCAGTGTTGCGTATGACTGAGCGCTTGGTTGGCATCGAAAGTCCTTCCGGCGAATCTAGGTGAATGGCGCGATGGCGTTACATGACCTGCGCGAGGGACGGCACACGGTACGGCGAGTGGGCGGTGCTGGTTTCGGCGATCACCGTCTGAATGACGCGGTCCTGATCGTCGCGCAGCAGGCCCGGGTAAATCGGCAGGCACAACACGCGCTCGCTCAGTGAACGCGAGGCGGTTTGTGCCGCTTGCGGCTGCAGGTATTCAAGGGTGTCCAGCGACGGATAGAAGTAGCGGCGCGGGTTGATCCCGTTGGTGTTCAGCGCCGAACGCAAACGCAGCAGTTGTTGTTCGTCGCGCAGGGCGATCGGGTAATAGCTGTGGTTGAGTTCGCTGTTGCTTTCCGGCCGCTGCAGGTCGACGTAATCGCCCAGGCGGGTGGTATAGCGGTCAGCGATTTCAGCGCGTTCCTGAAGAATGTTCTCGATGTCGTCGAGAATGCACAGGCCCATCGCGGCGGAGAATTCGTTGAGCTTGGCGTTGATGCCGATGCCGTCGATCTTGTCGACGTCAACGATGCCGAAGTTGCACAGCAGGTGAACCCTGCGCGCTGTTTCGTCATCGTTGGTGATGATCGCGCCGCCTTCGATGGTGTGAAACAACTTGGTGGCGTGAAAACTCAGTGTGCTGACGTCGCCCCAGTTGAGCACCGACTGGCCGGCGTGACGCACGGCGAAGGCATGGGCGCCGTCGTACACGACCTTCAGATTGCGCCGACGGGCGATTTCTTCGATGCGTTCAACGGCGCACGGGTTGCCGAAGACGTGGGTGCCGACAATGGCGGTGGTGTCGGAGACGATGCGGCTCTCGATGTGGTCGGGCGAAATATTCCAGGTCTGCGCGTCGATGTCGGCGAAGATCGGGCGAATGCCTTCCCACTGCAGCGAACTGCTGGTGGCGACAAAGCTGAACGGGGTGGTCACTGCGCTGCCGCTCAGGCCCAGTGCGCGATAGGCGACCTGCAGGGCGAGGGTGCCGTTGTTGGTAAGAATGACGTGCTTGACGCCCAGGTAGTCTTTCAGGCGTTGTTCGAGCTCGCACACCAGCGGCCCGTGGTTGGTCAGCCAGCCGCGCGCATAAATGCCTTCGACGTAGCCCTTGAACTTGTCGATATCGCCCAGGTAAGTCTTGGTGACGTTGATCATCGAATTCTCCATTTCAGATGCAAAGCTTTTGAAAAATGCTTTCTGGGCAGTGATGCGGTTGCGCCGGTCTGAGGCCAGGCCGCCAACGCCAGGTTCGAGCGAAATCAATTGGGGGTGGATGCCGGCGGCGGGCTGCCTGCCTTGCTACTCATCCGTCGCGCACGGCCCTGATTGATTTTCAGGATCAACCGGGTGGCCAGGCTGCCTGCATGGGGGTCGCCGAAGTGGAAGAGGGCAGTGGCGCGCTTCACGTCCGGTCGGCAGGCCTGATTGGCGTGCAGGCTGCGATAGCCCCAGAAGAAGTAAACGCTGCCCGGCTCCAGGCGCAGGACATACGGCTTGAGCCAGTTGCGCTGCATGCCCTTGATGATCCAGCCGCGGGTGATCTTGTTCTGCAGCAGGGCCTTCTCGATCACGTTGAACAGCACCCATGAGCGCACCCGGCGGATATTCGGAAACAGCATCAGATCGCCGCGTCCTTCGCCTTCACTGGGGATGAACACCGGGATCAGTGCGGTCACCAGGCTGGCGTCGTAGTGGAAACTGTTGGACTCGCGCTTGCCCTGATTGCCCTGCACGCAGCGCAGCACCGGGAAAATGCGGTCACTGGCAGCGTCGCGGCGGGCTGCATGCTTGTAGAGGCGACCGAGCAGCGTCTTGAAACGCGGGTCGGACCAGTAACTCGCCAGCAGGCTTTCGCTCAGTGCCGCTTCACCGTGGTAGGCAAAGTATTCGCCCTGGTGTTTCTGCGCTTGTTCGTCAGTCCAGGCCCGCAACTGCTGCAGGTCCGTGTCAGGCACGGCCGCGTTCAGTTTTGCAAAGCCGTTGGTATCGATTTCGTCAGCCAGTCGCTGAACCAGCTGCTCATCCATGTCGAAAGATAAAGGCATTGCATCAGGCCCTCGTAGAGAGTGAGGAGTGCAGGGCAGCGGAGTGAATTGTGCTTCAGGCACGCTACCGCCCGAATCTGCAGATCCTGCCGTTGTACTAATTAGGCGTGCATTCAAACGGTGACTTCATTCAGCACTGGCTGACAAAAGCGTTGGGCAAAGCTACCGCCCCACCGAGCACATTCAGTAATTCGAAAAAACCTTTCTTTGAACCAAAAACTGCCCACCGGCGCTGATTTCACACCGTTTGAATCGTCAACTTTTTGGGCAGTCTCAGGGTAATTAAGTCGGAATGCTCTCGGCGCACGGCTCTAGGGCCGCACTGCAAAAACAGGAAAACATTGGACGTGCCTATATATCGGCGGAGGCAGAGTTTCTGTCAAATTATTTCGCCATCATTCTGTTAATTTTTTGATAAGCGGATCGTTGGCATGCGTAACTGATTGATTTTAAACAGAGTCAATAAAACATCACTGCCCTGTCGTGGTGCGCGACGCTTTTTAGGCACTGCCGGAGACCCCCTGTTTGGCTATTGAAAATTACCGGGAAGACGTTTTTCCAACGTCAGAACCTGGGCGCGGATGGGGGGTAACGGTTTTATGGCGCTCGATTATTGAATCCCGTCATACACGCGTACTTATGCGGAGGGGTAACTAATCAAGTGAGAGGTAAGTTTGTAATTGAGCGATCACGGTGGTGTTGCGGTTTTATAGATAGAACTGTGTTCGGTTATATATACATCAATGTGGGTGAGGTGGTTGATATGACCGAAGACTTCATCAGTGCGCCATGCAGTGGCCCCGGCGCGTCATTACTGCGGCCAAGGGTGGATACGGCGCTGCGGTTGCTCAGCCTTGATCGCTGCTCCATTATCCGGGTCTGCGACGCAAACAATTCGGGTCACCAGGAGATTCAATGAATACGCAGTCGAAAACCACTGGAGTGGCGATGCAACGCCTCGCGCAGGCGCGCGCCCTGATGAGCCGTGAGGGCATCGACGCCTGGCTGGTGCCGTCGGCCGACCCTCATCTCTCTGAATATCTGCCGGGTTACTGGCAAGGGCGGCAGTGGCTGTCCGGCTTCCACGGTTCTGTCGGCACCTTGATCATCACCCAGGACTTCGCCGGCCTCTGGGCAGACAGCCGTTACTGGGAGCAGGCGAGCAAGGAACTGGCAGGCAGCGGTATCGAACTGGTCAAGTTGCAGCCCGGCCAGACCGGCCCACTTGAATGGCTCGCCGAGCAGGCCAAAGCGGATTCCGTCGTCGCGGTGGATGGCGCGGTGCTGGCCGTGGCGTCCTCGCGCACGCTGGCTGCCAATCTGTACGAAAAAGGCGCGCGCCTTCGCACCGACCTCGACCCTCTGACGGAGTTGTGGAACGACCGCCCTTCGTTGCCGGCCCAGGCAATCTATGAGCACGCCGCGCCCCACGCCACCGAAAGCCGCACCGACAAACTCACTCGATTGCGCACGGTGATGGCCGAGCGCGGCGCGGATTGGCATTTTCTCGCCACCCTGGACGACATCGCCTGGCTGTTTAATCTGCGTGGCGCCGACGTTTCCTACAACCCGGTGTTCATCTCCTTCGCCCTGATCGGCCCGAACAGCATCAACCTGTTTGTCGCATCAGAGAAAGTCGACGCCGGACTTCGCAGCACCCTGGAGCAAAACGGCATCACCCTGCATGAATACACCCGCATTGGCACTGCGCTGCGCAACGTGCCCAAGGACGCGCGGTTGCTGGTGGATCCGGCGCGGGTCACCTGTGGCCTGCTGGACTATCTCGACAGCGAAGTGACGTTGGTCGAAGGCCTCAACCCGACGACCCTGTTCAAATCGCAGAAAAGCGCTGCTGATACCCGGCACATCCGTCAGGCGATGGAGCAGGATGGCGCGGCGCTGTGCGAATTCTTCGCCTGGCTGGATTCAGCGCTGGGCAAAGAGCCCGTCAGCGAGCTGACCATCGACGAGAAACTCAGCGCGGCGCGGGCCCGTCGGCCGGGCTACGTGTCCCAGAGTTTCGCCACCATTGCCGGCTTCAACGGTAACGGGGCGATGCCTCACTACCGCGCCACCGAAGAAGAGCACGCGCAAATTGAGGGTGACGGCTTGCTGCTGATCGACTCCGGCGGCCAATACCTGGGCGGCACGACCGATATCACCCGCATGGTGCCCATCGGCACGCCGACCGCTGAACAGAAGCGTGACTGCACGCGCGTTTTGAAGGGCGTCATCGCGTTGTCCCGTGCGCACTTTCCGCGGGGCATTCTTTCGCCGCTGCTCGACTCCATCGCTCGCGCCCCGATCTGGGCCGAGGGCGTCAATTACGGGCACGGCACCGGTCACGGCGTCGGCTATTTCCTGAACGTGCACGAAGGCCCGCAGGTGATTGCCTATCAAGCCGCCGCCACGCCGCAAACCGCGATGCAGCCGGGGATGATCACGTCGATCGAGCCGGGGACGTATCGGCCGGGGCAGTGGGGCGTGCGCATTGAAAACCTGGTGATCAATCAGGAGGCGGGCAAGACCGAGTTCGGCGAGTTTCTCAAGTTCGAGACACTCACGCTTTGTCCGATAGACACGCGCTGCCTGGAAATCGGCCTGCTGACCCAAGAGGAGCGTGAATGGCTGAACGAATACCACGCCCAGGTCAGGCAGCGCCTCAGTCCACTCGTGGAGGGCGCTGCGTTGGCCTGGCTGGAAGGTCGGACAGCGGCGGTTTGACCCTGAACGCCACCGTCCTGTTTGGCGGTGGCATTACAGGCGGTTACTCGGTTAGCGCTTCCCGGACGAAATCGAGTCGGTCCTGACCGAAATAGAGCTCGTCGTCGACGAACATGCTCGGGGCGCCAAACACGCCTCGTGCAACAGCTTCTTCGGTATTGATTTTCAGCTGGCCCTTGACGCTGGGGTTGCTGACCCAGCCAAGGATTTCTGCCGGATCAAAGCCAGATCTTGTGAGGGCCGCTGACATCACCCCAGGGTCGTTCAAGTCCAGCGCTTCTACCCATATCGCCCTGAAAGTGATTTCCAGCAATTCAATGAACCGTTGTGGCTGGAGCATCTGCGCAGCAGTCAACGCGCGCATCAGGCTGAGCGTGTTGATCGGGAAGTGAGGGTTGAAGGTGAGGGGAACCTGATAGCGCTTGGCGAAGCGCGCCAGATCCTTGATGGAGTAACGCGCTTTGGCAGGCACGTCGTTGGGCGACGCATTGCCTGTCGCCTTGAACACTGCGCCCAGCAAGATGGGCCGATGGATCAGGGTCGCTGACGTCTCGTCGCAGATCTTCCGCAACTGGGTGTAGGCCAGGTAACTGGTCGGGCTGCCCACATCGAAGTAAAACTCCACGCTTCGGCTCATCGTTGCATTCCTTCTTCTTATATAGATGCGGGCGTGCGCCCATGTGATTCGCTGACGCAGGGGCTTACCAGCGTTCGTTCCAGGGGCGCAGATCCAGCTCGAACGTCCATGCGTCCCGGGGCTGCCTGTGCAGATACCAGTAATTTTCTGCGATGTGTTCAGGGTCGAGAATGCCGTCCTCATCCTTGAGCGCGTAACGTTCGGGAAACTGTGTGCGGATGAAGTCAGTGTCGATCGCGCCATCCACCACCACATGAGCCACGTGGATGTTCATCGGCCCCAGTTCACGGGCCATGCTTTGCGCCAGTGCCCGTAGCCCGTGCTTGGCGCCGGCGAAGGCCGCGAAATTGGCAGCGCCGCGTAGACCTGCAGTCGCCCCGGTGAACAGAAGGGTGCCGCGTTTGCGTTTGGCCATACGAAGGGCGACCTCCCGGGCGTTCAGAAATCCGGAGAAGCACGCCATCTCCCAAATCTTGAAGTACTTGCGCGCCGTCTCTTCGAGAATGCTGCAGGGCACGTTGGCGCCGATATTGAAAACGAAGGCCTCGATCGGGCCGATCTCAGTCTCGATCTGCTCAATCAGCGCCACCACGTCATCTTCCTTGCGCGCGTCCGAGGCGAACCCGTGGGCTTCGCCGCCGCTCTGCCGAATCGAGTCCACCAGAGGCTGAAGTTTGTCGGCGCTCCTGCGAGTGACACACGCCACGTAACCCTCCCGGGCGAAGCGTCTGGCAATCGCGCCTCCTGTCGCGTCGCCTGCACCCACAACCAGAACGACCTTCTTGTTATTCAATGTAATGGTCATCACGATACCTTTATTAAACGATCGTTTACTCAACGGACGTTATGCTAGGGTCGCGAGGGCGTCAAGGCACTTACTTAAGTAAACGGGGGGGAAACAATGCGCTACTCGGTCGACCATAAAGAGCAAACCCGGCGCGCCATGCTCGACAGCAGCGCCGCTCTGGTGAAAGAGAAAGGCTTCGCGCCCATGGGGGTGGACCGTCTGATGAAAGCCGTCGGCCTCACCGGAGGGGCTTTCTATAGCCACTTCTCTTCGAAGGATGCTTTGTTTCAGGCGGTGGTTGAGCGCGAGTTGACCCGCAGCCTGGCGTTACTCGGTGGCGATGAGTCGCTGACCAGGGACCGAATCAAGCAGTGCCTGCGGCATTACCTGACACTGGCGCATGTACAGAATCCTGCGGGTGGATGTGTCATTCCTGCATTGGGCGCCGAAATTGCCCGCGCAGAAGGACCGGCTCGTCTGCGCGCCGAGCACTGGTTGTGCGAATTACAAAAGGCATGGGCTGAAGTGCTGGGGGACGAAGATCTGGCGTGGGCAGCCATTGCTCAGTGCGTTGGTGCTCTGACGATCGCGCGAATGATGGCGACGCCCGAGCTCCAGCAACGCGTGGTGGACGCCAGCCATGACCTGCTGTGTCAGCAGGTGGATGCGCTGTCGGTAGCCGACTAGGGGTTAGCCGGCTTCTTGCAGATGATGATCATGCTGCGGCTGGTATAGCCGGCCGGATTCAGACCGAGCGGATAGCCCCCCGTGTCTTCGGCGCCGTCACCGGACTTGGCGATCACACGATACTGCTTGGATACGCAGGAGTTGGTTGCCATGTCATAGCACTGCTCCCACGAGGACGACAGGCCCGAGCAATTGATGTGGATGCCGCGTTTACCCATGACCGGTTTAGACGTCGCTGCGCATCCAGCGATTGCCAATGCTGCCAGTGCCATTAAAAAGTACTTCATTCATATCCTTACCTGACCAACACGTTGCGGTCAGTGACTATCCAGAATTCGCATGCTGCCACCAACCGTCACGTCCATGTGGAGGGGCGGCACCATGTCAAGGCGCGCCGGCTAAACATCGCTCAATAGTGAGACAAATGCCAGTGACATCGTGTATCACGCCGATGGCCGTGCGAGCGGCTGCTTCCTGGATCCCTATAGAGAGCGGTTAAAGAAGCGCACGCTCCTATAAGAACCCATGGATAGCAGTCTGTTAAGCAGCAAAGGCGCCAAATATCAGTGATTGTTCTGTCTGTTGAAATAAGTGCTTGACGCTCCTCTGGATCTGTCTATAATTCGCCCCACTTCCGGCGCAGACGAAACGGAAAACTCCTTGATAATCAAAGAGTTGGACGAAGTAGGCAGCGGGGAATGCTTCGGTTCAGATGCTTGAATCGACAGCGGTGAAAAAGGCAGTTGACAGCAGATTGTAACGCTGTAGAATTCGCCTCCCGCTGGCGTGAGACGTTAAGTCGAACTAAGCGCAAGTGGTTGAAGTTGATAAGGAAACTTTGAAAACTTCTTAAAATAACCGCTTGACAGAAACAAGAGGCGCTGTAGAATGCGCGCCTCGGTTGAGACGAAAGATCTTAACCACCCGCTCTTTAACAACTGAATCAAGCA